>CAXYYJ010000016.1:0-90420 GCA_964293475.1 uncultured Draconibacterium sp.
AGACCTGTCTAACTGCGTAGCCAGGTAGACCTGTCTAACTGCGTAGCCAGGTAGACCTGTCTAACTGCGTAGCCAGGTAGATTCGAGCCTCGTCTTTCGCTCATAAAAACCCACTTTTTTGAGTGGTTTTTTTATTTGGAACAAGTGATTGTTTACTCCCCCGACTTTATCATTTTAAAGGTTTTTCTGAACTGTTTTGAAGAGATGGTCAGAAGATAAACGCCTTTGGGCATAAAATCATTAAATATTATTTGAACTTCATCGCCTTCCATATACCAGCTCAAGGGGACTGAACTTCCTGTGGTTGAAACCATTGAAATGTTTTCGATGGGTTCGGTGGGCGATTTTACAATAATTTTCTCGTTAAAAGGATTGGGAGAAACCTGAAAATCAGCCATCTCCATCTCGTCGACGGCCACATAGTTATAATAGCATTCCGAAAAAGTGGGGTTGTGATAAATCTCCAGTCCGGCACTGTCGTGACAAAGCAGCTCGTAGTGATAGTTGAGACTGTCGGTGAGCTTAGCCAGCGGATAGAATGGATGCTCCAGGGCCCCCACGCCCTGAACCCAATTGAGAGCGCCCGAATAGCCAATACTAGCGTCGGCAGGAACCAAATGAAATTTTTTGTGGTATTGATTGTTTAAGAGAATACTGTCGATTTGGGTGAGCACGAAAGCCGCAGTATCCAGGGCATAATGATGGTTTTGATTCCAGCCAACCCAGGCAGTGTCGCCCAATTCCATGCTATAATCATACATCAGATATTCTTTATCGCTGCAGCTTTCCCCCCTTTTAAAATAGGTTTTATCCAGGTCGGACCGTAAATAGAGGCGCTGATTGGCATCGGAGTAAACAATTTTAGAATACCGTTGCCCGCAGAAAACAAAATCATCGATGTAGGAAAATTTCTCGGTTTTGTTGATATTGGGCAATTGCAATAACCGCCGCAATACGCTCCAGTAGGGATCGGTATGAATGAGAGGAAAGGCAGTCTGGCTCAAGGTTCCATTGGTTTCGCAGGCAGAAAACATCTCTTCCCGGCTGTTGCAACCTTCCATGTTATTGGAAATATTAAAATATGTATAAAAATCGTCGTAGGGTGTTTGGCAAAAGCTCCATATGGCGCAATCGGAAAGTGATTCGTTTCCTACAATTTCTACAGTACTAATTCCATCGGGGTTGGCATTTCTCAGCCCGCTAAGATTGTCTAGAATTTCATTATTTCTAATATCAATTGCGTCCACTGTCTCCACGTTCTCCAGGCCGTTGAGACTTCTAAGTCTATCGGCATTTTGGATGTAAATACGATTCACATACTTTAGGTTGCTGAGATGTGTTAGGTCTTCAATATAGGAATTGTAAATCCACAAATTGCCCTGAATGGTTTTAAGGTTTTGGAATCCAATGAGATTCTTTAGAGATTTACAGCTCGAAACTGACAAGTGATTCAGCGACTCAATCTTATCGAACCCCAGAAAATTTTGTGTAGAATCCTGATTTTCTATGCCTAAGGATCCCAGTGACCGTATATTGGTTAATTCTTCAAAGCTCTTGAGTTTTTTATTATATTTAAAACTGAAAGAACCTCCCACCGACGCAAGGTTACCCAACCCTTCCAACGAGGTTAATTCATAATTATTCTCCAAAATGAAATTTCCACCTACTGATGTTAAATTATCCAAACCCTGGATGTTGGGGAGAACAAAGCAACTTTTGAGCAAAAAATCTCCATCAACGTCTCTCAGATTTTCGAGACCATTAAGGCTCGTAACAGTTTTGTTTACCTCCAATTTTAAATCGCCATTGACCTGTTCAAGCCCTTGAAAACCATCGAACGATTCGAGCTTATAATTGCTGTTAATCCAGATATCGTTGCCAACATACGATAGATTTCTCAATGAAGAGAAACTTGTCATTTCAATATTGCCGTAGCAGTCAATGTCCATACCAATGCTTTGCAGGTTTTGAAGTCCTGATATATTTTTCAATTTGAGATTTTGGCGAAGAGTAAAATCAGTTCCAATGGAAGTGAGGGAGTTAAACCCGGAAATAGTTTCCAGGTTTTTGTTAGTCGATATCTCCAAAGAGGAACTTATTGATTTAAGACTCTGAAAACCAGATAAATCTCTTAAAGCCATATTATCACTGATGTTAATGGCACCAACTGAGTCCAGGTTATTAAAAAGTCCTAATGTTTGCAGACTATCATTTTCATATATCGTGAGATAGCTTACTTTTTCCAGGTTTGTAAATCCTGTAATTTCCCGAAGAATAGCATTTTCCCTAATTCTAAGTGACTCCCGCACATCTCTCAGATTACTGAATCCCTGGAGTATGACCAGAGAATCATTATTTTCTATATTAATAATTCTGGCGCTTAATAACGAATCAATGGCAATATTACTAAGGGCTGGGTTACTAAAAATTTGCAAATCGTGCTCTACATATTTCAGTGATTCAAAGCCATGCAATGAAACCAATTTGGGGTTATAATAAATAAGTATGTTTATAATACTATCTATTTGAGAAAAACCTTCGAAGTTTGTTAAATTAGGATCATAACCCAGTGTAAAATAGTCTAATTTGTTTAAATTCTCAAAAACATCCAAATTGCCAAGAGAATTCAAATCTCTCAAGGATATTGAACCAATTTTTGTCAGATGATCCAGGGCACTCAGGTCGCTTAAAGAGTCGCATGATTCCAGATGAATACCACCCAAATTCTCAAGGTTGTGCAAACCGTCAAGTCTCACCAACTTTGGAATACCCGATATGAATACATAACCAGCATCTCGAAGATTCATTAATCCGCTGATATTATTCAAATTAGGGCAATCAAGAATATAGATTGCATCAAGAATCGTGGTAATCTGAGCTAAGCTGTCGATGTTGGTAATATCTTCCCCTTCAACTGATATTCTGTCCTCCACGACAGACATATTGGGATAATTAACTGGGAAATGGTCGACTTTATACTGAGAATTTAGAATGATGTGATTTTTAGAATCTGCTTGCCCGAAAAGCTGAAAAGACAGAAAAAAAACGAAAAGAACAAAAGGCGTAACGGTTTTCATAGGAGATAGATTTTTAATATTTGATTATTCGCTCAAATATATGCAATATAAGTTGATATAGTCAATACATAATATTAATTTTTTTGGAGATTTTTTATGCTTTAAAAATAACTCCCCAATTCTCCCCCCAAAAAATATCCCCAATAATGGCGATTGCCCGTTTTCGGGGGTCACCATTACTTTGCGCCACTTAAACCAATAGAAATGAAAATGAAAAACGAAGATTTGATTTTTCTTGAGAATGCTGGTCAAGCTTCGGATTTTTGCTTAGAAAAACTCATTTAATTCGGTACTCAATTTTGATTTTGTTATTCAGTTATTCGCACAAAACTGCAGCCATCAGTTAAAATTTGATTGCAGTTTTTTATTTCTGTCTTGATTCAAAGAATCTAAGAGCAGTTTAATATAATTAATATTTCCACCTGATTATTCGTGCTTAAAAAATGCCGCAGAAACAAAATTAGTTGAAAATTGCTTACTTTTGCAGGATGACTTATATCGCACAACAATTTGAATTAGAATTATTCCCTACCGAAGTAAAAATTGAACAAGATTATTCTTCAACTTTTGCTGACAATATGAAAATGCCTATTCATAAATGGTATCGGTATACAGCTGGATTCTCAGCTGCCTGGGTCAATGAACTTATTAAAGAAGAATTAAAAAATGGGCGAAAAAAAATTATTGACCCTTTTGCCGGATCAGGTACAGTATTAATCGAAAGTGAATTTTCAGGTGTTGAATCATATGGATTAGAAGCACATCCGTATATTTATCGGATTGCAAAAGCTAAATTAAATTGGAACTATCCACCAGAAAAATTCAAAGAGGAGGCTCTTGCTTTATTAAAAATCGCCAAAGGAATGTTAATTGAACAAACTGACTTTCCAAAACTAATAATGAGTTGTTATCCATTAGATACTATTCAGAAGCTTGATGCCCTCAAACAAACCTGGCTTAGTAAAAAACAGGATGAAGAAATAAAAAATTTTAATTGGTTTATTATTACTGCAATTCTGAGAACATCTTCTCCTGTTGGAACAGCGCAATGGCAATATATTCAACCAAACAAAAAGAAATCAAAAGTAGTTGACCCATTTGTTGCCTTTGAAATAAAAGTCAATGAAATGTATCTGGACATGAAACGAACTCAAAAACGTTTCACAGATGTCGTTGATTCTATAATACTCAACGAAGATGCAAGAAATATTCAATCTATTCCTGATGGGTGGGGCGACCTCGTTATTACTTCACCACCATATGCCAATAATTACGACTATGCAGATGCCACACGACTTGAAATGACATTTTGGGGGGACATTAGTGGCTGGTCAGATTTACAAGACAATGTAAGAAAACACTTAATAAGGGCTTGTACCCAACATGTATCAAAATTAGGTGAAAGCATAGATGGTATTTTATCTAACCCAAGATTAGACGCTATTAAATTGGAACTGTTAGATGTCTACGAAACTTTAAAAGAAGAACGTTTGAAGCACGGAGGTAAAAAGAATTACCATTTAATGATAGCAGCATATTTTAATGACCTAGCAGATGTTTTCCACTCATTAAGACGAGTTACAAACAACAACTGCAAAATGTGCTTTGTAATTGGCGATTCAGCACCTTATGGAATTTATGTCCCAGTTGACAAATGGCTTGGTGAATTAGCAGTATCAGCTGGTTTTAGCTCGTACTCATTTGAAAAACTAAGAGATAGAAATATTAAATGGAAAAACAGAAAACACACTGTCCCTTTGCATGAAGGAAGACTTTGGATAGAAAGTTAAAAAATGGCAGAATCACTATCACATAAATTTGGGCAAATAATTGGTGAGCTTCTGGAATTGGCTTTGGAACCTCATTTACGAAAATTTGCAAAAAAACACAAACTATTTCTTGATAAAAATGGTATCCGAAAAGCAAGGCCTGGTAAAAAAGTATCTTGGACTGATTCCAAAGGAAACAAACATGATTTAGATTATGTTCTTGAACGTGGGGGAACCGAAAACAAAATTGGTGTTCCAGTGGCATTCATTGAGTCAGCCTGGAGACGATATACCAAGCATTCAAGAAACAAAGCACAAGAAATTCAAAGTGCTGTTTTACCTTTGGCATCAAAATACGCTAATTCATCTCCATTTGTTGGTGTTGTTTTGGCAGGAGTATTTACAGAAGGAGCGATAAAACAATTAAAATCACTCGGCTTCTATGTGCTATACATTCATTACGAAAATGTTGTAAAAGCATTTTCTAAATTTGGAATAAATGCTTCCTTCAGCGAAAAAACAACAGAGGCTGATTTCAGGCAGAAAATTGAAAGCTGGAACTTGCTTTTAAATAAAGAAGATGTTGCGAAAGAATTGTTTAAGTTGAACAAAAAAGCTGTGGAAGAATTTTTAATATCTCTTTCTGATTCTGTTTCACGATTTATTGATAGAATTATCATTTTGCCGCTTCACGGTCAGGAAATTGTTACAACCAGTGTATCCGAAGCAATTGGATTTATAAAGCAATATTCGGAAGACAAACCCAAACTTCCTTTGAGTAAATATGAAATCATACTAAAATACAATACAGGAGACAGGATTGAAGCAAGTTTCAAGGACAAAAAGGATATTACAAAATTTTTAGAATCTTACCTTTAACTAACCCAGAAATCTAACAGGTTATATTTAAAATAATTATCCAATTTCAAATAATATCGGTAATGTGTAATACTAAACTTAGTTGTTTGACTTTAAATAATCACATCCAAAATCTTCTTTTAACATTTATCATTAATAATATGAACTTAATAATTGATAGTATTATGAATATAATCAAGATTAACAAGTCAAAAAAAATTCTATACACCCTGTCCTTAATGAGCATCTTAATTACCGCCTGCGGAACCATCAAACCATCCGGAGAAAATCCTGATGCGGCTTCTACTTCGCACAATAGCCAAAACTCGGTGGATTGGGCAGGTATTTATCGGGGTATTTTACCAGCGGCCAGCAGCGAAGGAATAAAAACCCAAATCAGTTTAAACCCAGACCAAACCTATATTCTTGTGTTTCAATATATTGGAAAAAGCAAGGAACAGTTCATTGAAATGGGAAGCTTTACCTGGGATGACAATGGTTCGATAATTACTTTGAAACCCGATTCCGGGGGCGACGGCAATCGCTATTTGGTGGGTGAAAATCAGCTGTTTCAGTTAGACAAGCTGGGAAACCGGGTAACTACTGAACTGGCCGACCATTATATCTTGAAAAAGGTTTTCCCCGATAACGAAATTCGCGAAAAATACTGGAAGCTGATTGAGCTGAAGGGAGCTCCCGTTTCCAAAAGCGAATTTGCAGGCGTTGATGCCCATTTTATGCTGAACACCGAAGTAAACACAATCTCAGGAAATGGTGGGTGCAATGGTTTTAACGGGCAATTTGAGCTTTTGGAAGGCAGCCGCATCAGGTTTTCGAAAATGGCCACCACCATGATGGCTTGCCCCAATCTGGAAGCAGAAGGCAGTTTCTTTAATGTGCTCGAAACCTGCGACAATTACACCATACACAACGATACGCTCTCGCTCAATAAAGCCCGAATGGCACCTTTGGCAAAATTTGCCGCTGTGTATTTCTATTGAAAACAAAAAAAAAAATTTCAGATCATAATATACTGCTCTTTCTTTTTTTAATTGAATACCATAATATCCCTAATAATTGATACTTGCAGTAAAATATGAATCGTTTTACTACCAAATAAAGCCATAAAATGAGATTTTTTCTTTTTAGAGTATGAATATAAAATTATTTTTATAATTTAGCTTACTATTAGATAATGTAAGAACCCGACTATAAAATAATATTTGCATGATGTAAAAACATTTTTTAGAATATTTACTTAAATTATTTTAACTGAAAATTTCGATTTATAAAATTAATAAGTTAATAGTTTTAATTATCTGATAGACAGCGAATTATTAAATATATATTATCAACCAAAAACAAAAATTTATGAAAAATCTAATCATTATTTTGGTGCTATTTTCCCTTTTTTCATGCAACAAAAAGGAAGAAGCAGAAGAACAAGCAATTATTGATGTATTTATAGAATTATCAGTCTATAATTCTCAAAATATAGATTTATTGGACACGGCCAATCCAGGTCATTTGGAATCATCAGATATTAAGCTATTTTATGAAATTAATGGGAATATTATTGAGGTAAACGACCCAAATATGGAAAATCCAAGAAATTTCACCATTTTTAAACATACGAATGAATATCGGATTGGTATAACAATGAACCACACAGAAACTTCAGATCGTCCAAAAACTTTTATTAAATGGACTGAGGATGATATAGATACCATTGAAACCATTTATGAAAGACCTAATAATTCCATCTTAAAGAGGACAGTTTTATTAAACGGAATTGAGATTTGGAATTGGACCACAAATTCTGAAGAATATTATAAACTTATAAAATAATTAACTGTTAATCAAGCTTATAGAAAATATGTGACTGAGAATTTCCTCAATTTAATGTATCTGGAAATAAAAAAATAACCCTAAAGCCTGCTCATTTGCAGGCTTTTTTTTACCACGCGTCCTATATTTACTGTTTCTTCAATGGATAGAATATTAACTATCATTAAATTCTCAAATTTGAGTATTTTCGTGTTAAAACACAAACCCAATGAAATCCATATTTATCACTCTTTTTGTGGCCTTGTTAATGGCTGGATGCAAAATCCAATCCAACGACAAGGCTGCTGAATTTACGACCATTTGCAATCCCATCGACATCAATTACCGTTTTTGCCTCGATGAGCCTTCGCGGCGCGAAGCTGCAGACCCCACAGTGATTTGGTATCGCGACCGCTACTATTTATTTGCCAGTAAGAGCGGCGGATATTGGCATTCTGCCGATTTGTCGAGTTGGACATTTATCGAAACCAATGAGATTCCCACCGAAGAATACGCGCCAACAGCCGTGGTGATTGAAGATACCTTGTATTTTCTGGCTTCGTCGAACGAGTTGAGCACCCTGTATAAATCTTCACAACCCGAGCTGGGAAAATGGGAAATAGCTGTGAAAGAGCTTGATATGCCAGTTTGGGATCCGGCATTTTTATTAGATGATGACAATCGGCTTTATCTCTTTTGGGGTTGCAGCGACATCAATCCGATTTATGGCGTTGAGCTCGATTATAAAAATGGTTTCAGATTTATAGGTAAACCCCAGGAGCTCATCAAAGCACAAACAGAAACCCATGGCTGGGAAGTTCCGGGCGACCATAACACCCGCTTAACCCAAAAACCATGGATTGAAGGTCCCTGGATGAATAAAATTTGGGGGAAATACTACCTTCAGTATTCCGGTCCGGGTACCGAGTACAGAAGCTACTGCGATGCAGTTTATACAGCTGACAATCCGCTGGGACCATTTCAGCTTCAGCCTCACAATCCATTTGCCTATAAGCCCGCCGGATTTGCCACAGGAGCTGGCCACGGGAGCACTTTTACCGATAAATACGGGAACTATTGGCATATGGGCACCATCACCATTTCGCAAAAGCATATTTTCGAGCGTAGGCTGGCCCTCTATCCTACTTTTGTTGATGCTGATGGAACTCTTTTTAGCCAGACTCAATTTGGCGATTATCCCATGATGATTCCGCAGAAAAAAATTGAAAACTCAGCGGAAATATTTCCACAATGGATGGTTTTATCTTACAATAAACCTGTGGAAGCCTCCTCTGCGATTGATTCTCTCCCGACCCGATTCCTGGTTGACGAAGATATTCGCACATACTGGGCAGCGCAAAGTGGTCAGGCAGGTGAATTTGTTGTGATAGATTTAGAATCGCCCTGCGATATTTTTGCCATTCAAGTAAATTTTGCTGAGCATGGAACCCATTTATTCGGAAGGAATAAAAGTCTTCGACATCGATATACTGTGGAATATTCTACTGATAAAATCCAGTGGAATCCCATCATCGACCAAAGCGAAAGTACCCACGACAACAGCCATGCCTACCATCAATTAGAGACGAAAATCACAGGAAGATACATCAAATTAACCAATTACCAGGTGCCGGATGGTCATTTCGCCGTGAGCGGACTCAGAATTTTTGGAAATGCTTTGGGCTCAACCCCCAGTAAAGTTGCCGACTTTCAGGCACTTAGAAACATAGAGAACCCCAGAACCGTAACTCTGAACTGGAGCAAAGCCGAAGCTGCCGATGGATACTGTATTTCCTATGGTAATGAAAAAAATAAGAGATATCACAGCTATATGGTTTATGGCGATACTTCTGTCACAATCAATAGCTTAAATGCCGACTTGAAATACTTTTTCTCCATTGAATCGTTTAACGAAAACGGACGAACACCTTCGGAAATGCTCATTGAAATCCCTTAAAATTTGTTTTTGATTCATGAAAAATTCGATTGAAAACAGGCTGCTTTGTTAAAATGCCACTAAATATTTGAAGCTGGAAACGGTGGTTTAAAAACTGTGCATTATTCATTAATTTCGCGCCATGAATCATCAACTCAATATACTTCCTTTTGAACAGTGGTGCAACAATGGCCAACAACCACTTTTTATCAGCGGCCCGTGCAGTGCTGAGAGCCTTGAACAGGTGATGGCCACAGCCAAAGCCATTGATGCTTTGGGAAAAGTAAAAGTGTTTAGGGCTGGAATTTGGAAACCCCGCACGCGCCCCAATGCTTTCGAAGGGCAAGGTGAAGAAGGTTTAAAGTGGCTTCAGCAGGTGCAGCAGGAAACATCGCTCAAAACTGCCGTTGAAGTGGCAAGTCCGGCGCACGTGGAGTTGTGTCTGAAATATGGCGTTGATATGCTTTGGCTGGGAGCCCGCACTGTGGTGAATCCGTTTTCGGTTCAGGAAATTGCCGATAGCTTAGTGGGGGTGGATATTCCGGTGATGGTGAAAAACCCCATTAATCCCGATTTGGCCCTTTGGATTGGAGCCCTGGAGCGTATCAATCAGGCGGGAATTACCAGATTGATGGCCATTCACAGGGGTTTCGATTTTTTAAAACGATCGCCTTTCCGCAATGCGCCCATGTGGGAATTGCCCATTGAACTCAAACGGCTCATTCCCGAGCTGCCTATTATAGTGGATCCCAGTCATATAGCAGGGAAAAGAGAGCTTATTTTCGACATTTCTCAAAAGGCCCTGGACCTGGACATGAACGGGCTGATGATAGAAACCCATATCAATCCTATGGTGGCACTTACCGATGCAGCCCAGCAACTTTTTCCCGATATGTTGAAAGAACTGCTCGACAAACTTGTGGTGCGGAGACAACGGGGGAACTATGATTTTCAGCATAAATTAGAAGAGCTACGCTCCGAAATCGACAAGCTCGATGCCGTATTGATAGATACTTTATCGCAGCGATTTAAGGTGGTTGACGAGATAGGACATTATAAATACGAGAATAATATCTCCATATTTCAGCTGAAGCGATGGTCGAATATTTTGCACGACAGGGTAGAACAAGGCGAAGCCCAGGGCTTAGATGCCGATTTTCTGCTAAAGATGCTGCAATTGGTTCATAAAGAATCTATAGCACGGCAGGATAAGATTTACCACAAGGATGAAGAATAAACTGAATTTCTATCCTTCGAAACTTCAACATTACTTTTTACATTTTTCATTCATTATTTGATTGATGCTGGTTATTCGGCTCATAATGAATCGTCTGGTGCATATTAAATAAAAGGAATATTTGCCACTTTTTTGAATTTGGTGGCAATTATTCCGTATTTTTGAACCACGGCTTGAGAGTAAAACGCCTCACGATATGAAAAACCCAGATTCAGTCCCCCGATTACCCAGGTTGTATCACCAAATGATTCAACGAATTACAAAGGCTAAAATACACCCCAAAGTATTATTTTTTGTTTTGGGAATCCTATCCACACTTTGGTTTTTAATCCGTGTAATTCCCAAACCCAGCCGCGCGGCCTATCCCTGCATGCAAGCCACAGCGCCATATATGTCGGCCTTTGTGCTTTGGATAACGGGCATTGGGGGATCGGCCATTTCTATGGTGCAATTTCGCAGGAAGCTGGCGGAGTCGAAATATTTTCTCGCTTTTGTCTTTCTTATGATGATGGGCTCCTTTTACCTTATGACCCAATACTCGTGGTCGGAAAAAGCGTCGGCTAAAACTGCTGATGGGGTGATTGGCGAATTTCCGCCAAACGATCCCATTGGGGTTGCCAAAGGCATTTATCCGGGTCGGGTGGTTTGGAACTGGAATCCCGAAGCAACCAACGAGAACTGCGACAATACGAGCAATTTCAGTGGCTATATAGACGAAGAAGACAATGCCTGGTTTATGGCCAAAAACAATAATTACGAGGTGATTGACAGCATGTTGATAAAATCGCTGCTTTTGCTCACTGGAGAAACCACCGAAGAAGAGGCCTGGGATCAGATTTTCAGATATTATAATATCAACACCGGGCATGGCAATGTGGGCTATACCAACGACCAAATCGTTTTTATTAAAATAAACGCTACTTCGATGCATGGCGAGGTGGGATTAAGATATTATGATGATTTAAGAAGGAACGACGATACCGATGTCAATTGGTTTACTTCCGAAACCAATCCTTATCTGGTTTTGGCCATGCTGAGGCAGTTGGTTCAAAAAGCGGGAGTTCCCGAGCTGAAAATCTATGTGGGCGACCCTGCCCGGAATATCTATGAGGAGTTCTATAATCTTTGGCACGAGGAGTTCCCCGATGTTAAGTATTTGGGCAATAATTTAATACATCCGGAATTGGATGTATCGGCCTATGGTCGTACTCCGGTGGCTGTAACTGCCGAAGACAAAGTCTTCTTTGCCGACGAAGGTACCGTGATGGTGGATGCCATTACCGACAAGCTTTTCACTATTTTCGAAGACATGGACTATCTCATCAATATACCAACGCTCAAAGCTCACAATACCGGGGGAATTACCTTAGCCGAGAAAAACCATTTTGGCTCCTTTACCCGCGAATGGGCCATGCATTTGCACGATGGGCTCATGGGAAACCCCGACGATCCAATTCGGTTGGGTTATGGACTTTATCGCGTTCCAACGGATATCATGATGCACAATTTATTGAGTGGCAAAAGTTTGCTATCGGTTATTGATGGCTTATATCCCGGGGAAGATGCTTTGGGTGTTCCCTTTAAATGGAGCAGCTATCCGTTTAATGGCGATTGGTGTTCTTCCATTTTTCTTTCGCTCGATCCGGTGGCTATCTCGTCGGTGGGACACGATTTTTTGCGCTGCGAGTATAATGGCCCCACCATTGCCGAGTGCCGCCCCTGCTGGGATGGTGTGGATGACTATTTGCATCAGGCTGCTGATTCGTCGTGGTGGCCCGAGGGAATTGTCTACGATCCCGACCAGGATGGAATTATTATTGCCTCACTGGGCGTTCACGAGCACTGGAACGACTCCATAAACAAAGCCTACACCCGAAATCTGGGGACTGGCAGCGGCATAGAACTCGTAAAAGCCCACGAAACATCGGTGGGAATCAATACCTTAGAAACTCAATTACAGGTTTTGGTTTTCCCCAATCCTGCTTCCGACTATATTCAGATTCAAAACCAAAACAACCATGCGGTAAACTACCAATTGATTTCAATGGACGGAAAGCTGATTGTAGAAGGAGAAATGAACGCTGCCGACAAAAAAGCCATTGATGTGAGAAATCAAGTCTCCGGAGCCTATACATTGCGCTTTGTGGCAGGAAAATCGGTAAAAACAGAAAAAATAATTATTCAACGGAAATGAAACGAGCTTAGTCAATAAAACCCCCAAAGGAAAAAAAATTAGCCTGCGAGTTCCATTTTATTTTTACATTAAAAATATTGATCGATGAAAACAATCACTCAATCTCTCAGTAAACCCATAGTCTGGCAAAGTCTATTGATGGATATTCTGGCCGTGGCTTTCATTTACTTAGTGCCCACCATAGCCCATTTAACCAGTCTTCCCATCTATCTCATTGAGCCCATGCGGTTGATGCTTATCCTGGCTCTGGTGCATACCAACAAAACCAACGCTATTATCATTGCGCTCACTTTACCGCTCTTTTCGTTTGCCATATCGAGCCATCCGGTTTTACTAAAAATGATTCTGATAAGCGGTGAGCTTTTAATAAACGTGCTGTTGTTCTATTGGCTTAAAGCGCTGATGAAGAAGGTTTTTCCCGCTATTTTATTGAGTATTCTCCTCAGCAAGCTGGTCTATTATGCCGCTAAATATTTCATCATTTCTTTCGGACTTCTGGAAATGTCGCTGGTTTCGACCCCGTTATATATTCAGGCCATCACCACTGTTATTTTCAGCACTTATTTGTTTGTGGTTTTCAGGTATTTCAAGGGAGAAAAATAATTTCAACAACAGCACAAGAAGAGTTAAGGATTTTAGCATCTGAAATATTTAAAATTGGTATCACCGGGGTTTGATACCAATTTTCGCGTTTATTAACATGGCTTTATATGATTCCACAATTAGAGTAACTCATAATATTTTGAATAATTCTCTAAGTTTGCCATCCATCAGCTTTCTAAGCAACCTGTATAATCAGGCATTTTTAGTGAGCAGTCTACCCCAATAAAAACAGCAATTGCGTGCCTGCCATTTGTCAGGAAGCCGAAGACAATCGAAAGGGCCCTTGTATATAAATTCTTAAATAAATGTAAAATAACAAGTAGTTTGATTTTAAATTTGATGTGCGATTTTCTCTGGATTCAGAAATAAAAGACCAATCTATATTATTCATAATTAAGAACTTACTCCATATATTTTTTGTTAATCCATTCTGTTTTGCAATTAATCAACAATTAATGAGCCATTAACTTTTCCGCAATAATGGAAGATTTACTTTGCGCAAAATCTAAATCAAAAACAAAATCGAATGAGCAGACTATCAAACCTATTTCTGTAAGGACTATTATTTATAGCAACAGTTGGGTGGGCACAATATGACATTTCCTACAACACTCCCGTTGATACCAGAACAAGTTTTTCGAGTCAACCCCAAAAATTTGAGTTTAAAGGCTATATGCGTGATTCCGAAATAGAATCGGTACCCACCGATATGCTTGAAGAACATGTACTTGGAATAGAGATTGCCAAAAAACTCTATTTAATCGACGAAAAATTTACCTACACAGAGCCAGTGATTCCGGGCAATCCGCGCACAAAAACCATCATCAGAAAACCTGTTATTTACAATTCTATTAAGAAAATTGACAAACAACTGGTTAGAAAGGTAAAACACGGGGAAATGACAAAGGAATATGCGGCAAAAATTCTTAATCAGGTTTTAACTGTTTCGTTGAATATGCTGGCATCTGACACCGAAGCCTTTGAGCAAGAGCTGGAAAAAGACAATTCCACCGATTTTAGAATCGATCTTTTTGTGAACAGGGTTCAGCTTGTTTACTAAATAATAATTCCCCCTACCAAAAGAAATATCCGCTGCGATATCATCTATACAGCTTGAATTTATTTAAAGTTTTAAAAACCATTCATTATGTCAAATCAAAAATTTTACACATTGTTGATGCTCTTCATTGTGTTTACTTTAGCCGGTTTTGCCCAAAAAAAAGGCATTGAAGGCTCGGTAAGCACCACAAATGGAGAGAAACTTCCTGGTGCTTCCGTTTTATTAAAGGGCACCAATTCCGGAACTATTGCCAATAGCGACGGCCGCTTTGAGCTGCAAGTCGAAAAAGGCGACACCCTATTGATAACCTTTGTGGGTTTTGTATCACAGGAACTGGTTATCGAAAATCAAACTACCCTCGACATTAGACTTGCCGAATCGGTAAACGAGCTCGAAGGCGTGGTTGTAACAGCTCTTGGTATCGAGAAATCGAAAAACACCATTGGATACTCCATCAGCGAAGTGAAAGGCAGCGACCTGACCAAAGCCAGGGAACCCAATGCTTTCAACACCCTCACCGGTAAGGTGGCAGGTTTGGTAGTGGGTAGCTCTCCCGAGTTGCTGGGTGCTCCTTCGGTATTGCTTCGTGGTGTTACTCCGCTGATTGTTGTGGATGGAGTTCCTGTTCAAAGCGACACCTGGAATATAAACCCCGACGACATTGAAAGCTACGTGATTCTGAAAGGCCCCAACGCAGCAGCTCTTTATGGTTCGCGCGGTCAGAATGGTGCCATCCAGATTATCACTAAAAAAGGAACCACCGGACAAAAAGGCTTTCAGGTAGACTTTAACTCCAGCACCATGTTCGAAACCGGATTTATTGCCATTCCCGAAGTTCAGGATGAGTACGGACCTGGTGACCACGGAAAATATGCTTTTGTGGATGGTCGTGGTGGAGGTACCAACGATGCCGACTACGACATCTGGGGTCCAAAATTCGAAGGCCAGCTGATTCCACAATACGACAGCCCCATTGACCCTGTAACCGGCGAACGCATTCCAACCCCCTGGACTGCCCGTGGTAAAGACAATTTAAAGCGTTTCCTGGAACCTGGTTTGCTAACAACCAACAGTCTTTCGGCCACTTCGAGCGGAGAGAAATACGATTTGCGTTTTTCATCGTCACATACCTACCAAAAAGGTATTGTGCCAAACACCCAACTCAATGTTTCCAATTTCGCCATCACTGGTGGTTATAACTTCAATAAAAATGTGAGAATAGATGCTAATTTCTCTTACAGTAAGCAGTATACCCCCAATGTGCCCGATGTAAATTACGGCCCCAACAGTATCATTTACAATATGATTGCCTGGGGTGGTGCCGACTGGGATATTGACGATATGCGCGATTACTGGCAACCTGGTAAAGAAGGCGTTCAATCGAAATATGCTGAATATCAACGCTATCACAACCCATATTTTATGTCGTACGAGTGGTTGAGAGGTCATTATAAAACCGATATCAATGGTTATGTATCGCTCAATTATAGTTTCCTCGAACATTTCAACCTGTTGGTGAGAGATGCTATAACCTCCTACGACCTGTTAAGAACTGAAAAACTACCATTTTCGGCTCACCCTTACGGCAGAGAAGCTGGTTTGGGCGACTACCGCGAAGACAAACGTAATTTATTCGAAAACAATACCGATCTGTTGCTTTCCTACGACAACTATATCCTGCCAAAACTCAGCGTACAGGCATCGGTGGGAGGTAACCTGAGAGCCTATTCGTTCCGCAGCAGCTATGCCACCACCGACTATTTGAACGTTCCGGGCTGGTATAACCTGAGCAACTCCAAGAATCCGGTAAAAAGCTACAATTTCTATGCTCCCATGATGGTGCTTTCGGGCTACGCCATGGCCGACTTCACCTACGACGAGTTTGCAACAATTTCTGTAACAGGTCGTTGGGATAAAAACTCCACCTTACCTTCCAAAAACAATGTTTATTTCTATCCCAGTGTTTCTGCAAGTTTGGAGCTTTCTCACCTTTTCACCATTCCTAAAGTAAATCTTTGGAAAATCAGGGGTTCTTATGCCAATGTGGGTAGCGCTTTAACTTCAGCCTCCATTGGCCCTACTTACAGTGCTTTAGGCTTCGACATTCTTGATTACGGAGGCGATTATTACTCTCCATACGATGGCCCTTCCTATATTAACAGCTCTGCATATTCCATCAATCTTACCCAGGGTTTGGCAGCTGCCGACTACACCGGAACTATTTCCAACGATGCCATTGAGCCAAGTTTCAGCTCCTCATGGGAAGCTGGTACCGACATTGGTATGTTCGAAAACAGATTGGGTCTGGAATTCACTTACTACTCGTCCATCGATGGTCCCAAGATTTTTGCTTTACCCATTTCATCAGCTTCCGGATTTAACTATGCACTTGTGAACGGTATTAAAGTTCAAAGAAAAGGGATTGAAATTCAGGCAACAGGCCGTCCGGTTTGGAATGCCGACGGTTTTAAATGGGAAATTACAGCCAACTACAGCACCTCGCAACAATACTTAAAAGAGATTTACCCTGGCGTTGATGTTTACAATATCTACCTGAAAGTGGGTGACAGAATGGACAAAATCTATGGTACCGACTTTTTAAGAACCAATGATGGTCAGCTGATTAACGATGCAAGCGGTCGCCCCATTCGTTATCCCACCGCACGTTTTCTGGGTTATGCCAACTCCGATTGGGCTGGTGGTATCAGAAACACATTATCCTACAAAGCGTTTAGCTTCTCTTTCCAATTCGACGGAAGATTTGGCGGAACCATTCTCGATTATGTAGAGAAAAAAACCTATCAGGGCGGACGTCATATTGCAACTATTGAAGGCGAAATGGGCGAAGCCCGTTACCAGGATTACCTTGGCGTGAAATCGTATGTGGGCGATGGAGTAGTTGTTAGCAATGGCGCTACCATAGAATTCGACACTGATGGAAACATCACCAACTACGGCGATTTGCAATTTGCTCCTAATACCACAGCTACCTTTGTTCAGGATTATATCAGCCGCTATTATGGAACCGACAACTCCACAGCCATGAGTCGTACTTTTGTGAAGCTTCGCGAAGTGGTGATTACCTACAATTTTTCCAAACGACTGTTGAAAAAAACCTTTATGGAACAAGCCAGCATTTCGCTCGTAGGTCGTAACCTGCTGTATTTTGCCGAGAAAAAAGATATTGATGTGGAACAATATACCGGAAACAATGCCTATTCAGGGCTTCAAACCCCCACCATGAACAAATTCGGTTTTAATATCAATATCACATTTTAATTCAAAGGAAAAATAAATTTTAAAACATTATAAAAATGAAAAAGATATTAGGAATCATCATTTTATTCACGTTTCTCTTTGTGGGATGTGATAAATTTGAAGAATACGAAAAGAATCCCAATAAACCCGGCGAGGTACCTCCTTCGCTCATTCTCACCGGATTACTCGACGATATGACCTACCGACCCTGGGACGATGTTCAACGCTGGAATCAGTTTTGGTGCAGCAACTATGCCTATTACGACGATCAGGAATACGACTGGACAACCACCGATTTCAATTTCACCGAGCTCAACAACGTGAAACAAATGATTAGCGAAGCCAGCAGACAAGGTTTGGCCGAAAACAACCCCTACTCTGCCCTGGGCAAGTTCTTTAAAGCCTATTTCTATGTGGATATGACCATGCGTTTGGGCGATGTTCCACTTACAGAAGCTTTGGCCGGACTCGATAATTTCACTCCTTCCTACTCCACACAAAAAGAAGTTTTTGAACAGTCACTAACTTGGCTGGATGAAGCTAACAACGATTTGCAGGAACTCATCAACAACAACGACAACTCGTTAAGCGGCGATTTTATGCTCAACAACGATCTTTCGCAATGGCAAAAAGTGGTGAATGCCTATAAACTCCGCGTTCTCATTACTTTGAGCGAAAAAAGCGAGATTGATGCCAAATCAATATTTGCCCAAACCATCGGAAACCCATCCAAATATCCTTTGATGAGCTCTTTGGATGATAATTTGGTTTATACTTTCAACAGTGGAAACGAAAAATACCCGTTGAACCCCGATAACTATGGTTTCACTGCTACCCGTAACAATATGTCGGCCACCTACCTCAATAAATTGGTTGAACTCCGCGACCCCAGAACATTTATTGTGGCAGAGCCTGCTGAGGCACAATTGGCTGCCGGATTAACAGCATCTGATTTCGAAGCCTATGTGGGTGCAAGTTCGGGCGAGAGTTTGGATGATATGTCGTCGAACATGCTCTTGGGTTTGTATTCGGCCATTAGCAAAGACAAATACTACGGAAGCTACACCGGCGAACCTACCATTCAGATTGGTTATATTGAGCAGTGTTTCAATATTGCCGAAGCCATCAACAGGGGCTGGATTGGCGGCGATGCCGAAGCTCAATATGTTAATGGTATTCAGGCATCTATGACTTTCCACGGTGCTGATACCGATGCTATTTGGGCTGATTATTATGCTCAGGAATCCGTTCATTATAAAGGAAATAACAGCGATGGTCTGGAGCAAATCATCACTCAGAAATACTTAGGTTTCTTCCAGAATTCAGGTTGGGAAGCTTATTACAATTACCGCAGAACAGGCATTCCTGAGTTCCTTACCGGACCTGGAACAGCCAACAGCGGTCGTATTGCTATCCGCTGGCAATATCCCAGCTCAGAAAGAACTACCAACAGTGACAACTATCTGAAAGCACTGCAAAGCCAGTTTGGTTCGGAGTCGGACGACATCAACACCAAAATGTGGTTATTAAAATAATACTACTCGAAATAGGTGGCTGATACCAGCTTCTATACTATTTCGATGAGTTGATAAGGGAAAACTGCCAGTGATTTGCTGGCAGTTTTTTTATTTATTTTTGAAAACCGATGCTATATTCATCCTATGGAAAATATAAAAACCGATTTGGTTATTGTGGGGGCGGGCATTTTTGGAGCCTCCATTGCCTACTATTACAAGCGAAATTTCCCACAACAACAAGTCACCGTGATTGACCAAAACGAGATTTGCAGTGGGAATACGCCTCTTGCTGCTGCGTTGCTTTCTCGTTTTCGTTCCGACCCAACCACCATTCCCCTGGCGCTGGAAACTTTCAGAGTGATAGAAGAGCTGGAAGCCATTACCGGAGACCTTGTTCCAATGAAATTAAATGGGGCGTTACATTTGGCCAGCGGCGATAAA
This sequence comes from uncultured Draconibacterium sp., assembly GCA_964293475.1. Classification (GTDB taxonomy): domain Bacteria; phylum Bacteroidota; class Bacteroidia; order Bacteroidales; family UBA12170; genus UBA12170. The sequence continues at coordinate 19,778 of CAXYYJ010000016.1, forward strand.
CAAGCCGCTCTATTAGACAAAATGCTTCTTCTGGCATCGTACTTTGGCATCAGCTATGAGCAGGTTTCGTTTTCAGAAGCCGAAAAAATGGTGCCCTGGCTTCGCGCCAACAACACCCAAAAACGCATTTTAGTTCATGACGAAGCTTTCACCGAGCCATATGTGCTTTGCCAGTCATTTGCCAAAGCCGCAAAAATTCTGGGGGTAAAATTTCGGAAGAACGAGAAGTTTGAGCAATTATTAGTGGCCGATGGCAGTGTCACCGGGTTAAAAACAACTGCCGGAACCATTTTTGCCGACCGTGTGATTTTGGCAAGTGGCGTATGGGCTCCACAAATTTACGACCAACTCCAAATTGCTTTGCCCATGTCTCCTGTGCGAAGCCAATACTGGATTACGGAGCCCCAACCACAACTTTTTCCAGCCCAGATGCCCACCGTAATTATTCCGGAAGCCAATTTTTATGGTCGCCCGCAAAGTGGCGGATTGCTTTTTGGGCTCCGCGAATCGCCATCGATGGTGGCCGATGCCCGCCAACTGCCTTCTGACTTGTACGGCTATCCTTTCTCTCACGATTCTGGCTGGACAGATTTGGAAAATGGTTTTGAGAAACTACTGCCCTTTTTCCCCAACTTCGAAAATCTGGGCATAAAAAACTATGTAGCCGGATTTTCGGGCTATACCCCCGACAGCAGGCCCATTCTGGGTGCTGTGAATCAGATTGAAGGATTATTTTTAGCGACAGGTTGTGTGGGAGCAGGCATCACACTATGTGGCGGCATTGGACTTGGCATGGCTCAATTGGCTGCCGAAAAACCAAATCCCTTCGATTTCTCCACCTTCAATCCCCACCGTTTTGGCGACTTCGATCCTTTTCACCCCGATCATTTGAAACGATGCGGCGAAGCCCGAAGCGGGAAATCAAGTGGTTGATCCCGCTTTTATTTTTCCCTGATGTTCAATGATTTCCTGCCTTAGGTATTCTGGGGAGTAAAATTCGTAATAATTACTTCCATTAATCAATATTTGCCCAATTCGGCTATTAATGTTCAACGGTTCGGGGGTTAAAGAAGTTGCGGTTTAGAAGCAGGAACTGTAAACCTACCACAAAAGTTTGTTGAAAGCACTACGGCTTATTTAAGTACAAAACCCGCCATTTCTTTTAATCCCTTGTAATCTGTTGGGGCTTCTGTCCGTCCATAGTTGTGTCGTATCAAAGTTGCACAAATGTCTGCTCCGACGGATGCGTTGGCTTGTAAGCTCTTGTTATTTTTTCAGCGTTGTCATTGTGGGTTGAGAAAAAATAAAATGTGTTTGCAATTGCGTTGGCGTTCATTGCAATGTCAGTTGATTGCATTGTTAAGCAAATCTTCTGGCGTTATTAATATTTTTTGCTCAACGATTATCGCTTTATTTTTTATAAGAGTTTCCGCAATATCTCTTTCTGTTTTATTCAAGTGAACTAAAAATCTGTCGCTGCTCCATTTGCTTTTGTGGTCTTTCACTTTGCTTTGTTCAATCATTAAAGATTCAGGGTTTGTCGGAACGAAAGCATTAAGAGTTGGAAAATATTTCCTCTTGATATCAATGTAAATATTTAAACCTTCAAAGTCCCAGTCGCATAAATAAAATATTGGATGCTGCGGTTTGGGAATAAATTCAAATTGCTTTATGTTCTTTCCTCCTGCATACCAATATTCAATGAATTCATGTCTTTGAGTTATCAATCTATTTTTATTCTCACAAAGTATAATGAATCGTGTTTTCGTTTTCGGATAAAGTATAGAAATGAATTGCTGGTCTTTAATTTCTTCAGGGAAGAGTTCAATTTCCAAAATTGTTTTGATTGCCTTTGAAAGATTGCTTTGAACTGTCTTGTGTTTTGAACTTCCAAAATATAAAGTCAAGATGTTCTGAAACGCAATTTCTTGTTCAATGATTTTTGATTTGTCAGTTTCAATTTTAATCAATGCTTCAATTTCATCAATAGAGTAGTGATTCTCTAAATAAGTCAAATCATATTTCATTATAAAAGAACTGCACTTGCTGAAAGCATTTTCAATTTCCTCCGAGAAATTTTCTTCAAACTTTCTTGTGACGCTTAATTGTTTCCCGTTTGACTGAATTGCTTTTCTTTCTATCAAATGACGAATGTAGTTTTCATCATTATAAGCAATAGGCAAAACTTTTTCGTTTGAAAGTTTCGCCAAATATTGAACTACCTTATATGGAGTGTCTCTATACAGCATCGGTAACTACATTAGGCAAACGAAATATTTTATCTGAAAAATAATTTTCAATATCAAAGGTTGCATTGAATTTTGAGAAACAAGCATGTACTCCTTCATTGAGATAAGGTTTTTCAGGATTAGCACTACCAATAAATTCATAGTAAATCTGCTTACCATCTTGAAAGTTCAAATCGTTTGCAGAAATAGTCATTGTGAAAATTTGATAGTCAAGTATCTGGGCTAACTCGTAAAGCATTTCAAAGTTTCCTCCTAAACCTGCAACTTCATCCACTGGCAAAATTCTGATTCCCTTCTTAATATCTTTGATATTTTTCTTTCCTTCAACAACTGAAAGTTTTGCAATTCCAATCAACGCAAGCAAGCCGTAACCTGTTCCTCCTGTTGCAGCTTTGTGTGTTCCTGTGCTATCAATAAGTTTTGCTTTTGCATCATAATAATTAAACGGGTCTAAAATCTCCTGTGCTTTCGGATCTTTAACTGTTGGGCAATACTGTTTAAAAATTCTCTCCAAAATTGTGTGGGCACTTTCGTTAGTCTTAAAACCAAATGAAGTCAAGAAACTTGCTTCTTGTGAGTCCTCTTTGAATTTTCTAATCCATTTTAAATCAAAATCGTCAGCAGCTCCAAACTCCAACGAAACGCTGTGATGGTTTGCCAACTTAAATTCTTTGAAGTGTGTTTGAATCTTCTCCAAATCGCCAAGATGCTTTTCAACTATTTCCTTCAGAGAGTGAATTGTAGAATGAATCTTTCTTGTTTCTTCTTCATTCAACACTTGAATTTTTTGATTCAAGTCAGCTAAAATATTTTCAATGTCATTCAACAAAGATTCTTCGGGCTTATCCTTATTTGTGATTAGTTGTTGCGGAATAAGTTGATAAAGCAATTCGTTGAAATGATATTCATGCTGTTGCATTACTGGATTATCTCTTAACTCAGTTGGGAAATGCTGAACGATTGCTTCGTATTTATTCTTGTAATCTCTTTCTGTCTCCAACTCGGTTCTCTTTGAAGTTGCCAAATCCTCATCAGAAAATTTCTGAATCAATTCGTCTTTGTCATACTGCTTTTTGAAATGCTTTTTATACTCTAACTCTTTGTTGTCAAATGAAGCTTGCAAAACTGGAATCCATTTCTTAACTGAACCAATTTCGTTTTTAAGTCCCCCACTTGTACCCGCAAGTTGAAGAAGCAAATTATCCAAAGCCTTTGAATCGTTTGACTCTTTTAGTGCCGCCTTGTATTTCTGAAACAGTTTGTCTTGATTTTCTTTGAACGGATTTTCAATATCAGATTTCCATTCAATGAATTTTGTGTCAAGGTCAACAAGGTCAATATTTGTAAGTGATTTTATTTTGCCTTCTGATTCTTCAATTGCCTTTGTAAGAGTAATAACTTTCCCTTCGGCTAATTTTTTTGCGATTAAAAATTCATTCTTCTTGTTTTCGCTGTTTATCTTCATGCCTAATTTTTCTGCATACTCCTTATTCTTTGTTTCAAAAAGTGTTTTCACTTTTTGCTCTTCCTTTTTCTTTATGTCTGCCTGATAAATCGAAGCGGCTTCTTCAAATAATGTTAGAGTAAACTTCAAGAAAGATTCGTCTTGTTTGTATGCTTGATTTGTTTCTCTGTTTTGATATGCCATCAAATGTTCTTCAGAATATTTGAAAGATTGGATTAACTCCTTTTGAAGATTTTCAATTTTGTCTAGCTGTGCTTGTAACTCGTTAATTTTCTTTTGATAGTCCTTACCAATATTATTTATCTCATGTTGAAGTTTATCAGGATTATTGAAAATATAATTTGCTCTTTTAGCAATATAGTAATGAACTCCTGAAAGGTTAAGAACAAAATCTTTCTGTGTTTCTTTTGACTTACCAAGCGATTCAATGAACTCTTTCGGTTCTGGAATATAAATTTTGGCATCACCAATCTCCTTAGTTGGCGTTTCAGCAAAATGAAACAGAACTGCCTCTTGCAGTTCGCTTAGCTTTATCTTGCTGTTGACTGCCCAACCTGCAAATGAATCTGGCTCTTGAAGACTTATTATGCTTATCAACTTTTTTATTCCTTCAATCTGTTTTGTGAGCGTGTTTTTCTTTTCTAGATAAAACTCAGTTGCATCATAAATTGATTTAGAGTATTCCGATTCTTCAAACTCTGTTTTTAGTTTTTGGGATTTCAAAAAATCATTGAGTTCGGTTAGTTTTTGGCTACTGATATTTATTTCAAGTTGAGTTTCAAAACTTGCTCTTGCATTTGGAACGGAAGAATAGGTCTTAACCCAGTCTTCCACTTGTTGAATTTTTTCGTATTGAGATTTGAGTTTATTGGTTTCTTCTTCTAAGGCAGGTAAAGCATCGTTCAAACTTCTGAACTCTTTATCATAATCATCAAAAGAGCTTTTGGCGTTGCTGAATTCGATGCTGTGCATAGTTCTATCAGCTCTCTTTGTTTTTATATCAGATTCGTGAGTTTGAATTTCTATTTGAATTTTCTTTTCCTTGGCTGCAAGTATTTCAAGTTCGGTTTGGAAATATGACTTGCGGACTTCTCCCAATTTTGCTTTTTGTTCTTTTACTTTTTGAAAGCTGTTTGCAGTTTCACATTTCAATCTTATTTCAAACGCTTCCTCCTTTAGCTTCTTAAATTCAAGCAACTTCTTCAAGTTCTCTTTCTTGTCTGTAAATGTAAAATGCTTTTCTGTGTTGCTTTGAAAGTTCCTGTGAGCTTGTTGTATTTCTTCCGATGCCTTATTAAAATTATCTAATACTTTGTTATCGTAATGAAAAAGAAACTTCTTGAATTTTGTTCCCGATGTTTCAATGTCTTCGCCTCTCGAAAGTGATTGCAATGTATTTGCAAACTGCCTTTGAAGTTTGGTGTCTTCGCTTAAATCAAGGTGAAGAATTTCATTGTCAAAAAGTAGTTTGTGATACTCCTTTTCATTTTGGTAAAACCTTTTCAGAAAATAATTCTTGTTGTCAAGATGGTCTTGCAAATTTTCCAATGTCGGCATTTCCTTTTCAGTAATGAGAAAATCTTTGAAGCGGATAATTTGCTTCAAGGGGTTAAATGTGAAAGTTTGGTTCTTGTCATACCCCAAATATTTTTCTCCTTGGATAATGAATGGGATAAGTATTTTTCTGCTACTCTTTATCTGAACTCCAATTACAATAAACTCATGTTCTGAAACTTCAATATTCATAAACGCATAAGCAAAACTTAAATTGGCGATTGGCATGGTGTTGTATTCTCTAGGAACACCACCTTTGGTTGGTGTAGCTGATTTATAAAACAATCCTGCTGTCAGAATAAGCTGTGGAAGGTCTGCACCTACCAAAGACTTCCCAGTTGAGCTTTCGCCTGTAAAGTCAGTTCGTAAAGGATGGATTAAGTAATCAGCATTGTTGTGATTCCTTATCCCAACAGTATGAATTGAATATATTCTCGGATATTTTTTGCCTACTTCTCTCATTAGTTTTGAAAATCATAAGATGTTTTAATGCTGTCAATATTGTAAATCAAATCTCGGTAAATGATTTCTATTCTTTGAAATGCTGGAAGCATTTCAAACTTTTCATCATCTTCTGGAAAATAAACCCAACCTAACTTAACCAATTGTTTTAAACTAGTGCCAACCCAATTCTCTAATGTTTTCTGAACTGAAAGCGTATCTTCTTTATCCGTTCCGAAAAATATTTTTTGAATTGGCTGTTTGATTCTGTGATTTGAATTTAGTATTTCAACTAGTTCCGTTTTTGTGAGATTGAAACTGAATTGCTTTTCTACTTTGTGCAACCAGTAAAGGAAAATTGCAAACAATGAAGCCTCTTGGTCTAATTTCACTTTGTTCAAAATTTTGTTTTGTGATTCTGTTCCGTCCAAATAGTAATATTTGTTATCAACCGTAGGTTGCTCACTTAATTTTGCTTTGTATAATCTCTCATAAAATGTTTTTAGTGGCTCAATGTTGTCCTCAATAAATTCAAAAATCTTTCTCTGTGATTTATGATTTTGAATGTGCATACCTGAACGCAAAAGATTATCTGCTTCTGCAAAGCGTTCAAAATTGTATGTACTAAGGTTTAAGAATGTTTCTTGATTCGTATGTTCCATATTGCATTATTTGGTTGATTTGGAAAGAATGAAAACTCACTAGTGGATTCAAGTGTGAATTTTTCTTTCCTCAATGTTTTTAAAATATGTTCCGTGCCCTTGATGGCAATTTCAAGGTCTTGTTCTTGATTTAACATTTCGAGATAAAAGTCAGCGTAATTAAGTTCCTCTTTTTTGTTTAACTGTTCTTTCAAATTGCCAAGCCAATATTCAATTCTCTGTGCTTGATGTTTTCTGAGTCTGCTCTTATTAACTGCATCATTGATTTTGTTTTGGTCTCTTTCAGTCGTTTCAACTTTCTGATTTTTTGATTCGCTAAAGTTCTCATAAAAGTCAGGGAATAAAAAATCAGAAGGCAAATCTTTTACTACTTCAATGTCATTGACAAATTCGGGAAGTGTAATGTCGGGAACAAAAAACAAAATTTGCTCTTTGTCTTTTCGTGTTGTGATTTTGCTTGTAGCATTTTCAAGAACTGTAAAAAAGAAAGTTTCGAACTTTCGGTAGAAAGGTTTTTTATCAATGATGTCAAATATATTGCTTGCTATTCCCTTAATCTTTGAAATTTCTTCTCCTGTCTTATCAAGTTTGTGGCGGTAAATATTTAGCATGTCATTCAGGATTCCTTTCTTTTGTAGAAAGTCAAAGTCGCTTTTTTTGTTTAAGTCGCAATCTGAAAGTGTATCTGAAATTGAATCTAAGCCATTGAAAGCAAGAGAAAGTTTTTTTCGGTTCTCAATTACAATATCCATTTGATTTGTGATGTATTGAGAGAATTCCAAAAGTTCCATTAACTTGCTTCTCTCACTCAAATCGTCTTTCAAGTTCTTTATCTGAAATTCTAAAGCGTTGGTTTGATTAGAAAGCTCTGATTTTAGTTTGCCTTTAAAGTCCTGTTCAAACCAATGTTCAAAATCTTCAATGTCGCTGCTGTTTTTTCGCAAGGTGAGTAAAACATCTCCAAGCGTTCTTTCAATCTCCGACGGATTAAGAAGCGGTTCTATCTTCTTAAAAAACAAAACACAAAGTTGGTTTGAGTAATCACTTAATAAAAAGTGTTGTCTTTCCTCTGCTCGCTCAAGAAAGTTGCTTCGCAACAACCTTTGCAATCTGTCAAAGAATTTTTTGCGTTGCTCTTTTTCGGTTTCATTGTCCTCTTTGTAATGTTTGCGTATGAGTTCCGCAACTTCGGATTCAGGGAAAACTATTTTGTCGGGATGCTGTTTGTTTTTGATGAATAGAGAAAACAGAATCTTTGCATCTTCCTTTTCAGGGAAAAATTGGTTAAAGCTGTCCGCAAATATTTCAAGTATTCTATCAAAATTCTCCATATCACAAATGTAATGTCGGTTGTGTGATGCGGTCTTGGTGAGTTTGGTCAAAATCAAATGTGAAGCAACTTGCTTTGACTTGTGTGAGGCGTTGCTTCTCTTTTGCTTTTGCGAAGAATGGCAAACACGGTATGTCCGAAATTAGATATCTGTTCATTTTTTGTCTGTCTATTTGGTTACGCACTTTCGCTATAACATGATCGATAACAAAGCACTAAATACAATATTAGAATCAATTACAATTTTAGTCATTCAGGCCTATTTGTTTTTTAATTTTATCCCAGCGTCCTTTCTTTGCTTCATTGACTAAATCATCAATATCTTGCTCATTCGCAGTCGATTTCGAAGTTAGTTCTTTAGCCTTGAGATAGTCGAAGATTGATTGAATTTGGGAAGCCCTGGTACCTATTTTGACCCTGACCAATATTTCATTATTTTGAATTTCAACTATCATTTTTTTATTTCAAATTTACGAAAATTTCTAATTATAGAATTTTTTAGTTTTAATTGGCGGCCACATCAGGAAAAAAACAACTGCTGAAACACTTTTTGCCGACTGCATGGTGCTGACATAGCTTTAGACAATGGAATGGGAATGGCCTTTCTGTCTGCCACTAAAAAAATCCCACTACATTTCGACCCTTTTCACGCCGTACATCTCAGGAAATGCAGTAAGGCCCGAAGCGGGAAATCAAGTGGTTGACGCTGGCTAAAAAATAAACCCCGAATTGATGATTAATAACAGAGTTTTAATAATCAATTAATAAGAGGGCGATATTTTCACCAATCAATAATCAGTACCTGTTTTCATAAAAAATATTTAATTTTATCTGTTTTTAACTCATTCATCATGAATATTTTCCGACTTTTTTTTGCAACCATTTTTCTGCTTGCGTTTCACCATCTCCAGGCACAAAAAAACGACTTTATTATATCGGCACCTGCCGGAAACCGATATGCGGGGCTACTTAAAAACGATACTGCCATCATTCCCAATGGGCGCCTTTTAACCCCTGCCGGAAAAAGCTTTCTGGTGGCTCCCCATCCCTATGGGTTGGCTATAAGTCATGATGGTCAAATTGCAGTAACCGCCAATTCGGGCACCAACCCCATCTCCATCACCATAGTTCGAAATATTCACTCAGAAAATCCCGAAATTCAGCAAATTCCCCCATCACCTGCGGGCGATAAGGGCATTTTGGAATCGGTATTTATGGGTCTGGCTATCTCCCCCGATAATAAATGGGTTTATGTGGCTGGCGGACAAGCCAATAAAATATATGTTTTCGACTTACTCACCGGAGAGCCCGAAAATGAAATTGATTGCAGCTCCAACGACGAAAGAGGCGACTATTCGCATGGCTATATTGGCGATATGGTTTTGAGCAGCAATGGAAAATATTTGTATGCTGTGGATCAGATAGGATTTAGAATGATCGTGATAAACTTAGAGAAAAAGAAATTGGAAACCTTTATCCCCGTAGGCCGCTATCCCTTTGGCATTCATTTGAGCCAGGACGAAAAAACTGTTTATGTGGCCAATGTGGGTATGTTTCAGTATGGTTATGCCAAAAAACTGAAAGATGGAAAATGGGAGCGCACCGTGCTCGATAAACCAGGTTTTGCCTACAATACACCCGAAGCCGAAAAGGGAATTAAAAACGATACGCTCCATATTCCCGGATTAGGTCCTGTAAATTCCGATGAATCTTTTTCGGTTTGGGCCATTGATGTGGCTGACTCCCAAAAACTTAAAATCCTTTCAAAAATTAAGACAGGGAACATGGTGGGACAAATGGTCGAAGGCATTCCGGCAGTGGGTGGTTCGAGTCCAAACTCCATAGTATCGGCGGGCGATTATGTTTTTATAAGCAACGGAACCAACGATAATATTACGGTTTTAAACCACAAAACACAGCAAATAATCACCCATATCCGACTCAACCCCGAAGAAAAGGTTAAACATTTGCGCGGAATCATTCCTTTTGGTTTGGCAGTTTCGCCCGACGAGAAAACAGTTTTTGTGGCCGAATCGGGAATTAATGCCATTGGTGTAATTGATGTGGCTACTCTTACAGTAAAAGGCCATATTCCCACAGGCTGGTTTCCTGCCAGGATAAAAGTGACCCCCGATGGAAAGAACTTAGTGGTTTCCAATGCCAAAGGCTTTGGCAGCGGGCCCAATGGAGGCAGCAGTTTCGACATCAGAAAAGCCGGAAGCTATATTGGCAGTTTAATGTTTGGCACCATTCAGCTAATAGAAATTCCAACGGATGCTCAATTGGCGGCTTATTCCAAACAGGTGATTTCGAATAACTACAAGATAGAAACTGCAGAATCATCAGTTCATGATTGGAGAAAAAACAATCCCATTCCGCTGTTCGGTGGTGCAAACAATTCCCCCATTAAACACATTGTATTTATCTCGAAAGAAAACAGAACCTACGACGAAGTTTTTGGTCAGGTAAAAAATGGAAAAGGCGACTCTACCCTTGCCCGTTATGGCTATAATGCCAGTTTCACCAATAAAATAAAAATTAAAGGGGTGGATAATGCCACCGTAATGCCCAATCACCTGAAATTGGCCGCAGAATTTTCCATCAGCGATAATTTTTATGTGGACAGCGATGTTTCTGCCGATGGTCACCGATGGCTTGCCAATACCTATCCCAACGAATGGGTAGAAGCCACAACCCCAGCCAATTATGGCGGAAATCGTGAGTACAAAGAGAATTCCAACGCTCCCGGAAATCTGGGATTCACAGGAGCTGCTGGTGCCATTTATCCCGAAGACTATAACGAAGCCGGCAGCATGTGGGATCATATGTTTCGCCACAAAATCGAATATTATAATTTTGGTTTTGGAGTGATGTTCGAGCCCGGCGATTATCAGGATCATTACAAATATGGGGGAATCAAGCATATAGCCAATTATCCCATGCCCACACCCCTTTTTAGCAGAACATCCTATCAATACCCTACCTACAATATGGCCATCCCCGACCAATTCAGAGTGGATGTATTTAAACAGGAATTTGAAGAAAAATGGGGGAATGGAAAAGATCCCATGCCATCGATGCTTACCGTAATCCTGCCCAACGATCACGGCGCTGGCGAGAGACCCGAAGCCGGATATCCGTTCAAAGAGAGCTATATGGCTGATAATGACCTGGCTGTGGGTCGCATTGTGGAATACTTATCACATACCCCCTACTGGAAAAATATGATGATTGTAATTACCGAAGACGATGCTCAAAACGGTGTGGACCATGTGGATGCTCACCGAAGTATTCTTATAGTGATTTCACCCTACGCTAAGAAAAATTATGTAAGCCATGGCCATTACAGCTTCGGAAGTATTTTCAAGACTTTCTGGAATGTGTTGGGAATCCCCTATCTGAATCAGTTTGATGCCACCTCCACCGACTTTGCCGACATGTTTACAGAAACCCCTGATTTTACTCCCTATCTGGCTGTTCCGGTGAACGCAAAAATATTCGACCCCCAAAAAGCCCTTGACCCATTCGACGAAAAATTTGACTGGGAACAGCTCAAACAAAGCCCCGGAATAGACCATGTGCCCGATATGATACGCGAAAGTAAAGAACAGGATGAATGGAGAAAATCTGAGTAATAACAAGACTTACAGACTTTCCTGTAACCCTATAATCCGAAACTGAAATTGCTATTCTCATCTTCCCCGCTATGAAGAAAAACTCAGGTAACAATCATCGCTTAACTGATTGGTTGTCGAATAAAAATATGGTTATCCAAACCGTGTACATGAGTTTAATGGCATTTTTTACCTATGCCTGCATGTATGGTTTGCGAAAACCTTTTACCGCCGCCGAATTCGAAGGTCTGTCATTTCTTGGTATCGATTTTAAAGCCTTAATCATTATTTCGCAGGTTCTGGGCTATGCCATTTCCAAGTTTATTGGCATCAAGGTGATTTCAGAGATGGGACGGTCGGCACGGTTGAAAGCCGTGATTATTCTCACCGGAATGGCCGAATTATCGCTTTTGGGGTTTGGCTTGACACCTTATCCATACAATTTCATCTTCTTGTTTTTCAATGGCTTGCCCTTGGGAATGATTTGGGGATTGGTTTTTGCCTATCTCGAAGGACGCCGTAACACCGAAATTCTGGGGACAGTTTTAAGCATCAGTTTCATTGTTTCATCGGGCTTTGTGAAAAGTGTTGGAAAGATATTTATGTCCAGCTTCGGTTTATCCGAATTTCAAATGCCGTGGGTTACCGGACTCGTTTTTTATATCCCGCTCATTGTTTTTATGTGGTTGCTCGATAAATCGCCCAATCCAACAGCTGCCGATGTAAGTTCACGGGTAAAACGAGAGCCCATGAACGGAGCTCAGCGCCTTGCACTTTTCAAAAAATTTGCCCCCGGAATAGTCTTGTTAACAGGCGCCTATATCCTTCTCACCGTTTATCGCGACCTGCGCGACAGCTTTGCCGCCGAAATATGGAGCAGTATTGGATATGCCAACAACTCCATGATTTTTACCTGGAGCGAGTTGCCCATAGCCTTTGTGGTTCTCTCGGCTATGGCGGGTTTAATGCTGATAAAAAGCAACTTCAAAGCCCTTATGGTTAATCAATATTTCATTTTGACCGGGTTCCTTATTATTGGAGTTGGAACTTTGCTGCTCGAGATGGGGCTAATCAACCCCCTGGCCTGGATGATTTTGCTGGGACTTGGAACCTATCTGGGCTATCTGCCTTTCAACAGCCTGCTCTTCGATCGTATGATTGCCGCATTTGGAACTGTGGCCAATGCGGGTTTTCTGATTTATATTGCCGATTCTTTTGGATATCTGGGGAGTGTAGGAATTTTAATTTTCAAGAATTTTAGCAATAAAGAACTGAGCTGGTTCCAGTTTTTAACCCAATCGTCCTTCGGCTTGGCCATTACCGGAAGCCTTCTTATGCTTGCTTCAATTGTCTATTTTCGCAATAAAAATCATGTAGAAAAATCCAGATTATCTGGTAAAAAGTACTAAACATTTAAATATCAATATAGTTATGAGTCTTGCAGATCCATTAAATTCAAAACAAATTCTCTTTACACCCGGTCCGCTTACCACCGCCAGCGAGGTAAAAAAAGCAACACTTTTCGATTTGGGGTCGAGAGATTATACTTTTATTCAACTGGTTCAGGAAATCAGAAACGAGCTCCTGGAGCTGGCCCATGTTCAATCGCCCGAATACGAAACCATTATTGTTCAGGGAAGCGGAACCTTTGGTGTGGAATCAACCATTTCATCCGTTATACCCGCCGATGGAGTTATACTCAATATCGTCAATGGGGCTTATGGACGCAGAATAAGTCAGATGGCTGGCATTCACGGTATCGAACTTGTGGAAATAAGCTATCCCGAAAACAGCCTCTACGATCTTGCGGAAATTGAACAAGCCCTGCTCTCCCACCCCCAAATAACTCATATTTCGGTAATCCATGGAGAAACAACCACCGGATTGCTCAATCCCCTGGAACCTTTGGGAGCACTGGCCAAACAGTATAACAAAGTATTTATTGTAGATGCCATGAGCACTTTTGGCGCTTACCAAATTGATGTAAAAAATCTGAATATCAGTTTTTTAGTATCATCGTCCAATAAGTGCATCGAAGGTATTCCCGGATTTAGCTTTGTTATTGCACAAGCAGATGAGCTGAAGAAGAGCAAGGGAAATGCCCGAACCCTGAGCCTTGACCTTTACGAGCAATGGCTTGGACTGCACAGCAACGGACAGTTTCGATTTACGCCTCCGGTTCAGGTATTGTTGGGCTTCCGCGAAGCACTTCGTTTGCTGCACGAAGAAGGTGGCACCGAAGCCCGGGGAGCCAGATATTCCGAAAACAATCAACTTTTAATGGAAGGAATGATTAGACTGGGTTTTGAGCCCTATTTGCCAAAATCAATCAGAAGTTATATCATTACCTCTTTTCTCTATCCCAGCCATCCAAACTTCTCCTTCGAAACTTTTTACCAAAAACTTCACGAAAAAGGCTGCGTCATTTATCCCGGCAAACTGAGTCAGGTTGATTGTTTCAGAATTGGCAATATTGGGCAAATTTATTCCGACGATATTCACAATCTACTGATTTCCATTGAGAAAACACTACTGGAAATGGACATCGATCTTATTAATCAATAAAAAAACTGACAACAATGAATGAAATAAAAGAAAAAAGCTTCCGGGGGCCCATTAAAGCCATCATTTTTGATTGGGCTGGAACCACCGTCGATTTTGGCTGCATGGCTCCCACAGGTGTTTTTATTGAAGTATTCAGACAAAAAGGCATCGACATTACAGTGGCCGAAGCACGTGGTCCCATGGGGCTCCACAAACGCGACCATATTCGCATCATTGGAAGCTATCCCCGTGTAGCTCAATTGTGGGAAGAAAAATATGGGCGTTCAATCAACGAGGATGATATCAACCAAATGTTCGAAAGCTTTATCCCTCTGCAAATGGAAGTGATTAAAAATCATGCAGAAATCGTTCCCGAACTTCCTGCCGCACTTGAGATTGCGAAAACGAAAGGATTAAAAATAGGCTCCACCACCGGTTATAACAACGAAATGATGGAAATCCTAACCCAGGCTGCGGCTGAGCAAGGCTATATTCCAGATTCCTGGGTTTGTGCCACCGATGTCCCTGCGGGCAGGCCTGCTCCCTGGATGGCTTTTAAAAATGCCGAAAAACTGGGGGTTTATCCCATGCACAGCATCATTAAAATTGGCGATACCATTGCCGATATCGACGAAGGATTGAACGCGGGGATGTGGAGTGTGGGAGTTATTAAATCGAGCAACGAGATGGGTCTCACTTTAAACGAGTTACAGGCTTTAGACACCCACGAACTTCAGCAACGAACCATCGAAATCCGCCAAAAATATTTTGATGCAGGCGCCCATTTTGTGATTGACAATCTGAGCGAGCTCGATGAACTCATTGACCAAATAAACGAGAAACTGGCCTTGGGCGAAGTTCCCCGCTAAAAAATCTTACACAAAAAAAAGAGTGTTGGAAAAATATTCTGACACTCTTTTTTTATGCCGATGGATAAGCTGAATTAAATCGCCACAGCCAAAGTAAGGGTGGCACTGCGACCCATGGCATTCACGCCCGATCCATGGTAACGGTAATCGGCATTTAATAAATTGTTGAGCGCCACATTCACCGAGAGAATTTTCCAGCTATAACCTGCATGGATATTGAAAACCACCCAACCCGGTGTTCCGCCTTCGGGGATGCGGTTATCGTCTTTATCGCCCGCTGCCATACGGTCTTGTTTATCGGCAAACAAACTCTCTAAGCTTACCCTAAAATCCTTTTTTCTGTACTCAGCCATCAATCGGCCAAACAAAGGTGGAATACGTCGAACGGGCTCATTTTTAGTTAAATTCTGGCCATAGGTGTAGGTCAGACTCCCTTCGAGCAACAAGTTTTTGTGTATACGATATTCAAAATTGGTTTCAAGACCACGAATCAGGGCACGTTCCACATTCTCTTTCCGATAAACGGGATAACCTTCAATGCTGTCGCCTTCTACCTTGCTGCGAACAATCAAGTTATTCAGGTTATTTTGGTACAAATAGAGCTCTCCAGTAAACCGGCTCAGCTGAAGTTTATAACCCACCTGATACTGAACCGACTGTTCGGGCTCCAGATTATAGTTGGGCACTTCGTATCTGAAATCCACAATCCCCAATGTTCCCAAATCGTCGATATTGGGGGCGCGGTAACCTGTGTTCACCGATACAAAAGCATTGGAAGACGAGCCGAGCTGTCGCATAATGGCTATATTTCCAACCAATGCCGAAGGTGTGAGCTCCACATCGCCCAGATTTTCATCGGTCACCCGAATGGTGTTTCCGCTAAATCGCCCACCCGCCGTAATATTCCAGCGTTTCCAGTCATAACTGTGATTAGAAAAAAGAGCCCATGAAGAATACCGTGAACCATCGGGATACAAACCCCTGCCGTGGGTGGTGATTCCTGTAATTTCGTCTAAATCGCTCCTGCTGCTGTTCACCAAATCGCGGTAATATTCCACCCCAGAAACGGCATTCCAACCATGCCCAGCTTTGGATCCGGTGATGATATCGAGCGAAAATCCCAGAGTATTCACCTGGTCTATTTCTTCACGAAATTTGGTTGCCCCATTCTTTTTAAGCTTTCGCACCTCCATGCTGTTTTGCGTGGACGCAGTAAAATGTGCCGATTTCCAGATTCCATGGTTCAAACCCTGATTTATCTTCAGATAGCCCAGATTCCGGCTTTGGGGATCCATTTGATTTATGGCGTAGTTTTCGAGACAAATTTTATGATAAACAGGGACTTCTGTTTGATGAACCTGCTGAAAAGCCGCCACAAGCTCCGTGGCTTTAAGGAGTTTTACCTTAGCTTTTAAATCGAAATCGAGCTCCTTGTAACCTGTGGGGTCTTGTATGCCCGTGTTCTTCCCAGCAACCAAATCGCCAAATTTTCGGTAACTGATTCCACCGGTAAAAGCAAATTTTTCCGAGCCATAGGCCAGCCTAAAATGACCCGTTTGTTCCATGTTTAGGGTGGTAACCCTGCCCAGCAGTTTCCCATGCCATGTGCTTAGAGAATCGTAGTTTGCATCTGTAGTAAAAAGCTGAATGGTTCCACCGAGAGCATCGGAGCCATATTGTACCGAACCACTGCCATTGAGCACCTCCACCCTGTCAATTCCAAATACATCGATGGTGTTCAGATACTGATTGGGCCCATAGCGCATGGTGCTGTTGCTCATTCTTATTCCGTCGATGAGCATCAGGGTTTGGTTCCCGGTTAACCCCCTGAGAAATGGCGATCCACCGCCATGATTTGTCTTTTGCACAAATACACTGGGGAGAATGGTCAGCGCTTCGGGAGTTGAGCGTAGCTGATTCTGGTTTATGGTTGTTTGCTGAATCGAATAAACGGGTTGCGGAACCATAAAATTGATGTCGCGAAACCTGTTTGCTGTTATCACCACCTCGCTCAAATGCCCCTTGATGATGGTGTCGTTCTCCATCCCCTGAGTTTCAGCTGACCAACCATAGCTGTTCAGATTCATTGTAAAAACAAATCCCCAGAAAATTAGAAGGTAATTTTTCATATAATATTGATTTCTATTGTTTTAAACAAATTAAAAATGAATAATTTCAGATTTATTTTGAATCCCGGACATTTTATTTGGAAGTCCAAAGTACCTCATACAATATTAACCATTGATTAAATAAAAGAAAATAAAATACGAATCAAAAAAAACAATTGGAGGGTTTTGTATGGATATTTGCCCATCAATAATGGCATTATAACCATAATTTTATTTTTCTGTAACATGAAGTTCAGATAAATGAAATAATTTCGTGGGTCTATTCATTAGAAAATCACCCTTATGAAATACCCGATTGTTGTCTGTTAAAAAATCACAGAATCAGCCATTTGGGCCTTCATTAAACCGTTAAAAAACAAAAACATTATGATAAAAAAACAGTTTCTCTACGCAATTTTGGCTTTCGCCGTTCTTTTTTCATCGTGCGATAACAAAAAACAAACAACCACCGACCCCGAAGAATATCACAGTCAGTTAATTATGTCGGTTGCATGGTTCCAAAATGCGCCCGAAGTTGCTGCTTTGTATCATCAGGGGTTTAATATAGCGCGTGAACGGGTTGACGAGATTTTAGAGAATAACAGGTTTGAAAAACCCTTGGCAGTGGTCACCGATATCGACGAAACCATCATCGACAACAGTCCCTTCGAGGCTTCGCTCATAGCAAAGGAAGAAAATCAGGCGGGATGGTATGTCTGGACAGCTCAGGCAACCGCAGCTGCATTACCAGGAGCTTTAGAGTTTGCCAAATATTTGGAAAGCAAGAATATAGCCATTTTTTACATTACCAACCGCGATGATAACGAAAGAGAAGGCACTCTGAAAAATCTGAAATTGCTGGGTTTCCCGTTGCCAGGCGAGAACCATTTGCTCACCAAATCCGACCTTTCCTATACCACCGGAAATACCAGTTCCAAAAAAGGGCGCCGCGAAAAAGTATCAGAAACACATGAGATTGTGCTTTTGCTGGGCGATAATTTAAACGATTTCTCTGAGCTCTTCGAAGATAGAAAAGAAAACAACGGCAAAGCTGCTGTGGAGGCCAACAAAGCCCTTTTTGGACAGAAATTCATTGTTTTCCCCAATCCCATGTATGGCGCCTTCGAAAAACCGCTTTATAATTATGAGGAAGGGCTAACTGATGCCGCAAAAAGAGAACGCCTAAAAACTAAATTGAAAGCTGAGTAGAGCGGGTATTGGATTTTGGGGATAGCTTCTTAGTGTTTTCTAAGGTTTTTAAAGATTGTAAAAGAAACAATTTTGCATTGATTTCATTTATTACCATTCTACAGTCACTTATTATATCAATTTTACCCGGCTAAGTTTTCTAACCTGATTGGCAGTTGATGCCGGAGACTTTAAGAAATACAAATAGCCATGATTTATTTGAAAATCATCGCCATCGAAAACCGAAATTCTGGTAATGAATTTACCTGTGGCGGTCTTAATATCTATAAGATAAACCTCATAAAAAGCTTTGTTTTTGACCAAACTATAAACTCTTTGTTCCACGGGGTCGTTCAATAGTTCAGGGCCCCATTTCTTAATCTGCCTGGCATCTATAGGGATTTCCACAGGAGAAGATTCTATATTGCTGATTATTTGAATTTTAGATTCTATAAAATTAAAATAAACCAACGTGTCCTTCAGCAATACCAAGGTGTTTTTTACAGGTTTATTTTCATATTCTCTGATATACCTGTTAAAATGATCGAAGGCGTGAATATGTTCAATAGTAGTAGTGCAGTTTGTAGAAGCATTTACGATATTATGTAGATAATAGTCCGATGAAATATCAGAAATTTTCTTGTTTAAGGTTGTTAAATTGCTGGTATCAAGTGTATTAACAAATACTTTTCTGGTTTTTGTACTTTCATTGATGAATATTATTTCGTGACCATAGCCCCCAAAAGTTTCATTTTCGAAAAAAATATCACTATTTTTTCGGAATAGGCAATTGCCAAGAATCTGTTGAAACAATTTGATTTCGTGGGGTTGGTAGAATAAAATACCTTGGCTGTCAAATCCAATTTGGTATGCGCTGTCGGCGGTGAGGATATGATGGGAATTCAGGCAGTCTTTAAAAATTTTTCGGGCTCCTTTAGGCAACTCGGACAGAAATAGAATGGTATCGTAGTTTTCATTTAGCAGAACTAAAGAAGTGTTACCGTTGATGCTTCGTTCCTTTTGAAGCACAAAAATACTATCACCCATAAAACTATAATCCATCACAGTATACCTGGGAATTGTAGCATTGTATGTATTTTTATCTCCGGAAATAGAAACTTCATTGAGCTCAAAGGTTTTGGGAGTCAGGAGAATATTCAGCATTGTATCCCCATTAAAAACAAGATGAATTCTTTTTGTTTGATAGCCCACAAAAGAAAACTCCAGCGACAACGGAGATTCGGATTGTATCTGAAAAAAGCCATTTTCGTTGGTAACAGAGCCACTGTTCGGTTTATCGGTGAGTATGTTGATATTGGCCATTGGGCGGTTGCTGATGGAGTCGAACACAACACCATTTACCATAAAACCCCTGCCTTGACCAAAACAGCTTACTGTGCTCATTATGAGCATAAATACAACTACAAAAAAAGAAAAACCGCTGAAACTTAAATGGATTTTACTATTCATCTTGACCGGGATTTTAATTATTGCATAGATTCGTTTTTCAGTTTGATTTCCCATTACAACTGTCAAATGACAGACATATTCTATTTTCCGTCTTTCAACAAAGTATATGATTATTCAAATATAGAGTTTATTAGTTTAGAATCGTTTGAGAAAGAATTTTTATTGAAAATCAAATATTCTTTTCTGAGTTTGTTTACATCACTGACACCCAAAAATATAATTGAAATTTTTAATTCTGTAAAAAGTTGGCCATCAATGATTATCAACATGCCAGGCGATAGCATGGCACAACTCAAACTAGAAATGAACTGATTTCTTGAAGGTATATGACTGGAAATCTGCGCAAGATTTGATGATTTGGTTTCTAAATGGTATTGACTGTATGCTATTTTGTCCGCTCAACGCCATCAAGTATTGCCACCACAAGGGTGTCGATATGAATATCTTTCAGTGCCTTAAATTTAATGCAATAGCCCGTAACAGATGCCTTGCCAATGGTTTTTCCGTAGGTCTCGGGCAAATATTTCTTGTCGTTAAGGCCCATGATATACACCGAAATTCCGCTGGTATTTCCGCTTATTCCAATTTGATAGAACTCCCTGGTTTTCCCATCAGCGTACTTTAAAGTTTGCAATCCATAGCCAATATTGGGATTCGAAACGATTTTACCATTTTCATCCTTACCATCCAAAAACCAAAGCTTAGAGTTTGGCAAAGCTTGACAAATTCTGTGATGCAATGATTCAATTTCTGCACGTTTTGAATCCGATTGGCTGTCAATATATTTCTGTATTTGCTCTTCTATACTCATGCGTACATTTGTTGATGTCTGAATAACCTTTTAGAGAAGTCTGACAATTTGTTTTACTAAGATAGAGAAAATATTTATGTACTGATTTGCTCTGCCATCCTGATTTAAAATAATTTTATTATTGATATTTAGCGTGTTACAAATCCAGAGTTTTCCCCTGAGAATTCAAATTAAGCGTTTTTTTGAAACCGAACCGATATACGGATTTCCCGTGCCTTATGGCAAAACTGCCTGTGGCGATTGCTTATAGTCCAAAATATTGGCGGCGGTACATTTAAGTTTCTATTTATTTTTTTCAAGAAATTCATTTACTTCAGAGCAAAAAAAGGGTTCATCCTGATAAAAAATATTGTGCCCACTAATCGGTGAAATAGCTATTTTCCTTTCAGTTGAACTAATATTATCATGCACATTATCGCCCAATCCGCTTGGACAAATAAAATCATACTTACCGAATAAAATTAATGTTGGGATTGTGACCTTATAAAGAGAAGATGAAAATTCTGTTTTTGCTAAATCCTGATTAAAATCTGCATTGGATGAGTATTTTTGGTTGAAATAAATAGATGTTAAGGGCCAATGATACTTTACAGCATTTCGCTTTATAATATCTTTAAGGTCTATCTTTTTAACTTCATCAAAATATGTTTCGGCGTCTGAAGCATAAGAGTTTAGCTGATTCGATTCGTCAACAGAAAAATTTCCGGTATGTTGATTGCAATATTCAATTATAGGTAACCATTTATCCCTGTTTTTATTGAGCTCCACTTGTTGCTGACCAAGGTTAAGCAACATGAATCTGGTTAAAGAATCGTTCAGCGCATAATTATGGGAGCCATCAGCGAAAATCCAACCTTTTACCATCGATTGGTTGTTTCCCGTTGTTATAAATGAAGAAGTTAAAAGCCCTCCAAAACTATGTCCAAGAATAAATACACTAACATCTTGACCATATCTATACTTCAAAACTGCAATTACTTTTTTCAGGTCTTCGGTCATTAAATTCAAATTAAGATTTTCCCCATTGGAATCTCCCTGTGAAGCACCTGCATTTCTTTCATCCCAATAAACACATGCATATTTATCTTCTATGTTATTGCTAATATAATCGGTATTGTAAAAAAAAGAACTTGTACCCGGACCGCCATGAACAAAAAGCAAAAAAGTATTACTTCCTGTGTTTCCCTCAACCAATACACGCATGGAGGCTCCTTCGTTTTCCACGTAAAATGTTTCGGAAACATTTTTACCACGAGTTACACTCTCTTTTTGACAAGATGCTAAAAAAAGAAGCCCTGCAATAATGAGCAATAAAGGTTTCATTTGGTTTTGATTTTCGATTTTAATTGATGACTCAAAAAGCTTTTGGGCTTATAAATAATACCCAATTCTAATGTTGGCCTTAAATAAATTGTGCTGTTGTATGGATACATCATGAGCACATTGAACTTTGAATATAAGGCAAATGGCTTGTTTTTTGTTTTTTCAAAATCATAGCCCAGACCTGCTCCAAGCGATAGGAGTAAATAATTATACCCTGCCCATTTTTTTATAAGCGCATCATTATTTTCATCAACGGTATATGTTGTGCCTCCTAAAAAAGTTCTGCTATATCCAATCTCTGGCGAAAATTGGGAAAAAAATCCCTTGGGTTTGATTCTTCTCATGGTCCAACCCACTGTTAAATATAAATTGTCGTGAAAGGAAGCATGATGATACCATCCCAATTGAGCTGTGATAAATCTCTCTTTAACAACGACTTTTATTCTTTTTGCTTTATTCTTTCTGATTTCAATACTTCTAACCGGTAATTCAAATCCAAATCTTGCTCCAGGATAAATTATTGAGCCATTATAAGATATTGCTAGATTTGTTGACCTATTTATCAAACTGTCGGATGTTTGAGCATTTAAATTTAATGTCAAACAGAACAATAGCAACATGAGAATTTTAGTTGTGCTTTTCATATTATTCGCATTTTGCAGTAAGTTGTATATCATCCCACCAAACATCACTTTTAATCATTCCTTATGAGATAGTTACAATTCCAAAGTTTCACAGTCAGAATTAAAATCTAATGACATTTTTAACGAACGGAAGTATAGACTTATTGTCTCAATAAACTGGCTGTATCAATTAGGTTTTTTGTCTCTGTTATTTTTGTTTCAGCATCAATTGAAAAGCCAAATCCGAAGCTATCCATTCTTCAGCTATTTTGTCATTGTCAAAACGAGATACCACGAGTTCATACCATTTAACTTTTTTGTTTGAAGCTGGAATTCCTTTTAAGCCCGCTTTATGCGTTCCGCTTAATATTCTTTGCCATGTCAAAACATTGTCAGACTGAGACAAAATCTCAATTTTCACAATTTTTACATCTGGAATTGCCTTCCGCATCTGCTTAACAAATTGCTTAATAAAAGCATGACCTTTATGAATCTTTTCGCCAGCATGAGCCATATAATCCGCAGAAAAGCCAGAATCAACTATACCCAAATTTCCTTGTGTAATGAGCTGATTGACAATGAGATTTACTTGTTCAAATCTGTCCATAATACTTTTTTTAAGTCGATAGGCTTTGTATGAGATGACCACATAAAGGCAGCATGACCAACAACCACATCCTAAGCCATGATTCTCCCCAAAAATAAAAATTATTAAGCTTTTGCAGTGAAAAATAGAAGGTTTGATGTGGAATTATTGTTTGGTTTACTGAGTTTGGAGAGAGTTTCTACTGCGATTAATAATCAAATTGCCTGTAAGTTCATCGAATGCAGATTCATCAATATTTTTCCAGCTACCGGCATACGATAGTATCTTTGAAGACTTTTCGGTGGTCTGCTCCAGTTTGCTTATATATTCATTCAAATCTTTGAGCTTATTTGAAGGAATTCTGCGAATCTTGCGCAAAATCTGTTGTCTTATCTGAGTGTCGGCAATCATAGAATCATTTTTTTCAAAAATACAAATAATATTCAAGTGCTATAAATAATGGAATATGCATTTTAATACAAGCTGAATTTCGTAGTGCATCTAACAACCACATCCTAAGCCATGATTCTCCCCAAAAATAAAAATTATTAAGCTTTTGCAGTGAAAAATAGAAGGTTTGATGTGGAATTATTGAATGGTGGCAAAGAACTCTTTTGCCTGGGAGGTTTGCGCATCGTAGTCGATACTTAGCGTGAAAATATCTTTAACTTTCTGATAGAAAATACGTTCGGAACTACGGATGTCGCGAATTCGTTCCTGTAATTCATCAAAATAGCGGATTTGGCCGGCAGCTTTCATTCGCTCGTCGTCAAGGGTAAAACCTTTGATAATGTATTCTTTAAGGCGTTGAGTAGCCCAGATACGGAACTTGGTAGCAACGCGGCTTTGCACCCGATACCCCACCGAGATTATCATATCGAGGTTGTAGAATGCAATATGTCTGGTAACTGTTCTTTTCCCTTCTTTCTGAACTTGTGCAATTTTTGCACAAGTTGCATTTTCGTCCAACTCGCCCGATTCGAATATTTTTTTAATATGTTTGGTTATGGAAGTACGGTCAGTTTGAAACAGCAGTTCCAACTGATACTGGTTGAGCCACACCGATTCATTCTCCAATCGTACATCAATTTTTACTGTGCCGTCTTCGCTTTGGTAAAGTAGTATCTCGCCTTTATTTTCCATAAATGTTATTTTTTCAACCGCCCTGCGGAGGTTTAATCGTAGATTTTATTATCAAAACATTTTGTTAAGCCGCATGGCGGCTATCTATCAATCTATCATTTTTTCTGTTCCTTTTCATTTTTGGGAGAAATTCATTCTTCCAATTGGATTTTCAACAACACGGGCTTGTTCGATTTTTCGTAATTATCATTAAGAATGGATGCATTTACGAATAAAGTTTCTCCCCTTTTTTCGATGCCATAAGCATCGTGAATGTGTCCGAAAAGGTGATATTTTGGCTGAATTTTCAGCACGATTTGCAATAAATTATGGTCTCCATAATGAATATTTTCCGAAGAATCCAATACACCTAAAGGTGGTTGATGTGTAATCAGAACATCAGTATCATTTGGTATTTTCAGATTGTTTATATCGTAATCGCCTGATATTCCATCTTCAGTAAACATTGGTACACCATAAAATTTTACCCCTTCAATTGTCACTCCTGAATTACTCAAATAGAAGCAATTTTCGGGCAAACCATCAATATTTGAACCAAACAAGCAATCATCATGATTTCCCGCGATGAAAATCTTGTATTTATAAGGCAAAGCCCCAAACCATTCAATAAAATCCAGAACTTCATCTTCTAATCCATTCCACGACACATCACCAGAATGAATAATGATATCTGCTGGGGGCAAATTTTGCAACAAGCGGTGCTTGCTATGTGTATCTGATAAATGAAGAATTCGCATCATTCGCTGTTTTTATCGATTACAATCGAAAATCTCGCCATCTTTTAGATGAATAATCGTTTGTCCTTGAAATACTTCCTGAAATTTCTCCGGGGCTTCAGTATGAATGGGTATGATGCCAAATTTCGGCTTAACTGCTTTAAAAACTGCTTTTAAGGTTTCGGTATCGGCATGTCCGCTGGTATGCATATACTCAATTTCATAGGGTTCAAAGAATTTGAACAAGGTTTCATTATAAGCAGATTTATTGCTATCCAAATATCCATTCCACATGGAATAGTATATTTTCGTACCCTCCGATTTGGCATATTCTTCCAGCAGCGGCTGAAACCTGACATTCGAGCGAATCAGCATACAAAATCCATGTCTTTCTAAATATGGTTTTAGATTTCTATTAAAGGATATAGGTTCCCGCCCATGTGGTTGCATAGCAAAGAAACGGCCTGCATGATTTGCTTTCTGGTCAAAATCCATTTTATAAAAATCTGTTTTGTGCGAATGATTCTCTGATACTATTTTTAGAATATTTGCCTGGTAACTATCGCAAACAAAGCAGCGATTTGCTTTTGTTGATGCATGGTACAAAGCGAAAATTCGGTCGATATTGGTTGAAGAAACAAAGACAAAATTGTATTTATTCTGCCTGAATTTTTTTTCGAAATCCATCTGCAACGCCTGTTCTGATTGAATGGTAGCATTTGGACGCTGAATATTTGACCCCTCGGAAATTATATAATCAATTTTCTTAGCGAACTTTTTTAGCGTAGGAATAAGTGCTTTGCTTCTAAAACCATGTCCCCGAAAATCGCCCGTATGAAGTATTCGCTTGTTATCGGCTTCGACCACAAACATATAAGCATCAAAAGCGGAATGGTCAATGAATAAAGGGGTAACAGTAATTTCGCCGATTTTTATTTCTTGTAATGCTATAAAAGAGTTGATGGTCTTAATTCTTTCGACAATTCTTATATGCTTTTCTGCCTCGGCTGGATCTGGAATATAGGACAATCTGTTTTCCAGACAGTAGTAAATTTTGAGCGCTGTTTCCCCCGCATAAATGGGCAAATCGGCGACGGCATCGCAAATTTTCCCGATATGATCGGAATGGTAATGCGTTATAAATAAGGCACTTTTCGAAACATCGCCATAGGTTAAGCCTTCAATGGGTTGTAATTCAATCTTTTCTGCGCCCGGCAGCTGCTCGCCAAAATCTACAAAAACCTTGTAACCACCACTTTCAATTTCGGTGATACAACCCCCAATCTGATTTGTGCCTCTATGGATTGTTAGGTTCATTGTTAAATATCAGTAATTGCAATTCTGAAACAATGTTTTTATCTGCAATACCCGTGAAGCGGCATTTCGGATTTTTGTATGGATCTTTCAGCATTTGTACTTTTCCTTCTTTTGTAATGTCTCTACCAATTCCCCCGATGCTAATTTTTATAACTATTATCTTCGGAAATTGGCTTCCTTTACAAGGGTGTTGCATCTTAAATTCTGCAATCTCCTCTTTAATCGCATCAGAGTATTTCTCAAATTTTTCAGTATTTTTCACCTTTTTACCCCCGGTTGAAATAAAATAGTTGCGATGAATGTGAAATAGGTAACCCTGTACTTTTGCTGTTGCAGTTTTTTTGAGATCATTATTCAAATGCTGTTTAAATGTATTTACACTTCCAGCAGATTTTTCAGTACCGAATTCAAAGATGTAATCTGGAACAAGCCATGCTTTTTTTCTTTTCAAATTTATTGGATCATCAATTTGTTCTACATCTGATTTATTTAAGATTACAAAATCGCTTCTCGAATAAGCTGATGAAGTATGTCCGTATTCCTTATGTAATAACATTGTTTTGTATTTAACTTTGGAGGGTTTTCCAACGCTATTGCCAATTGGACATTCCGTATTGTGAAGTTCATTAGCAGGGTTTAACACAGGAATTTTCATTAATTCATGAACGACCAGCTGGTGAACATCAGACTCTGAAACATAAATTAGTGGGTTCTTACAAATAAATGAAATGACGTTTACTAAGCAATCATTAATTTGAGCTTGTAGTGGATTATTCATTTTCCTTCAACTTTAACTAATATAAATATTTAATGGCTTACACTGTTCAAACCTGCTTACAATTAAATTCAATATCTTCTTTTACGAAGTTTTTTCGTGTTAGAATAGCTATTAAGTTCAGGCTGTCTAAAAACCAAAGAAAAAGCCCCATTTTCTCCCCAAAAGTAACCATTTTATGCTATGTTGCTGAAAAATTGATGGGTTTTTTATAAAAAAATCTAACGGTTTGAAAGGTTCTGCTTGATGTTGTGAATTATTTACACTTAAGTAATATTTTGCCAGAGTTGTTAACAAATCTGACTGATTCAATAGCTTATTAAACAGAGTTTCTTTCAAATGCCAATGATGGATATTTATACAATTAAGCGATTGAAAATTAGCTTAATGAGAAAAATAATATTAACTTCACCACAATTTAATTGAGTATGGTTATAATTTCAATACCATGGTTCAAATATTTTGAAAAATCATTATCATCTGTAACAATTTTCCATTTTGCGATTTTTGCCATCTCAAGATAATAGCTGTCGTTAAAATCGATATATGAAAAGTGAGA
The DNA here is from genome assembly GCA_964293475.1 of uncultured Draconibacterium sp. Lineage (GTDB taxonomy): Bacteria > Bacteroidota > Bacteroidia > Bacteroidales > UBA12170 > UBA12170. The sequence goes on from CAXYYJ010000016.1 coordinate 47,125, forward strand.
TAAAACATCATCTATCTCAATGGCATTAAAATTATCTGATGTCTTTTCGCACATCCGTATGATTTTGTTGATGTTTATTTTAATTTCATCAACAGTTTCTATATACCGATCTGTGCCAACATAATCCTTTTTAAAATCTGCATTATGCACACCATTTTCATCTTTCCAAATATTAAAATCCATCCTTAAATTTCTATTGGAAAACTCAGATAAAATCAAACTACTTATAAATATAGTACTTCCAGAAGTATTTATACTTTGAAGAAAAGATGAATAGTGCTTCTGTTTTCTTTTATTAAATTCTGCTATAGGACTAAATAAATACATCCAAACATTATTATCGAAAAAGAAAACATCAGTTGATTTTGGGTCGTATTTGGTAATATCAGTAAGTTTAGCTGCCATAAATTGCGTTATTTGCTGAATCTTCGAAACCTTTTTTATTCGCTAAGTATTGCTTTGCGCGATCAACAACTTTTTTAAATAAAATTCTATCCTCCTGGGCAACATTTTTAAGTTTTAAGGATGTATTTAATTTCTCACTGCTATAAATGCTATATAGTTGGCCAATAGCTGTATTTAAAAATGCAGTTGTCATTAATGAAATATTAAAAAAATCAAGCTCAACAATATATCCTTCCTTGAAGGCTTCTATTATATTTGTATATACATTTTCTCCATCATCTGATGAAACAGCTGAGTTCCTATTAATTATTTCTATTACTTTAATATTCTTCAATTTTGCTTCCATAATGTAAATATATTAAAAAATATCATCTAATGACACTTCTTCGACGAGTCTATAATAATCTTTATCATCTAAATTAAATTCGATATTGACAATTGTGCCGGGAAATGGATTGTCAAAAATCTTATTTTCAGTTTCTCCATTTCGATATTCCCAGTAACCGTCTGAAGAAACAATTTGAATCTTACCTTTGTTTAATTTGATAAATTCAAAAATAATATCCAACCCTAGACCTCCTGGAATATTACCTGTTTTTGTTGTATTCCCATACTCCAAAGCCCATTCAATAGCATCGGAACCAGATAGATTTGTTTGCAAATACTCATTTACATTTGACTTTATAGTTTTACCCATATCAACAATTGTCATATCAAGTCTTTTAATTCCTTTACTTGAAAAATATTGACCACAAGTATAGATTTGTTTACAATGGCCATGCGTTCGGGCATTTTCGAAAATTTCAAGAATACTATCATTTATCTTTTTGCCAAGTAACTGACTTAGTTTACGAAAGTCTGGTTTTGAAAGAAGCTCATCCCGAATATAATCCATGAATTCAATATCTTCATAGGGTGTAAATTTCTGAAATGTTATTATTCTGTTTTTAGTGTCAGGAACCGATTCCCATCCATAGCTGCAAAGAAACCTATTCTTTTGCAAAGTCTTTTGAAGCAATGGCTTTATATTAACGAATGCTAAGGTTTTTTTTTGTTCATCACTAATTGAACAAATTGCTCCCAATATAGCGGAAAGATTAGCTTCAAACTTATTATTGTTTTGGAAATTTATAACAACCTCCTTATCCTTATTCTGTGATAATTCAAAACTAAGTTCAATTAGGCTATTATACCCATCAAAATCACTCCTCACATAACTATGAATCAGAAACTCCATGCCGAATTAAATTTGACACATTTTTTCAACAATATTACTAATTTACAAACTGGAATTTGAACTCATTGTAAAATTTTTTTCCATAGTTATAATCATCTCCAATGCTTACAATTCAATTGTTTTTAAGCTAAAAAAACTCACATAGCAATCCTTTTAACTATTGAAAAAAAAACATCTTCGGGTTGAATTCAAAATGTCCAAAGATTATTTCATGGCTGGTTTTATAATATAATATAACACTATAATTAGTGATGAGTTTTTAAGATGTTGGCTCTTTAGCTACCCTTTACATTCAATGTTGGCTCGTGTGGACTTGCAAAATGGGCTTACGGCTGTGGGTTGGCTATTTGTTGTTTGAAAAATCATCTGCAATCAGTTTTGCTTGTTCCAAAATTGTCTTTACGGCTTGGTCTTGTTTCTCGGGCGGATAGCCATATTTCTTTAAAATCCTTTTTATCATTACTCGCATTTTGGCTTGTACGCTTTCTTTCTTATCCCAATCTATAGTTACAGAATTTTTAACGCTTACAACTAATTCTCTTGCAATGGTTTTTAAAATGTCGTCTCCTAAAATATAAACGGCACTGTCGCTTACTTCCAATGCGTCATAAAATGCCAATTCTCTAAAGTCGAGATTTAGATTTTCGCCACGTTTATCTGCTTCTTTGATTTCTTTGGCAAGCCGTATTAGTTCTTCTATGATTTCTGCTGCTGTGATGGCGTTGTTTTGATATCGCTTAATGGCATCAGCCAACATCTCTGAAAATTTCTTGCCCTGTATGATGTTTCTTTGTGAACGTTGTTTGATTTCATCGTTAAGTAATCTGCGTAAAAGTTCTAAAGCAAGGTTCTTTCTTGGCATATCTTTCAGCTCTGCCATAAACTCGTCTGAAAGAATATTCAAGCCTGATATTTCAGGATTTTGCAAGCCTGCTGCTTCGAAAATGTCAACGACTTCTGTTGAAATCAAAGCATCTGAAATGATTTGTCTGATAGCAGTTTCTACTTCTTCATCACTTCGTTTTTTATTGCTTTCCCTTAGTTTAGAAATTCTTGATTTTATTGCTTGGAAGAAACTCAAATCATCTCGTATCTCTATTGCTTTTGGATGCGGAACTGAAATAGCAAATGCTTTGGAAAGATTGGAAACATTGGTACTATACCTTTCTTGTCCTTTGTCTAATCCCAAAATGAAGTCCGTTGCATCTAAAAGGAAAATAAGTTTCTCTCTCGGCTGTAATGTAAAAAAGCGTTTGTAGTCGAAACCGTGGAATAAGTCCACCACGATTTCATAAAGCTCTTCCATTTTGGAAACTGCTTCTTCCTGGTCAAATTCAATTTTCCCCTTTCCACCGCTTGAAGTGTAAACGCTTAATGCTTTTTTCAAGTCTTGTGCAATGCCCAAATAGTCCACAATCAAACCGCCTTCTTTGTCTTTGAAAACTCGGTTTACTCGGGCAATGGCTTGCATCAAGTTATGACCTGTCATTGGTTTGTCCACATACAACGTATGCAAACAAGGTGCGTCAAAACCTGTGAGCCACATATCACGAACCAAAACCAATTTTAATGAGTCTTTTGGGTCTCGCAAACGGTCGCCAATGGCTTTTCTTCTTGGTTTATTGCGGATGTGTTCTTGCCAATCCAATGGGTCGGAAGATGAACCTGTCATTATTACTTTGATAACTCCTTTTTCATCATCCCCGCTGTACCATTCAGGACGAATTTTGATAATTTCATTATGCAATGCCACACAAATTCTGCGACTCATATTTACAATCATTCCTTTGCCGTCAAATACTTCGCTGCGTTGTTCAAAGTGTTTTACAATATCAGCAGCCACTTGTTGTAAACGTTTTTTACTTCCTACAATGGCTTCTTGTTGTGTCCACTTGGCAAAGCGTTGTTGGCGTTCGGTGAGTTCGTCTTCTTCGGTTACTTCTTCAATGCGCTGGTCAATTATTTCCTGCTCTTTCGGGTCAAGTTCTATTTTGGCTAAACGGCTTTCGTAGAAAATGCGAACTGTTGCACCGTCCTGCACTGCTTGGTGAATGTCGTAGATGTCAACATATTCGCCAAAAATGGCTTGTGTGTTCTTGTCTTCTTTTTCTATGGGTGTACCTGTGAAACCAATGAATGAAGCATTGGGCAAAGCATCACGCATATGACGAGCGTAGCCATCAATAAAATCGTACTGGCTCCTGTGTGCTTCGTCTGCAATTACCACAATGTTTCTTCTGTCCGAAAGTTTTGGGTAAGTGCCGCCTTTTTCATCAGGCATAAATTTTTGGATGGTAGTAAAAACAACACCACCCGAAACCACTGAAAGCAAGGTTTGCAAATGGCTTCTACTTTCTGCTTGTACTGGTGTTTGCCTGATTAATTGCTGACAATTGCTGAATGTCTCAAAAAGCTGTTGGTCTAAATCGTTACGGTCAGTTAAAACTACAATCGTTGGGTTGTTGAGTTGTGGCGTTACCACCATCTTACCCGAGTAAAAAACCATACTCAAACTCTTGCCGCTACCTTGTGTATGCCACACTACACCTGCCCTTTGGTCGCCAAAGGTGGCTGATGCTTTGATAGTAGAATAAATGGCTTTGTTTACTGCATAATATTGATGATAAGCCGCAATTTTCTTTAAGGTTTTATCTTTCGTTTTTTCAAAAACGATAAAATAGCGGATTAAATCAATGATGGTTTTCTTGTTCAACATTCCGCTTAACACTACATCCATTTCAATATTTGCGGTGGGTGTTGGAAACAAAGTTGAATTATAAAGGTCGTTGGAAGGTTCTGCTACAATATTTTTGGGTTGTATTTCAGGAATTTTCCAACCGCTAAAACGGCTCCAATCGCTGGTTATGGTTCCTGCTTTAGCAAACCAACCGTCTGTAACTATTAAGAAACTGTTGTAATTGAAAAGGGTCGGAATTGTCTGTTTGTAAGTCATCAACTGATTGTAAGCTGCTTTTAAATCTGCTTTTTCATCAGTTGCGTTTTTGATTTCTATCACCACCAAAGGCAAGCCGTTAATAAAGACAATTACATCAGGTCGTTTGTTGCTGTGATTTTCAATTATGGTAAATTGATTGACTGCCGTAAAATCATTGTTTTCGGGTTTTTGAAAATCAATCAACCAGACTTTAAAGGTCTTGATTATTTCGCCTTCTCTTCCTTTTACATCAACGCCTTCGGTGATGAGTTTATGGAACGCTTCGTTGTTTGCTAACATATTGGTAAAAGGTACTCGTGCCACATTTCTTGCAGCTTCTTCCCGTATTTCGGCAGGAATTTCAGGATTGATTTTATCAATAGCGGCTTGCAAACGATTGGTTAAAACCACTTCATTGTATGCCCGCTCAATGATTGCACCATTTAGTATGTTATAGCCTTGCTCTTGCAAAGTTTGCAATGCCATTTGTTCTATTTCTTCTTCTGTTAATATATTCATTATGGCACAATTAAATTGATTATTACTGCTTGCTCTCCATCAAATCGAGCCTGCAGATGGGCAAATGAAACTTCTTCTCGTCTGGCTACTGGCTCAAACCAATATTGGCTATCTCTTTTGAATTTGTATAAACTCAAATACGATTCTCTGCTACCAGCTACAGTATGAAAATGAAGAAATGGTGATAAGCTGAACACTTCATTCTCCCATTTAAGAAAAATCTGTTCTTGACCTAAACTCAAAACGTAAGCTTGAGTTGGCCCAAAATCAAAATTGTCATATTCCTTATTTAAAAAATGACCGTTAAACTCTTCGCACCAACATTTACTTGAAAAACTTTCAAATCTCAAAATCTTACAGTCAGCTAAAAACTCTGTCATCATCAACATTTCCTTGAAAAGTGGAATGACTTGTAAAAGTTCCACTTCGGCTTCTTCTCTGGTAGGTGTATTATGGTGTGAAATGTCGTTTCGGATGTCTTGCAAAGCCAAAAGTTTATCCAACATATCAGGCTCTATTTCTTCGCACTTCAGACCAAGTCCAGTTGCTCTGGAATATTCAACTACTGCTTTAAGGTTTTGAATTTTAGCTTTAAGTGCATCAGAAAGCAATTTTCTTGTATTGAATGGTTCAAATACAGGATTGCCGTTAGCACCTATTGAAACAAATACTTGAGAGGCTTTTAAATCAATATTTTTATGGCGAATTTCACCCCAAACAATGGCGTACAGAACAAAAACTATAGACTCCCAAGTATCTTTCAGGTGCAATAATTTTCTTACTGGGTCTGATGCACCTTCGCCTTTTTCCGAGAGCCTGAAATTGTATGCAATACAGGATGGATATTGATTGAACACAACTTCTTTTATTCTTTCATACTCAGAATTTAAAAAGTCTTGATAGGCTTCTGTATAGCCAATAGGCTCCATCTCATACAAAATTTTGCTGGGTTGAAATTGAGTGCCCCCAACTTTGACCTGCCCATTGGCTTCAATCCTGCAATCTTCATCTAACGATTCGTTAAATCGCTGATACTTTGCATCATTATATGGTAGTAGGTTATCAGCCATTGATTTCTATTTCACCCGACATTAGTTTGGGTAATAAACTGTTTCGGGTATTTATTAAAGTTTCATTTTCTGCAAGGTTGTCCAATATCTTTTCAAACATTGGTTTTACGGTTTTGCCAAACGTTTCAATCAATTCAGCGGGTGGAATAATTGCCCGAATACTTTCAATGGCTGATGCACTGATATTTGGCTGTGCGCTTCCTAATGCAGAATTCTGTATGGCTGTTTGGTATGTGTCAGTTGAAAGCAATAAGTACATAAACAAGTTGCCATAGGCAGTTTTCTCTTGAAACATTCCGACACGTTGATTGAGCCAAAGATTCTGTTCTGTCAATGGCACTAAGCCAATTTTACCAACTTCTGCTCCTGTCATTGCAATAAGCAAAGAGCCGCTTTCAATTTTAAATTTTTTATCTAAGGATGAAATAACCGAAGCATCTACAAAATCGGTGTTTTTAATATCCACCACATTACCGTTTATGTTTTTGATTTTGATGATGCCAACTACACCCTGTTCCTGAAAATCTTTGCTCTTAAAAGCATAGCCATTTTGAACATAACATATTTCGCCAATTCCGTTTATACTCCAACTTTCTGGAATTTCACCAAACTCGCTATGCTTTAAGTTGCCTTCAGCATTGGGATAGTTGAAATTGACAAACCATTCTTTAAAAATCGTTCGGGCTATTTCTTCAAGGGTTTGGTTGCTGGCAAGGTTGTTTTCGATTTTGTCGTCTATGGTAGAAAGGATTTCGGCAATCTTCTGTTGAGTATTAATATCTGGGCAAAGAATTTCAAAAGTTTCAAATAAAGACGGATTAAATGCTGGAAATGTTGTCGTGGAACCTTCCGCAATTGTATTTAATAATTCAATGATTTGATTTTGCGACAAATAATAATACAAGAAATATGGCTCAATTTCTTTACAAGTGATTACCGCAAATCCTGTTGAAACGACTGTGTTCGGCTTTGGGTTTCTTAAAATTCCAAAATGTCTTTGTATTGGTCTTACTGTGGAATAAATAATGTCCTTATCCTTTACCAATCTTTTTGCTCTACTTGGTGCATCTTCAATTTTAAGTACTGTTGGATTTGCAAAATTATTTTGAGTTACTGATGACGTATCATAGTATTCAATTTCGTTGTAAGGATTATTTCTACTTAGAGAATTCTTGTTTATTTCAATCAAATCTCCAAGAACTTTTATTTCCCACTCATTAAAACTCATATCCAATTCCTTTTAAGTTTTCACGAATGGTATTTTCTAATGCATTGTCTTTGGCAAATTGGTCTGCAAGTTTGGTGGTAAGCGTTTGCATTTTTTCATCAAAAGGCATTGCGTCTATTTCTTCTTCTTCCGTACCCACATATCTGCCCGGCATCAACACATAATTGTTTTGTATTACTTCTTCCATTGTGGCAGATTTGCAAAATCCTGCAATGTCATCATAGCCGCCATTGGGGTTTCTCCATTTGTGGTACGTTCCGCTTATCAGGTCAATGTCTTCTTGTTTGAGTATGCGATTTCTTCGGTTTATCATCACGCCCAATTTTCGGGCATCAATAAACAGGATATCGTTTTCACGGTTTCTAAATTTGCCGTTGGTTTTGTTTTTTGCCAAAAACCACAAAGAAGCGGCAATGGTGGTGTTGTAAAACAAATTTGCAGGTAGTGTAACCATACAGTCCACCAATCGGGCTTCAATCATATTTTTCCGAATCTCGCCTTCGCTGCCTGTGTTGCTGTTCATACTGCCGTTTGCCAATACAATACCTGCTGTACCGTTGGGGCTAAGTTTATGAATGAAGTGTTGTAACCAAGCGTAGTTGGCATTGCCTGTGGGTGGTATGCCGTATCTCCATCTTTTGTCGTCTCGTAGTTGCTCGCCTTTCCAATCGCTGATGTTAAACGGCGGGTTGGCAATAATAAAATCGGCTTTCAGGTCGGGGTGCAGGTCAGTGGTAAAAGTGTCGCCAAATTGTATGTTGGCATCAATGCCACGAATGGCAAGGTTCATCTTTGCCAATTTTACGGTGGTAGGGTTGCTCTCTTGACCGTAAATACTCAGGTCGCCAATTTTCCCTTGGTGGTTTTCAATGAATTTTTCGCTTTGTACAAACATACCACCGCTACCACAACAACCGTCATAAATTCTGCCTTTGTAGGGTTCAAGCATTTCTACCAAAAGTTTTACAATGCTTTGCGGTGTGTAGAATTGTCCACCGTTTTTGCCTTCGGCATCTGCAAACATTCCCAAGAAGTATTCATACACTTGTCCGAGCAAGTCTTTGCCTTGGTGTCCTTCGCCACCAAAACCAATTTTACTAATAAGGTCAATCAGTTCGCCCAAACGTTGTTTGTCAAGGTCAGGGTCGGCATAGTTTTTAGGCAACACGCCTTTTAAGCTGTCGTTGATTTTCTCAATGCTGTCCATTGCCTGGTCAATCAGAATACCGATTTCAGGCTGTTTGGCATTATCTCTCAAAAAATCCCAACGGGCTTTTTCAGGCACGTAAAAAACATTGAACGCCAAATATTCGTCTGAGTCTTCAGGGTCAGCACCTTCAAATTCTCCTTGTCCTTCCTGTAATTTTTGATGCAATTCGGCAAAAGCATCTGATATGTATTTCAGGAAAATAAGTCCTAAAACAACGTGTTTGTATTCAGCCGCATCCATATTGCTCCGTAGCTTGTCAGCCGCAGCCCAAAGGGTCTTTTCAATTTCTCTTATATCACTCATATTTTATTCTTGTCTTAAATCAAAGCACAAAAGTAACAATTTCGTACGGGTACGTTGACAAAATTGCAGCTCCTAAGCAATCGTTAGTTTGCCCTTGTATTGGCATTTTTAACACATTGAGGTATATTTCCTTATTAAGTTAACATTTAGATAATCTTCTAACAGTTATTACAAAAAACCCTGCAAACTGTATTGCTCTAAAATTGGAAATCAAAGCCAATGCAAGGAATATTAATCCAAATTCAATTTGGCATAAAAAAAAAGATAATACTGAAAAAATCAGAAATGCAATATATAATCCCTTAAACAAATCATTTAAGGTGTACCAGTATTCAGCAGGTCCAAATTTTCCAACTTTCTGTAATCTTGCACAATATAACCAAAATTCTTCTATACTAATCCAGGTCTTTTTTTCCTTATTTTCTTGAACTATTGAATTTATAACTTTATTTTTATACATAAAAAAATACAAGATCAGTCTAAGAACTTCAAAAATTTTAAACTTTCGCAATTTATATTTCGTTAGTTTATTATGGATATATATATACATCTTTAGTGACAAATAATCTAACCCATGTATTAAATGGCCTATAAAATATATTACTGGAATAACTAAAGCTATTAACAATCCTGAGAAATCACTTATGAATTTATATTTCTCAAAAAAATCTGTTATTTCAGAGAGTATTTCATTAAAAAACAACAAGTTAATTGAGATTAAAGTCAACGAACCTGTAGTAAAATATACGAGAAAATCTCTTAATGTAAATTTATCGTTCATTTTGATTAGTTGTCTTTTTTACTATACCAATCATCTAGTCAAAGCGCACATTTCTCTAGTTTTCTCGGCCATTCATATCCTATTTTCAATTTAAAACAAATTGCTTTGCAGGATAAAAAACTTTTCGAAAAATCAGCGACCATAGGTAATAAATTGGCATTAGGGTGTTTAGGTGGCTAATATATAAAAAAATTAAAAATAAGTATATGCCTTTAAAGAGAAATATTTTTCGCCCTTTGGATTAGATAGATTGAGCCAAAAATTTGTTTTATTTGGAGGGTAATAAAAGGCAGGCGACATTTTAGAATATTCCAAAATTCCCATCAATCACCAAACTATCCCCCCAAAAACCACCAGACCCTAACTCACTTCCCAGCCCTAACATAGGTCAGCTTTAGCGAATCATCCCATTTTGCACCCTGATCGGTGGAGGTTTTTATTTCTACCTTGAACTCGTTGTCGCTCACGGGGGTAAAAACGGTGCGCTCCATATAGGCGGGTGCGGTGGGCGATGGCAAATAATACTTGTCCATAACCAGCGCTGCTCCTTCGAACTGCCCGGGAAACAGCTCTGTTTCGGAGTTGAAATCGTTGTATTGGGTCATTCGGTATTTCTGGGTGGATTTATGAAAACTGAATTGCTGCACCATGGGCTGCACATAGTCTACGGTGAGGGTGATGTTTTCTTCAATCATATTGTTGCCATTGAAGGCAATCAGCGAAGTGGTTTGATCCACCGGATACCATTTGTTGCGGCGGGCCACCCAGGCTTCGGCTTTTACTTCCCATTGGCCTTCCAGAAAAGCCAGCTTTTGCATTTCGGGGCTTTTGGGCATCTGAAGTTTTTGCTTGTCGAACGGGATATTAAACTCTACTGTGCTGATTTTTTGCATGTTATTCCTTTGCCCGTAGTTTCGCTCCTCGTAAAATGGAATCACCAGTCCGTTGATGGTTCTGAAATCTTCGTAGAAACTCTCGGCTGACATTTGCTGGGCAAAATCGACCCACTGACTTTTGCATTTGTACTCTAAATAATTGTCGGTGCGCAGATACCAGGTCTCTTCGAAACCATTGCTCCGTGTGAGTTTAATGACAAAACACTCCACGCCATCCACATTTTCGTTGCTCAACAATTGAGCCTGTATGCCTTCTTTCTCCAGGTGAAAAAATGGGGTGGCCAGTTCTGATTTCTGCAAAAGGGCGTTCACTTCGGCTTTGTTCATCAGGCGTGGAAACGAGAAATCGTGCCAGGGGTCTATGGTCCAGCCGCTTGTTCCGTCGAAAGCTTCGGTAACCTTAAATTTCCCCATCCAGAACTCGCTGAAGAGACTGCCATCGCTGCCTTTTTGCGTCCAAAAGTCTTTCTCTTCGCTAAAAGCCACATAGCGACCGGCAATCTTCATGTTTTCAACCTGTGCCCAGTTTTTGGCTCCTCCGCGGGCTTCTATATGGCGGGCTATAATTTCTTCTAAATTCTGCGATTGTGCTGTGCCGAAACATAACATCAGCAACCATCCAATAATCATTTTTGCTTTCATTCGATTGTGGATTTTAATTTCCTTATTTAATTTCTTGAATATATCTCCTTGATTTTCTTATCAATAACGAGCAATACTATGACTTAATGCTCTTGTTTACTCGTACATTTGATAGCAGGCCATGCCGGTGAGATTCCGCACATACACTTTTCCGCGGGCATAGGATGGGGCCGTCCAGCTTTTGCCTTTGATGGCCTGGGCACTGGCTTTCTCCACAAAAGCATCGGGATTGGTTTCGGCAAGCACCAAAAATCCCTGGTCGGAAAGTACAACCACATGATTGTTCACCACAATCTGACTGCCCTTGCCATAACCCCGTTTGCTCCATTTGAGCTCTCCGGTTTCGGCTGAAATACAACGCAGGGTCGATACATTGAAACCGTAGATAAATCCGCTGTTATAGCTGGCGGTATTAAAGTCGGTTTGCATATGGTCGCCACGGGCTATCTCTTTGATTTTGTGTTGATTCAATTCAATAATAACGAATCCGGGACTCCTCACACCCGAAAGAAAAATTCTGTTTGCTCCCACCATTAAAGGCATGGTGGTGATGAAGCGGAAGGGCATTTTATAGGTCCACAGGGTATCTCCGCTGGGTTTTAGGGAATAGAGCATGGCTCCGTTGGCAAAGATAATCTGGGGTTCGTTGTCAATTTGAGCATGAAGCGGAGAATTATAGAATGGCTCGCCATTCTGCGAATTCCAAAGGGGCTTTCCGGTGAGCATGTCGAAAGCCATAAAGGCCTGATTTTCTTTCCCGCCAACTTCCACCACCAGCATTTCATTCACCACCAAAGGCGATGAGCTATAACCCCAGCGCGGGCGTGTACTTTGATGTTTGGCCACAAAATCGTTTTGCCAAATCATAGTTCCATCGCTCACTTTGTGGGCACTGAGCTTGCCGTGTCCGCTGAGACAGAAAATCAAATCGCCGTGAAGGACAGGCGTTGACCTCGGACCATGTCCCCAGCCATCGATTTCGAAATACAGGCTGTCGATACGGCACCGCCATTTTTCGGCTCCGGTTTGGGCATTGAATGCCATGATATACTCATTGCCATGCAAACTATCGATTCTGTCGCTCGACATAGTGAATAAATCGTCGTTGCGAACCAGCAATTCGGAATAGGCCGAACCAATTTCCTGCTCCCAGACCAACTTGAGCTGGGGTGTTTGCGTTATAAAATCGTCCTGCACTTGTCCGGCTCCTCCGGGACCCCTAAACTGACTCCACGACTGCGGTTTGGCGGTTTGCGCCTGAATATCAGTGATTAATAATGCAGAAAATGTAAAAAAGATAAAAATAGAATTCCATAAAAACCTCATAACCATAGATTTGATAAGTTATTAAAATAAAAAACTGTGGATAGCTTTACTATCGGTACTTTGGTTTTACAGCTCAGACAGAAGCCAGGATAATGAAGCCACGAATTTATACATTTTCCCTTAATCTGCTCCGGAAAATTGCAACAAATCATCTTCAATCCTTTTATTTAGAAGTATTTAAAATTGTATTACCCCGCTAACAACCCTCTCCATCGAAGAAAAAAGTTTAGTATTATTGTTGTTGATTGATTTGATGGGCTGTTTTGTAACGAAAACTGTGGAAAATCAATATCATTCGTAAAAAGAAATCGAAACAAAACCATACACAACATGAAAAAAAGTTTAGTTTTTTGGAGTCTGACGCTTCTGGTAACGTGCTCCATGGCTCAGGAAATAGCTCAATGGCGCGGGCCTAACCGCGATGGAAAATATCCCGATACCGGATTGCTGAAAAAATGGCCCGATGGCGGCCCAACTCTTCTCTGGCATTACGACCAGCTGGGCGATGGACATGGCTCTGCTGCAGTGACCAAAGAAAGAATTTTTATGTCGGGAACAACCCCCGAAGGCAACGGTTTCGTGGTTGCATTGAACCATAAAGGCGAAAAAATCTGGCAGAAGGAGTACGGCAAGGAATGGATGGAAAACTTCGAAGGCGTGCGCTCCACCCCGCTGGTCTATGGCGACAAGCTCTACATGATGAGCTCTTACGGAAATCTGGTTTGCATGAAAGTGACCGATGGAGAATTCATTTGGCAGGTGGATTTATTCACCCAATACGATGGTCTGAATATTAAATGGGGCGTCACCGAAAACCTGCTCATCGATGGCGAAAAGCTTTTTGTAACCCCTGGCGGTACCAATGCCAATGTGCTCGCTCTGAACAAAGATAGCGGAGCCCTCATCTGGAAATCGAAAGGAAATGGCGAAATGAGCGCTTATTGCAGTCCCATGGTGGTTCAAAGGGGCGAAACTCGTCTGCTCATTACCCAAACTGCCAGCTCCATTCTCGGCCTGGATGCAAAAACAGGCGATGTTCTCTGGACATTTCCCCACCCCAACAAATGGTCGGTTCAGCCCAACACACCCACTTACCAGGATGGGAAAGTGTATATTCTCAGCGGTTATGGCAAAGGCGGTGTTCAGCTGAAAATTTCTGAAGATGGAAAATCGGTCACAGAAATCTGGCGCAACGAGACCTTGGACAGCCGCATGGGCGGAGTGGTTTTGGTGGATGGAAGAATCTATGGTTCGGGCGATAAAAAATCATGGCATTGCCTCGATTGGGAAACCGGACAGGAACTCTACACCTCACGCATGATTAAAAACGGAAACGTAATTTATGCCGACGGCCTTCTCTACTGCTACAGCGATGCGGGAGAAATTGGTCTGGTTGACCCCAAAAGCAACGATTATAGTCTAATCTCCATGTTCACTGTTCCTTATGGCGAGAAATACCATTGGGCGCATTTGGTCATCTACGACAAAAAGCTCTTTGTTCGTCACGGTACCTCGCTCATGGTTTTTGACCTAAAAGCTCAATAAAACCAACAAACGAATTCCGTACAGCCCGATTTTCTAAAGTAATCTTTAGTGGATTGAAGGATTAAAGAGCTGATTAACTGAATGATATCAAAACAACTGATTCGCCAAAAAATTTCAAACCATCGATAAAAAACAACGATATCTCCCCTGGCTGTTTGTTGCAGTCGCTCTCATTTTGGTGGGATACTGGTTTTTTTATAATCCGGTGAAAGATTTTTCTATCAATCTGCCCGGGCTCGATGAGCGTCCCGACAGCGCAAGTGCCAATAAGGAGTATGTGAATATTGGGGAATTCTTTCAGCGGTTTCTTTCCAGTCCCGCCACACAAAATCAGGGGAAATGGACTGCTTTCCGGGGGCCAAACCGCGACAATATCAACCGCGAAAAAACTCCCCTGATGGATAAATTTGCTGCGGGTGGTCCTAAAATTCTGTGGTCGAAAGAGCTCGGTGAAGGACATGCAGCGCCAGCCATTTACGACGGGCAAGTGTATTTGCTCGATTATATGGAAGAAGAAAAATCCGACGCCCTCCGCTGCTTTTCGCTCGAAACCGGTGAAGAGATTTGGCGAAGGAGTTATAAAGTTCATATCAAGCGAAATCACGGCATTTCGCGAACGGTTCCGGCTGTCAACGAGCAATTTATAGTAACCGTAGGGCCCAAGGCGCAGGTTATGTGCTCCGACCGGGCCACCGGAAATTTGATTTGGGGAATGAATCTGGTGCGCGATTATGGCGCCGAAATCCCTTTTTGGTACACCGGCCAATGTCCCCTTTTAGACCAAAATACAGCCGTTCTCGCACCCGGCGGAAATGCCCTTCTTATGGGGGTGGACTGCGCTACGGGTCAGATTCTTTGGCAAACACCCAACCCCGACCACTGGAAAATGTCGCATTCCTCGGTGATGCCCATGGAGCTCAACGGACGAAAAATGTGGGTCTATGCTGCCATTGGTGGTATTTGTGGCGTGGCAGCCGATGGACCGGATGCTGGAAAAATGCTCTGGAAACTCACCGATTTTGCCCCCAATGTGGTGGCTCCTTCGCCTTTGGTGATGAAAAACGGTTATGTCTTTCTCACTGCGGGCTACGGTGCCGGCTCCATACTTTTTCAGGTGAAAGAAAATTCGGGGAACTACGAGGTGGAAGTGAAACAGCAATTTAAACCCAAAGAAGGCCTGGCTTCGGAACAACAAACGCCGCTTTTCTATAAAGATCACATTTTCACAATTTTACCCAAAGATGCTGGCTCCAGCCGAAATCAGTTTGTTTGCGCGCCATACAACGATGCTCAAAACATAATCTGGAGCAGCGGCAAAGAAGAGCGATTTGGCCTGGGACCGTATACCATTGCCGATGGGAAATTCTTTATTCTCAAAGACGATGGTACGCTGGTAATTGCCAAAGCTACCACTGAGAAATTTCAGTTTCTCGACAGTTATAAAATCATGGATGGACAAGATGCCTGGGGACCATTGGCCATTGCCGACGGAAAACTCCTCATGCGCGACTCAAAAACCATGGTGTGTATTGATATCTCTAAAAAATAAAAACGATGAACCAAAAAAACCGCATTCTGATATTGGGAGTTTTGGCCATCTCCGCCATCCTGCTCTTCATGACCTGGGATTTCTACACGGACACTAAAAACGAAAAAAATCCCTACGAATACGATATTTCATCGTTTAAGGAGGTGGATAGCGCCTTAATCAGCCACCGCGAAATTCAGCAAATTCCGGTAGATATTGAAGTTTTACGAGCCATTGCCGTGGATGAGCAAGACAGAATTTATGTGAGTGGGAAGGATAAAATTCTCATTTTCAGCAAAAAAGGCCAACTTCTGCAGGAATTGAAATTTCCCATGGAAGCGTTTGCCCTGGCCACCGACCTCGGGAATCTTTTTGTGGGTTCCCGAGCCTATATCCTTCGCTTCGATTTGGATGGTAACCGAATAGACTCCATTCCGCTGCCCTTCGAAAAACCCATTCTCACCAGCATCGCCATCAAAGGCCAGGAGCTTTATGTGGCCGATGCGGGGAATAAAATAGTCCACCGATTGAACTTGAAAGGAGAATTGCTCAACGAGTTGGGCGCCGCCGACAGCACACAAGGCATCGACGGGTTCGTAATTCCAAGCCCCTATTTCGATGTGGCTGTGGGCAACGATGCAGAAATCTGGGCTGTGAATACCGGTCGCCATCAGCTGGAATCGTACCACGAAGATGGCCGCAAAATATATTCCTGGAACCGCACCAGCATGAATGTAGATGGTTTTAGTGGATGTTGCAATCCTTCGCATATAGCCATCCTGAAAAACGGGCATTTTGTAACCAGCGAAAAAGGCATCGAGCGGGTAAAAATCAGCGACCAAACCGGCAATTTAGTCTCGGTGGTGGCTCCCCCTTCGGCCTTTGAAAAAGGAACCAAAGGGCTCGATATTGCTGTTGATTCGGAGGAAAGAATTCTTGTTATTGACCCCGTGAAAAAACTCATCAGAATTTTTGTAAAAAAATAGGCCTATGCTCAACCGCAGAGAATTTTTGACAAAACTCATCCGCAACGGAAGCCTGCTTGCGCTGGCAGCCGGCAGTGGTTATCTGCTTTTCAGAGAACCCTCCGATGAAGTCTGCGATTTTAGCTTCGTTTGTAAAAATTGCAGAAAGGTAAAAAGCTGCACTTTGCCTCAGGCCGATGAATATTTAAAATCCACAAGCCATGAGTAATCCGAAGCAAAACTGGAACCGGAGAAATTTTCTGCAGGCCACGTTCAGAGCATCAGCGGGTTTGGCATTGGGTGGAGTGGCCTTTGCTTTGGTCAAAAATGGCTCAGCAGAAGACCTGGTATGGCAGCTCGATCCGCAAAAATGCATCCAATGCGGACAGTGTGCCACCCATTGCGTATTAACAACTTCGGCGGTTAAATGCTTTCATGTGTACGATATGTGCGGCTATTGCGATTTATGCGGCAGCTATTTCCGTCCCGAAGCCAAAGAGTTGAACACCGGTGCCGAAAATCAGCTTTGTCCCACAGGTGCCATCCGCCGGAAATATGTGGAAGACCCGTTTTTTCAATACACCATCGACGAAGACCTGTGCATTGGCTGCGGCAAATGCGTGGCAGGATGCGATGCGTTTGGCAATGGCTCCATGCAGCTTCAGGTGCGTCACGATTTGTGCGTAAACTGCAATCAGTGCTCCATTGCCACCCACTGTCCGGCCGATGCCTTTCAACGGGTTCCTGCCAGCAAACCCAATATAACCAAAGGATTTAGCGGAGGTGAAAGATTACATTGATATGAAAAAACTACTGTGGTATATTTTGGTTTTTGTCCTGACTTTTTCGGGTTTGCTGATTCAGGAAGTTTCGGCACAGCGATTTCCGCGCCCCGAGTTCGAAACAGAATTTCATCAGGAAGCCAACCGACCCGCCTTGCCCCGCAGCGATTTTTTGGAGTATTTCGATGTGCTGGTGCTTTTGGCCGCCATGAGTCTCATCACATGGCTTGTTTTTAAGAAACGATCGCGGCGTGGTGTTTTCTGGGTTTCGGTTTTCAGTGTGGTGTATTTTGGCTTTTATCGCGAAGGATGCATTTGCGCTGTGGGATCGGTTCAAAATGTGGCTTTGGCGTTGTTCAATCCGGCCTATACCATCCCGTTTACTGCCCTGGCTTTTTTTCTAATCCCCCTGATTTTTGCCCTTTTCTATGGGCGGACATTTTGCGCGGGAGTCTGCCCCTTAGGCGCCATTCAGGATATTTTTGCCTGGAAACCCATTCAGCTAAAACCCTGGCTCAACAAGACTTTAGGAATCATCCCCTACGTATATTTAGGCCTGGCCATTCTCTATGCCGCCACAGCCACCGATTTCATCATTTGCCGCTACGACCCTTTTGTTGGATTTTTCCGCATCAATGCCGAATTCAATATGATTGTTCTGGGGGGAATTTTTCTGCTGCTTGGGGTGTTCATCGCCCGTCCGTATTGCAGGTTTTTCTGCCCTTACAGCGTTTTATTGAGCTGGATGAGCCGTTTCTCCAAATATCATATGACCATCACGCCATCCGAATGCATTCAGTGTAAACTTTGCGAAAACTCCTGCCCCTTTGGTGCCATCGATGTGCCTGAAATCAAACTGCCTCAGGAAGACAAAAAGAAAAGCCGCACCCGTTTTATTCTGTTGCTGGCCTCAATTCCGGTCTGGGCAGCTTTGGGGGGATTGCTGGGTGCTTCGATGCACGAAAATCTGGCTTCGGTTCATCCGAAAGTGCAACTGGCTCAGGAACTTCTTCAATTGAATCCTCAGGATCTTGCCAACGGGAATATGGTGGAAACCAAACTCATAGAAGCATTTAAAACCAGCGGAAAACCCGCCACTATGGTTTTCTCCGAAGCCGCCGAAATGATTCAGCTGTTCTATGTGGGCTCCATCGTTCTGGGGATATTTCTCGGATTGGTTATAGGCATTAAAATAGCCGGATGGAGTATTTTCCGATTCAAGAAAGACTACGAGCCTAACAAGGCCAACTGTCTGAGCTGCGCGCGCTGCATGGATTTTTGCCCGGTGGATAATCCCGAAAAAATGAAGAATTTGCAACTATTAAATGATAAGCCCAGTGAACAATAACCGCCCATCGAATTTAAATCTGTGGCTCACCTTGGCCAAAGTCTCCGCGCTGACGGCGCTGCTGGTTTCGGTATTGCTGGTGGTGAATTATGCCCAATATAAAACCATTAAACCCGTGGAATCGGAAATGATTCACTCCTTAGTGCAACGACTGAGCCAAAACCCCGATGACACGCAGCTTCGCGACGAAATAAGAGCGCTGGATCTGCTATCGCGAAAAGCATTTTTCACCCAGCAATGGCAAATAAAAACGGGGGGATATATTCTCCTTCTCAGCGTAGTGGTTCTACTGATTTCCATGCAACTCTATCTTGCTGAAAAAGGACCTGTTTTGGTTTCCGAAACAGCAGATTCAAGCTTTTTCCAGAATAAAAAAGCCCGCCGCGGACTCACCATCTTTGG
The DNA here is from genome assembly GCA_964293475.1 of uncultured Draconibacterium sp. Taxonomy (GTDB): domain Bacteria; phylum Bacteroidota; class Bacteroidia; order Bacteroidales; family UBA12170; genus UBA12170. The sequence continues at coordinate 66,247 of CAXYYJ010000016.1, forward strand.
CGGAATTGCCCTTCTGTTGGCATTTACGGTGGCTTTTCTCACCTACAACGATTTGGGCTCCACCTTTGAGCAGGCAGCCGCTCCAGTGGCTTCTCAGGCAGCAGAGACCACAATGAATGAGCTCCCAGCTTCACCAGAAATTGAAACTGAAAATGCTGAAATGCTCCCTCAGGAAACTTCAGTAGATACAGTTGCCGTGGCCGCTTCAAGTCCCGAAATCATAAGCCAGCCCGAAAATTCTAATGAACCCGGAAAGGCAGACTTCCCAACTATGGCTGAGATTCGTCAAAACTTTCCAGCTTTTCGGGGTCCGGAGAGCAATGGCATCAGCTATGCCAAAAATATCCCCACCCAATGGAATGGCACCACCAACGAAAACATTCTGTGGAAAGTGAAAATTCCGCTGTCGGGGTACAATTCACCTGTGATTTGGGGGAATAAGCTGTTTCTGAGCGGAGCCAATGCCCAAAAACGCGAAGTCTATTGCATCGACCGAAACAGCGGCCAGTTTCTTTGGACCACCGCCATTGAAAATGTTCCCGGCTCGCCCGCTCAATCGCCCAAAGTAACCGACGATACCGGCCTGGCTGCTCCTTCACTAACCACCAATGGAACTCAGGTTTTTGCCATTTTTGGCAATGGCGATGTGGCTGCCCTCGACATGAATGGAAAAATTATCTGGTCTCGAAATATGGGACCTGCCGACAATCACTATGGCTATTCCTCTTCGCTGGTGCTTTTCGAAGATATTCTTATTGTGCAATACGATTCCAAAGTGAATCCACGCATTGTGGGCATCCATAAAAACTCGGGCGAAATAGCCTGGGAAACACCCCGAAAAGTGAAGATTTCCTGGGCTTCTCCGGTTCTGGCTCACAGGTCTAATGGAACCGAAGTACTTTTGGTTGCTGAGCCCACCATTGCTTCCTACAACCCAAAAACCGGAGCCGAAAACTGGCAGATTAAATGCCTTTTTGGTGAGGTGGGTCCGTCGGTGGCCTGGGGCGATGGATTGGTTTTTGGCGTGAATGAGTATGCGAAATTGGTGGCCATTGAACCCACCAACCCCCCGAAAATTCTTTGGGAATCGGACGAGCTACTATCGGATGTACCAAGTCCAGTGGTTCATAAAAACCTGTTGTTTTTAGCCACCAGCTACGGAGTGATGGCTTGTTACGACACCAAAACCGGCGAAAAATACTGGGAACAGGAATTCGATAAAGGATTTTACGGCTCGCCCATGTTGGTTCAGGAGCGCATCTACATTGTGGATAAAGGTGGTGTGGTTCATGTTTTTGAAGCCGCCAGCGAATATGTTTCTGTGGGCGAAAATCCACTGGGAGAAGCCGCCATGACCACCCCCGCTTTTATGGATGGCCGCATCTATATCAGAAGTAACGAAAATCTGTTTTGCATTGGCCAATGAGTAACGCGAAATTAGATACCATGATAGCCCAATTTGGGAAAACCGAATCTGCGGTGATACCCATTTTGCAGGCTATTCAAAGCGAATTTCAGTATCTTCCGGCGGATGCTTTGGAATATATAGCCCAACAAACGGATATTTCTCTCGAAAGAATTTATGGCGTTTCTACGTTTTATTCTCAATTTCGCCATGAGCCCATGGGCAAACACCTAATTAAAGTTTGTGTGGGAACGGCGTGCCATGTGAAAGGAGCCATAAGAGTGTACGATGCTTTCAAGCGGGAACTGGCCATTGGCGATGAAACCGACACCGACAGCAACGGACTTTTTACGGTGGATAAGGTGGCTTGTCTGGGCTGCTGCACCATTGCACCCGTGGTTCAGATTGACCAAACCACTTTTGGTCACGTGGAGCCTGCGGGGGTGAAAGAAATCATAGAGCAGTTTCTCCTATCCGCCGAAAATCCGGCTTCCCAACCCTTGGTTTCAACCGCAAACAATGGTTCGGGGCAAACTGAAATCAGAATTGGTCTGGGCTCCTGCTGTGTGGCCAGCGGAAGTTCTGATGTGAAGGCAGAGTTGGAAAAATCGTTGCACGAAGGTCATATTCAGGCCGATGTGAAACAAGTGGGTTGTGTGGGCATCTGCAATCAGGTGCCGTTGCTCGAGATACATCAACCCAATCTGGCGCCAGTTTTTTACACCAAGGTGAAGCCCGACGAGGTGAAAAGCATTGTGCGGAAACACTTTAAACCCAAATCGCCCTGGAGCAAACTGAAGAATAATCTTTCGATGCTCGTGGACAATATCATCTGGCAGGATTTTCCCCAATCAACCAACAAATACCTTCAGGGCGAAGCCGAAAGTCCGGTGGACGAGTTTTTGCTGGGACAAATCAATATTGCCACCGAAAACCGCGGATTTCTTCAACCCACCAATCTGCAGGAATACCGGGATATGGGCGGATTTCAGGCGCTGGAAAAATGTTTGCGCGATTTCAGTCCCCGCGAAATAGTAGATATCTTGAAAGACAGCGGTTTGCGCGGTCGCGGTGGAGGCGGATTCCCCACCTGGAAAAAATGGGAACAGGTTCAAAACAGTCCCGAACCGCTGAAATACGTGATTTGCAACGGCGATGAAGGAGACCCCGGAGCCTTTATGGACCGTATGTTGCTGGAGTCGTATCCCTTCCGCGTGATTGAAGGTGTGCTCATTGCCGCCTATGCCACAGGTGCCCGGGAAGGCTTGTTCTATATCCGTGCTGAATATCCTTTGGCTGTAAAACGCATCAACGAAGCCCTCTATCTGTGCCAGAAAGCCAATCTCCTGGGCGGGAAAATTCTGGGTTTCGATTTTAGCTTTAACCTGAAAATATTCGAAGGTGCCGGAGCCTTTATCTGTGGCGAAGAAACGGCCCTCATTGCATCGGTGGAAGGAAAACGTGGAATTCCATCGCAACGACCACCCTATCCTTCGGTCATGGGACTTCATCAAAAGCCCACGCTTATCAACAATACAGAGACCTTTGCGCTTGTTCCCTATATTCTGCGGCATGGTGCTAAAACCTTCAACAGCATTGGGACCAGCAACAGCAAGGGCTCCAAGGTTTTTGCCCTGGCCGGAAAAATAAATCGTGGCGGGCTTATCGAAGTTCCGCTGGGAATCACCATTCACGAAATTGTACACCGCATTGGCGGAGGAATTCCGTGGGGAAAGGCTTTTAAAGCCGTGCAGATTGGCGGACCTTCGGGAGGCTGTATTCCGGCTCATCTGGCCCATATGCCTGTCGACTTTGAGTCGCTGGCCGAAATTGGCAGCATGATGGGCTCGGGTGGATTGGTGGTGCTCGACGAAGACGATTGCATGGTAGATATTGCCCGCTATTTTCTAAGTTTTACTCAGGATCAAAGCTGCGGAAAATGTACTTTTTGCCGGGTTGGAACTACCCAAATGCTGCAAATTCTCAATAAAATAAGCAGCGGAAAAGGAACCAACGAAGACCTGATAACCCTTGAAAAACTCGCCCACAGCACCAAAAAAGGTAGCCTTTGTGGTTTGGGGAAAACAGCTCCAAATCCGGTTCTTTCCACCCTTCAGTATTTCCGCCATGAGTATCTGGAACACATAAACGGAAAGTGCAAAACAGGCAAATGCAAGGACATGGTTCGTTATGAGATTGACGAAACCTGCATCGGCTGTACCAAATGTGCCGTGGATTGTCCGGTTCAGGCCATTGAATTCAAACCCTGGGAACAACATTTCATCGACCAGAATTTATGCATCAAATGCGATATCTGCCGTCAAATCTGTCCCACAAAATCTGTAATAACCCTATGATTCGCCTCAAGATAAATAACCAGTCCTTAGAAATAGCGGAGGGAGCCACCGTGCTGCAAGCTGCTGAAAAGCTGGGCATCGAAATCCCGACCATGTGCTACCGCGAGGGTTTTCACAGCCATCCGGGTTGCATGGTTTGTGTGGTGAAGGATGCCAAAACCGGACTCCTGAAACCATCCTGCGCCCTGGCTGCGGAGGAAGGAATGAACATCATTACCGACGATGAGGAAGTTTTTAGCGCAAGGCAAGAGTCGCTGGAGCTATTACTGAGCGAGCATGTGGGCGATTGCGAAGCGCCCTGCCGTGTGGCTTGTCCGGCTTTTATGGATATCCCCCTGATGAACAGGCTTTTGGCCAATGGTCAGTTTGCTCAGGCGCTGGAAATTGTGAAACAGGAAATAGCCATTCCCATAGTCTTGGGTTATATCTGCCCGGCTCCCTGCGAAAAAGCCTGCCGACGCAATCAGGTGGACGAGCCCGTGAATATCTGCAAACTGAAAAAAATGGCTGCCCAAACCAATGCATCATCGTCCATTCCATTTTTACCCGAAAAGCTACCCGACAACGGGAAGAAAATAGCGGTGGTGGGAAGTGGTCCTGCCGGATTATCAGCCGCTTATCATGCCTTAATCTATGGATATTCGGTGGATGTTTTCGATAAGAACCCCAAACCTGGCGGAACCCTTCGCTACGATATTCCCGAGGAAAAGCTCCCAAAAACAGCCTTAGACACCGAAATTTCCCTTATAGAAAAACTGGGGGCAAATTTTATTGTGAATTCGCTTGTGGATCCCGATTTTCTACAGCAAAAACTAATCCCCGCCTACGATGCAGTGATTCTGGCTTCGGGAAATTTCGAAGGGAGCAATTTGAACCAGTTTGGTTTCGAATTGAATACTTACGGACTGGTAGCCGACAGAAACACGCTGGAAGTGAATCAAGCGGGCATTTTCGCCTGCGGGAATGTCATCAGGTCGCGGCGGATGGCGGTGACCTCGGTGGCCCAGGGAAAACAGGCTGCAGCTTCGGCACATGCCTGGCTAAGTGGTCAGCAGCCCAAAAGAATTGAGCGGGGATTCAATTCAAAATTTGGCAAACTGTTCGATTCTGAAACTTCAGAATACCTAAAGGAAAGTCATTTTGCTCCGCGTGAAGAAGAAAATTCCGCATTTGACTCACTCACCGCCGAACAAACCCGCGCGGAGGCCGCCCGTTGCATGCATTGCGATTGCCGCAAACCCAAAACCTGCAAACTTCGAAACTACGCTGAGAAATACGATGCCAATCAGCGCAGATTTCAGTTTGCCGACCGCAAACAAATAGAGAAATTCACCGAGCATGAGCTCATAGTTTTTGAGCCTGGAAAATGCATCCACTGCAATCTTTGTGTCGAAATTTCGTCCCGACAAAAAGACCAGCTGGGGTTTACCAATATTGGCCGTGGCTTTCACGTGAAAGTGAGTGTACCCCTCAACAAATCGCTCAAAGACATCTACAATAAAACAGCACTGGAATGTGCCAAAGCTTGTCCAACGGGGGCTATTTCATTGAAAAACCCTTAAATTTATTGCCTGTTTGTCAAATAATAATTTAAAAAGAAGCAGATAAATTAATTCTAAAGATAAACTCAACAAAAGATAAAATATAGGATAATAGTGTTTATAATTTTTTAAACCAGAAATGCCCCGGATTCACTCCAACCTGATAGCTTTTTAAAAGCTCCCCATGGCCATTGTATTCGAAAACAATTCCGTTTTGCTGATGATCGATGGCATCGGCTACGAAAATATGAGAAGTGACAGGGTCGATTCCCAAGGCATAAAATCCACCATAATCGTCGGGATAGGGGCTTGAAATGAAGGGTTTGTCGGGTAATTGAGAGTCGTAAATGGATTGGCGATAGATATGCCGGTTGATAAACCAGAGCGTATCGTTATGGATGGAGAGCTCGGTGGGACTTGTTTCCAGATTGAAAAAGAAGACTTTTTCAATTTCCATGGTTCGGGTGTCGATGCGCATGAGCTGTGGTTTTTCGTAGAAGAATGGGTTGCCCTCATAGCCCCCATCGCAAAGCACCCAGAGTTTGCCATTGGAGTCGAATGCCATGGATTGGGGTTGGGCTCCCACTTCTAATGAACCCACCAACTCGTCGGTGCGGGTATTGATGAACAGAATCTCCTTGCCATTGGACCAGGAATTGGTAAAGACAGTATCGCCTTTTAAAAGCAAGCGCTCCGACGAACGGTGATATCTTCCCCCCTCCAGATTGATTTCTCCTGTTTTTTCATAGGTGAGGGGATTTATAATATGGATGCTTTGGGAATACAAGTCGCTCACATAGGCTTTATCTTCCGAAATAAACTCCAAATAGCGGGGGGAGTTGAGTCCGGTAATACTTCCCTTGAATTCCATTGTATTATCGTCGGCCACATATATCTTTCCCGAATTGTTTACCATAATATACATGGAGCCGTTTCGAATGTTTACCGACTGAGCCACATCGCCCAAAGGAGCCGCATTTCGGGCATAAAAAATTTGATTGTGAGCAAATTGGTTGTCTAAATCAACAAACGACAGGCTGGAATTTCCATACATGAAATTGCCTTCGTTCACCACAAAGAATCCCTGGGATTTGGAAAACTCGAAGTAAACAGAATTCACAGGTTTTTTACTGCATGAAGTGAGCCAAAAAGAGATGCTGATGATGCAATAAATGCAATTCGTCAGCATAAAACGATAAACGGTGGAACTATCTGTTTTTGGCATCTTTAATACAAAGTAAATTTGAGCTGCGAAGATAAGGTTAATGCTCAAGGTTTGATAAAAAATGAAAAAAAACAAGCGTATAAACAAATTCTTATACATATTTAGGTAGTATAAAATGCATCATTAACAAATTAATATTCAATGCTTTAGGAATAAAAAAAAATTGATACGCAGAATCATGTAAAATATGCTCATATTTTGTACTTTAGCACGGTTACATAAAAATAGATACAGATGAATTTAAATTTAAACGACAAGTACTTTTTGGTTATTGGTGCCAGCAGAGGATTTGGCCGCGCAATAGCCGAAGCCCTCATTGCTGAAGGTGCAAAAGTTCTTGCAGTAGCACGTACTGCAGAGAAATTAGAAGAGTTGAAAGCTATGGCTCCCGATCAGGTTGAATATATAGCTGTAGACGTTACCATTCCTCTTGAACAGGAAAGAATGTTAAACTTTGTTGGTCCCTATGATATTAGTGGTGCGGTGATTAACGCAGGTGGCCCTCCAGCCAAAACTGCTATGGAAGCCAAACTTATCGATTGGGACAATGCCTACAAAAACTTAATCCGCTGGAAAATCAGAATTGCTAAAAAATTAGCCATTCGTTTTATGAGCTTAGGTTATGGAAGAATCCTGTTTATTGAGAGTATTTCTGCAAAACAACCCATCGAAAACATGGCTTTGAGCAATGCTTTTAGAGCTGCTATGGTAGGATATGTTAAAACTCTTTCGCAAGAAGTTGGAAACAAAGGCCTTACCATGAATGTTTTGGCTCCGGGATATCACGATACCGATGCCCTTGACCGCGTTGTTAAGAAAAAAGCCACTAAACGCAAAATTTCTGCCAAAGATGCCAAAAAAGGTATGATCGAAGATACTCCAACTGGCAAAATTGGTGATCCAAAACAATTTGCAAGCCTTGCCTTGTGGTTACTCTCCGAACATTCTGCTTATGTTACCGGTCAAACTATTAGTGTTGACGGTGGTGCTACTAAGGGAATTTTTGGTTGATCGGATTTTGAGCTAACTGCTTGTGCTTAAGTCGCTGTTTTTTAGTACTTAAAGTATTTAAAGTGGGGCAAACAGGGGGTTGATGGGTTAAGAAGTCTTCAATCGGTTTTAATTCCTGTTTCAGTCTTGACTTAGGATCTCCAGGCTGGTTGGCTTATTTATCGAAAAACTTAAATTATTTTGAAAAAAAGAAATCAAACCTGTCGGGTTTTAAAATCCGATGGGTTTTTTTATTGTGTGAAAGTGCGATTTTATCATCAATCAACTACTTTTGCGCCTTACTAACCCGAATGAACAACAATGCTTAAAAGCGAGAGATACCGAAAGATAATAGAATGGTTTGAGGTAAATATGCCGGTGGCAGAAACTGAGCTCAACTATCAGTCACCCTATGAGCTTTTGGTGGCGGTGATTCTTTCTGCTCAATGTACCGACAAGCGCGTGAATTTGCTAACCCCTGCCTTTTTCGAAAAATTCCCCGACGAAAGGATTCTGTCTTTGGCGACCGTTGATGAAATTTTTGAGCTGATAAAATCTTGCTCCTACCCCAATAATAAAGCCAAACATCTTCTGGGTATGGCTCAAATGCTTCATCACGATTTTAAAGGACAACTACCCTCCGATATCAACGAGATGCAAAAATTGCCGGGTGTAGGCCGAAAAACTGCCAATGTGATGGCCTCTGTAGTATTTAACAAACCTGCCATGGCTGTGGATACGCATGTGTTTAGGGTTTCGAACCGAATTGGATTAACCACCAATTCAAAAAATCCATTAGATACTGAAAAGCAATTGGTTAAGAACATACCTGAGGATAAAATTCCTGTGGCTCACCATTGGCTGATTCTCCATGGCCGCTATGTTTGTCAGGCCCGCCGACCCAAATGCGAAGAATGTGGTATAGCTGCTTTCTGCAAATATTTCAATCAGAAGCAATCCAGCTTATCCAACAATTAATCTTTTACCTCGGAGTTAGAACTTCTCATCGTATTTGGTCCAGAGAAAATCGCCCAATTTCCAGGCTTCATCAACCACTTTCTGCCCCCATTTTATAGAATAATCGGTGATGAATTTACTGCATTCCTGAGGTGATTTCTCGTATTTTTTCAAGGCTTCAGCCTCAAAGGCAGCCTGATTTTGAAACAATTCATTTTGCATTGGAATCCAGCGGGCATCTACATCGTGCCTCATATCACCCCATCGTTGAGAAGCCAGAGTTCCCATGCGGTTAAACGCCCACCAGGCCGATTTTTGGGTATATCCGTTGGGACGTCCGGGGGTTTTATAGCTTTCGGGAAGATCGGTGGTACCAGCATAAATAGGGATATAAATTGATGAAGCAATATTATCCAGGGCAAGCCATTCCACTCCCCCAATCATATTGGGCAGCCAGCTGCGGCATTGGATGATTGTTCCATACATAGTATACCACCGGGCTATGGTTCTCTCGCCCAACCAGCCCCATCCTCCATTGATCCGATGAAGTTTATTGGCATCATAGGGCATAAAAGGATTGGCCAATGGAGATTTTACCATGCGGCCGCTGTCGTTGGGAACCAATAAATCTTTGGTCATGTCGAAGGGGGTATCTTCGTAATAATCTTTAAAAATCTGAACCATTTTTTCGAGGGTTACCAGTGAATCGGGTTTCACGGAGAAGGGAAAATCCTGTCCGTTGGGATCGAGTTTCAGCGAAGGTGCTACCAGCTCAAAAACACGCCATTCGCGACGTCGCGAAGCCAGCGATAAACGACTCTCGGGCGAATAGGCATAATTAAACTGAAATGGGCCTTTGGTCTCGTCCCACCATCCGCTGTCTTTGGCCATTTGAAAAACATTTTCGCTGGCTCTAAAAAAATCGGGGTTTGAGATGTCTATTTCTTTAATGGTGGATGCGTTGGCATTGACGGCAACATGATCGTCGGGGACGCGTTGGGCAGCCCAAACCGCACCTTTTTGTCCTTTTCCGGGGCCAACAATTTCTATATGCCATACTTCGTTGGGGTCGGCAATGGTTAAGCACTCGCCATAATCAATCCAACCATAGCTTTTTAAATAATGGCCTGTCATGTCGATGGCCTGACGAGCAGTAATACAACGTTCCAGAATGAGGACACAAAGTCGCTGACAATCAATGAGACCATTATCGCTTTGCAAAATATCGCGTCCGCCAAAAGTTGACTCACCAATGGCCAGCTGATGCTCGTTCATACTGGCATAGGCTGTATTCACATACTGGTAAGTTTTGGCTACCTGCGGAATTTTTCCAATGGGCTGATGATAATAGGTGGGCATGGCTAAGGAGTCGTTGGCCACCCGTTTATACATGGTTACTCGCTCCCCAAAACTATTCTTTTTAGCGGGTTGAATATCCATTTCACTGCGAGTGCGGTGACTGTCATCGGTATGACTGGTCATAACAGAGCCATCGAAGCTGGCTTTTTTACCCACTGTAACCGAGGTGCAGCTTTCGGGAAAGCCTTCAATCCAATCACTTTTATCGGCAGTTTGGGCATAAGAAAACCCTATAAAAAACAGGAAAACAAACGTTGAAAAAATCCGCATAAGAGTATTTTTTTAATTCATAAGGAACAAAGATAAGCATTTTAGTGGTAAAAAAGCACGACTTATGGCTGTAATAATGATGCTTAATAAGTAGTTAGATTCTTTATAAGTTCACAATAATTCATATTACTGAAACAATTCAAAATGCCTTGATTACCTGGTTAAACGAAAAAAAGAATATTTTGATAGCCTTGTCCATAATTAATCTCATGATTTTCTATAAATATACCATTACAATAGGCAATGCCCTGGGACTAAAACCCGCCCAATCCCATAATGTATTCGAGAAGTGCATCTTTCTTGCGGTGGGAGACTTCGAGCTTGCTGCCATCCATGGTGTAAACATAGCCCCCTTCGGTTTTGTCGAAACGGTCGATGAAGTTCAAATTAACCAAATGCGACCTGTGAACCCGCATAAAGCCATATTCTGAGAGAATATCTTCGTACTCTTTAAGAGTTTTGGAAACGATTAGCTTTTCGCGGTTGGTGAAAAAGAAATAGGTATAATTCTTTTCGGCCTGACACCTTATAACATCTTTTAAATTAATGATATAGATGTTTTCCCAGGTTTTGAGAACAATGCGCTTATCCTGCAGATTACCTTCTTTATTGTAATTATCCTTAAAGGCCTGAAATTGCTCATTGATGTTTACCACCTCCTTGGGGGCAACAATTTTTTCAATGGCCCGGATTAAATCGGTGGGATCCATAGGTTTAAGTAAATAATCGAGGACAGTAAACCCAAATGCTTTAATGGCATATTCTTCGTGAGCAGTGATGAACACAACCTTGAAATCGATATTGCTGAAACGATTGAGCAAGTCAAAGCCACTACCATCGGGCATTTTAATATCGAGCAAAACCAATTCGGGTTTTAATTCCTGAATAAGGGCGTGGGCTGTATTTACATTATGAGCCTGTCCAATTACCTGTACATCAGAACAATATAATCTTAACATCTCCACCAGAATTTCTCTGGCTTTGCTTTCATCGTCAACTATTAAGCATTTAATCATAATCTATGATCCCCCCAGTTTGATTGATTTTTTCCCATGTCTTCAAGAAATTTCAAAGATAAAAAAATTGTTAAATCACCTGATTCAAGTTTCGAATTTTAATTCTACCCATAAAAACTGTCATAACCCCATAATTATTGTACTTCACTATTTCGCTCATTTAATAAGCTGTAGGCAAAAATATTTTAAACTGGTCTGATGGGAATCCGCACTTTTAAAACCAGTTTATTCTGTTCTCCCGGAACAATATGCTCCAGTTGGTCTTCAAAAATTATCCGCTCCTTCATGGTTTTGTTAAGCAGTTTTATCCTGCTTTTAATATTGTTGATTTGCTCCAGAGTTCTTGCATCGTCCTTTTCGCTGTTGACTTCGGAGAGATAGTACATTAAACTGCATTGAATAATTAAGTAATTGTCGGGGGTATCTATTTGAAGATGAACACTTAAATCGCCCTGATTGATATGCTCGTTGATGATATGAACTATGGCGGGGAAAAATAGAAATGGCGGTACTGCGAGCATATCTGTTTCCACATGACTTTCGATGTCGAGGTCGAAAATAAGTTTATGGTCGTAGCGGAGCTGGTGCAGTTTCAACAGGTTTCTCAGTGTATCTATCTCTTTATCCAACACTATGCCCTGACTTGTAGATGTATCGATAAAAACTCTGATAAGACGTGCAAATCCGCTTAAAAACAACCCCGATTCTTTTATTCTGTTCTTGGCCACAAGCTCTTTGATTCCCGACAAACTGCTTCTTATAAATTGCGGATTGAGTTGATAGCGCAACAGTGCGGGCTCCAGTTTATTGTATTCCAAATCGTTGCGTATCCGAATCTGACGAAGAATTAGTATGCCCGAAAGAATCAGCAGTATTAAAATAAGAACCACAACGCCAATCATGATACGGGTTTTATTCTTTTCAAGGCGGCTGCTTTTCATCAGATTGGTCATCAGATTCAACTCGGCCTTATTCTTTTCGTACTCGTATTTCACTTCGAGCTCTTTAATAAGCTCCATGTTCTGCACCTTTCGGATGGAGTCGCTCATTTGAATATATTCGGTGAACGCCTGATAGGCCTTCTCCCATTGATTGGTTTTGGCGTATATGGATTTCAGTGCATCTAAATTCTCCAGTACTTCGTCGCTAAACCCCTGACTTTGTGCCACCAATAAGCTTTGATTGTGATATTTAATGGCTAAATCGTAGTCTTTTAACCCATCATAAACAAATCCTATATTCATGAGAGCCATCACAATACCGCTTCGGTGGGTGATTTGCTCAAAAAGGAGAAGAGATTTGTTGAAGTATTCGAGCGACTTCTCATATTTTTCCTGATTTCCGTAGAGCATGCCCAAATTGTTGTAAACAAATGCCTGCCCGCTGATATCGCCAAGTTTTATCCTGTTGTCGAGACTTCTCTCGTAGAAAATAAGGGCAGAGTCATACTTGCCCAGATTGGAATAAATATTCCCTATATTATTATACAAACGGCTTGTTTCGTGCAGATTATGGAGCGAATCCATAATTTGAAGGGCTTCTTTATAGTGCGATAGTGATTTGTCAAATTCTTTCCAATCGGAATACAGAATACCGAGATTGTTGAGGAGTTTGCTTTGCTCTGGCACCCATTTCCTGCTTCGTCTGGCCATGCCCAACCCCTGATGAAACGAAGTGAGCGCCTGGTCGAACTGCCCTTGTTTATAGTAAATATTTCCAAGGGAACGCAATCCAATGATTTGCCAAAGGGTGTCTTGTACTTCCCTGGATTGGCTATGGATACTGTTATAATAAAGGAGTGCAGAATCAAGAATACCTTGTCGGTTATAAACCATGCCAATATACAACATGGTGGTCATTTTTTCTTTGCTAAAAATCAAACGGCTATAAAATTCCAGCGCTTTTTTAGAAAAGAAATGTGATTTTTCGTTGTTGGCGTTGTCATAGTGCAACATTCCAAGTGTCATATAGCATTTGGCAATGGCCTGCTTGTCCGACTGGCTTTCGGCCAAAACAAGGGCATCGTTGGCATATTTTAGTCCTTGCTCCGGATTAATCCTGCTGCAGGAATCGGCAATAGATAAAAGGGTTTCCACATTTCGCGATGTGCTATTTAATGTATCGGAAACGGCATAAACGCCATTCGCAGTGATGAGATTTGCGAACACCAAAATGGGCAAAAACAGGCCTGCCCACAAAACCAGATAATTTCTTTTAAACCACAAAAACATAAGGTTCAAATGTATGAATTTTATATTAAACATCAACTTTATGCGTATTTTTACCCATTAAGTCGTAAAACCCCCTTGATGATTCACCTGGGGATATTGTTTAAAAAAAATTATTTTTGCTAAAAAAACATCTATGCCTTTACTCGGGAATCTCATTAAAAAAGCCTATCAGTTAAAAGACCGTCCGGAACTGATGAAAAAACATCAGTCTCCTCTGGCAGTTCAGGAAGCTGAGCTGAAAAAACTAATCAAAAAAGCACAGATTACCTCGTTTGGTGAACATTATAATTTCGCCGAAATTCTGCAAACTTCTCAATCAATTGAATCATTTCAGCAAAGGGTTCCTGTGTTCGATTATAGCAAGATGTACAGAGAATGGTGGTACAGATCGCTCAATGGCGAGACCTATGTGAGCTGGCCGGGCAAAGTGAAGTATTTTGCCCTGACCTCGGGAACCAGCGAAGCCAGCAGCAAGCAGATTCCTGTGACCAAAGAAATGCTCAACTCCATAAAAAAGGCCAGTTTGCGGCAATTGGTTTCGGCCTCGCGCTACGATTTCCCCATTGAGTTTTTCGAGAAAGGCATTTTAATGATTGGCGGAAGCACCCATTTAAATTTAAACGGGAGTTATCTGGAAGGCGATTTGAGTGGAATCTCGGCGGGAAATATCCCCTTTTGGTTTCAGCATTTCTATAAACCCGGACGACGCATATCGAAAGAAAGAGACTGGGCCACCAAGCTCAACGAAATCGTTAAGTCGGCTCCCAAGTGGGATATTGGAATCATGGTGGGTGTACCTGCCTGGATTCAGATTATTCTGGAGCGCATTATTGAGACCTACGGGCTCAAAAATATTCACGAAATATGGCCCAACCTGAGCGTTTATGTGCACAGCGGTGTATCATTTGCCCCCTATAAAAAAAGGTTTGAGACACTATTTGGTAAACCCATGATTTATAACGAGAGCTATCTGGCTTCGGAGGGCTTTATGGCATATCAAAATCATCCGATGGATACGGGCATGAAATTGCTTTTAAACAACGGCTTGTTTTTTGAATTTGTTCCATTTAACCATCGCAATTTCGACGACGAAGGCAATATGCTCGAAAACCCCGAAGTGCTGCATATTGGTCAGGTTGACGAGCAGCAGGAGTATGCTTTGCTCATATCGTCGAATGCGGGTGCCTGGCGATATCTCATTGGAGATACCATTCGGTTTACTTCGGTAAAAAATTCAGAAATCATCATCACCGGTCGCACCAGGCAATTTCTGAGTATATGCGGCGAACATTTGTCGCTTGAAAATATTTCGCGGGCTATGGAACTAACGCAGAGCGATTTAAACCTGAATATTGGTGAATTCACCGTGATGGGTGTGGAGCACGGAACCCTGTGGGCTCACGAATGGCATGTGGGTCTCGACGAACCCGCCGATGCTCTTATAATTAAAAAACATTTGGATGAGCATTTAAATATTTTGAACGATGATTACCGTGTGGAACGCATGGAAGCTATTAAAGATGTGACGGTGAAAATTATTCCCAACGCACTCTTTTCCAAATGGATGAAAATGAAAGGGAAAGAAGGGGGCGCTCATAAATTCCCCCGCGTATTGAAAAATCATGTTAAAACAGAATGGCTTAACTTTATAAAATCGGAGGGATATTAATGGCATATGCAATAAGAGATGGAATACTGTTAGGAATAACCTTGGCTACCCTGTTTGGCTTTGGGCCTGCCCTGCTTGCTCTGGTGCAAACCAGCATTCACAGGGGTTTTAAAGCAGGTATCTCGCTGGCTGTGGGGGTTTTTCTCAGCGATTTGTTTTTAGTTCTCCTCAGTTTCGAAGGGGTGATACAAATTGTGGAACAGCCAAAAAACAAAATGGCTTTCGGGCTGGTGGGCGGAGTTATCCTCATTGTTTTTGGTATCATCACCGCGCTTAGAAAAGCCCGAACCGAAGTGGATGAAATTGAAGTACATAATCCCCGAACCATAACCTATATACTCAAGGGCTTCTTTTTAAATGTGGCCAACCCCTTTATCTGGATTTTCTGGATGGGCACCATGATTGCCATTACGAGCAATTACGATCAGGACGAAGAAGCCATTTTAACCATGTTTGCCACCACCTTAATCACGGTTTTCATGAGCGATGTGCTTAAATCATATCTGGCCGGAAAGCTCAAATCGTTGCTTACCATTAAGCTACTCACTCTCATTAACCGCATCGCGGGAATTGGGCTCATTGTTTTTGGTATTTCACTCATTATCAGGGCATTTTTGAGATAAAACCAGGGCGTTTCTCTGGTTTTTGGTTTAATCATCCCGGAGGGTTGACAAGATTATAAAAAATCATCAACCCACCATTTGTGCGACCCCGGATGGGGTCGAATATTTTTCGCTTCGCATTTTTCTATAGATTTTTGACCTCTCTGATGTCAAATTCCAGCTTTATTAAATTCTTCAGCCAAACATTTTATCCGACACCTCCATGTATTCTGCAGCTCATACGAAAAATTGCAGACATAGTTTTAGCCCATCATGAGGGCATTTTTCAGATAACCATTGGATAGGATTTAAGTCCTTTGCTTTACATTCTCACCAGGATATTATTATTACAAATCGAGCGAAAGGAAAATAAAAAAAAGGTGGTTTTCAAATGATTGAAACCACCTTTTTTTAAAATAAATTCCTGGGTTAAGCTCTGAACAGTTTATTCGATTTGCGGCGTTTTATTTTCACTTTCATCTCATAGGCAATGATGTACATGGCCGGAACAAAGATAAGCGTGAGGAAAGTTGCAAAACTTAATCCGAAGATGATGGTCCAGGATAAAGGTCCCCAAAACATTACGTTGTCACCGCCCACATGAATTTGCGGATTGAGCTCTGTGAACATGGTAACGAAGTTCAGGTTAAAACCAATGGCTAAAGGTACCAGACCCAAAATGGTGGCTGTGGCTGTAAGTATAACCGGTGTTATTCTGGTCTTTCCAGCTTCAATAATAGCTTCACGGGTTTTGAGTCCTCGTTCCTTTAGGGTATCGATGAATTCCACAATCAGAATTCCATTTCGCACCACTATACCTCCAAGAGCAACAATTCCCAAACCAGTCATGATGATGGAAATGGACATATTGAATATAACAATACCCAACAAAACCCCAATCACACTGAAAATAACCTCACTTAGGATAATGAGTGTTTTGCTCATGGAATTAAACTGGGTGATGAGGATGAAGAAAATAAGCCCAATGGCAATGAGCATGGCTTTGCCCAGGAATGCTGAAGTTTCGGCCTGATCCTCCTGCTCACCCGTGAGTTTTATCTGAACACCTTCGTGCAATGGAAAATCAACAGCTTCAGCCTTAATTTGCGCAACAATTTCGTTGGCGGTGTAGCCAGTCATAACTCCACTCGATAAGGTAATGATTCGCTTCAGATTCTGACGCTTTATACCACCATAGGAATCCACATAATCTATTGTAGCCACCGATGATAAGGGGATTTGGCGCAACATACCAGAGTTCATATCGCGATAGGTAATTTTAAGATTGATAATATTATTAATATTCTCGCGGGTTTCAACGGCATATCGCAGATTTATTGGGTATTCATCTTCGTCCATTTTGTACTTGGAAACTTCTTTTCCCAACACCGAGGTTCTGATTTCGGAAGCTATCTGCGCAGTGCTGATTCCTTCGTGATTGGCTCTTTCGCGATCAATTTTAATAGCAATTTCGGGTTTGTTCTCCTGAAAATCGCTTTTCAAATCTTCTACTCCGGGAATCTGCAGAGAGTCGAGGTAGCGTTCAAAAGCGGCGGCATCAGCAATAAGGTCGGCCATATTTTCTCCGGTTATTTCCACATTAATGGGTTTTCCGGTTGGTGGTCCTGCCCTGTTTTTGTCAACAGAAATCTCTGCTCCGGGAATTCCAGCAACTTCATGACGAATTTTATCGAGATACTCGGTGGTATTGATTCCTATCCTGTTTTTATACTCCACAAAATTTACAGTTACTTTACCTTTCTCGGCACTCAGATTACGGCTAAAATCCATATCATCACCTGCTCCCAGAGCAATATTGGTGATAACGGATTCTACATCGGGATTGTTTTTCCCGAGTACCTTCATCACTCTTTCTTCCACTATTTTGGTAATGGAATCGGTAACGATTTGATCGGTACCAACAGGCATTTGCACCCTGACACTGATGTTGTTGGGCATATTGTCAGGAAAAAAGAGTACCTTGGGACTGCGTATTCCGGTGGCCACAAAAGTGAATATAAACAAAAGGATTACTGTGGCCAGAAGATACCAGGGGTTTCGACCATGTAAGAAAAACCTTAACTGTTTTTCATATATTTTCACAAACCAGGGCCAGCCTGTCTTTTGCCACCAGTTGATATAAGGATTTAATAGGGTGTGGAAAAACACAATCATCAGTGCAACAAAAACAAAGAAATTTCCAAAACCAAAAGCTGTGCTGCTGTGTCCAATGGCATAAATAATATAGGAAGCCACTGCAAATCCCATAGCTATAACAACTTCAAAGATTCTTCTTTTCTTAACTTTAGACAAATCGGGGGCATCGAATTCGTGTTTCATAAAAGAAACTGCAAAAACCGGATTGATGATATAAGCCACAAACAAGCTGGCAAACAGTGTAATAATGAGTGTTACCGGAATATAAAACATAAACTCACCTACTATACCAGGCCAAAATGCCAATGGGAAAAATGGGGCTAAAGTAGTTAAGGTTCCGGAGAGTATTGGAAGAAAGACCTCCCCTGCAGCTTGTTTTGCTGCCAATACAATATTGGGTTGGGATTGATGGGTTCGGTGAATATTTTCGATAACCACAATAGCATCATCGACCACAATACCCAAGGCAAAAATTAATCCGAACATCACAATCATGTTCATGGTAAATCCCAAACCAGGCATCACCATGAAAGCAATCGCCATACTCAAAGGAACGGCCAAACCCACAAAGAAAGCATTGGTGAATCCCATGAAAAACATAAGAACCAGGGTTACCAAAATCATCCCAATGATGATGGTATTGTTTAGTTCTTCGAGTGTGTTGCGGGTAAAACGCGATTGTTCGCCCGAAATATCAACATTCAAATCAGATGGAAATTCTTTGCCCACCAATTCATTATCAAGTATTTCCTTGATTTTATCGGAGGCTTCCAATAGATTTCTTCCGCTTTTTTTCACCACGTTCAGGGTAATCACATTTTGTCCGTTTAAGCGCGAAAAACTCTCCTGCTCTTTAAAAGTATCCTTTACCTCGGCCACGTCTTTTAAATAAACAATAGCACCACTCGCCGATTTTATCACAATATTTCTGATAACATCGAGGTTAGTAAACTCACCCGCAACACGTATGGAACGCTTCATGCCGAAAGACGAAATATTTCCGGCCGACAAAGTAAGGTTTTCTGAAGCAATGGCTCTGTCGATATCGGTGAGTGTTACGCTGGCAGCCTGTGCCTTATACATATCCACATTGATTTGTATTTCACGCTCCAATGCTCCAACAATATCCACGCGGGTTATTTCATTGAGGGCTTCAATCCGGTCCTGAGCCATTTCGGCATATTTCTTCAACTGGTCGAGATCGTAGTTTCCAGATATTTGAATATACATAATGGGAATCTCCGAAAAGTCGATATCCATTACATTGGGGTCGTCGAGCAGGTTGTTGGGCAAATCGGATTTGCTCTTGTCAACAGCGTCTTTTACCCGTTGCTTGGCTTCGGGCACAGGAACATCGGTATTGAATTCAATGGCGATAGACGAAAAATCCTGCAGAGAGTTGCTGGAGATTTTCTTTACGCCAGTTATCCCTTTCAATTGTTTTTCGATGGGACGGGTTACCAGATTTTCAATATCCTCAGGCGAAGTGCCCAGATAAACGGTATTGACCAAAATTGTTGGAATTACAATTTCGGGAAATTGCTCCTTGGGAATGCTTTGATAGCTACTGATTCCCAGCAAGGTAATGAAAATAGACAGTACATAAATACTGGTTTTATTGTCAATTGCCCAACTCGTAGCAAAAAATTCTTTTATTTTATTATTTTTTATCATGACATAATTGATTTTAAAGGAATGTTGGAACCCTCCATAATTGAAAGAATGATTGAATTCACTGCCAAATTATTATAAGATATCCTATTTTCCTGATTTAATTCAGAACAGAATTTAGAAATGAATTTTCGGGTTTTCAAGATGTTAGTATTTAAAAATTTGTTTTCTGACCTGAATAGTTATTTAGCCTGAAGAAGCTCTCCATCCAACAAACCACTGAACCCGGAAGTTATTATCTGGTCGCCATTCTGAATACCCTGAGTTATTTCTGCCAGTCCATTATAGGTCATGCCCACAGTAACCATTTGACGACGGGCAACCAATTGGCCATTTTCGTCTTTCGCTACAAAAATATATTTACCCGATTGCGATTCTCTGATAAGGGTAATTGGAACCGTGAAAGCTGTTTCGTTATTGTAGTCGTTAATTTTAACCACGGCCATCATATTGGCTCTATACTCCACATCGCTGGGACCTAATCGCACTTCGCATTGAAAAGTTCGGTTAACAGGATTAATATATTTACTTGTAAACCTTATGGTTGATGCTATTTCGCTGTTAAAGTCGGGAAAGAAAATAACCACATTATTCCCGGGTTTTACTTTCGATGCATAGGCTTCGGCAATTTCGGCCACTACCTTTACATTGGAAAAATTAACCACCCTAAGAGCAGGAAGTCCGGGTTGTGCCATTTGACCTACTTTTAAATTTACCTCTTCCACACTTCCGGTGATGGGTGATTTAATTTTGGTGAGCTCAATCTGATCTTTCAAAGTGGCCATGGCTCTCTCCAGATTTTCTTTGTTGTTTTTGGAGGTGAGGTACTGAACTTCGCTACCAATTTGTTGATCCCACAGAGCCTTTTGCTTATTGTACATATTGGTTGCAAAATCGAGCTGTTGCTGGGTGCTGGCCAATTGCTGCTGCATCACAGAATTGTCGAGCTGGGCCAAAACCTGTCCTTTTTTCACTGCATCGCCTTCTTTAACAAAAACCGCGGTTACCACAGCTGGCATTTGAGCCGATACAGCAATATTGTCTTCGCCATCAACTTTTCCCTGAACTTCGAGATAATGATTGAAAGCTTCTGTTTTGGCTACGGTGGTAGAAACCGGGGTCAATTTAGCTTTTACCTGTCCGCCAGCTGCCTGAAGCTCCGCTTCAATGGTTTTAATTTGATTGCCTATTTCTGTGTATTGCTTTTTTAATTCGGCCAGCTGAGCATTTTTATCTGGAGATTTTCCGCAGGAAACTGCCAAAACTGCCAATGCCAAAATAACTATTGAATTTTTAAATGTTTTCATTTTTGTATCGTTTGTTTTTTATTTTTCTTTTTACCTAATCATTGATATTCTGCGTATTCGTCTTTATGCCTAATGGCTGCCTGGCCGAACCCAATGGTGCTTGTTATGTCGATTGTTTTCTTTCTGCTTTGCTTAGTCAATGAAAGGCTGAAACTTTATGGGCTTTTACCTTCCTCATGCAATCAAATCAAAGTGTGTTATTTAATTTTTGTAGCTTATTTTTTGCCGAAATCAAAGTTAAAATGGAATTATACATATTGCTTTGAGCGGTTAGATATTGGTTCAGATTGTCTGTTATATCTCTGCTGGAGGCTAACCCTTCGTTGAATTTGATGAGGGTTTTATCGTAAATTCTTTTTGTAAGCTCAATATTCTTTCTGTCGTTCAAATACTTTTCGTAGGCAGTTGTGAGCTCATTTTTAGTATTGATGTATTGAAGTTGCAAGCCATTGGCCACATCATTTTTGGTATTGGTTATTTTCTGTAACTCCAGCCTGCGTTGCTGAACTTTTACATGACGCTGAAAGCTGGAAAATATGGGCACATTCATGGTAACCTGAACCACATCGCGGGGAGAAAAATCGAAATCGGGTTTGTTTAATTTTTCATTGTGAAGATAAACCGCTGCCAAATTGGGAAGATAGGTACTCATTTCGCGTTTCAGGTTCAAATCTCCAATCACTTCGTTGGTTTCCAATATCTGATAATCAAGATTTTGAGAAATGTCGAACTGATTGCTGATAATGTCTTCCAAACTGATATCGGTTGCCATGTTTTCGAGATTATCTGTTAAAACCAGCTTTTCGTCGAAGGGCATACCCAATTGGAATTTGAGCAAATCGTAGGTAGCATCAATTTGTCGGTCCAGTGAGCTTAGACCATTTGATAGGGTAAGGCTAACCATTTCAATTTGATCTACATCGGTGTTTTCAATCAAGCCTTGCTCATACATTTTGCGCATATCGCCAAGAGTTTTCTTAGTGTTTTGAAGCGATTGTGCGAGAACAACACGGGTTTGTTCCAGCACCAGCGCCATGGCATAGCTATTGGCCACCGATTCTTTCAGGTTAAGCTCGGTCTTCTCTTTGTTTTGCTCCGACATGAGGTAGAACACCTTGCTGGCTTGCAAGCCCACAATATATTCTCCACTAAAGAGAAGCTGAGTTAATGTAAAATCGACAGTTACATTGTCTTTTACCCCCAGTTTAATTGGATCCATGGCTGCATATCCCAGATAAACATTGCCGTTATTGATATCGTCGGATGTAATGACAGTTCCGCCAGGCAAGCCGGTGGCCAGATAAGTGATGCCGCCAAAGCTCATTTCGGGCACTTTAAATATATGCTGATAATTGGCTTGTGCGTTAATCTGAGGTAGCCCAATGGCTGTGGTCTCCCAGATTTTCTTTTTAGCTATTTCCAAATCCAGCGCTGAGTTTCGGGCATTGGCGTTGCTTTGCAATGCATATTCCTGAGCTTGTTCCAGATTTAAAAAGATGGTGTCGTTAGTGGTCGTTTGTGCCTGGGCAATGCCTGCTACCAAAAACCCCAAAACTAAAGTTTGGAAAATGGTGAATTTCATATTTCGAATATTGATATTTAACATTTTAATTGGTGTATTATAATTAACTGTATTGAAAAAAATTCTTTTGTTTTAATAATTCAAGCCCCTTACCGTTTAAAACGGCATGCATGTGATAAATAAACAACTCCCGGAATGCTTCGGGGGTCATAAGCAGTGCCATGTCATTGGCTGATGATTCATCGGCATAAAAACTCCGCGAAGCATGCATATGGGCAATGATATCTTCGTTGATTTCGGCACGATAAATCCCTTCGTTCTTCCCTTTAATAAGGTTGTTTTTTATTTTTTCGAAGAGATGTTCCTTTTTAAATGACGAATATTTTGCGCATAATTGCGGGTAGTATTTGTTAAGATCGTACTGATAGCTGGGATTTGTATTCATGAGCATCTCCTGGGCATTTTTATATACCTGAAGCAACTCATCCAAAGCACTTAGTTTTGTGTCTTCGGGAAATGCGCTTGCATCGAGATGTTTGGTCACCTGATCGTTAACTACCAGTTCAACAAGTTCGTTTTTATCTTTCACGTAGGAGTAAATAGTCTTTTTCGAGATTCCCAAATGACGGGCAATATCATCCATGGTCACACTCTTTATACCATACCTGATAAACATTGCCCCTACTTTTTCTATGATGTTGTGCAGTGGTGTTTCCATATTTTTATAGTATTTCGATGAGTTCAACATGATAACGAAGGGTAGAGCCCCCTGGAATTACATTAGCAAAATTTTCTTCGCCATAGGCTAAACTCCAGGGAATATAAAATTCATAAATGGCGCCGGGCTTCATAAGCATAATACCTTGAGCCAGACCCTTTATCATAGAGGCAAGTTTGATTTGAGCCGGCCCGGAATCGTAGCTCATATCGAAGGTTGTTCCGTTGAGAAACATGGCTCTGAAATGGATTTTTACACTGTCGCTCATTATGGGCGATTGGCCACTGCCTTCCTTAATAATTTTGTATTGCAGGCCGCTGGACAACTCCACAACGCCGTCGAGCGTTCTGTTTTTCTCCAAATAATCAATGCCTTCCTGTTTGTTTTTGACAATCACTTGCTTAACAAGGCTGTCTTCCTTTTTGTCAATTTCCGACTGAAACCTAACCACCAGGGCAGAAATGGCGCTATCGGACAAAGATGCTTTGCCTGTGAGACCTTCCAGCAAACCTTTGACCAAAGCAGGCTCCGAAATCTTAATATCCTTGCCTGCTATTCCCTCTCCATAATCGTAGCCAATAATATAACTGATGCTGTCGCGATGCGAATTCAGCTCAATTTTATCAGGTTCGATGTTGCTTTGACAGCTGAAAAACAGGCTTGATAATATCAGACCGTAGATTGTTTTCTTTACCATTTACTTGTTTTTTTCAATTCCTTCTTCCCCTACTCCTTCATTATAAACATTATTAGTTTCCTCAGTTCTCAAAAAATTGTAAGGAAGCAATAAGCTTGAAACAGAAAAGGGGTTTTTCACTATGTTATTGTATTTAATGAGCTCTATTGACGTTGACAATAAAAATTCGTTACAGTTTTTTTAATATAAATTATTTTCTCGGTGGCAAAAATATACAAATTATAAATAGCGGAAACTTTAAAAGTGTTAAAAGTTTTTTAAGTTTATGTCAAGTATTTTTGATTGTGTGTTAATGCTTGTTGGCCTGTTGCTGGAGGGGTCACATTACGGACACAGAATGATGGTTACGGATATTTTTTGTAAAGAATTGTTCTTTGTTCTTTGTTCTTTGTTCTTTGTTCTTTGTTCGTTGTTCTTTGTTTGTCCTCTGTCAATGCCTAAATAAGGTTGACCACTTTTGGGTTAGTTTTTTATTGATTT
>CAXYYJ010000017.1:0-90080 GCA_964293475.1 uncultured Draconibacterium sp.
ACAACGAACAACGAATTCCCGAACAACGAATTCCCGAACAACGACCAACGAACAATGAATTATAGAACAACGAACAAAGAATTCCCGAACAACTAAAGCGAAAGCAAAAAAACCGTCAAACTTTCATTCGATACTAAATTGAGTTTCTTGCGAATATGATGTCGGGTAATATCCACCGAATTTACATTGAGGTGGGAGAGGCGGGCTATATCTTTAGAGCAAAGATTGAGTCGTACCAGAGCGCAAACCTGTAACTCTGTTTTGGTTAAATCGGGGGCTGCTTCTAAAAGTTTATCGTAGAACGAGTTGTGCAATTGCTTAAAGAGTTGTTCAAACTCTGTTAACGAATCGCGATGGGACTCACGAGTGAGCTCGTGCAGCGTTCTTTCAAATTCTTCCTGTTGTTTTTTTCGTGGTATGGCCAGTATAAAGGGCTCTAATTTTTCTTTTACCGAGCGGTTCAAATTTACCAAATCGGCTTGAATCAACGTCTTAAACACCATATCCTGTTCCTGCAACTGCTTGTCCATCTTGATGTTTTCAAGCAAAATCTCGTTATGCTTTATCTCCTGCTCGGCGCGCTTGGTTCGTTCTTCGGCCAATAATTTCATATCGTTAATTCGCGCCATTCTCAGCCGCATCATATAAAAACCAGCGGAGGCAATTATGAGTCCAAAGGCAATCAAAATCCAGGTGACCACCATCCGGTTTTGCTGATGCTTAACTTCAACCTTCAGCAGGGCATTTTCCGCGTCAATCTTTTCGGTATTGTAAATTGTTTTTAAGGTAGATATTTCTGTTTGCTTGTCGCGCGAAAACAAGCTATCCGATAGTTTTTCAGCAAGTGACTGGTATTCATAGGCTTCACGATATCTGCCCAATGTGGAGAGAATTTCGTGTTTGCGTTCATAAAACCGCCAAAGATTGGCGGTAAATTCGTTCTTTATACCAATGGCTATGGTGGTATCTATGGCTGCCAATCCCATTTCGGCTCTGCCGGTTTGCTCGTAAACAGCTGCCAAAGTACTTAAAGAGGCAACCTGTCCTTCCGCTATATTTTTTCGGGTACAAAATTCATAAATCTCATTCATCTCCCGTTCAGCTTCTTCATAGTGCTGCTGGTTTTTTAAAATCAGACCCATATTATAGCGCACCATAATCATATTGGCCGAATCGCCCAAATCACTGAGCATCATTAAGGATTCCCGATAAACCATCAAGGCCGAATCGGGATATCCGTAGTTTTTATAGATAATTCCCAAATCCTGCAATGCCTTGGCCTGCTTTCGGTTTAGGCCATTCTTTTTGCTCAAACTTATGGCCTTCTTTAAATGAATGATGCCATCAGCATAATTATTGGTAAAAGACAACGCCATTCCAATCGATTCGTGAGCAATGGCCTGATTCTCTTCATTCCCATTTGCCTCGTCAACCCTTAGGCTCTCGGTAAATGTTTTCACGGCGCCCATATAATCGCCATCGTTGAGCTGCACATTGCCCAAACCCATTTGGAATACATGGATGAGATGGCTATTGTTGGCTTTTTGGGCCAATTGAAGCCCATCCGCAAAACTTAATTTCGACTGTTTGAAATTGCTCAAATGCAAATGAAGATTTCCGCGGGTAAGATGGCAGTCCATAAGCAAAGAAGTATCCTGATGAGAGACAGCCAGTTCCGTAGCTTTATTGAGTAAAATAGTTGCCGAGTCGAAGGTACCTTGATTGCTAAAAACCACAGAACGTCCCAATAAAGCCTCGCCTTCCAGATTTATCGACAATTTAGGGCGAAAACTCAAAAGATGACGATAAATGGAATCGGCTGTTCTGGGAGAAAAATAATTGATGGAGTCGGCCAGGGTCAAAAGCTGTAATAGTTTTGGGTCATCTGCAGGAGCCTGTTTTCTATCACAGGAGGTGCCCCACAAAATCTGTCCCCCTATAATAAGGAATAGCATTTTGAGTAAAATGTAGTTGTATGGAGTTGTTTTTATCATAGTTAAAAAAAGATTGTAATCGTCGTTTCAGGCAATCACCCGGAATTCAACAATTATTCTAAAATAAAATGTGTTTGTATATGCTTTCACACAAATATAAAAATTTCTTTTGGACAGGGATAAAACACTGCACTTTTTATTGGGGGAAAAAAATATTCTTCAGCAAAAATGATCAAAATTTCTTATCACATTTTTTGCATGCTTTACGGCAATGTTTTCGAAAAAAGCTGAATAGAAAAAAAAGCATGAACCTGAATTCATGCTTCCATTTCGTCATTTCCAGAATCTATACTTCTGGTTTTGTGGGGTGATTAATAGTTGTCTTCCAACATCTGCATATAGGATTTTGGGTGCAGACAGGCCGGACAAGTCTCCAAAGCTTTGGCCGATTCGTAAATATAGCCACAGTTCAGGCATTCCCACCAAACTTTTCCATCTTTCATAAAAACTCTGTCTTCGCTTATATTTTGAAGGAGTTTCAAATATCTTTTCTCATGCTCAGCTTCAACTTTGGCAATCATTTTAAAAGCCACAGCCACTTGCTTAAAGCCTTCTTCTTCGGCTATTCTGGCAAATTCGGGATATAAATCGGTCCATTCTTCGTTCTCACCTTCAGCTGCTGCTTTTAGGTTCTCAGCGGTTGTTCCAATCACCCCGGCGGGAAAACTTGCGGTAATTTCTACCATTCCGCCTTCCAAAAATTTGAAAAACCTTTTGGCATGTTCCTTTTCCTGGTTGGCGGTTTTTTGAAAAATATTTGATATTTGCACATACCCTTCCTTGGCGGCAACTTTGGCAAAATACTCATATCTCATTTTTGCCTGCGATTCGCCTGCAAAAGATTTCAAAAGGTTTTGCTCGGTTCTTGTTCCTTTTAACGATTTTTCCATATCTGTTTTAATTGATTGTTTAAAGGAAGTAAAGATACTAAGAAATCCATTTTATTCTCCCAAAACCACAGTTTATAAAGGCTCTAAAAAAGCAATTGAGCATCACAACCAACCTTTTGAATAATCAATGATTGGTGGACGATGTAACAGATATTAAATTACTTTTGCCAGCGAATTATAAAAAATGAAGGACTTTACTAAGGGCAGCGAAGCGCGCCTGATATTTAATTTTGCCATCCCCATATTATTTGGAAGCCTGTTTCAGCAATTGTATAATATTGTCGACAGCGTTTTTATTGGTAATTATGTGGGGAAAGAGGCTTTGGCAGCCGTGGGAGCAAGTTTCCCGGTAATTTTTGCTTTAATCAGCTTTGTAATTGGTATTGGATCCGGTGCCACCGTGGTCATTTCTCAATATTACGGAGCAAAAGATAATTTCTCGGTAAAAAAAGCCATCGATACCCTCTATATTTTCATGTTCTTCTCGTCGATCCTGCTCAGTGTTGTCGGAATATTTTTTGCCCGTGCCATTTTTGAACTCACCGATTTACCCGAAGAAGTCATTCCGCAGGCGGTAACATACCTGCAAATTTACATGGGAGGGAATGTTTTTATGTTTGGTTTTATGGGTACCACAGCCATTCTGCGGGGGTTGGGCGATTCTAAAACACCACTATATTTCACCATCATCTCCACCATCATGAATATTTTTCTTGACTGGTTGTTCATTCTTGTATTTGAATGGGGTGTTGCCGGTGCAGCATTGGGGACTGTGATAGCTCAGGGTGGTGCTTTCTTTACGGCAATTTTTTATCTCAACCGCACCCATACCATCGTAACCTTGCATTTGAAAGACCTGAAATTCGACAAAAAGATTTTTATGCAAAGTGTCAGGATTGGTCTTCCCACAGGATTTCAGCAAACTTTTGTTGGCTTGGGGATGGTTGCTTTGTATGGTATTGTGAATCAATACGGTACAGAAACAATTGCAGCCTACAGCGTCAGTATGCGCATAGAATCAGTGCCTGCCATGTTGGCCATGGCCTTTTCAGCAGCTGTGTCGCCTTTTGTGGGGCAGAATATTGGAGCCAACCTGAACGACCGCGTAAAAACTGGATTTAAAGCCACTCTTTTACTCAGTTCACTTCTCACCATATTGGTAACAGCAGTTTATGTCATTTTTCCAAGACAGATAGTATCATTTTTTACCACCGATGCTCAGGTAATTGAAGTGGGAGTGGAGTACCTGGTCATTGTTGCTCCGTTCTATATTACATTTACCATCATGTTTGTTTTGAATGGGGTTCTCAGGGGAGCCGGAGCCACATTGATACCGATGTTTATCACCCTCATAGCTCTGTGGTTCATCAGAATACCAGCTTCCTGGGCAATGGCCGAAGCATTTGGACGCATTGGCATTTGGTGGGGAATCCCCATCGGGTGGTTCTTTGGAATGGGATTTGCCTATATCTATTATTTAACGGGCAAGTGGAAAAACAAAGCTGTAACAAAAAATAAATAGCTGAAATACAATTATTAAACAATTGTTGACTCTAATCGTTTTAGGAGCGGATAATTTGCATTTGGTTCTCCAGTAACTCGCTTAAATGCCACAGAAACTCTTCCGAATTCTGTTCTTCCTCCGAGAAGTTTTTTAAGAGATGGAATGAATTTACTGTGAATTCTCCGGCTTTTGTTAAATAAGTGAACACAATTTCCTTTTCCTTATACTCCAAAAATAAAACCCCAAGCAAATGTCCGAAGTCTTTTAGCTCAATTGTTGATTCACCATCAAGCGAAATGTCTAATTGAAGATTGTTGAAACCTTTGTGAAAATAGGAGATGGTTTTAACAGAAAATTGTTGTTGAATCGGTGAGATTAGTTCCTGAGCTCTTTGTTCGGCGTTTTCATCGGCCTTTTCCCCATTATCTTTAAACACAATTTCGAATATATTTTTACTCAATTGTTCCGCAATATACAACTCCACCTGCCCACATGAATGGGCGCGAAATCTTAAATATTGAACAACTGGAAATGAAATATCCATGGGGGAAAAGCAAATACCAATAGATGAGAAAGGTGGTGATTAACCTTTATAAACCAGTCAATTAGCGACTGTTATCTTTCTGATAAAATTGGGTTTCGCCGTAGGCAGAGCATTTCTTGTTTGAAACGCAGGATGAGAATGCCAAACTGAGAACAAAAACGCTAATTAATATTATGACTAATCTTTTCATTGCAGTACTTATTTATAGTTTCTGATTTTGCGCTAAAATAGTCAATTTTTATTTGCAACGAAACCATGAAAAAGAAATGTCGACAGATTTTGTCAATATGCCTTTGTTAATAGTTCCGCTGGTTTATTTTTTACCTATGCCGCAGTCACCATGCATCATTTATGGTTAACGCTGTGATAATTGTTTATATTTTTGTCACTATTAAAATTTAAGGCTATGGGCTCGAAAAATGTGGATATAAATGCAGAGTGGTACGAAGTGCTGAAAGAACAGTTTGAAGCCGGATATTTTAAAAGCTTAAAGAATTTTTTGCTTATCGAAAAGCAGAATTACACAGTATATCCTCCAGGAAACCAAATATTTACTGCGTTTAATCTAACCAGCTTTAGTTCTGTTAAAGTGGTTATTCTTGGTCAGGATCCCTATCATGGTGCGGGTCAGGCACATGGATTGTGTTTTTCGGTTTCGGAGGGAGTGGCTCACCCGCCATCGCTTCAAAACATATTCAAAGAATTGCAGTCCGATATGGGAATTCCTTACCCAAAATCGGGTCATTTAGGCCCCTGGGCACAACAGGGAGTTTTTTTACTCAATGCAACGCTCACCGTGCGCAGCGGAATGGCCGGATCGCATCAAAAACAAGGCTGGGAAACCTTTACCGACGAAGTTATCAGACAGCTTTCTTTGCGTAAACAGGGCCTTGTATTTATACTTTGGGGAAGCTATGCTCAGGCCAAAACCAATCTCATAGACCAGAACAAACATCATATTTTAAAGGCTGTTCACCCATCACCTTTGTCAGTTTACAGGGGATTTTTCGGCTCAAAACCCTTCTCAATGACCAACGAAATACTTAAAAACGAAGGAAAAGAACCCATTGACTGGAGTATTTCCTAACCTAAATAGTCTGATTTGAATAGGTTAACTTACTACTTAAGAAATAGTTAGAAAATTGATAGCCGTTTGGATTTTGTGTGAGTAAGTATTTTTTGAATCCTTTTGTTTTTCATTGGCAAAATATTGTATATTTGCACCCACAAAACAACAGTGCGGGATGGAGCAGAGGTAGCTCGTTGGGCTCATAACCCAAAGGTCGTAGGTTCGAATCCTGCTCCCGCTACAAAATCAAAAAAACCAGCTTTTCAGGCTGGTTTTTTTGCGTCTATTCTTTTTTTTAAGAGAATGATTTTTTACAAATACTCAAGGTTTTTACAACCAAAATCATTTGCAGCCTAAGCTTAGCAGATTTTTGCTAAGGAGACATTAAGAATGCTCTTGAGAGCTCTGGGTTGGATGGGCGATAGCTCGTTGCTATTCCTTAGGTATTGAAGAATCCAGTGAAAATTTCTGGTATTAATAATATTAATAGGTATTAGACTATAATAACCTTTCTTAAATAATTTACTCAGTATGTTAAATAAGGTTAATAAAAAAATCCGCTTAGGAAAAACCTAAACGGATTCAAAATCAATCGTGATCCCGCTGGGATTCGAACCCAGGACCCACAACTTAAAAGGCTGTTGCTCTACCTGCTGAGCTACGGAATCGTTATTCAAACGCGGGTGCAAAAGTAGTAGTTTTTTTTAAAAAGACAAATATTCCATCTATTTTTTTATTCTTAATCTAAGTATTTGGTTTTTAGTTTTTTAAACTATCATATACTCTTAATGCCTATCCAATCTGGGGGCTGGTTTAGTTCTTTTTGAGAAAATAAATGCGAATTACATAGTTAATTTTCAACCCGTTCTGTTAATTTCGCTATTTTTGCAGCCGAAAATATATAGAATGGGAAATTATCTGGCAATTGTAGGAAGACCCAATGTGGGCAAATCAACATTATTTAATCGTCTTACCAAGACTCGTGAAGCCATTGTGGAAGAAACCAGCGGGGTTACCCGCGACCGCCATTATGGCTATTCCAACTGGAATGGTTACGATTTTATGGTTATTGATACCGGAGGCTATGTTATTGGCTCCGACGATGTGTTTGAAGAAGAAATTCGTAAACAGGTTCAATTGGCCATCGACGAGTCGGATGTGATTCTTTTTATGGTCGATGTGCGCGAAGGTATAAATCCCCTCGACGAAGATGTGGCTCACATGCTCCGAAGCAGCAAAAAGAAAATATTCTTAGTGTCGAACAAGGTCGATAATATGGGCTACTATGCTCAAAGCAACGATTTTTATGCGCTTGGACTGGGCGAAGTGTTTAGCATTTCGGCCATGAATGGAGCCGGCACCGGTGAGCTTCTCGACGAAGTGGTGAAAGAATTCTCCCCCGAAGTGGAAATGGGCGAAAATGATAATATCCCTAAATTTACGGTGGTAGGCCGACCCAATGTTGGCAAATCGAGCTTGGTAAACGCATTGTTGGGCGACGACCGGAATATTGTAACCAGCGTTGCAGGAACCACCCGCGATTCAATTTATACTGAATATAACCGCTTCGGATTCAAGTTTAAATTGGTAGATACTGCGGGAATCAGAAAAAAGAAAAACGTTAGCGAAAATATTGAATTCTACAGTGTTATGCGTTCTTTCAGATCCATTGAAAGCAGCGATGTATGTATCCTGATGATTGATGCTCAAACTGGCATGGAATCGCAGGACATGAACATTCTCCGCGTTATTGAGCGCAATAATAAAGGTCTGGTCATTGTAGTGAATAAGTGGGATTTGGTGGAAAAAGGCAACAATACCCATCTTGAATATGCCGAAGCTATTCGTAAGAAAACTGCGCCATTCACCGATATTCCCATCATTTTTACCTCGGTAACAGAAATGCAAAGGATTCATAAAACGCTGGAAACCATCCACGAAGTATACGAAAACAGAACCAGAAAAATCAGTACCCGAGTTCTCAACGATACCCTATTGCCCATTATTCAGGCAACTCCACCACCACAAGCAAGCCGTGAGCGCTACATCAGAATTAAATATATAACTCAGATTAAAACTCATGCACCAACTTTTGCCTTTTTCTGCAACCTGCCCAACGAGGTGAAAGACTCCTACGCACGGTTTTTAGAAAATAAACTTCGCAAAGAATTCAATTTTACAGGGGTTCCCATAAAACTGTTCTTTAGAGAGAAATAATGGAAGGCATTAGGATTGATAAGTATCTCTGGGCTATCAGGGCATTCAAAACCAGAACTTTAGCTGCGGATGCCTGCAAAGGCGGAAAAGTTAAAATGGATGGTAATGCCGTGAAAGCCAGCCGTGAAGTTAAAATAGGAGATATTATCGAGCTTAAAGTGGCGGGAATGAACAAGGTAATCGAAGTGAAAGACATCATTAAAAACCGCCTTAAAGCCAGTTTGGCTGTGGAAAAATATGACGACATCACACCGCCCGAAGAACTGGAAAGAGTGGAGCTTATCCGCCAAATGAAAACAGAACATCGCGACAGGGGAGCAGGTCGCCCAACCAAAAAAGAGCGCCGCGATATTGACAGATTAAAAGAATCGTAAATGTCGGCCCCGCAGATTTTGCTCAAGAGTTTTCTTATTTATCTGAAACTCGAAAAATCATTGTCGCCAAATACCCGTCTGGCCTACGAAAGGGATGTGCAAAAACTCATCTCCTTTTGGCAAATGAAGGGCTTGACTGTTCCAATTTCTGCACTAACCCTAAAGAACTTACAAAGCTTTATTCATTGGTTGGCCGAAGTGGGTCTCAATGCTCGTTCTCAGGCCCGAATCATCTCGGGAATAAAATCGTTTTACAGGTTTCTATTACTCGAAAATATTATCGAAAACAATCCCACAGAGCTTTTGGATTTGCCTAAACTGGGGCGAAAACTCCCGGTTACATTAGAACTGCAGGAGATTGAGTCCATGATTGCCCAAATAGACAGAAGCAAAGCAGAAGGTGAGCGAAACAAGGCCATTGTCGAAACGCTTTACAGCTGCGGATTGCGTGTGAGCGAGCTGGTTGACCTACGAATTAGTCATATATACGCTAAAGATAAGTTTATCAGAGTCATTGGAAAAGGCGATAAGGAACGGCTGGTACCTATTGGGAGCTTTGCACTCAAACAAATCAATCTTTATCTAAAGCATGTGAGGGTTCATGTAGATGTGAAAAAAGGATTCGAAGATTATGTTTTTCTAAACCGAAGGGGGAGAAAGCTAACCCGAAACATGGTGTTTATCATCATAAAAGATTTGGCCGAACGGGCTGGCATTCACAAAACCATCAGCCCCCATACTTTTCGCCATTCTTTTGCCACTCATTTGGTGGAGGGCGGCGCCGATTTGCGTGCAGTTCAGGAAATGCTGGGACACGCATCTATCATCACCACTGAGATTTATACCCATCTCGACAGAAGCTACCTTAGGAGCGAAATACTCAAATACCATCCCCGAAATAAAAGCAAAAGGCTAATGTCCGTGCCGGGTGAAGCTGATGATTTGCATATCGTCGATTAGTAGCCTTTGTTTTCCTTTGTTCCAAATGTAAAATTTCATTTTGTCATCGGGAGAAAGTAACTCGGGGGATAGGTAATCCATTTCAATTTTGTTCCATTGATTGGCTTTTAGGCTGAGTTTGGGGTCTTTAAGGTTAATACCTTTGTATTTATAGCTTTTGCCATTGTGTTCAAATGAAAACACGAAAATTACATCGTTGGCAGTCACATCATATTCCGGATAAACATAAACTGATGGCCTGAACCAGGCAAAATAGTCCTGAGTCACCTGACTGTAAACCAATTCCAAAGTTGGGCCATATTCAATGGTTTCATCAATTCGGTAGGAATATTTTCCTTCATGCACATTCAAACTGTCGAATTGTGTTGATTTATATTTTCCACGATTTTCGAAATTTTCAAGAAATTCTGTTTTCGATTTAAAATCAACCTCGTTGGATAGTTTTTCTTCCGAAGTTTCCGATCGCTCAATAAGAAGTTGTTTTTTGTCTTCTTCCGAAGGGTATTTTTTAAGAAAAACAGCCCAGTAATATTCCTTGGTCATTCTGCTGCCATGAATGGTATTTATCTGAATCTGTTTGGCTTGCACTATATTCACATAGATTATACCAGCCACAAAAACTCCGCTAACTACCCAAACCCATTTGCCTTTTGAAATAAACCATTGAACCAAAAAACCGAAAGGGATAATTATATAGGCATAGGATTGAATAAAAGCACGGTAGCCATAGCTTACTAAGCTTGTAAAACTGGCAATCAGGTACAGATTGATGAGAAACACAAGAAAAATGGGCCAGAATATATCACGCCTTTTAAAATACAGTGCCACAAAACCTATGATGCTGAAAATCATGAGCGGGGAGTAAATCAGCCATCCTTTTCTATAGCCAAACAGCACATTTATAAACTCTGGTTTACTCAATACCAATTGCGATGATTCGTCATTGTATGCATTAAACCAGACCGATTTAGTGGCCATGAGCCAATACAGTACCTGTGGAAATCCACCTAAAAATGCGAACAAAACCAGTTGAAGGAGCTGAAGTCGATTCTTCATAACAAGAGCCCACTTATTTTTTAAACTTTCAATATCATGAACGCCCCACAACAAAGGAATCAGCAATGATATAATTTCGCTCAAACGGGTAATTGTCATCAAACCAATGGTGAGTCCAATGAGTCTGGCATAAACAACTTTCTGATTCTGATGCCATTTCATGGTTACCCAAAGCAGGAAACTGTATTCTGCAAAAACAAAAATATGTGGCGATGGATTGGAAAGACTCGAGAAAAAGTAAAAATTTGTTCCAAGGTAGAGCAAAAGAAGGGTTACAGCGACAGAAATATCGGACAGATATTGTCGAAGTACCTTTCGGAGTAAAATGAGCCCAAGCGCCGCATAAACGATTCCTGCCATCCAAAAACCCCAGAAATAGGGCATGGAGTAGCCATCGGCTGGAAAGGAAGAAACGAGGGCAAATAAATGGGCAATTAAAAAAAACGGCAAAATCAGGATTGACAATCCGCTAAAAAACCTGATAACCCACACATTTTCATTGGTTTTTGAAAGTTGATAAAGCGTAGGAGTTAGTTCGTATTGCTCATTTATCTTTTGAATAAATCCTATATCAGTAGAAGCTACCTCATGATAGATTAACAGATTGGGTAAATACATATAAAACCCAAAATTGTCGTAGGCAAATACTTTGTGCGGAACATTAAAGGAGTTTATGGTTATCATTCCAATGATAATAATCCATACAGCAACAAGCGATTTGATTCCTTCTTTCTTCATGATTAAGTAATTTTATTTAATTCTTATAACATCCACATTGTCATGTAAATACACCAAATATCCCAAGCTTTTCTTTTGGCTGAATTTCTCAGTCATGGTGCAATAATGCAATAACTGCTGATCATTTTTTGGGTTAGGTTTCCCGGTTTTATAGTCAATAATCACGGTTTCAGTTTCACGCTCCACCATCTTATCGGGGCGGTAAACCCGTGCTACTCCTTGTACTACTTCTACCATTTCGCGCTCGTTATAATTTAGATCGGGAATATTGTAATACTCTTTTAACAGCGGATGCTCCATTATTTGCAGAGCCATCGACTTGAGTTTATCCACTTCGTCTAACCCAACTCTCACCTGATAAACCATAGTTTTTATTGCAAAATCTATTTCGTGCGGGCCATTGGCCAAGGCCATCAGTGCATGTACTTTCTTTCCCCATTCGGCTAAAATAAGTTCGTTTTCAAGGGTTTCTGTTAGCGACAGATGAACATTTTCGCGCCAAAGTGTATTTTCTGGTTGCTCCAAATAAACCGTAGTCTGCTTTTCAATGTCATGGTCGCTGGATTGAGATTTTTTAGAATCCGCATCACCAAAACGAACAATTCCATCCGTGCTTTGCATATTTTGACTAGTGATGAACTCATCGAGAATTTTATCATAGCGGAAAGCCTCTGATTTACTATTTGGATTTGGTTTATCCACAATCAGATACAATCGTTGTTTTGGTCTGGTCATGGCCACATAGAAAATATTGGTGTTGTCGAGTTTTCTCAGCTCATCTTCCAATATTTTAGCGGGCTCCAGCGGGGTGTCTTTGAGCGACGAAATCTTGAATGGAAAGGTTTTGAGCTGCGGAAATTCAGGGAGCTGGGGATCGAGCCATATTTCATTTTTCGACGATTCTTCTTTCATAAAACTCTGAGGAAACAGATTTATCACCACCGGAAATTCAAGTCCCTTCGATTTGTGGAATGACATTAATCTAACCGCGTTCCATTCGTTGGGCATTTCCAGCGAATAGTTGGCATAATGCTCCTCCCACCAAATATTGAACTCATATAAATTCTGATGTTTTTCCTGAGTGAAGTTGAGTGCTGCCTCCAGAAAAAAATGCAACAGCGGATGATTTGTTTTTAGCCTAAAGGTCCGGCAAAGGTTTTCAAGTGCCTCGTACGCTTCCAGATGAGCCATTTGAGTGAGGTTTAAATCCACTCCAAGCTCTTTAAACAAAGGTTTTAGCTCCAAATCGGGTTCGGTGGATGCGAGCAACTCATGCAGTGGAGTCCCATGGTCTTCTATCCATCCGTTTTGCCATAAATATCTGATAATCTCCGATTGATAAAGCAGCTCCCGGGGTTGATAAATGAAATTGATAAAGCTTACCAAAAACCTAACCATGGGCGATGAGTCGGCATAAAGGCTTTCCGATGAAACCACATCAATCTGGTGCGAGAATAACCATTGTGCGAGTTCTATCAACTGCTTGTTTTTGCGCGATAAAACCACTATATCTTTCAAATCATAACCATCGCATAAGCAATTTTGAATAATTCTGAAAACCCTTTGATAATACATTTCCGACTTGTCTTCGGCTTCTTCTTCGTCCACCTTGCTCATTTGGTGAACCTCCACATGCGAAGCTAAATGTTTGGGATTGTTAGGAATTTGCAAAATATCTGAATACACATATTTGTGAGATTCAGGGAGATAATTGCCATCAACAATAAATTGAAAAAGTAGGTTATTGAACTCAACTATCTTTTTTCCCGACCTGAAATTGGAATTTAGACGGGTTTCTTTAAACGATCTAAGCAAGGTGGCTTCCCGTTCGAGAAGCAAAATATCGGTGGTGGGAGTGGTGAGTTTGGGAAATTGAGCAAACTGCTCCACATCGCCGCCACGCCAACGGTAAATGGACTGTTTGGCATCGCCAACTACCAGATTCTCGTTATTTCCGGCGAGCGAATTCTCCACCAAAGGCATTAGATTATGCCACTGAATTACAGATGTGTCCTGAAACTCGTCGAGCAAAAAATGCTGATATTTATTCCCCATTCTTTCGTAAATATATGGGGCTGGCTCGTTGGCTATTTCCTTGGCAATGATTCGGTTAAAGTCAGAAATATGAATCAGTTCCTGTTCCGATTTCAACTGCTCCAGAATTTTTTCCAGCTCGATAAGCACCAAATACGGATACAATCCTTTGGATATTTCGCTCTTAATCTTAACAGAGCCAAAATTCTCATCAATATATTTCTCTGCTTTCTTATAAAAAGCAGTTAGGGTTTCTATATGAGGCTCCACAATAGCTTTAATATGCTGTTGTGGTTTTGCTGTAAACCATTTTCCTTCGTAAATAGTGGCTTTGGCAGAATTGCTGCCCTCAGCTTTTTTCGATTTGTCCTTAATGATATTATTGAAATAGCCAAAAAGCCCGTTTTTCCCTTGATAAATCATTGTCGGCTCAATGCCATTTTGGGCGCAATAATCATAGAAATCTTTGCTCATTTTTTCCAGAGTTGCTTCGTACTCTTCCACTTGTTTGTCTAATATTTTTGGCAAATCGAGCAATTCAGCCCATTCCAATTGGCGCAGATAAATCAGGTATTCATCGGCCACATCGCGTAAAAGGGCCTTGGCTCTAAAACGCAGGTCGCTCCCGATTTTACGGCTTTTTTCGCTGTTAATCTTCTGATTACTAAAAGCTAAAAGGGCAGTGGTGAGGGTTTCGCCGTTGGGATTCACACGGCTCAGCAACTCGGTAACGGAATCGCGAAGCAGTATTTCCGAATCCAATTCCACCTGATAGTTAAAGCTCAGTCCCAAATCGAAGCTAAAGGCCCGAATAAGCCGGTTGGTGAAGCTGTCGATGGTTGTAACGGAATAATCTGAGTAATTGTGAAGTATGTTTTTGTGAAGCAATTTCCCGTCTTTCTTCAAAGTTTCCAGGGCTTCTGATTCTCCTTTTTCTTTTATTATAAACTGATATCTGGGAATTTCACTGAGCAAAATGGGGATGAAAAAAGGAATTTTCTTTTGTTGATCCATCTGAATAATCACTATAAGATAGTCCAGAATCCTTTCTTTCATTTCCTGTGCTGCCCTGTTGGTGAAGGTGAGAGCCAGAATAGATGGAAATTTTAACTGCCCTTCTTCTTTTTGATTTAGGGCCAGCTTTAGATATTCCAAAGCCAGAATGGTGGTTTTTCCACTTCCTGCCGAAGCCTTATAAACTTTAAGCTTTTGAGTGGATGTATTCATGGTTAGGTTACTATTTTCTTACTTCAAGCAATTTAAGTCCGCCAGTGGTGGGATAGAGTTCAAAAGTATTTTGGTTCACTTGTATCTTTTGAATTTTTCCGAATTGTGGAATGGTAGAAAGTTGCTTATCGTACTCCTGATTTCCATATTTCATCCACACTTCGGCTGTTTCGGGATAACGGTAAACAATTCCACTCACAGCGCCTGAGACTTTGGTGTCGGCCATTTGCTCTGCCAATCCATTGCTTTTAATGGCTAAGGACACTTTTTCACCGGTGGCAGCCGATAGATAGGCCAAACCTGATTGCTCAGAGAATTTGAAAATTGGTGCCAAAACATTGGGTTGATCGGGGGTTGGGGTATAAAAGAAAACAAAATGCTGATCGGTTACCAGCGTTTTTCCGGCAAACAGAGCAATATATTCATTCTCCATCTGGGTGAGTTCCTCATTCATCATTTTAAAAGTTCCTTCGCTATAAGCCACCTCGTGAAAACCGGAAACCAGCTCAAAGCGGTTTTTCCTGATTTCCATCAGCTGAGTGGCCGCATCCTGTGCCCGTTGCATAAAATCCTTTTCTATGCTGTATCTTTTTATCACAGCTTTTTCAATGGTCGCTGTGTCCACATCCACGCGGCGGATAATGGTGTCGGCCTTTTCAATTAAATTGGCATCGGCAAAATACCTGAAATCGCGGCTTCCCTCTACCACTTTCTCAACTTTACTACTAAAACCATTATGGCTCAAGGCTGTGGACTCAGATACAATTCCCCCGAATAAGCCACCAGAGCTCATTTGAAAAAACTTCACCTGATCCGATTTTCCTGATATTTCACCAAGCTGAATGTAATAAAGCTGACCAGGATCGGCAACATACTCAGGTGACAGCGTGATATTTTTAATCCGGTACGATTCGTAGTTTGTTTCTGTAATATTGCTCAAACCCAGCATTTTATTGGCATACAAAGTGTAAGGGCCTTTAAGATGTTCTTGCTTTTCAATTTGAACATCAATGCGGTAAGTAACCATGGGCAAGGCATAAACAAAGCCATTTCCTGTTGAAAATGTTTCGGTGGGGTTAACTTTTTGAGTGGTAACCTGTGCTTCCAGGTTAATAGAGATAGCCACAAAAAGAATGGCCAGAGATGACCAGAAAAGGTTTTTTTTGATTGAATTATTCATGTATTGAATGGATCGGTAAAAAATTAGTTTAAACAAATTAATTTCAAATTTAGTTGGTGAAAAAATCTAATACATTGCCAGCAGCACTGGTGGTGCCTTTATAAAGCTCACTGTATCTGCATCTTGTACAGCTTACCACGGTAAATTTTTTGTTTTGAATATTAAATAGCTTGGAAAAACGACCACCTGTGGTTCTAATTTCATCAGTATCAAACTGTGTGTTTCCGCATTTGGGACAAACATATTTTTGAGCCATAAAAAAAGAGTTTTATTTGTTTCTATTGAATGAACAATATTACAAATAAAACTCTAAAATAGTAACGGCAAAATTACTTCACAAAAAGCAATTCTCTGTATTTGGGCAATGGCCACAACTCATCGTCAACCTGAAGTTCCAGTTTGTCAACATGACGGCGGATAAACTCGAGCAATGGACGTACTTTTTCATCGTAGGCCATGGCTTGTTGCAACTCATCTTCTATAAGATTGGCTTGCTTTCTCTCGTTAATCATTTGATCTACACCTTTTTTGATTTCCGAAATATGGTTCGAGATGCGGGTAATCATTTCCAGCTCATTCTTCGATACCTTGCCATATGTCTGAAGGTCGAGGATGTCTTTCAATCCTTTAACATTCTCAATAAGCGTGTTTTGGTAACGAATGGCTATGGGAATAATATGGTTTGTGGCCATATCGCCCATAATTCTCGATTCTATTTGTACTTTCTTGGTGAATTTCTCAAGTCTGATGAGTCTGCGGGCTTCTAACTCTCTGCGGTTCAATATATTGTGACGCTCGAAAAGATTTACTATTCTGTCTTCAATATAAGTGTTCAAGGTTAGTGGAGTGGTTTTGACATTGGTGATGCCTCTTTTTTCGGCTTCTTCACGCCACTCATCGCTGTAGTTATTGCCTTCGAACCGAATGCGTTTGCTTTCGATAATATATTGTTTGATAACCACAAACAAAGCATCTTCAAAGCTGTTTCCTTTGGCTATCTCGGAATCCATATCCACTTTAAATTGAGCAAGTTGGTCGGCAAGAATGGTATTTAATGCAATCATGGGTTTACCACAATTGGCATTGCTGCCTACAGCTCTGAATTCAAATTTATTTCCGGTGAAAGCAAAGGGCGATGTGCGGTTTCTATCGGTATTGTCCAATAAAATTTCAGGGATTTTAGGCACATCGATGTTGAGCTCCTGCAATAAATCGTCCGACATACCTTCGCGGGTTTCGCTGTTCTCAATCTTATCGAACATGCGGGTCATCTGACTGCCAATAAACACGCTTATAATGGCTGGAGGTGCTTCGTGGCCACCCAAACGGTGGTCGTTGCCTTC
Source organism: uncultured Draconibacterium sp. (assembly GCA_964293475.1). Lineage (GTDB taxonomy): Bacteria > Bacteroidota > Bacteroidia > Bacteroidales > UBA12170 > UBA12170. The sequence goes on from CAXYYJ010000017.1 coordinate 17,131, forward strand.
GCTGGCAATGCTGGCTCTGAGTAAATCTTCGTATTTGTGAACTGCCATCACCATATTCACCATGTAGGTGATAAAGCGGAGGTTTTGTTTCGATGTTTTTCCTGGGGCAAAAAGGTTGGCGCCGGTATTGGTACTCAGAGAGTAGTTATTATGTTTTCCTGATCCGTTGACGTGTGCATAGGGTTTTTCGTGGAAAAGAGCCACAAAATTGTGCTTTTTAGCCACTGTTTCGATAATATGCATAATGAGCTGATTGTGGTCAACTGCAAGATTCACTTCTTCGTAAACAGGCGCAACTTCAAACTGATTGGGAGCCACCTCGTTGTGACGAGTTTTTACAGGTACGCCCAAGCGGTGAGCTTCGGTCTCGTACTCCTTCATAAACTCTTTCACTCTCTCTGGAATGGTGCCAAAATAATGGTCGGAGAGCTGCTGATCCTTGGCGCTGCTGTGGCCAAACAAAGTACGGCCAGTGAGCATTAAATCGGGACGGGCTGCATATAAAGCAGAATCAACCAGAAAATATTCCTGCTCCCAGCCTAAGGTTGCATAAACTTTCTCCACATTCTTGTCGAACAATTTACAAACCGCAGTGGCTGCATTGTCCAAGGCCTGAGCCGATTTAAGCAACGGGGTTTTATAATCCAATGCCTCGCCGGTATAGCTTACAAAAATGGTGGGAATACAAAGGGTGTTGCCGAGAATAAAAGCTGGACTAGTTGGATCCCATCCTGTGTATCCTCTGGCTTCAAAAGTGTTTCTGATACCTCCGTGAGGGAAACTGCTGGCATCGGGTTCCTGCTGTACAAGCTCATTGCCTCTGAAATTCTCGATGGCCTTGCCTTCTCCTTCCGGAGTAATGAAAGCATCGTGCTTTTCGGCGGTGGAACCTGTGAGTGGATGAAACCAATGGGTGTAGTGCGTGGCACCTTTCGCCATGGCCCAGGCTTTCATTGAAGAGGCAATCTGGTCGGCAATTTTCCGGTCGATCTTTTCACCTTTTTCCATGGCTTGTCGAACTTTGCCATAGGCTTCGGAAGTTAAATACTCTTTCATGGCCGACATGTTGAAGGTCATCTCTCCAAAATATTCCGATGGCTTATTTTTTGGCATGGAATAGGGGACAACTTGCCTGCTCAATGTTTTCTCAAGTGCAGTGAACCTAAAATTTGGCATAATGTTGAATTTAAATGTATTAAATAATTTAGAATGGTTTTAAGCTGCAAATATAATTTTTTAAAAAACAGCATTTAAGCGAGAAATAAATAATTATTAAGATTTTAAAAATCAAATGTTCATAACTTTAGAAGCATTGATTTTCTTAGACATAGTGGAAGTTTCCGTGTTTAAAAAGAACAATTTTCAACCAAAAAAACCTACTCTCCACTGTAATAAACCCGCTTACCATTCACAAAAGTCATGAGAATTTTTGCCTTTGGAATATCCGATTCTTCCATGTTCATAAGGTCCTGATTGAGAATCACAAAATCGGCAAATTTCCCCACTTCAAGGCTTCCTTTTTTATGTTCTTCGAAACCTGCCTTTGCTGCCCAAATGGTGATTCCCCGCAAGGCATCTTCTCTTGTGAGTGCATTTTCTGTTTGAAATCCTCCGGTGGGATAATTGTCCAGGTCTTTTCGCGCTGTGGCGGCAAAGAAGGTGAGTAATGGGTCAATTTTTTCGATGGGAAAATCAGTCCCCAAGGGAATCCAGCTGTTTTCTTGCAGCAGCTGTTTGTAGGCGTAGGCCGATTTTAGCCTTTCGGCACCCAACCGCTCGTCGGCCCAATACATGTCGCTGGTGGCGTGGGTTGGTTGAACAGATGGAACAATATTAAACTCCCCGAACAAGTGAAAATCGTCAGGATGAACCACCTGGGCATGTTCTATCCGCCACCTTTTATCGTTTTTACCTTGAAGAAAGCGGGCATAGGTTTGCAGAATAACGCGGTTTGCGGAGTCGCCAATGGCGTGGGTATTGACCTGATAATTATGTTTTTCGGCCAATGAGCAAAGACTGTCGAACCAGGCCTGGGGGCTAAGCATCAGTCCTTTCCAGTTGGGTTGGTCGCTATAATCGTGAATGAGACACGCGCCTCGGCTTCCCAAAGCTCCATCGGCATAAAGCTTAACGGAACGAACGGTGAGTTTGTCGGTTTCTATAATGCCTTTGAGCATAATATCTTCCAAAGTCTGTGGGGTGGGAGTGAGCATGGCATAAATCCGCATATTCAGCTGGTTTGCTTCCTGCATTTTTTGGAGCAGAAATATCTCTTTCGATTCGAGCCCGGCATCGCAAACTGACGTTAGTCCCACAGCAAAGCACTCTTTTTCAGCGCGTTCTATTGCTTTCGTCAACAGCTCTTCGGTCGGAGCAGGAATTACGGCCTTAATGATGTCCATGGCATTGTCGATAAAAATTCCGGTGGGCTGACCTTTCTCGTGAACTATTTCACCACCATCAATACTTTGGCCGGGCTGAATCCCTGCCAGCTCCATAGCTTTGCTGTTTACCAGAGCGGCATGACCATCGATGCGGGTTAGATATACAGGTTTATTGGGCCAGATTTCATCCAGCAACTCTTTGGTGGGGAAGCTTTTGTTTTCCCAGTCATTCTGATCCCAGCCCCGCCCCACAAGCCATTCGGCGGGATATGTTGTCTCAAATTCCCGCAGTCTTTCTATTGCGTCCGCAAAACTTTTGGTACCAGTTAAATCGGCGCGGGAAACCAATCCTTCACCCAAACTGATAAAATGACTGTGGGCATCGATAAAACCGGGATACACAAATTTATCTCTCAGGTCAAAGCTTTCTTTGGCCCAAAATTGAGCGCTTATTTCTTCGTTGGTGCCTATGGCAATTATTTTTCCGTCTTTCACAGCCATGGCTTCTGCCATGGAGAATTGAACATCAACCGTATAGATGCGCGCATGATGAATAATCACGTCAACTTCGGTAACTTTCTGGCAACCAGTTGATAAAAGTCCAATGCTCATAATTGCAAGGAATTTGTTCATATTATTGGATATTTAAAAATCTTAATACTTCTGCTATGGTTCGAAAACTCATATGGATTGAGCCCTGAAATTCAACACAATAATTTTCTCCACATTCCACATGCCAGTCCGACGGACCATCGGTGCCAATTTGATTGCGGTTTAAGGCTTGGGTGAGCCACCTTGTGGGAACAGGATCGCCCGAAACCTGGATAAATTTTTGGGGTTCAAATGAATTTTCGAAATGTCCGGTGGATACATCAAATGATAAATCCTTGTTTTTAAATGCTTTGTGAATGTGGCCTTTCATAACCATATCTTCTGGAATCTCATCAATCAGCTTGCCTTTTTCGGGGATTAGCCAAATTCGGTCGGCAGTGCGAAGGGCGAGTTCAATATCGTGGGTGGAGAGAATAATCCCCAGATTCTGCTCGTGGGCTAATTTTCTAAGGAGTAGCAAAAGGTTCGATTTGGAGGGAAAATCTAAGAATGCCATGGGCTCGTCGAGAAGAATAATGGGGGTTTTCTGAGCCAAAGCTTTGGCTATCATTACCTTTTGTTTTTCCCCATCGCTGAGTTCCATAAATTGGCGGTCAAGAATTGCTTCAACTCCGGCTTGTTCTGCCGCTTGACCCACCAGCTCCCAATCCTGCTCCGTAAGCTTCCCCCAGAAACCAGTGTAAGGATAGCGCCCTAAACTGATAATTTCCCGGGTCGTAATGTTCCAGAGCTCAGGTTTTTCGGTTAAAACAAGGCCTGTTTTCGTGCTGAATATTTTGGGGGTTAAGTCGTCAATATTTTGGTTTTCAATCAAAATAGAGCCGCCCAATGGGGGAATCAGTCTGCCAAGTGTTTTTAGAAGCGTTGATTTTCCTGCACCGTTAGATCCCAAAAGACAAACAAGTTCACCGTTCCGAAGGTTTAAATTCAAGTTGGAGTAAACCACATGTTGAATTCGCTGCTTAGTATAGCCGATTTTTAAATCTTTGGTTTCGAGCAATATATCTTTCATAACCAGCTGTTTTATGGAATTACAGGGTTCGATTTGTTATTTCTGACCAGAAACCAAATAACCAAAGGAGCACCAAAAACCGAGGTTACAATATTGATGGGGATGGCCTGGTCGAGCGATGGTAGCCTGCTGATTACATTGCAAATCAGTGCGATAGCCATTCCGACTAAGATAGTGCCTGGCAATAATGTTTTAAAATCGGAAGTTCTGAAAATAATTTTTACCAAATGCGGAACGGCCAGCCCAATAAAAGCAATGGGGCCAGTATAAGCGGTGGCCAATGCGGTTAGAAACCCCGCTAAAATGATGAGAGCCAGACGGATTCTTTTGATATTTACTCCCAGATTGGCCGCATAATTCTCTCCTAAAATATATAAATTCAGGGGTTTAATTAAAAACAAACCCAAGCTTAGAGCCACTACAATAAGCACAGCGTAAAAATCCAAATCATTGAGCGCTACCTGACTAAAACTTCCTAAACCCCAGAGAACAAAGGAATGAATCTGTTCCTTTTGGCTCACGAACTGCAAAAATCCTATCAGGCTCGATGCCGCATAACCCACCATTAAACCAATGATGAGTAGCGATACATTGTTTTTTACCACCTGAGAGAAAAAGATAATGAGCATTAAACTGAGCATGGCTCCGCTGAATGCTGCCAATACCAGGCTAAAATGCTGTAGCAGTGGAGTATTGGCCAACCAGCCACCCATTCCGCCCAATAAAGTAAAAACAGCAACCCCCAGACTTGCGCCGGAGCTAACGCCCAAAATACCAGGATCGGCCAGCGGATTGCGGAACAAACTCTGCATTAAAAGCCCCGCAACCGAAAGAGCAGCACCGGTGAGTAATGCCGTGAGTGCTTGCGGAAGGCGCGATTCAATGATGATAATTTGAGAAACAGATTGTGGTGAACCTTGTTGCAATCCAAGCGATTGGAGTATTTCGACAATGGGAATGGAGACCGAACCAACAAACAGATTTACGATGACAAGCACCAAATCGGCCAATAAAAAAAAGACTAACAATCGAATATGTCTGCTTATAATCATGAAGTCAAATATAGGTTTTTAATCATTCTCATAATTAATGGAACAAATCCTGCTGGTAATTTTTTTATAAATCTTTAAAAAAAACAATACTTCAGAAAACCAGTATTATACTTGATGAATCGGTATTTTGATAAAATGAATTGCTTAAATTGGTGGAAACATGAAACAATGGGGATTTTGGAGCGCGTCTGTATCAACAGTGGAATAATTGATGTGGAAACAAATTCTCACAAACCACTGACCCCCACCTGTTTTATTATGCATTTTGTGGGTAGCTTTTTTTCACTCTCTATATAAATCCCAATATTCCTTTGGTGTAGCTATTTTGGTTCCTTGAAATTCATTCATTGTAAAATCATTAATAGTTCCAGTTATTATGAAATCAGCCCGTGATTCAACAGCCAATTCTAACAATCTATTATCAGGATTATCCTTGATTATATCAAGTCTATTTGTTGGTGTATACTTTTAGGCTTTTGTCTCCAATTGAGCCAAAACAAATTCTGCTTTAATTAAAAAATCAGGATATTTGCTAAACTTTGGTCTATTTAAAACTTCTAGATATTCTTGAAACAACTCATCAGAGATACAAACATCTACTTGATTATCAAGAACTTAGTAATAAAGAATAAAATTTGGATAATTCTTCTGAATTAAAGCTGAAATCAGCACATTTGTATCAATGATTATTTTTTGCATTTCTTACAGCATTGACTTCATTATTAATCACATCCATGGACATTCGTGAAAGCTTTTATTTTTCTGCCAATTGAACACATCTATTGAGAGTTTGTTTTGTAATCTCCTTATTTATAATGTCAACAAATTCGGAGAATGACAATTTATCATTGTTTATCCCGAATTGATTATATTCTAAATCTGATATTGAAATATTTATAGTTTTCATGTGTTATTTTTTATTTTTTTATATTAAGGTCACATGGAATACGCCATGATAAAAAAATAGCATTCCAATGAGTGATTTTATAATCATGGCTATTTCATCTTGTTGTATTTTTATTTTTAATGGTCAGATGCCTGCTTGTCGGCAGACAGGGAAAATCCATGTTAAACATTCCTGGTTTGTGTAAACCTTTTTGAATGGATATTCCATAGTCTATATTTTGTACAAATTTAGTCTTTTTGTGGAATCTTTCCAATTTCGTTTTTTAGCATTCCTATGAAAGTCAATTAACTGGTTGAATACTAGTTCGTTTAAGATTTCAGCTTTCGATGTATCTATATTGAGCTAAGTTACCAGTTTCAATAGAATCGAGACCAAATATAGCAATTTTCTTTCTTTTGAGCGCCGGTTGTTTCCATTTTTAATACCATTCCAGAATGAAGCCGGGGCTTAGCGGTTAACCTTGCAACGATATCCTTTTAAAAACCGTATTTACAAAAAGCCTATATGCTCAGGTGCGCTTATTGGTTAGTAGGGGAAATCAATAAACCTGGAAAAATCAATAAACCTGGAAAAATTATTAGCTTTCTTTGAAATGAATTTGAATGGATTTATCTGGGGAATGTTGTACAACGGATTGGCGGCAAGAAATTGTTGTGCACTAAAAAGCGCCACTGTATCAAGCCGCTAAGCCGATTATTTATTGTTATGTTGTTCAAATTTAGCACTATCAGGGCAATGTTTTTTACCGCGTATTGGCAATAGTGAATTATATGGCTATTATAAATTTGTAGATATCAGGCAATCGATGTTGAAAATATTCAGGTAGATTTTCTGTCATCATAACAACTTCATTTTTTTCAATCTGCAATAAGTTTGTGTAAATATCATTCTGCGTTGAATTATCCACGAATAAAATATTGTCAAAAAATCGAAAATGCAGATTTGCATTTTTATATCCAGCTTTCTACTTCAATTCAATTGTTTTGTTATCAACAAAATGACCTTTGAATTCCGAGCGCACCTGTATTCTATGCCTTGCAATCTCTTGATTATCTATGCAAAAGAAGATCAAGTTTATTTGATATCCGTTTTCTTTAAATATTTGTGGCCAGTATAAGGGATGTGTATCAAAATTTGTCTCATAACAAAAATCGTTCTTGCTATGCAATGCATTACTAATAGAATTTTCAAAATCTTTCGTAGTTTGATTTCTTGCAAACTCTTCTCTCAATTCACTATCCGCCAAACTGTTGTAATTCTCAATTAAAACTCGGTCATAATCGAATGAAGTTAAACCCTCTGGTAAGAATGAAGATGAAAACGTTGATTTCCCAGCGCCATTACATCCCGCAATAATAATCAAATCAGGCATTTACTTTTAACGCGTTTACAAGTTCAGGACTAAGTTTTCCTTCCTTTTTCCTAATCTGAAATAGTTCTTCTCTCGGAATAACTTGACTATTCAGAATATTTCTGGCTTTACTCATTTGTTGAGTAACTTTTATTCCAGTAATTAGTTTTTCTTTACACATAGTACAAAATTACTAATAAATCTATTTAATCTAAAATCAGTATTTTTATTTTACACAGTGCTTTCGCAGCATTATTGCCAACACTTATATAAAGACCACCCAAAACAGAAGAGTGCCATTTATTTCATTTAAGCATGCAATTTAGAATTTTTCACTAAAAAATCATGCAGACTTTCTTTCTTTAAATTTAATGCTAAATTAGCGTAAAATTTTCACATGATTTTAATCGCCGACAGTGGATCCACTAAAACTGATTGGGTGCTATGGATTCCCGCCACAAATGAGACATTTAACTATCAAACCAAGGGACTGAATCCTTATTTTGTGAACTCATCAGAGATAGCCAAAGTTATTCAGGATTGTTTTTCTGCGGATGATTTGCAACAAGTAAAACAGGTTTTTTTCTATGGTTCCGGATGTGGTTCTATCGATTCAAAAGCGATAGTGCAGTTAGGAATTTCCAATTCATGTAAAAACGCACAAATTCATGTGGAACACGATTTAATGGCCGCTGCCCATGCGTGTTGTGGCGAAGAAGAAGGGGTAGCCTGCATTCTGGGAACAGGATCTAATGCCTGCGTTTTCGATGGGACAAGGATAATTGCCGAAGGAGTGAGTTATGGTTATGTTATGGGCGATGAAGGCTCAGGAAACCACCTCGGAAGAATGCTTCTGAAATCTGTTTTCAGCAGAAAAGCCCCCCAGGAAATTCTCGATGCTTTCTATGAACGTTACCCCAGAATGGAGCTGTCACTTTTACTAAATCAGCTGTATAATATTCCCAATCCTAACCGGTTTTTGGCAAGTTTTAGCCCTTTTATTTTGTCTTTTCAAAACCATCCATTTATGAAAGCGCTCATTACCAAATCCTTTAATTCTTTTGTGGATGAGTTTCTGGTCGATTTAATGAAAGACAAAACCTATAAAGTGTCATTTCAGGGGAGTATAGCCTGGAGTTATAAATGCATTTTAACCGAGGTTCTGAACGAAAGAAATATGCCTTTGGGCAAAATCATCAGACAACCTATTGATGCTCTGCTCGAATATCATACTCAGCTTCATCACCACAACTAAAGAATATCAAACCCGTTTATTGGTTTAGCGGCAAGCTAAAAAAGAACTGGGTTCCAACATTTTCTTCTGATTCAAACCAAATCTGGCCTCCCATATTTTGAATTAGCCCCTGCGATATACTAAGTCCCAGACCTGTTCCGCCGTAATCTGCATGTGTGGTTGCATGTGCTTGTCGAAAGCGGGTAAAAATATGGTCGAATTGGTTTTTAGGAATGCCAATGCCATTGTCTTTAACGAAAAAGACGATATAATCGGCATCGGTTTCTGGTAGCAAACCAAATTGAATCTCTCCCCCGACATTGGTAAATTTTAAGGAATTGCTGATGAGATTGGTAATAATCTGTAAAAGACGATTGGAATCGGCATACACAATTAATTCCTGATATTCCATTGGAAGGGAATAACTGAGTTTGATATTTTTTGTTTCGGCCTGATTTTCAAAACTATCTGCTATACTTTCTAAGAATGGCATCACTTCGATGTTCGATGGTGAAAAGGTAATTTGATTGGCTTCGATTTTGGAAATATCCACAATATCGTTGAGTAAATTAAGCAGGAGCTCCCCATTGTTCTTAATTCGCGATATAAAAATGCTTCTCTCATCTTCTTCAATATCTTCATCTTCCAATAGGTCGGCAAACCCCAATATTGAATTCATGGGGGTTCGTATTTCGTGGCTCATATTGGCCAAAAACGACGATTTAAGCCTGTCGCTTTCTTCTGCTTTGTTTTTGGCATCGAGCAGGGCAATTTCGTCAATTTTTTTATCGGTAATATCGCGGATATTGGCCAGTAGGTGGCTTTCGTTGTTATAGTGTATCCAGTGAAGCTTCAGATTTACGTGAAAAGTTGAACCATCTTTTCGGGTATCAATAGATTCAGAAACAATGCTTTGCTCTAATTTTAAGGTAGCCTTTACCTGTTCAATATGCAGGTTGCTGCCAATGTTTAATTCATCCTGATTTTTTCGGTTTAATATTTCCTCGCGCGAATAGCCATACATTTGGCAGAGTACCTCATTGACCTCCACAATTTTACCATCGGCATTAAAAATAGCTATCCCATCGAGGTTCGAATTGAAGATGGTTCGGTACCTTTCTTCGCTCTCTCTAATCATTTCGAGCGATTTCTTTTTCTCAGTCACGTCGATGAGCAAGCCACTCAAATGGGTTATTTTTCTGTTTTCGTCGAAAATGAGTTCCGTTTGATCTTCTACCCAGATATATTCCCCGTTTTTGCAGCGAAGCCTATAATATTCGTGACTATAATGCGGGCTATTTACTGTCTTGGTGTAGGTGTTTACCTCATTCAACACGTGCGACAAATCGTCCGGGTGAATAATATCAATATATTGGGGTGTGCCACCCAGCAATTCCTGGTCTTTGTAACCCAGTATATGTTCCACATTATTAGATACATAAACCACGGGATGAACATGACTATTGGGATTGAATTTCCATAAAATTGCGATAACCTTCGATTGTTCCAGAATTTTCAAGGTGTTAATCTTGTCGGTAATATCTTCGCCAGAGCTTAGGGTTCCTGTAAACTCGCCAATCTCGTTGAACAAAGGGGTTGTTTGCCAGGCAATTAGTCGTTCTTCGCCATCTTTTGTCAATACGGCACTCTCGCGACTAAAAATTCTGCTTTTACTTTTAGCTATCTCTTCGAAGCGTTCTTTGGTGCTCTTTCTATAATTTGATGGAACGCATTTGGTGATCCAGTTTTTGCCAAGCAATTCATTTTCTGAATAGCCTAAAATTTCGCAGGTTTTATTGTTAACCATTTCAATATGAGCATTTTTATCCATGGCAATCAACATAAAAGCTGCAATTTTAATATACTCCTTATTGCGTTGTTGGGTAATAAAGTTTTCTTTCAGTGCTTTTTTGCGGTCGGTAATATCGAGTAATTGGGCTATGGTTTTTATTTTTCCATTGATGTCGGTATAAACCGATGATCTGATTTCTACATCGCGCAATTCGCCATTTTTTCTAACAATCTGAAATTCATATTCTTCCGGAACATTTTCTCCTCTTTGGCGTGCAAAATAGTATCTGTTTACTGTAGCCAAACTATCAGGGTGAATATAATTTTCATATTTCTTACCCAAAAGCTCTTTTAATGAATAGCCAAAAAGAAATTGTGACCGGGGATTAAGATATATAAATTGCCCCTGATCGTCAACGATGCAGATGCTGGCATGCGATTTTTCAACAATGGTGCGAAACCGGTTTTCACTTTCGCGCAGGCCCAGCTGAGTCATTTTTAAATGCGTGATGTTCTTGGTGATATTAATAATGTGCAATTCCCCATTAATTTCTACCAAACTGGCTGATATCAGAACATTAATAGTGGTCCCATTTTTAACTTTGATAATGGTTTCCAGGTTTGTAACATTTTGACCTTTACCCAAATAATCCAAATATTCCTGCAAATCCTCAGGTTTTTGCCAAAAATCGAAATCCAGAATGCTTTTGCTGATAAGCTCCGTTTTAGAGTATTTTGTGAGTTCAATAAAGGAGTCATTAACATCGACAATTTGTGCAGAATGATATCGGGTGATATTAATGGCATCGGGGCTGGAATTAAATATGGAGCGGAATTTTTCTTCACTCATCTTGATGGCTTTTTTCATGCGCATCAAATCGTCGATGTTCTTGAACAAAACCAATTGATGCAATTCGCCATCGATGGGGAGAATTTTAGAAGAAACCAGATTTTCGAGCACTTGCCCTGTTCTGTATCGCAGGCGTGCCTGCATATTCTCAATATTTTGCCATTTTCCTGAGTATTCTATAAACTTATCTTTCTGGCCTTCAACTTCCCAAATATTCTGAAGTATCCTTGTCTGGCTTGTATCAAGTTTTCTGTTCTCCGCAAAATTTTCAATAAATGCCTGATTTGCATCGGTTAATGTCATTTCCTTATCCAGATTGTTGATACAAATGGCATCGGGGAGCAGATTGAAAATGCTTTTGAATTTTATTTCGCTGTATTTGAGTGCTTGTTGGGTTGTAATCAGCTCGTGGATGTCGCGGATAATCACCAATAAGTGAATATTGCCGTCGAAAAGAATAATCTTACTCGAAAGAAGGCCAACCCGCTTTTCACCATTTTTAAACCTGAACGAAGCAGAAAAGTTTTGAACAAAACCATCTTTTTCCATCAATTCCCTGTATTTCTCTCTTTCGCTTTCGTTGTACCATAAATTAAGGTCATGACCGGTTTTCAGTAACACTTCTTCTTCAGAAAAGCCCGTGTAGCTTAAAAATGCTTTGTTTACTGCAATGGTTTTATGAGTTGGTAATTCGTGAAAGCTAATGGCTTCGGGAACCGAATTGAAAATCATATGAAACAACTCATTATTCGCCAATTTACTTTTGCCCTCTTCAATTACAGGGGCAGAATTGGCAAGTTGAGAAGCAATATTTTCAGTAAAAACTTCAATTAAGTCGTTGTCAGGCAAAAAGGTAGAATCGGCAATAGCTTTGGACAGGCACAAATGAAAATATCGATCGCCCACCGAAAAAGGCCGGTAGATAAAAATTTGTAATTGATCGAAATGCTCCATTATATGGGTAATGCCTTTCTCTTCGAACCAGCTTTTTAGGTCAGAGATAGATTCTTTTGATTGATAATCGGGGTTGAAAATTTCGAAAAAGCGCAGTATTTGCTGGCTTGCGATATCAGTTGTTTCGGAGCTTTTAAGCAGCATTCTGGGCGCAAGGAGTTCGTCTTCGGTTTTATCATAATACAATAAAACCACCGAATCCAAATGCAACTTTTGACCCATTAATTGTAGTGTCTGGAGTATTTTTTGCGATGATTTGGTCTCTATGAAGAAGGTTCCCATAATTGTTCGTAAATGTTTTTTCGGTTTTGGCTTGCTTTTTTACAATTTGTTCAATTAATATGCTAAAGGTAAACAAAATTTAAAGAACCAGAATTTTTTTTTAATAATTCTCTTACTTCGTTTTTCCATGAGTAATGAGGGTTTACAAGTACTGGAGCAACAGGGTAGACGCACACTTTAAAAGAGCGCTATGAAATCGATGGGCAAATTAATATAAAGAAAATCAATCCACTGATTTCATAGATTTTCTTACTAAGCAATGTTCAACAAAGCTGAACATTGCTTAGAATCCGCGCTAATTTGCGAAAATCTGTGGATAAAACAAAAGTATGCGCTTGCCCAGCCTGGAGCAATTTTAGAATTGATTGCCCATGATTTTTTTCTATTTTTGCAGGCTATAAAAGTTCAAATGGCCACATCAAATATTCGCATTAAAAATAAAAAAGCTTCCTTCGAATACTATTTGGAGGAAAGATATGTGGCTGGAATTCAGTTAACAGGGACGGAGATTAAATCCATAAGAAACGGTAAAGCACAACTCACCGAGTCCTATTGCTACTTTAGAAACAATGAGCTATTTATTAAGAATATGCACATTAACGAGTATGAGCTCGGAACCATCTACAACCATGAGCCCAAACGCGACCGCAAACTTTTGTTAAGAAAACGTGAATTGAGCAAACTCAAATCGAAAATTAATGAAAAAGGATTTACTTTGATCCCGCTCATTTTGTTTATCAACGAGAAGGGTTTGGCCAAACTTGAGATTGCATTGGCAAAAGGAAAACATACCTACGACAAACGCTCCTCTTTAAAGGAAAAGGATGTGAAACGGGATATGGACCGGGCTGCTGAATAATCAAAAGGTATTGGTTTAACACGTTGATAATATGTTTCTTGAGTTTTTTTTTGAATTAATCTGTAAAAATAAAATTTGAAATTGTTTATGGGAACCAACCAATTTTTTAAAATATCAATATTAGGTATCATTCTGTTGTTTGTGAATGTTTTTTCGATCAAGGCTCAGGAAAGCAAACCCATTAAGTGGTATACCTTCGAAGAAGCTATTGCCCTAAATGCAAAAAGCCCCAAACTCATTTTTATCGATGTTTATACCGAATGGTGTGGCTGGTGTAAGAAAATGGATGCATCAACTTTTGCCGATCCAAAGGTTGCAGAATACATGAATAAAAATTTCTACTGTGTTAAACTCGATGCTGAGCAATCAGAACCCATCAACTTCATGGGGCAAACCTATATTAACCCTAAAGCAGGCGAAAAAAGAAGCACTCACCAAATTGCAGCCGTTTTGCTTCAAAACAAAATGAGCTATCCGAGCTATGTTTTTATGAACGAGCAAAACAAGATTCTTACGGTAGTTAAGGGATACATGACTGTGGAGAATTTTGATCCTGTAATTCATTGGTTTGCCGAAAGAGCATACCTTAAAGTGGCTTTTCAGGAATACTCAGAATCCTTTAAAGCCAAATCTGAACCCCCCCAAAGCCCTGTTGTTAAATAAAATAGCTGAGGAGCAGGATTAAAATACCCAGGAATAGTACCAGGTAAACAAGTTGGTTATTTTCAATGATATCTGTCATAATATAGTGCTAATTCCAAATTTGTGCCAATCTATAAACACATTGATATTCTGTGAATTGCCATTAATTATCTGAGAAATTAATTTCCCCTATTGGGAAATTTTTCTGCTATAATGAAATTTTTATTCAATTTGAGCTATGAAAATTTTTCACCATAAGGTAGCTGGTAGAAATCAAATCATATATTTGTGGAGCTTAATTGATTTTATGAAAACACATCAATTGATTTCAGGAATTGTTCTGGTAAGTTTGTTGCTGACTTTCTCGTGCAAACAAGCCGATAAATGCGAAGATGTATCCTGTGATCCCGAAAATAAACCGCTCTATATCAATTTGGTAGACCTGTCTTCGGGCGTCAATCTCTTTCAAAACGCAACTTACGATAGCAACAGCTATTACATTGTAAATATGGAGCATCTGGATCAGCGGAGCCGCTATATTCAACAGAGTTATCTCATTGAACTTCCCGATATTACCAGAAATTCAGGTAAACAATATTATCAGTTTGTACTTCAGGACGATTTTGCCATCGTTTTTACTCTCGATGTTGCCAAAGTGGAGGATGAATGCTGCACTTCATACCAATTGAATTCCTTCGAAGCAGTTTCTGTTCCCTTTGAGTTTGATGCTGCCAATTTGGTAGCTACAATTTTTATCGAAACAGGAAAGTAATCCTTTCTTGCATCTTATTTATTACCATGGATTTATAAAAAATCAAAGACTAATCTCCGTTAAATTAGCCAGAATAGATTCCATCTGCGGTGGGGTTAATGGTATATTCAAGAAGTTTTTGGCAGCATTCAAAGTACTGAAAATAGCATGGTTTTGCTTTTTCTCGTCTTCAATATAAAGGTGCAGCAATGCAATGATTTTTGGCTCTGATGCAAGATATGCCAACCGGAAAGGGGGAAACTTCTCTGCCTGATTAACTCCTTCGAGTTTCTTCATGGTTGAATAATTATTGTCATCTATCTTTCCCAGAGTTAAGCTTCGCAAATCCATAAAAACATTGATGCTTTCATTCCAGAAATACATGTTTTTCATTTGTTCAATGGATTTCAAATACTCATTCAATACAAAAAGGCCATCCCATTTAATAAACAGGATATGACTATCAGAAAAATATTGATAGGTAATTTTCATGGCTAAGCCCCGATTGAAATTTGATTTCAAACTTCGATTGCATTAAACCGAAGTTCAGACTGTGAAAGTAGATAAATAAATTGTTGATTCCAAACAATTTCTTATAAATGGGTTCAAAACCTAAAAAAGAAATATTTTATTGACTAGGGTACAACCTCTTGAAAGGCAAAAAATTAAAGGTCTATAAGGATTTGTTTCGCAGAAACCGAAAATAGTCTTTCAGTACCACATCGTTCACCTGGCGGGGTGTGAAAACCTCCAGAATTATACTTTGCGACGACTCGATGAACTCATGAATTTTTGCTGACAAATTCGATGCTTCCCGACAGGATAAATACTTCATTCCGGCATCCTGAGCCAAATGTTGGGCTGTTCGGTTGTGCGGCGTTTCGAATAAATCTATTTGCCCACTTTTCAGGGGGCCGTCTAAAAATCTGAAAATCCCACCGCCATTGTTGTTGATTAACAGGATTTTGAAATTGGGATGTAAATAATTGTTCCACAGTGCGTTAATATCGTAGAAAAAACTCAGATCGCCAGTCACCAAAATGGTTTGACCTTCGAAATACAAACTCTGGCCCAGGGCTGTTGATGTGGATCCATCGATGCCACTTACTCCGCGGTTACCATCGATGATATGTTGATCGAAATCGAAAAACTGAGAATAGCGGATGGAAGTGCTGTTGGCAAAGTGAAGTTGTATTTTTGTGGTCAGTGAGGCGTGCAGCTCTTTAAAAACCATGAAGTCGGAATAAGGAATGGTTTCCATGAATTCCTGGTGAATGGTTTTCGATTTGGCGGTAATTTGCTGCCAGTTCCGGAAAAAGTTTTCATCAGCTGATGGCCCATCTATTGCAATTTTTAAAACATCTGCGGTTTGACAGCGCAAATGTTGAGTCAAATGCAAAAAAGTGTCCGGTGCCTGATGGTCGGGCGAAATGTGGAAATGCTGAAAATCAAAGCCATTTCTTAGCCATGCCTTTATCTTTTTACTTACAATATGTCCCCCAAAGGTTAAGACCACCTCAGGGAAAAATTCATTTTCTTTTTCAGCGGTTATCTGAGTCAGAACCTGGTCAATGGCATTGGTAAAACAGGGGAGGTTCAAATTCGACGTGGTTTCGGTGAGAACCACGGTATTTTTCTCCAAAGCCAGTTGTTCGAGCAATTTGGAAAGATGAGCATCCGGAGCATGCTGCCCCACAATAATCATCCTTTTTTGCGCTGATAACCAGGCTGTTTGAAATGTATTTTTATCATTTTCCTGCAGATGCCTTGCTTCTGGATTCGAAGGTTTTGGAATATCCCATCCGCTCGTTTTTTCTTTTTGTCCATAAATGGGTTCATCCAAGGGCACGTTGATATGAACCGGACCAAAAACTGGATTTATAGAGCTATCAATGGCTTCGATAACAAGTTGTTGATAGCGATTCTTGTCTTCTTCATTGCTAAAGCTTTCGGGCAAATTCACCGATTTTCTGATAAAATTCCCATAGATTTCCTGCTGCCTGATGGTTTGCCCATCGCCCTGATCCACCAAATACCCTGGTCGGTCGGCGGAGAGTACTATGAGTGGAACCTGCTGATAAAAAGCCTCGGCCAAAGCTGGGGCATAATTTAGAACGGCTGAGCCCGACGTGCAATTTAGCACCACCGGTTTCCCCGTTTTTTGAGCCAAACCCAAAGCAAAAAAGGCTGCACTCCGCTCGTCGACAATGCTGTAAATTTTAAACTCTTTGTATTGCGGAAAAGTGAGCATCATGGGCGCATTGCGGCTTCCGGGCGATATTACAATCTCCGAAATCCCATGCGATATAAAAATCTGAGCAAGAAGTTCTAATCCGTCTTTATTGGAAATCATGTTATAGTGCGTGTTGCTGAAATAATGAGTAATTTTTGGTTTACTAAATTTCCCCGTTTTGGCAAAAGTATAAAAAAAGCCGCTATTCATTGGGAGCGGCTTTTTCTATGGTTTGGAGTATCTTAAATATGAATAACCTCGTCGTAGGCGGCAGCTACTGCTTCCATCACGGCTTCGGACATGGTGGGGTGCGGGTGTACTGCTTCTATAATCTCACGGCCTGTGGTTTCAAGTTTTCTTGCCACAACCACTTCGGCAATCATTTCGGTTACATGGTCACCAATCATGTGGCAGCCAAGCCATTCGCCATATTTGGCATCGAATATCACTTTTACAAATCCATCTTTATGACCAGCTGCACTGGCTTTTCCACTGGCCGAAAAGGGGAATTTTCCCACTTTTATTTCATATCCTGCTTCCAAAGCTGCTTTTTCGGTGAATCCAACACTGGCAATTTCGGGTTGGGTATAGGTGCAGCCGGGATTGTTATTATAATCCAGCGGAGTGGGGTGGTGGCCAGCTATCTTTTCCACGCAGATAATTCCTTCGTGGCTGGCAGTATGAGCCAATGCCGGACCAGGAACGATATCGCCAATGGCATAATAACCTTCCACATTGGTGCGGTAAAACTCGTCGACCAAAACTTTTCCACGTTCGGTGGCAATACCGGTTTCTTCCAGGCCAATGCCTTCGATATTGGTGGCAATCCCAACCGCCGAAAGAACGATGTCGGCTTCAATGGTTTCTTCGCCTTTTTTAGTTTTGATGAGCACTTTGCATTTTTCGCCGGAGGTGTCAACGCTCAGTACTTCGCTTTTGGTCATCACATTGATGCCAGCTTTTTTAAAGCTTCGGCCCAATTGCTTGCTCACTTCTTCATCTTCCAAAGGAACTATGTTTTCCATAAATTCCACCAGAGTCACCTGAGTGCCAATGCTGTTGTAAAAATGGGCAAATTCCGAACCAATGGCACCGGAACCTACAACCACCATACTATCGGGTTTTTTATCGAGAGTCATAGCTTTGCGGTAGCCTATGATTTTCTTTCCATCCTGCGGAAGATTGGGTAACTCGCGCGAACGGGCACCGGTGGCAAGAATGATATGGTCGGCGCTTAATTCAGTAGTTTCCCCTTTTTCGTTGGTGACTTCCACTTTTTTGCCAGGTTTCACTTTGCCAAATCCCGCAATGAGTTCTATTTTGTTCTTTTTAAACAGGTATTGAATTCCTTTGCTCATGCCATCGGCCACACCACGGCTGCGTTGAACTATGGCATCGAAATCGGCTTCAATAGCTCCAGCAATTTTAACTCCGTATTCATCGGCATGTTTGGCATAATTGTATACTTCGGCACTTTTTAGCAGCGCTTTGGTGGGGATACATCCCCAGTTGAGGCAAATTCCGCCAAGCTCGGCTCTTTCAACAACCGCAACCTTTTTTCCCAATTGCGACGCTCTTATGGCCGCCACATAACCGCCGGGGCCGCTGCCTAAAACAATAATATCGTAATTCATAATGATTCTAAATTAGTATTTTTTGCAAAAGTACATTTTATTTTGGTTTTTGGGGATAATGAATGGTAGAAAATGGGTAATTCAATGAGGTTGTTTTGGTTATTACGGGCAGTTTTGTGAGATTATTAACGGATTTTATTAAAATCGGTTGAAATGAATTACCATTTGATGTTTCGGATTAACTTTGCCCAAAATCAAACTAATCATTCTGGGAATTTTATAAAATTCTTTGATTTTTTGGAATTCCATGAGCTGAACAAATGATAAAACAAAATACATCTGAAAATACTTTCCGGCGGTTTTCCATTACCGATAAACTGGTTATTGCTTCGCTGGCGCTGAGTATTATCACCATTTCTATTGTTGCATCCTATTCGTTTACCAATGCCAAAAAAGCCATACTCGATCGTACTTTTAATCAGCTCACATCGGTAAGGGTGATTCGGGCAAATCTGTTGGACAAGTTTTTTTCTAACTGTGTGAAAGAGATACAAATGGCCCGCGCATCGAGCGATATTATTGAAATTGCTGAAAAACTAAATCTAAATAGCGAAGCCGATGGAAAATGCAACGAGGATGGCATTTTCCTAAACCACCGACCATTTATCAGGGAAATTCAGGAGAATTTTTATCACCGAATTTATATTATCGGTAAAAACAATCAATCTTGTTTGCTCAAGAATGCCGATTCAAAACAGCTTTCCATCGTAGATACTTACGAAAACAACCATCAGGTTTTTATAACTTCCGATATCATCATCACCGATTTAAGCATGTCGCTTGATTCTTCGCACCCCATCATGACCATTGCTGCGCCCATCAATAACCACGAGGGATTGAATCTGGGTATGATGTTTTTTGAGATTTCATCAAGCTATATCGATTCCATTATGTTGGAGAAAGAGCCTTCCAATGGTTTGGGAATTTCCGGTGAATCATATTTGGTGGGACAAGACCATTATATGCGGAGTTCGTCGCGCTTTGTCTATCCTTCCATGCTCACCACCAGGGTAAATACACAGTCGGTGGAGCTGGCTCTTCAGGGAAAAGAAGGAACAGCAGTTATTGACGATTATAGAGGAGTTAAAGTACTGAGTTCCTTTGGTAAGCTCGGTATTCCATATTTTAATTGGGTTATTATCAGCGAAATAGATTATAAAGAAGCCACTATCCCAATCTACCGAATTCGCAACGAGATTATTTTCATCAGCATTTTTATCTTTTTGCTGGTGCTGGTGGTTATCATCATTCTGTCGCGACGAATCACTTTCCCCATTCAAAAGCTCAATCAGGCTGCCAAAGAAATTGGCTCGGGAAATATGAATGTGGTTTTGAAGACCAATCTGAGCGACGAGATAGGGGAACTAACCGAAACATTTAACAAGATGACCCAGGAGCTCAAAGCCGAAAGAACAAAAAGCCTTGGTTCGCTCATCGACGGACAAGAGTCTGAACGCCAGCGGCTTTCGCGCGAGCTGCACGACAGTCTGGGGCAATCGTTGATTGGCTTAAAACTAAAATACGAATATTGCTTTAATCACTCGTCGGACTTTGCCATAAAGCACGAGAAATTTGGCGAGTTGGCAGCCCTTTTCGACAGCACCATTGAAGAAACCCGCAGAATTTCCAATAACCTGATGCCCGCGGCACTCAAGGAGTTTGGGTTGTTTTCCGCCTTGCGAAATTTGTGCAACCAAATGGCTGAGACCACTCAAAAGCGAATTATTTTCAATACTACTGGTAACGATCAGGATTTGTCGGCAAAAGTTAAAACCTATATGTTTCGTATAGCTCAGGAAACGATCACCAATACCTTGAAACATGCTCAGGCTGATAGCATAGTGCTTGATATTGAAGTAAAAACAGAAGAATTGAAGTTCAGATACGAAGATAATGGTATAGGATTCGACAAGGAATCAGCCAATAAGGGAAATACCAGTGGGTTGAAGAATATGAACGACAGGGTTCGGCTGCTATCAGGTTCCATTCAGTTGGAATCAGAAGAGGGCAAAGGCACAAAAATTCTAATACAGATTCCATTAAATCAATCAATAAATGAATAGAATAAAAGTGATGCTGGTAGACGATCATCAGCTGGTTCGTGATGGCATAAAATCGTTGATTTCCGATAGTTTTGGCATTGAAGTGGTAGCCGAAGCTTCCAATGCTGCCGAGTTTTTTAAAATTCTGAACCAGCAAATTCCCGATGTGGTTTTAATGGATATTTCGTTGCCCAATATGTCGGGGATTGAAATTGCCAAAGTGCTCAAGCGCGATTTCCCGAAGATTAAAATATTGATGCTATCCATGTACACCTCCGAAGATTTTATTTTCAATGCCATAAAGGCGGGGGTTGATGGCTATTTGCCAAAAAATACCACCCGCGATGAGTTGGTTTTGGCCATAACTGAAGTTTACGATGGACGGGAATATTTTAGCAAATCAATTTCATCGGTCATTCTAAAAAGCTATGTAAACAGCGCCAAATACGGAAATACCAATACCGACGATAAAATGAATATGCTGACCCCGCGCGAAACCGAAATATTGCGAATGGTTGTGGAAGGAATGAATAACCACCAAATTGCCGATCAGCTATTTATAAGTGTACGAACCGTAGAGACCCACAAAACTGCTATCCTCAAGAAATTAGACCTGAGCAGCACCGTGGAGCTGGTAAAATTTGCCCTAAAAAACAAGATTATCGAGCTTTAACCTGAGCCATTTTTCCCCGCATACGTGGTTCACGTAGATTATTATACGAAACCACACAATTGTTAGATTTAGCCCACTGGCTCAACTTTGCTTAAAATAATTTAAAACTTTTAAGCAATGAGAAAAAGTAAATTTTTTTGGATTCTGTTGTTGGTAGCAACCTTGTCGGGCACCAACTTATGTCAGGCTCAGGAGGAGGTAGTAGCCGACGAAAATCCCTTTAGTGTTGGGGTAGATATCATGAGCCGTTATGTGTGGAGAGGAACAGATTTTGGAGCATCTCCAAGTATTCAACCCGCTGTAAGTGTGAGCAAATGGGGGTTGACATTAGGTGCCTGGGGTGCTTATGCCACCAACAAGGGCGGTATTCAGGAAGCCGACCTTTACCTGAGCTATTCCATTAAAGACATGATTAGCATCACCGTTACCGATTACTTCTTTCCCGATGAAATCAATGGATATAAATACTTCAACTACGATGGTGACCAAACAGGACACGTGTTCGAAGGCTCGATTTCGTTCAATGGAACAGAGAAACTCCCGCTGACCCTTTTATTCGCCACTAATTTTTATGGAGCCGATGCCCGCAGAATTAATGAAGATGGAACCACCGGTAAAATTCAATACAGCACCTATGCCGAATTGGGCTATGCCTTCAAATATTTCGAAGCTTTCATGGGTTTCAATCTCACAACACCCGATACCGACAAAGGCGAAGCCGGATTTTATGGCAGCTCTTTTGGAGTGGTAAATTTGGGGGTTTCTGCAGCTAAGGAAATTCAGATTACTGAAAAATTCAGTCTTCCAGTTTCTGTTTCGCTCATTACCAATCCGCAAAAAGAACGCATTTATCTGGTAGCAGGTTTCACTTTCTAATCAAATCAATTCATTAACAATATCTTAAAAACATAATCATGGATTTTAATACAGGAACAACAACGTTTATGATTCTTTCCACCAGTTTGGTCATGCTCATGACCCCTGGACTTGCCTTGTTTTATGGCGGGTTGGCTGGTAAGAGAAACATTCTGGGTATCATGATACAAACTTTTGTATCATTGGGTTTGACAACAATTCTATGGGTTGCAGTAGGCTATTCGCTTTGTTTTAGCGGCGGCGAAGGTGGTATTCTTGGTAACCTCGACTGGGCATTCTTAGCCAATATTCCATTCGATAATCCATATAGCGGTGCCGATGGACAATATCCTGAGTACATTTTTATTGCTTATCAAATGATGTTTGCCATCATTACTCCTGCGCTTATTACCGGTGCCTTTGTAAACCGTGTAACATTCAAGGCATATCTTATCTTTTTAGTGGCCTGGCAATTATTGGTTTATTATCCTTTTGTCCACATGATTTGGGGTGGTGGATTATTGGCCCAATGGGGTGTTCTTGACTTTGCCGGTGGTATTGTAGTTCACGCAACCGCAGGTTTTGCTGCTTTGGCTTCTGTTTTTTATGTTGGAAAACGCAGAGATACTCAATCGGCACCCAACAGTATTCCGCTGGTTGCCATTGGAACAGGTTTACTTTGGTTTGGCTGGTACGGATTCAACGCCGGTAGCGAGCTCAAAGTTGATGCTATTACTACCACAGCCTTCTTAAATACCGATATCGCCGCTTCATTTGCTACCATCACCTGGATGATTATTGAATGGGCAAGAGAAGGAAAACCAAAATTTATTGGTCTGTTGACAGGCGCCGTTGCCGGTTTGGCCACTATTACCCCAGCCGCAGGTTTCGTACCGGTTTGGGCTGCCATGATTATTGGTATTCTTGCCGGAGCTATTTGCTATTTTGCTGTTCAAATGAAAAACAAACTGGGTTGGGACGATGCTTTAGATGTTTGGGGAGTTCACGGAATTGGTGGTTTTATTGGAACCATTTTCCTGGGTATTTTTGCTTCAAAAACCATTAATTTTCAGGCTGGATTGCTCGAAGGAGATACTTCTTTCTTCCTGAAAGAAACAGTGGCTGTTATTGGAGCCTCTGCCTATGCTTTTATTTTCACCTATGTCATGCTCATCCTTATTAATTATATTACCCGGGTTCGTGTAAACGAAGATGAAGAAAATCTGGGTCTCGACGAATCGATTCATGGAGAAAAAGCCTACGATGAAGGAGTGCTGTAATTCAAGGATTTTGCAATAACCGAAATTTCCAATTATCCATTTTAAGAAGGCTGCCCCAAAATCAGCCTTCTTTTTTTATCCCCCGGAAAGCATTTTTTGCCACAATAAATCCCAATTCTTTGTAGTTTAGCACAAAAAAAATCCATGTTCGTTATTTTTGGTTTAGACGATGCCAGGCCACAGATTACAGTAAGTAAACAACAAAAACATTGTTACCACTGCAACAACACCAATTACTGGCATTTAGCCAAACACGAAACCAGTTTTTCGCTATTCTTTTTACCCATCATTCCCATCAAAACACGCTACTATTTTTTATGTCCCATATGTAATCATGGCGATGAGATATCGTCTGATGAATACCAACGCCAAATAAATCTTTAGTAAGAAACTTTTAATCTATCCCTAAATGAGTAGTAGACGTTCATTTTTAAAAAGCAGTGCTTTCATTTCAACCGGAGCTTTATTGGGTTCCTGGGCTTCTGGTCCACAGGACAAAATACAAAAACCATTAGAAAAAAATCAATCTAAGAGCTTCTTTATCAGCACCTGGGAGCATGGGCTCGATGCCAATGCTGAAGCTGTTAAAGTACTTGCCGCCGGAGGTTCTATGCTCGATGCAGTAGAAAAAGGTGTTGGGGTTTCTGAGTCTGACCCACTCATCTCTACAGTAGGTTATGGTGGAAGTCCCGACCGCGATGGTTTTGTTACCCTCGATGCCTGTATCATGGATTCCAAAGGCAATGCCGGATCGGTTTGTTTTATCGAAGGATTTGAACATCCCATCAGCATAGCCCGAAAGGTGATGGAAGTTACTCCACATGTGATTTTAGCGGGCGATGGAGCTGCTCAATTTGCCCGTGAACAAGGCTTTCCAGAGAAGGATTTGTTAACCCCCCAAGCCAAAAAAGCCTGGGAAGACTGGAAAAAGGAATCGAAATATGAACCTGTAATCAACATCGAAAACCACGATACCATTGGAATGCTCGGATTTCATCAGGGCGAAATTGTGGGTGCCTGTACCACCAGCGGAATGGCCTATAAAATGCACGGAAGGGTGGGCGATAGTCCCATCATTGGTGCCGGACTTTATATTGATGGAGAAGTGGGCGGTTGCACCTGCAGCGGCCTTGGGGAATATGTGCTCAAATCGCTCACCAGTTTTCTGGTAGTTGAGTTCATGCGGCAGGGAATGACACCTTCGGCATCCTGCAAAATGGCCCTTGAGCGGATAAAAACCAAATATCTCGATACCACTCCCGGTTTGGAATTTCAGGTTGCGCTGATTGCTCTGAATATTAATGGAGAACTAGCAGGATATTCAATGTATCCAGGATTTAATTATGCAGTGGCACAAAATGGAATGAATGTTCTGGTCGATGCGCCTTATTTGATTTGGAAAGATAAAAAAGATTAATTATGAAGTACTTAAATTTCATTGGTTTATTGGGGGTAATGGCACTCCTAAGCTGTAATTTCGAAAACAAAGCTCATATTGAAACGCCTTTAATTCCGCGTCCACAGGGTATTTTCCCAGTGGCTTCTTCGTTTCATTTGAATGAAAAAACCGTCATTTTGCTCGAAAACAACGACGAGCGATTGGTGAATCTGGCCAACCGCCTGAAAATTCAACTGGATTCCACAGCGCATACCAATCTGAAAATAGCTCAGTTGAGCGAAGCCGAAGGCATGAAAAATATCATTCTCCTTTCCGCTTATAATGCATCCGAAAGATTGGAGAAAGGCGGATATCATATCGAAGTGGATAAAGACAAAGTGGTGGTTCAAGGTCAGGAATTCGATGGAATAGCGAATGGTATATCCACACTGCAACAGATTGTTCTCCTTCAGCAAATCAATGGCCCAAACCCCGAAATAGTGTTTCCCGATGTGCAAATGTGGGACGAGCCAGTTTTTAAATACAGGGGAATGCATCTGGACGTCGGAAGGCATTTCTTTCCGGCGTCTTTCATTAAAAAGTATCTGGATATCATGGCTTTATACAAATTCAACTATTTTCACTGGCATCTCACAGAAGACCAGGGTTGGAGAATAGAAATTAAAGCGTTTCCCCGTCTTACAGAAATTGGAGCCTGGCGAGTAGACGAGAATGGCCAGAAATACGGCGGATTTTATACCCAGGACGAAGTGCGCGAAGTGGTAGAATATGCTAAAAATCTGAATATTACCGTAATTCCTGAAATTGAAATGCCCGGCCACAGCAATGCAGCCATTGCAGCTTATCCCAACCTGTCATGCACAGGCAAACAAATAGAAGTTCCAGATAACTGGGGCGTGATGGACGATGTTTTTTGCGCCGGAAACGAAGAGACTTATGCCTTTCTCGAAACTGTACTGTCTGAAGTTATTGAACTTTTTCCTGCAGAATACATCCATATTGGCGGCGATGAATGCCCCAAAACCCGCTGGGAAAAATGCAGCAAATGCCAGAATAAAATGAAAACTGAAGGATTAGCTAACGAGCACGAGCTTCAAAGTTATTTCATTACCAGGATGGAGAAATATCTCAATGCCCACGGAAAAAAACTCATTGGATGGGATGAAATTCTCGAAGGTGGTTTGGCTCCCGAAGCCACAGTGATGTCGTGGCGCGGTGTTCAGGGTGGAATAGAAGCTGCTCAGCAGGAGCACGATGTCATTATGACTCCCACCGACTATTGCTACTTCGATTACTATCAGGGTGAGCCTGCTTTTGAGCCCAAAGCCATTGGGGGTTATCTTCCAATAAGCAAAGTCTACGCCTTTAATCCCATTCCCGATGTACTCAACGAGGAGCAAAAAGCTTTTATCATGGGCGGACAAGGCAATATGTGGACCGAATATATGGCCACCACCGATCATGTGGAATATATGTTGTTGCCGCGTATGCTGGCACTTTCCGAAGCTCTTTGGACCAAGGAATCGAAAAAGGATTTCGACGATTTTAACGAGCGTCTGCAAAGCCATAAAAAACTGCTTAAACTACTGGGCTACAATTATTCCGAAGGAAGTTTCATGGTAAAAGCCGAAACAAGTTACGATACTGCAACTAACGAAAATAAAGTGGTTTTGAAATCGGAACAGTTTAAACCCGAAATCCGTTACACCGAAAGCCCCGCACTTTTTCCCGACAGTGCCCGAGTTTATAAAAGTCCTTTCAGCCCCAAAAACAGCTGCACCATTACAGCGGGTGTTTTTGTTGATGGTAAATTGCAACGCGAAGCCACTCAATTTGAATATGTTCATCATTTAGGTCTGGGTCAGGAACTCAAACTTCTGAAAAAATCGAGCTGGCGCTATGGTGGAGAAACCAATGCCGGTTTGATAGACGGAATCAGGGGAAGCGACAATTTTAGAGATGGCCGTTGGGCCGGTTTCGATGGAAAAGACATTGTAGCCGAAATAGAATTTAATACCCCAACTGATGTTAATGGATTGGAATTTAATTATATCCATCATCAGGGAGCCTGGATTTTGCCTCCAAAATCGGTAACTGTATCTGTGAGAAAAGCAAATGGAAATTACGAGCAAGTCAGCCAAAAAGACTTGAAAGATTTAATAGAAAAGAAAGAAAATGCGAAAGGATTGGTTTCTGTCGATTTTAAAGCAGAACAAATTGTTGCACTGAAAATTCATATTGAGAACTATAAAAAATTACCAGCCTGGCATGAATATGCAGGGGAGGAGTCGTGGCTTTTTGCTGATGAAATAGTTGTGAAATAAGTGGTTAGATAAGTTTTGGATTATTATTCATATGAAAATCAAACTTTTGTTAATCAGGTTCAACCTATTCATTAATTGCTAACTTTGTTTTTCAACAGAGCAAGTAGAAATATAAATAATAGAAAAATGGAAAACAATTTTATCCAAAAATCGAAAAAAACCATGAGTAAAGTGTTGAAAGTCACAATTATCATCCTGATTATCGTTCTAATCGGAGTGTTCTCATTTTTTTATTGGGGAGTTTATGAACGTGGTTTAATGGCCGGAAAAGTATTGAGAATTGCAGAAAAAGGAGTCATATTTAAAACCTACGAAGGCAAGCTCAATCTGGAAACCTTTGGTGCCTTAAAAGGAAGCAGTCCCATTGCAGAGTCTTTTGATTTTTCAGTGGAAAGCAACGACACCGAAGTCATTAAACAGCTTCAGGAAGCAGCCCTCACCGGCGAACGCGTAAACCTTCACTTTGTGAAGCGTTATACCATTTTCCCCTGGAGGGGCGATACGCGCTACTATGCCACTCAGGTGGAGCGGTTGGGAAACGAATAAACTGTTTCGCAGTTCAAAGTAAAATTGACTGACATAAGTTACACTTCGCACAATCAATCAAGACAGTGCCACAAAAAATAAGATGGGTTAGCAAGAAAAGGCTAATCCATTTTTTTTGCCACATCAGCGGCTTTTAAGGAATTTGCTTTGCAATAATGTGCTGCGATTGGAAATTTTTTAAATTGCAACTAACCGATTAAAATGCTTTTATCTATAGAATCTCTTGATACGATTCTAAACTTGTAGATGATTCAGGAGGCAGACTAATAAAAGTTTCTAAACTGCAAAGGGATTCAATGGGCTGGACCCTTAAGTTAATATAATGTTCGAGAAAAGATGCATTGCTGATGAGTATTTGGAGTCTGTTTTTAATCTCCAGAAACCATTCCAATTTCAAAATACTGAAAACAATGCTGTCACGACGTGAGCCATCGGGCCTGAGTCCGTTACTTCGAAGGATTCCATCTTTCTTGTAACCAATACTGGTTAGCGAGCGGATACTTTTCTCGTTTTCGCGGTCAACTCTACATTCTATTCTTTCAAACCCCATTTCTTCAAATGCCCAGGCAAGAAGAAGATATTTACTATGCTTGTTAATCGCTTTACCTTGATATTCAGCTCCATACCAGGTATATCCAATCTGAGCGCATTTGGTTGTGAGGTTCATGTCGAAAAGACGCGTGCTTCCAATACAGGCTTGTCTGACTTTATCCCAAATAACAAATGGATACTCCGAGCCTGATTCCAAAGCTGCAACCGCTGATTGAACATAGCTTGCCATTCCCATTGCTCCTGTGGGTTGAATAACCGAATATTTCCAAAGTTCAGGTTCATTAACCGCAAACGGAAGCAAATGATAAAAGTCCGAAAGTTGTATTGGTTTCAATGAAACCCTGTTATCCTGGAGTATAAGTGACTGATGGGCATTCGTTATCATAAGCAATATTCTTATTTATTATTGATTAACTCCCTTTTAATAAATTCGGATTAATTGGCCTAAGATACATCAGCTCAAAATATTGGTTATTAAGCGAATATATTTAGATTATTAAGTTTGTTGAGATAGACCGGGTTCATTATAAATAAATTGGTCAATGGCTTCAATAATAGTTTTAAGGTCTTTTTAAAAGAAGTTTGATGAATAAAAATAGCATCCAAATTAATTAATAAGGTTCTGAAATCTGTAAAAATACACCAGGAAATCCTGTTAAAAGCTACATCCGCTTATGCCGCGATAATCAAATTTGCAATCAATTCGCAAGCTATTACCAGTGCTTATTTTTCATCAAAAAAAACAGGGAAATTATTGAAATCCTCCGAAAAAAAGCCCTACATTTGGAAATAAGAATGGCGTGTTGGTTGATTTTTAGGGAGTTTATCGGATAGTCGATACCAAAAGAACCTTACCTTCGAAATGGTGAATTAAATAGTATTGCACAAAGTGACCTATATTTTGTTATTGCTGATTAGAAGTTTTTCCTTCACAATAAAAGGAGTTAAAAATAACAAACAGAATTAAATAAGGCAATTTAGAGGCTAAATGAATATAATCTCTATGAATCATGAAAAAGCAAAAAATTAATTCGGAAGAATCTGATGTGCTTCGGCAAAAGGCAGCGGAATTGCTTCCAGATAAAGGCAAGGTTCGACTTGTTTCCACACCTGCTTCAGAACATGAAATGCTAAAAATGATTTCCGAATTGGAAAGGTATCAGATCGAGCTCGAAATGCAGAACGAAGAACTTGTTGTTGCAAAAGAGAAAGCAGAATTAGCCGAAGAAAAATATGCCGAATTATATGATTTTGCGCCCTATGGCTATCTCTCCCTATCGGAAAAAGGGGAAATTTTACAACTGAATTTCGCTGCCGCAAGTATTCTCGGCAAGGAACGGACAACGTTGATAAATAAACGATTTGATTATTTTGTGTCAACAGATACGCAAGCAACATTCAATTATTTTTTCAAAAACGTATTTGCAACCAAACTAAAGCAAACCTGCGAACTAACCATAGCAACCAAGGGTAACTTACCTGTTTATGTACGAATCGATGGTGTAATTAGTCAAAACAATGATTTATGCCTTTTGACACTGAATGATATTACCGAAAGTATCCTGGCAAAAAAAGAATTGCAGGGTACTGAGGAAAAATATCGTTCATCGGAATTTGATTTAAAGAAAGCCCAACGCATTTCACATTTAGGTAACTGGGAGCTGAATATTAAAACCAATGAATTGGTTTGGTCCGAAGAAATTTACAGAATATTCGATTGTGAACCACACGAGTTTAAAGCCACTTATGAAGCATTTTTAGGGTTTATTCATCCTGAAGACAGAGAAATTGTTAATGAAGCATATGTACAATCACTCAAAGAAAAAACAGAATATCATATAGAACACCGAATAGTCACAAAAAATAACCAGATAAAGTATGTTAGAGAGAAATGTACATCAACTTTTGACGAACAAGGCAACCCGCTAAATTCTTTTGGTATAGTTATCGATATTTCTGAACAAAAGGCGCTGGAATTCGAACTTGCTGAAAGTGCAGAACGCTATAAGTCATTGCACAATGCATCTTTTGGGGGAATAGCCATTCATGATAAGGGGATTATTCTTGAATGCAATAAAGGCCTTTCGGAGATGACAGGATATTCGCTGGAAGAGCTAATCGGCATGGATGGTATGTTGCTCATAGTCCCGGAACACCGTGAATTGGTTATGGATAAAATTGTAACCGGGAGTGAAAAGCCATACGAAGCAAATGGTTTGCGTAAAAATGGAGAACAATTTCCAATGCGCTTAGAGGCAAGAAATGTTCCATACAAGGGTAAAAATATCAGAACAGTTGAATTTAGGGACATCACCGAAAGCAAAAATGCAGAAAAAGCTTTGCGCAGAAGCGAGGCCAAACTAAGTGCTCTTTTTACCTCAATGTCAGAAATGGTGGTTTTGCACGAGTTGGTTTTTGATGAGGAGGGTAAGCCTGTAAACTACCGCATCACCGATTGCAATGACGCATTTACAAAAATCACGGGTATCTCCCGAGATTCCGCTGTGGGCAAGCTGGCCACTGAATTATATGGTGTTGCAGTGCCACCATATTTCAACGAGTTCAAAGAGGTGGCAATAACCGGAAAACCATACAATAGCGAGACCTATTATGAGCCCATGGACAAACACCTAAATATTTCGGTGATTTGTCCGGAGAAGAACCACTTTGCCACAATAACCACCAACATCACCGAACGCAAACAGGCAGAGGATGCGCTTCGGGAGAGCGAAAAAGAGTACCGCAACTTAATTGAGTTTTCGCCAGTAGCAATGGCAATAATACACGATTGGAAAACAGTCTATTTTAATCCGGCTGCTGTTGAGCTATTTGGTGCAAAAAAACAAGATGAACTTTTGGGAAAACATATATACGAACTCATTCATCCCGATTTTCATGAACTTGCAATAGATAATGCAAAATTACTTGCCGAAAATGGGTATGTAGTTATGCAGGAGCAAAAATATATTAAATTAGATGGAACTATTTTGGATGTTGAAACCCAAGCTAAATCCATTCGGTTTAATGATAATGTTGCTACGTTGGTAGTAATGAACGACATCACCGAACGCAAACAAGCCGAACAGTTAATCCAGAACAAAAGCGAAGAAATAGCTGCCCAAAACGAAGAACTTAATCTGGCCAATCTTGAGCTTTTTGCTGCGAAGGAAATGGCCGAAAAAAGCGAAGAGAGATATCGGGGATTATTAACCAATCTCGAAACAGGAGTTGTTGTTCATGCCATTGATACTTCAATTGTTTTGAGCAATTCGCGCGCTTCGGAATTACTAGGTTTAAGCGAAGACCAAATGAAAGGGAAAGTTGCTATTGATTCAGCATGGCAATTTATTTATGAAAACTATAAACCTTTACCGGTAAGCGATTATCCGGTTATTCGGGTTTTAAACAGCAAAAAACCCATAAAAAATCAGGTTTTAGGAGTTTGTCAAAAAAATAAAGACATTACCTGGTTATTGGTCAATGGATTTCCGGTTTTTAATAACAAAAACGAAATATTAGAAATCATAATTAGCTTTATTGACATCACCGAACGTAAACAAGCAGAACTGTTAATTCAGGATAAAAGCGAAGAAATAGCTGCTCAAAACGAAGAACTTAATCTGGCCAATATTGAACTTATTACCGCCAGGAAAAAGGCCGAAGAAAGTGAAATAAAATTCAGGACTTTGTCGGAAAATTCTCCTGCAATTATTTACAGGATTCTGCTTAAACCATCATTTAAATTTGAATATGTAAGTCCGGCAGTAACTGAAATTACAGGTTATACACCCGAAGATCATTATGCAGACCCTTACTTAGGCTACAAACTGGTACATCCCGACGACCGGATTATCCTTGAAAATGCAGCGCATAAAACCCAGGGTGAACCAATTATTTTGCGCTGGATTAAAAAAGACGGAAAAATAATCTGGACTGAACAGCGAAATGTATTAATATTTGATACCGAAGGCAATCCATTTGCTATTGAAGGAATTGCGACAGACATCACAATTCAAAAAGAGGCTGAGCAAGAGCTAAAACGCATTGAATGGCTTCTGACAAGCAAGGCAAAAGTATTTGAAACCAAGGAACAAGCCTATATTCCGCCCTATGGCGACCTTGTTGACATCAACACCAGCCGGCTCATCCTTGACTCGGTGGGCGAACAAACACTCACCGACATCGTGGGCGACTATCTCAATTTGCTCGACACTTCTGCAGCTGTGTATGAAAAAAACGGCGATTATGCATTGGGCATATTCTCATCCGGCTGGTGTCGCTTTATGGATGCCGCTTCGCGCAAGGCTTGTGGCACCGACGATAACCGAACAGCTCTCGACTGCGGTAAGTGGCATTGTCACGAATCCTGTTGGTCAAATGCATCGAAGTCGGCTATTGAATCAGGGCATCCTGCTGATATTGAATGCAATGGTGGCATCCGTCTATACGCGGTGCCGATCAGGGTTAGTGATGAGATTGTTGGCGCCATCAATTTTGGATACGGTGACCCGCCACGCGACGAAAGAAAACTTCGGGAACTGGCAACCCTATATCAGGTCAGTTACGATGAGTTGCGCACCCACGCATTGAATTATGAATCGCGCCCGCCTTACATTGTTGATTTGGCGAAAAACCGACTGCAATCATCTGCAAGGCTGATTGGCGAGATCATCGAACGCAAACAAGCAGAATTGTTGATTCAGAACAAAAGCGAAGAAATAGCTGCTCAAAACGAGGAACTTAATCTGGCCAATATTGAGCTTATTGCTGCCAAGGAAAAAGCCGAAGAAAGTGAAGAGAGATATCGGGGATTATTAACCAATCTCGAAACGGGAGTTGTTGTACATGCAATTGATACTTCAATTATTTTGAGCAATTCGCGTTCTTCGGAATTATTAGGTTTAAGTGAAGACCAAATGAAAGGGAAAGTTGCAATTGATTCAGCATGGCAATTTATTTATGAAAACTATAAACCTTTACCGGTAAGCGATTATCCGGTTATTCGGGTTTTAAACAGCAAAAAACCCATAAAAAATCAGGTTTTAGGAGTTTGTCAAAAAAATAAAGACATTACCTGGTTATTGGTCAATGGATTTCCGGTTTTTAATACCAATGACGAAATATTAGAAATCGTAATTAGCTTTATTGACATCACCGAACGCAAAAAAGCTGAATTGTTAATTCAGGACAAAAGCGAAGAAATAGCTGCTCAAAACGAAGAACTTAACCTTGCCAATATTGAACTTATTGCTGCCAAGAAAAAAGCCGAAGAAAGCGAAGCAAGGTTTAGAAACCTGATGGAGAGTATTGATACCGTATCTGCTCAGAGTTACAGTCCCGAGGGAATTACTCAGTTCTGGAATAAAGCCTCCGAAAATCTTTATGGCTACACCCAGCAGGAGGCTATTGGAAGAAATCTTCTGGATCTGATTATTCCATCTGAAATGAAAGATGTGGTAATTAATGCTATAAAAGAAATGTCAGAGACGGGAAAGGCCATTCCTTCGGGAGAATTGGTGTTGAAACACAAAGATGGTTCACCTATATCGGTAATATCTCACCATGCTGTTGTTAAGGTGCCCGGGCACGAACCAGAGCTCTTTTGTTTGGACATAGACATCTCCCAGCGTAAAATGCTTGAAAATGAAGTAAAAGAAAGCGAAGAGAGATTTAATTTGGCCATGAAAGCATCTAATGACGGGCTTTTTGACTGGAATCTGGAGACCAACGAAATCTATTATTCTCCCGGATGGAAAAAAATGCTCGGTTATGCAGACCATGAATTACCCAATGACTTTTCGGTTTGGGAAAAAACCACCGCACCGGAGGATGTGAAGAAATCGTGGGAACTTCAGCAAAAGCTAATTACAAAGCAAATAGACCGATTTGTGATGGAATTCAAAATGAAGCATAAAGACGGACATTGGGTGGATATCCTTGCAAGGTCTGAAGCTATTTTTAATGAAAGCGGGAAAGCAGTAAGAATGGTAGGTACCCACACCAATATCTCTGAAACAAAACAGGCAGAGATGATTGCCATAAAAGAGAGGGCTATAAGCGACTCAATTATCGAAAGTATCCCTGGCGCATTTTATATGCTTGACGAAAATGGAAGGTATGTTCGCTGGAATGCATACCAACGCGATGTTATTGTTGGCAAACCAGATAGTATGGTTCCCGACATAAACGCCATAGATACCATTCATCCGGATGACCGGGAATCGGTCGGTTCAAGAATCGCAAACGTGCTGAGAGATGGTATTGCTGAGACTGTCGAAGGGAGAGTTCTTTTACATGGTGGACCAGAGTACAAAT
Organism: uncultured Draconibacterium sp.; assembly: GCA_964293475.1. Taxonomy (GTDB): domain Bacteria; phylum Bacteroidota; class Bacteroidia; order Bacteroidales; family UBA12170; genus UBA12170. Next base: position 51,665 of record CAXYYJ010000017.1, read on the forward strand.
GGATGCTCATGACTGGAAGGCGCGTTGTGATTGAAGAAAAACCCTACCTTTTGGGTATCGGGATGGACATAACAGAGCGTAAGCTGGCAGAAGAAAAACTAATGAAGAGTGAGGAACGATATGCTCTTGGCCTGGAGGCTTCTGAACAGGGAATATGGGATTGGAATGTTGAAACCAATGAAGTTTTCTATTCCGCGCAATGGAAAAAACAAATTGGATACAATGATGATGAGTTAAAAAGCGAATTCAATTCGTGGGTCGATCACCTTCATCCCGACGAAAAGGATTACTGCCAGAATGCTGTGGAAAATTATCTTAAAAAACCCGCTGAGCATTTTATACTCGATTTCAGGTTTCGCCATAAAGATGGAACCTATAGATTGATACACAATAAAGCTGCTTCCATAAAAAACCATGAAGGCAAAGTTATTCGTCTTTTTGGCACTCATACTGATATTACTGACAGTAAACTTAACGAAGCCATTTTTAAGGATATTATCGAAAAAAATCCCATGTCGATTCAAATACTTGATATGGAAGGCTATCCTCTTCAGGTAAACCCTGCCCATACTAAGCTTTTTGGTGTGGAACCGCCTGCTAACTATTCTATTTTCAAGGATGAACAATTATTATCGCTCGGATTTGGCGAATTGTTTGAACATATTAAAAATGGAAAAGTTGTTTTCTTCCCCGATACCTATTACAATGTTCATGATGTCGATCCATCATTTCCAGATTCTCCGGTATGGGTTAAGGCGTTGGGTTTCAGCTTAAATGATATTGGCGGAAATCCCAATAGAATAGTTTTGATGCACGAAAACATTACCGAACGCAAAAATGCAGAATCATTGTTGAATGATATCATTGAGAACAACCCGCTTTCAATTCAAGTAGCTGATAATAAAGGACATACTCTAAGAGTAAATCCTGCATTCGTCGAACTCTTTGGAGCTGTTCCTCCACAGGATTTTTCAATTTTTGATGATTTAATGAGGAAAAGCAATGAATTGGCGACTTTGGTTTCGCGGGCTAAAAAAGGAGAGATTGTTCATTTACCTGATACCTATTTTAATGCGCATGATGCAGTTGAACTGGCACCCGATATTCCACTATGGATTCGCGCTTTGATATTCCCATTAAAAGATAGTGCAGGTAAGCCCCGGCGTCTTGTATTCATGCACGAAAACATTACAGAACGGAAATTCGTAGAACAGGAAATCATAAAAGCCAAAGAACAGGCCGAAGAAAGCGAGAAAAAATTCAGGGAAATGGCAGAGTTGTTGCCACAGATAGTTTTTGAAACCGATATACAGGGTAATCTTACCTATATAAACAAGTACGCTTATAAAATGACTGGATATTCTGAACAGGATTCGATCATCGGTAAAAGCAGTTTGGATTTTTATATCCCGGAAGATAGGGAAAGGGCGATGCAAAATATAAAGATTCGCTATACTGGCGAAAAACTAATAGAAAGTAATGAATACACCATGATTCGCAAAGATGGTTCCACCTTTAATATTTTAGTTTACTCAAATCCCATTTTTAAGAATTCTAAACCTGTTGGGTTACGGGGGATTATTGTGGATATTTCTGAATTGAAGCAAACAGAACAGGAATTAATCAAAGCCAAACTTCAAGCCGAAGAAAGTGACCGCCTGAAATCTTCATTTTTAGCCAATATGAGCCACGAAATCCGAACTCCAATGAACGGCATTTTAGGTTTTTCCGAATTGCTGAAAGAGCCTGATCTTTCTGGCGAAGAGCAACAGGCATATATTGCCATCATAGAAAAAAGCGGCAGGCGGATGTTGAATATCATCAACGATATTGTGGATATTTCCAAAATAGAAGCCGGTCTGATGAATCTGGATATCAGTGAGTCGAACATCAACGAGCAAATAGAATACATTTATACATTTTTCAAGCCCGAGGTAGATGCAAAAGGAATGAAGCTTTGCTTCAGAAATTCTTTGATAACAAAGGAAGCAATTATTAAAACCGACCGCGAAAAACTATATGCTATACTTACCAATCTTGTTAAAAATGCCATTAAATACTCAAATAGTGGCACGATAGAATTCGGGTATATTAAGAGAGACAAATCACTTGAATTCTATGTGAAAGATACTGGTATTGGAATTCCCAAAGACCGGCAGGAAGCCATATTTGAGCGTTTTATCCAAGCTGATATTTCTGATAAAATGGCCCGACAGGGTGCCGGATTGGGTCTGGCAATTACGAAATCATATATTGAAATGATGGGGGGTAAAATTTGGGTAGAGAGCAATGAAGGAATTGGCTCAACATTTTATTTCACCCTGCCTTACAGCCTTGAATCGGGTACAAAAACAATTGACCCTCAACAGATTACCAATGAAAAAAACGAAACTACAAGAAAGTTAAAAATTATAATAGCAGAGGATGATGAAGTATCGGAAAAGTTGATTGACAGTTATATTAAAATTTTTGGTAAAGAAATTTTAAAAGCAAGAACTGGGGTCGAAGTTGTGGAACAATGCCGCTCCAATCCCGATATTGATTTGATATTGATGGATATCAGAATGCCCGTAATGGATGGGTACGAAGCCATTCGTCAAATCAGGAAATTTAACAAAGAAGTCATCATTATTGCGCAAACCGCCTATGGACTAACGGGCGACAGGGATAAATCAATGGATTCTGGGTGCAACGACTACATTGCAAAACCGATTAAAAAAATAGAATTGCAAAAAATGATTGTAAAGTATTTTGGGAGCTAATTAGAAATTTTTCTGAATACTAAACATCATAAAATCAACAAGATGCTAAAAGAATTATTGCCAGAAAACCGGGTTGAAGAGCTGCTTTCAATAGGAACTGAAAAATCAATTTTGGCCACAGAATATTTTATCGAAGCCGGAGAAAAACCGCAAAAAATCGCTTTTATTTTTAAGGGCTTATTTCGTTATGTATATTGCAATGATAAAGGAGATGAATTTACAAAAGCAATTTTGCCCGAGAATAATTTCATCAGTTCATATTCAGCAATGGTTTTAGGCAAACCTTCCTACTTTTCCATCGAAGCTCTGGAAAATTCTAAAGTGCTCGAGATTGTTTGGTCAGACTTCAACCAACTAAAAGATGGCGATATCTTTTGGCTTCAATTTCTAATGAAATTTATTGAGAAGGGTTATATTATCAAAGAAAAGCGGGAGCGCGATTTGTTATTGCTTGATGCCGAAACGAGATACAGGAATTTCCTAACAGAATTCCCCGGTATGGATCAAAGAGTAAAGCAAGGAATAATAGCCTCTTACTTGGGTATCCAACCAGAAACATTGAGCCGAATACGAAAAAAAATCCTTTTTTGACCTAAGTCAATGTGTCTGAGAATTTGACAGCTTAGTTTTGCAGTATTGTTAATCCAAAATTTTAAAATCATGATACTCAAAAACAATACTGTATTAATTACAGGCGGAAGTTCAGGCATTGGACTCGAATTAAGCAAAGTGCTTATTCAAAAAGGAAATAAAGTAATCGTCTGCGGCAAATCGAGCGAAAAACTTTCGGCGGCAAAGAAAACTTTACCCCAGCTAATAACCTACCAATGCGATTTGTCCAACAGCCAGCAATGCATTGATTTTGCCGGAAAAATTGCACAAAATCATCCCGATTTAAACATCCTCATCAACAATGCAGCCACTGTCAATAAAATCGATTTCATCAAGGATGAAAATGCCCTTGAACTTGCCGAGAACGAATATCAAACAAATCTGATAGCGCCAATCCGGTTAATAAAACTTCTTTTTAAAACCATAAGTGCAAATAGTTCACCGGCCATTATCAATGTTACAACAGGTTTAATTTACGCTCCCAGAGTTATTTATCCATTCTACAATTCATCCAAATCGGCTCTTCATTCATTTACTCAAACGCTTAGAATTCGATTGAAAGATGAAAAAACCCAGGTGGTTGAAGTAATGTTTCCGGCGGTTGATACACCCTGGCATCAAGGCACCCCCCCGAAAATTGCCATAAAGGTGGATGCAGCTGTTGCAGAAATGATAAAAGGACTTGAAGGCGGAAAATCGGAAATTAAAGTTGGGGGAGCAAAAATTCTTTACCTGATGTCGAGAATTGCTCCCGGGTTTGCTCTTAAAAAAATTAATGAAATTCAATGAAAATGGAGCAAACTCATGTTTTCCCAGCACAGAAAGCCAATCAGTTAGACAGCAAACTCAGAAGTTTTTTTCAAAATCCTTACAAAATTCTAACCCCCTATGTTCTCAAAGGAATGACGGTGCTGGATTATGGTTGCGGAAATGGCTATTCACAATATCGGGTAGTGAACTTGTCTTTTATTATAATCCTACCCTAAAAAATCCTATTTTTGATAAAAAACACGAATGTAATCCGGAGGTTCGATTGCTTTTACTTACAACTAAAAGTCAGTACCGGCAATCACTTTGTATCCTTCACGCATTCAATAATTTGATATAACTTCAAAAACAGAGCTATGCTGGCACAAATTTTTAAAAAAGCGTTCGACAAATATTTTAATGCTCCCATAGAAGCCTGGGTCGAATTTGCCAATTTTTGCGAACCAATTTCATTTGAAAAAGACGATATAATTAAACAGGAAGAGAAAACGGAAAAGTATTTTTACTTTATCTTGTCCGGAAGCGCAGGGTTATTTCTGTGGAAAGAGAACAATTTTGTGTGCCTTGACTTTGCTTTCGAAAATAATTTTTGCTGCGATTATATGTCATTGCTTCTAAAAAGCCCAACCCCATTGCAGGTTGTAGCTCTCGAGAAGTCCGAAATGGTTAGAATAACTAGAGACAATTTTTATAGATTAGCGCAAACCCCTATGGGACAGGTTATTAATCAAATATCCGCTGAAACTTCATTTATTGATAAACAACAGCAGCAAATAGAATTGTTAACTAAAACCGCCGAAGAGCGATATCGGATTTTAGCAGACAAGTATCCGAATATTTACCAGCGCGTAGCTCAAAAACATATAGCCTCTTATTTGGGAATTACGCCTCAGAGCTTAAGCAGAATAAGAAAATCGTCAAAGTGATTTTTTACCATTTGGTAATTTTTATCTAAAACAGAAATTCAACATTTGCATCCTAATCATAACAACAAAAAAGATGCGAATACTATTTATTATTGCTTTGACATTTTTCGTGAGCACAACGTTTGCTCAATCCAATTTGGTTGAAAAAACATTCCAAAGAAAAGGTTTAGTTTTTGGGGTTGGTTTGGGGGGTGGAGTCCTGTCATTAAATACCAATGATACTTTAAGTAGTTCATTTTCAACTACTATTCCCAATATTAAAGTGGGCTACATGCTCAATAATCGTTTTGCTTTATATGTCTTATTGCCTGGTGCAAATTACAAATACAAAGGAAAAAGCAGAGGATTTGAAGGCATTTTAGTTTCAGGTCAATACTGGATTAAGGACCATTGGTGGGTTTTGGGGGGAGCAGGTTTAACCTTCGATGCAGCAGCTTTTTACACGGTGAATGACCCTGAAACAGCAGGTTTTTATACCGGACTTCCAGCATTCACTGCATCTTCAGGTTACGAAGTTTGGCATAAAGGTAAATTTGCCTTAGACATTCAGTACCGTTTTTTCTATGGCAAATCTAACTTACCCAACCGTGGCCTTAGAAACGGAATCTCGAATATGGTTGTTATTGGTTTCAACTGGTATTGATGCCTCAGCAAATCTGGTAAAAAGTTGGAAAAATATCATTACTTTTAATTTTCAAAGTCCTATTAATCATGACAACATCACAAAATTCAGTAGCAAATTTTAATGTGGAAAAAATTCAGAGCATCTTAAGCAAAATAGTTGATGATAAGTTGATTTTTGGAACTGTCTTAACCATCGAAAAAGGCAATAACCGTTGGACGGGTGCCGCCGGCAACTTGACCGCTGACCAGCCATATTTCATTGCAAGCACCACCAAAATTTATATAACCGCCCTTATTCTCAAGCTGATGGCTAAGGATAAATTATCACTCGACGATAAAATATCTAAATTTTTATCGCAACAAATAATGCAGAATCTCATCGTTTACAAGGGCGTGGATTATTCAGCAAGCTTAACAGTGCGAAATTTATTGGCCCACACCTCCGGATTGCCCGATTATTTCGAAGACAAAGGAGCCGACGGTAAAAGTCTTTTGCAGAAATTGCAGGAAGGAAACGACCAAAGCTGGACTTTTGAACAAACCGTGGAAATGTCAAAACACATGAAGCCAAAATTTGCCCCCAATACCAAAGGAAAGGCACATTATTCGGATACGAACTTTCAGCTATTGGGGAAAATTCTGGAAAATATCTATGACAAGAATATTGGCTTAGTTTTAAACGATGCAATTTTTCAGCCACTTGGGCTCAAACAAACCTATTTGTACCTCGATGCAGCCGATAAAAAGCCGACAGCTATGTACTTCAAAAACAAGCTTTTGGATATTCCAAAAGCCATGACTTCCTTTGGGGCTGATGGCGGGGTTGTATCAACTTCAGAAGAATCGCTGATTTTTCTAAAAGCATTCTTCAATGGCTATTTTTTCCCAAAAGGCTATTTGCCACTGCTTTACCAATGGAACAATGTGATGTTCCCCCTGGAATACGGTGTGGGAATAATGAAGTTTCAGTTGCCTTCTTTTTTTACCATGTTTCGCAAGATGCCAGCTTTACTGGGGCACTCTGGCCTATCAGGTGCATTTGCATTTTATGCCCCGGAAAAAGATGTTTTTTTAGCAGGTACAGTAAATCAGATTCACAATCCTGGAACTTCATTTAAAATGTTGCTGAAGATTTTGAGTGTGGTGAAATAGAATTCTGAAGATTGACTTTTTATTTTATTTCTTTAGGCCAAATTCCTTTAGTAAAACTGAATTTAAATATCAAAGCTTTACGAAATATGCTTTTTTAATATAGGCAATGAAGATAATCATGTTCACTTTTTGGTTCAGTCTTTACCAATTATAATACTCCAACCATACTGCTAATAGTATTCAATAGCATAACTGCAAGATATATTTTTAGGAAGAATCCTTTTATTAAGGATCAATATTTTATAAGTGAATTCCGCATAGATGATTATTTTGTGAATATGGCAAATATGCGTAGAAAAAAATACACAAAATAGTGTATTATGGTCTGAATTAATTAATATAAATAATGTATAAGCACTATATATGGATTAATATCCAGCACTTTTTTTGTAGATTTTCGGATACACTTCCATGTTAATAGCGGCAGTTTATTTACATTTTTCGAAAGAATAAACTCTTGTAAAAACAATTCCATTGGGATTTTTTTTACCGGCATCTGATGCAAATTACAGCGATTTGAAAATGGGGTTTAACAACCAGCAGTACAACAAAAACCGCTTTTTGGAGTTTTTCTAATTAACAAAATCATGTTTAAAAATGATTGTCAATTTAACCCGCGCAAAATATAGAATACCTATTTTTATTTCAAAATAACTTATCTATGAATATTATGCATTTTATGATGGAAATGACTCAAATAATCGCATCGACCGATCTTTTTCAGCCCACCTTAAGTCTTTTAAGTGTTCCTGCATCAAAAATATCCCTGTCTCTGATGGATCTACTCATTGCCGGCGGATGGATTATGTGGGTTTTGGGGCTCATGTCTGTGCTGTCCATTTATATTTTTATCGAGCGCTATCTGGTAATTTCGCGAAATTCCAAGGAAGACCGTAACTTTATGAATACCATCCGCGATCATATCTACGATGGAAAAATCGACACCGCAAAAAGTCTCTGTCAGCGGGAAAATACACCCATTGCACGAATGATTGAAAAGGGTCTTTCACGCATAGGCAAACCCCTGAACGATATTCATGCGGCCATAGAAAATGTTGGAAATCTGGAAGTTTCGCGAATGGAGAAAAACATTACAGCAATTGGCACCATTGCCAGCACTGCCCCAATGCTCGGATTTCTGGGTACCGTAATCGGAATGATTGTAGCCTTTTACGATATGTCGATGGCAGGAAACAACATTGATATTCAGTTGCTTTCCAGTGGAATCTATCAAGCCATGGTTACCACCGTGGGCGGACTTATTGTGGGCATTATTGCCTATGTTCTTTACAATATTCTTGTGGCAAAAATAGATAAAATGGTTTTCCTGCTCGAAGCACGTGCCAGCGAGTTTATGGATGTTCTTAACGAGCCAGCAGCTTAATAACCAATATATTATGGCAATTAGAAGAAGAAGTAAACGACTCGTGGAATTCAACATGGCCAGCATGTCCGATCTGGTATTTTTATTGTTGATATTCTTCATGATAACATCAACACTTATTAGCCCCAATGCCATCAAGCTCCTTTTACCCGGGAGTAGCAGCAAAACCATGGCCAAACAAAATGTCACGGTCTATATCAACGAAGAATTCAAATATTTCCTCGATGAGACTGAAGTTGCTGAGTCGAATCTGGAACCAGTTTTGGCACAGGCTTTGCAATCATTCGATCAGGGAACAGTGGTTTTGCGAAGCGATAAAACTGTACCGGTTCAATATGTGGTAAACGTGATTGATGCTGTAAATCAGATAAATGAAGGAAAACAAAGCAAGCATAAAGTCATTCTGGCCACCCAACCAAAATAACACTCATGGATGAGAAAAAAGATAAAATAAAAGCAATTACCGGAGCCATTCTGTTCCATCTCTTATTGCTTATTGCTTTGATGTTTATGGCATTAACCACTCCTTTGCCATTGCCCGAAGAGCAGGGGGTAGAGGTAAATCTGGGATTTACAGAGTTGGGAATGGGGAATGAGCAGGACATTGTTCCACCGCCCATCAACAATATTTCTCCAACTTCACCTCAGCAGGCTCAGGCTCCCGATGAGGAAGAAGAAATTGTAAAAGACCCCACCAGCGAAGAAGAAAACATTGTGGAAAAACCAGTGGAGACTCCAAAGAAAAAGGTGGAAAAGGAAATTGAAAAAGAGATTAAGCCTGTAAAGGAAGAAGTTAAAGAAAATCCCATTGCTGAAAAACAAGTGGTGGCCGAACCTGTAAAAGAAAAGGAACCCACTGTTGACCCACGTCTTCTGTATACTGGAAAAAAATCGGGGACAGGCAAAGGAAACGAAGGTAACGACCAAACTCCAGGCGATAAAGGCAAGGAAAATGGCGACCCCAATGCCACAGGCTACGATGGCACCGGAGGTTCGGGAAATGGAAACGGAATTTCTTTCTCACTTGGCAATAGAAAAGCCAACAGCTTGCCTAAGCCCGTTTATAATTCTGACGATCAGGGAAAAGTGGTGGTGAGTATCTGGGTTGATAAAAACGGCAATGTTACCCGTGCGGAAATCATGCAGAAAGGCACCAATGTTACCGACATCAACCTGCGCAATATGGCCCGTGATGCCGCTTTAAAGGCAAAATTTACGCCCGATTCCGAAGCTGCCGAGGTTCAAAAAGGAACCATTACCTACAATTTCATCAAGCTCAATTAGACTTATGCCTTTTGAGCATCAGCATATTGAAGAATCAGAATCCACAAATCAAATTCTTTGGGAACGCTCTGAGCTGGAACATGTAAGCGATTTTTACTGTCTCAGCACCGGGTTTCAAACCCGCGGAAAAGGTCAGGGTGAGAATAGCTGGGAGAGCGAGAAGGATAAAAACATCCTTATGAGTTTTGTGGTTTATCCGCAGAATTTGCATGCAGCCGACGCTTTTCAGCTAAGCCGATGGGTTTCACTCTCTATTGTGACCTATTTGACTCAAAAAGGGGTGAAATCGGTTTCCATCAAATGGCCCAACGATATTTATGTAGGAAACAGAAAAATTTGCGGAATTCTCATCCAAAATGCCATCATGGGCTCGTTCATCTCAAAATCGCTCATTGGGATTGGCCTTAATCTCAATCAAACCAAATTTCTAAGCAATGCCCCCAATCCTGTTTCCTTAAGTTTGATTACCAATCTGCAATACCATGTTTTGGGGGAAATTGATGTATTGATGAATCAGCTTCAGAAAAGCTATCGGGAAATTTGGGAAAGTCCGGTAAAATTGGTCAACAAGTACCACAGAAATCTATATCAGTTGAACGAGATGCGAGAGTATAAAATTGAAAATGAGCCGATTTTGGCTTCCATACAGGGAGTTGATGAATTCGGTCGATTGATTCTGCTTCATCAAAACCAAACCACAAGACCCTACGATTTAAAGGAAATAAAATTTTCGCTGAGAGAAGACTAACTCAGCCAAATATTGAGGGGTGAATTATATAAAAGCTTGGATTAGAATTGTTTGGCCAACGTTTCCACCAGAATATTCACGAAATTCTCCAAAGGTTTCTTAGCCATCATGGCAACCATGGGATTCATGTCGGCATTGAGTTCAATAAAAACATCGCAGGAATTACCTTCAGGATTTTGAATATGAGTATTTAAATCGTAGTAAAAAGGGTTTTTTCCATCAGCTTTCATGTGAACCAGTTCGTATTCTTTATTGTTTCCCTGCTTCATATTTAAAGTGGCCATTCCCTGAATGGTAAAGCTACAGGTAGACTCGGTAGAGCTCCAGTTGGTAACTTTATCGGGCATGAGTTTTTGCAGGTTATTAAAATCGCTTATGAATTGGTACACTTGTTCGGGAGAGGCCGAAATTTTTTGTGTTTTGCTTTTGATGTTTTGCATAGGGCTATTTATTCCAGTTGGCGGGGTCATCGCGCCATTTTTTTAGTTTGTTGAAGTCTTCTTTTTTAATATAATCGGAGCTTAAAGCATAGTCAATCAATGCGTTATAATTAGATAAAGAAAGCATGCGGCATTTGGCATCGGAAAAACGTTTGGCAGCCACTTCAAATCCATAATCGAAAATAGCGATGAGGGCTTTCACATTGGCTCCAACTCCGCGAAGAGCTTCCACAGCATTCATACTGCTTCCGCCTGTAGAGATTAAATCTTCAATCACCACCACTCTTTGGCCCGATTCAACCACACCTTCTATCTGATTGTGCATACCATGCTCTTTGGCAGTGGAACGAACATAGGCAAAAGGAAGGCCCAAATCCTGAGCGATGAGCGCTCCAATGGCAATTCCGCCAGTGGCTACACCCACAACCACATCTATATGACCAATTTCCTCGTTTATCAGTTTCACAAATTCCTGACGGATATAGGTGCGGATTTGAGGATAAGAGAGTGTAAGGCGGTTGTCGCAATAAATAGGCGAACTCCATCCCGATGCCCATGTAAAAGGATCGTTGGGTTTAAGCTTCACAGCCTTAATCTGGAGGAGTGATTTTGCAACATTTTCAGCTACTTCGTTGGTCTGATGCATTATAATTCTTTATTTTGTAAAACTTCTTTGTAAACTATAATTCTTGAAAAAAATTGTATGCAAAACTATAAAGTTTTTATCAATAACGGGTTAATTTTTTTTGGGAAAAAGACCGATTTCGCCCCCGAAAACCTCCTATGGTCTGATTTCCAAAAGATAAGCATGGACGAGCTTCCAACCATAGTCCAAAGCATTCGGAACAATGGTTTTCATCAGTTTATTCTGGTGGAGGAAGAACCCGAAAAAGCATTTCAGATTTTCATTTCATATTTCGAAATACTGGAAGCAGCAGGCGGCATTGTGGTAAACAATAAGGGAGATATTTTAATGATTCACAGGTTCGAGCGGTGGGATTTCCCCAAAGGACATCTTCATGCGGGGGAGTTGGCCAGTCAGGGAGCTTTACGCGAAGTGATGGAAGAAACAGGCATTAAAAATCTCAAAATCACTCATAACCTGCCAACAACCTGGCATATGTATTCGTTTGCCAACGAGTGGGTGGTTAAAAAGACCCACTGGTATCTCATGCGCAGCAATTACGAAGGAGTTCTAAAACCACAGCTCGAAGAGGGTATTCTGGCCGCAGTTTGGGTTCCCCAGTACACTTTGCCAGAATATATGGGCCAAAGCTACGGAACCTTGCGCGATTTGGTTGATTATATTAATATTCATCAGCTCTTTGATGAGTATTGATTTGTAATTCTTACTTGAGAGACAAAAAGTCCCTTTTCTGATTTCATCATTTTTCAACCGCTTGTAAATTTCCTTATTTTAGCCCCCAAAACTATCATTTATGAATCTGAGCCTTGCCCTACTTGGTGCTTTCTATTTGTTAATTCCGGCCCTCATACTTTTTCTCGAAAAGAAATCGTCGTTAGTACAGAAGATTGGCTCCATACTTTTTGCCTATGGAATAGGTATTGTTATGGGGCTGAGCGGATTATTGCCCGAAGGTAGTTTAAAAGTTCAGGAGATGGTGGCCAATATCAGTGTACCCATCGCCATTCCGCTCATGCTGTTTTCAACAAAAATACGCGATTGGTTTAGCTTGGCCGGAACCACTTTTAAATCGTTATTGATCGGCTTCTTTGCCGTGACCATCATGGTAGTTTTGGGTTATTTTCTTTTAAAACCCGAAGGTGATACCGAATATTGGAAAGTTGGAGCACTGCTTACCGGAGTTTATACCGGAGGAACTCCCAATCTGGCTGCGCTTAAAACCATGCTTCAGGTTGAGAATGACACTTATCTGGTGGTTCATAGCTATGATATGTTGTTCAGCGCCCTATACCTGTTTTTTCTTATTAGCATTGGTCAGCGTTTTTTCCTACTGTTTTTACCGGCCTTTAAAAATGCAGGAAAAGATATTATTTCCATCAATGAAGAAGGTACCTTCGATAAAATTTTCAGGATGAAATCCGTAGGTCCTTTGCTCAAAGTGTTTGCTGTGGCTGCGGTTATCTTTGGATTGTCGTTCGGATTCGCCAGTATTTTTGACAAATCGATCTTTATGGTGATTTTTGTACTGGCTCTGAGTACTTTAGCACTTTTGGCTTCTCTGTGGGAGCCCGTGAATAAAGTTGAAGAATCATTTGATTTGGGTATGTACTTCATCCTGATGTTCAGCCTTTCCATTTCGAGTATGGTGAATATCGACGATATCATGAATGCCAGTTATCATTTAATGTTATATCCTGGTTTTGTCATATTTGGCTCCTTGCTCATTCAAGCCTTATTAAGCAAAATATTTAAAGTAGATGCCGATACCATGATGGTTACCACAACCGCACTCATTTGTAGTCCGCCATTTGTTCCCATGATTACCACCGCCATTGGAAATAAAAATGTGCTGGTTCCGGGCATTACAGTTGGGCTTATCGGTTATGCTCTGGGCAATTATCTGGGGTTTTTTATAGGTGAGATGCTTAGCTTCTTTTAGGTTTTCAGGAACCAAAAAAGTATTTGAATTACCCTGAATGAATATAAATTGTTGAAGTTTAAAATTTGTCATAATGAGAAATATATTGATTATCATAGCTTTAATAGCAAATATTGCTGTTTTTGCTCAGGAAGCTGAAGAAGATTTCGGCGGATTGGAAGCTGGTTTGAATGTGGGAGCTTATTTTGGGAGTCGAAACACCGCCAACTTTTACAATGGAGCCGGCAACGAAGATGGTATGAACAGCGCCGATAAGATAATCAACAACGAGCATTATCTCAACCAGATTAACGAGGTTTTGGAGCAAAACGGCTACCGTTACCCACTTATTGCGGGCTCTTACTATACCGAATATCCCACCAAAATGAAGTATACACCTTCTATTTACGCTGGTTTAACTGCGCGCTATTGGTTCAATAGAAAATATGCTTTGGCGGTTTCCATGGATTTTTCGAGACTTTATGCCCGAGATCAATTTGTAATCTACAATACCGATCCCAATATTCCGCCCAGCAATAAAGAGAACCAATATGTTATTGGAACCATTGCAGGGCAGGAAGATAGAGTTAATTTAGATATTGGTTTGGTTAACTGTTATAAGATTGGCGAACGCACAAATTTTATTGCCGAAGTGGGGTTTAATTTAAACAATACCACCGTTGGGCTCAATAAAATTGAAATCTACACTCTGGTTCTCGACATCAAATATAAAGGACCGTACGATTATGTGCCCAATTCCAACAATCCCCAATACGAGTTCCGGCAGGGCGGAATTGGCTATGGAGTTTATCTTTCTCCGGGACTTCAGCTCAACTTCACCGAGGGAATTTCTGTGGATGTGGTTTCGCATTTCTATTACAATTATATCAGTCTGGAACACTACAGCCAATGGGGCTTGCAGTGGGCGCCATTTATCCGGTTCAATTTTTCTCGGCTACTTTTTTAATCCCCCGGAACCCATCAGTTTTTTTGCTTAATAAGCCGATGAACCTAAAATTGAAGTTCAATGCTTTTTTTCTTTTGTTGAAATTGATTCTTAGTTTTAATTAGGTTTTTTAGAGTACTAATTGATGATTGATGGTGTAAATTGTTGTATATCAAAAGCATATAGCAAATCACCTGTCATTGTACCATCGAAGAGTATATCTTTATTAAACAATTTAATAAAGTGGAATATGTTGATAAATGATGCTTTTGCTATTGTGCATCATGAAATTCTGTCGTATTTTTATATTCCAAATACATATGAATGAGCAGGTTTTGTATTGCTTTACTCACTTTTTTAATACCATTTTTTTCGCTGGCACAAAGCGTTCAAAGGAGCCAGTCGAACCTGCCTATTTTGAGCGAGGTAAAAGCCGAGCTAACCTCGGCCATTGGTTGGGTATTACAGGATAACGGGCTGTGGACTTCTGCCAACGGGCGAATCCTGCTTTACGATAGCGAAAAGAACAGAACACCAGATGCTTTGGAGAATCTGGGGCGCGATAACTTCAAGAAAATGGAGATTAAAGAAGTGCTCGTTGGCGACGATCAGTTTGTGGTGCTCATCTATTATTACACCGGGGGATATTTTGAGTTTCCCGACTTACGCCAGAATTTCAACAAGACCGATAATGTGGAGTATTTTGTTTTTAACTCAAAAAAACTCGACGAAATTCTTCCCGAAAACAGCAATTTCAACGAGCCCTACGCTGTAAATCTCGAAGTTTATGCCTACGACGATTTGCAGGATTTCAAACAAAAAGACCTCGATACCAAAATCTCGTTCAGCATTTTGCGCACCCAGGAGCTCAAATTGGTGAGCCAGTTCACTGCCATTTTAAACCTGATGCCTGTGATTACTGATGGAAAAAAATATTATCGGTTTCGATTGATTAAGTTGCTGAACAAGAAAAGTTTATATCAAAAATATCTCCTTGCCGAAAACAAGGATAAGCTGTTTACCCGCACTTATTACGAAGTTCCTTATAAAGATTTTGTCGATTTTTTTGCATCCATCAACGTAATAAAACCCGATTTTGATGTGGAGAATCCCGCAAGTTTTGCCGATTTCTATAAGCGGGGAGTTTTGCGATTTGAGCGTGATAATTTTAAAGGAGCGCTGGAAGACTTCAACAATGCCATTCAGCTGGAACCAGAAAACCGGTTTATGATGTTGTATGCCTATCTGGGGAATACCCAGCACGAAATGGAAAACTATCCCGCTGCCATTCGCTCCTACGATAAAGCCATTCTTTTTGAGCCAGTCGACCCTAGCCAGAAATCAGCATGGGTTAGGGTTTACTATAATCGGGGAGTTTCTAAATTTCTAATGGAAAAGAAAGAAGACGCCTGCAAGGATATGAACAAAGCAAAAAAACTGGGTTTGCAGGACGAAGAAGCATTAGATCATATTAATAAAATTTGTCGGGGGAAATTGAAAGATGTTATTGCGAATTAGTTTAAATGGCCCGAGGAAAATTTTTTCAATGGGTGGAAAAAGTAAAGTAAAAATACCGTAAGTAAATGATTGGATGAGGCTTAAATGGATTTATATTGGGTTATTAATTATTGCTTTCATCGGAGCATTAAGCCCAATCTATGCCCAAAAAGGCCGAAAAAACAAACCCGACCCCAAAGCCTGGACCGTTGGTTTAAAAGGCGGAGCCAATATTTACTTTGGCGATATTAAATATTGGGATTATATCCCCAACACAAAATATGGCGAAATAACTTATGGGGGCGCCATTTCATTGGGCAAATACCTGTCGCCCAAGTATTCTATCACCACCGATTTGGGATATTTCGCGCTTTCGGGGACCAAAAGAACCAACTCCACCTACCGCAGTTTCGATACAAAATACCAATTTGCCAACATCAACTTCAATATCAATCTGATGCAGGTTATGCAGCGTCGGCCCAAACTCAACAGGCTTTCGGCATGGGCAAATATTGGTGTGGGGTTGGCCCGCTGGAAATCCATACTCTACGACACCAAAACCCTCGATACGCTGAATATGGTTTATTGGGGAGAAAAGAAATATCTGTCAACGCTGGCTGTTCCAGCTGGATTGCACCTGAAATACTTCATCAATAAGAACTTTTCGTTAGATGCTCATTCCTCGTTGGTTTTTGTTAATTCCGACCTTCTCGACGCCAAGTCTGGGGGCAATAAAATCGACTATTTCTGGCATACTGGTCTGGGAATCAATTATCATTTTAGTCTTCAACGTTCAAACCGGCGTGTTCCATTAGAGCCAGTTAAAAATGATAACGAGATTCAGATTCTCGATTTTTTCGATGTGGATCCATTTGGCGACCCCGAAATGAAACGAATCACCAAAAAGGAAATGCTCAATCAGCTGGAAGAAAAGGAACAAAAAGCAATATCATCATCCAATCCTTATTTGGTGGAGCTTTGGGTACCACAGATGGCCAACAACAAGAAATTCAAGATTTTAGTGAGAATTGCCAAAAGGGGCATCACCGGAAATGGCTTTTTTAGGCTGAACCTGCCCTCAGGTTTTTACCCGGTAAATCCTGGAATACCAGAGGTTACCTATACCCGCATTGCCTATCAGTTCGACTTCGATTTCTATTTGCCCATGAACAAAGATACCTTGAACATACCTATTGATATTACCATTAGCGAACGAGGCAACGGAACCTATCCCATTTTTATCGAAGGCGAAGTGATGAACCAGGAAGGCAAGCTTTTCCCCATAAAAATAGCTCAATATGTGCAAATTGGCGATGGAATAGAATACAACGATGTGCCCATTGACGCACCAAAGGATACAATAAATGTAGATATTTCTGAGGATGAAGCTGTTATTGAAGAAGATTCCACAGAAAACTACGAACATTCCGGTTTTATCACCAATAATTCTACAGAGACAGAAGGCGAATTCACCTGGCGCATTCAAATTCTGGCTTGCCGCCAACCTTGCCCCACAGTCGACGAGTTTATGATAGACCACCAGGTGGACCAGGAAGTGTATGTGCATGAATCCGCAGGTTGGTACCGATACAATCTCTTTGCAGCCGCCACCCGCGACGAAGCGGAGAAATATCTCGCCGAGGTGAAAAACCGTTACCGAATTCCCGAGGCTTTCATAGTGAAGTTTAAAAATGGTCAGCGGATAGAGCCTAAATTCTCTGGTGGTGGCAGCTATTACGATGATTCCAATGACAATAGCAGTCAATCCTATTCTGAAGAGGATACTAACGATTTCGCTGACTTAGCTGAAGATGATGGCAATACAAAACCCCGCAAAGTTCCTGTCAAAAAGACCAGGAAGTCTAAAAAGTCAAGCCCCGCAAAGGTGAACAACACAACTGTGGACGAAGATGAAAACGAAGAAATGGAAGCCAGCACAGACGGAAGTTCCTTTGTCCCTATTCCTGTTGACGAGGATATAAAAGTATTTAGGGTCGAAATAGTTTCGGCTCCCGATTATCCCATTCCAATAGACCAGATTCAGGATTGGGTGGAGAACGAGAAGGTTTCTGAATGGACTCAGGGGTTTAATTACCGTTATACCATCGGTCGATTTGAGAATGAGCAGGTTGCACGGGCATTCTTGCAATATGTGCAGATGCAGTTTGCTCTCCCCGATGCTCATTTGGTTGAAACCAAATCGCGGACCTGGCTAAAAATGGTACCTTAAAACTTGCTACTTTACTAACCAATGGAAAATAAATCCTAATTACTTAATTTCCAGGCTGCACTTCGATGGGAATGGAACGGGCTTGCGATAAATTGCTCACCAAATCGTGAACTCTCATGGTTACCAGATATACTTTTGCGTTGGATGTTGTATTGGTAAAAACGTGAACGGGGTTTTTTTCAGTCGATGTTGGGCCGTTTTCTCCAAAAGTCCAGGTATAATGACAACTATCTGTAACAATAGTTTCTGAGTAATTGTTGAATTGAATGGTCACAGGAGCAGGGCCATCATTACCCGTATATGAAAAGGCTGCCACAGGATATTTGTAACCCGGATCAACAATAACTTCCTTGGTTTCGCAGGAGATGGCCACAACCGCAAGAAGAAGGAGAAAACCAAAATACCAGTTTCTGTTCATGATAATGAAATTAATGAGCCACCAAAATTAAAGAATTTTTATTTCTTAAGGGCAGCCTGCCAAATCTGCTTAGGATTTTATATTTTTGCCTCTCCATATGAATCAAATTAAAAAATAAATTGAGAATGAAAAACGGCAGAGATTTTAATGATTCACGAGAAGAACTGTATTCAAAAGCAGTGAAGGCTGGTAAACGCACGTATTTTTTCGATGTTAAGGCAACCAAATCCGATGATAAATACATCACCATCACCGAAAGTAAGCGTCGTTTCGACAACGATAACGGAAAATTCTCCTACGACAAGCATAAAATATTTCTATTTAAGGAGGATTTTGAAAAGTTTCTCGAAGGATTTCATGAAGCCGTTGGTTTTATCAATGGAGACGTGGTTCCTGATTCAGAAAATTACTCCAATTTAGATTCGCTCGACGATATTAATTTTGATGATTTGGAAAAATAGAATCAGCCGCTTTACTTAAATTAATTTCTTGTTATCCCTTCGAAATCAGGCTTTAACATGCATAATTCAGGACATTATAAACCTTCTGATTTTATGATATTTCTGGTTGAAACCGGGGGACTTGTTAACAAAAAAAAACTACACATAGGTTAAATATTGTATTTTTGTCGAAATAAAATCTTGATAATTTCATGGCTAAAATAATTTCTGTTGCCAATCAAAAAGGCGGGGTGGGCAAAACAACCACTGCAATAAATCTGGGTGCCGGATTAGCAGTTTTGGAACGAAAAACCCTCATCATCGATGCCGATCCCCAGGCCAATGCCACCAGCGGTTTGGGCATCGATCCAAAAAATGTTCAAACCAGTGTTTATGAATGCATTATGGATGGCATTGACCCGCGTTCCATTGTCATGAACACCAACACCCCCAATCTGGATATCATTCCAGCCCATATCGACCTTGTTGGAGCCGAAATAGAAATGATAAACATGCCCAACCGCGAGTTTATGCTCTCTAAAACCCTGGCATCCATTAGAAATGATTACGATTTTGTTATCATTGACTGCTCACCATCCTTAGGTTTAGTCACTGTGAATGCCCTGGTAGCCAGCGATTCGGTCATTATTCCTGTGCAATGCGAATATTTTGCTCTCGAAGGACTGGGGAAACTGCTCAATACCATTAAAATAGTTCAAACCCGCCTGAATAAGGGTCTCGATATAGAAGGAATTCTACTCACCATGTACGATAACCGCTTGCGATTGTCGCGTCAGGTGGTGAAAGAAGTGAAAACACATTTTCAAAAAATGGTTTTTAAAACCTTGATAAACAGAAATATAAAACTTAGTGAAGCCCCCAGCTTTGGTGAGACTGCCATTATGCACGATGCCACCAGCGTAGGAGCCATCAATTATCTGAATCTGGCCCGTGAAATTCTTCAGAAGAACAATATGACCGCCATGTCCAACGAACAGAAAAAATTGTAAAAGATGAATAAAAAAAGAGCATTAGGAAGAGGACTAGACGCAATTCTATCGAGCCCCGATACTGATATTTCCTCTTCGGAAATTTCGGGGAATTATGTGGTGGGCGCAGTGGCCGAATTAAGTATGGATACCATAGAAACCAATCCGTTTCAACCCCGAACCGATTTCGATGAGTCTGCCCTGGAAGAATTGGCAGAATCCATTAAAAATCAGGGGATTATTCAACCCATCACCGTTCGTAAACTGGGTTATAATAAATATCAGCTCATCTCGGGCGAACGTAGATTTCGTGCTGCTAAAATTGCTGGCTTAACTTCAATTCCATCTTATATCCGTTTGGC
This sequence comes from uncultured Draconibacterium sp., assembly GCA_964293475.1. Taxonomy (GTDB): domain Bacteria; phylum Bacteroidota; class Bacteroidia; order Bacteroidales; family UBA12170; genus UBA12170. The sequence continues at coordinate 71,811 of CAXYYJ010000017.1, forward strand.
CAACGATGAACAAATGCTCGAAATGGCGCTTGTGGAAAATATTCAGCGCGAAAACCTGAATGCCATTGAAATAGGTATTAGCTATCAGCGACTTATCGACGAATGTGGCATAACTCAGGAAGAAGTGAGTAAGCGTGTGGGCAAAAACAGAAGTACCATCACCAACTATATCCGCCTTTTAAAGCTTCCCGCAGAAATTCAGCTGGCTTTGCGTTCCAATCAAATCAGTATGGGACACGCCAGAGCGCTTATCAATGTTGAGAATCCTGTGGCTCAGCTTAAAATTCTCGAGAAGATTATCATGCAAAACCTTTCGGTGCGCGAAGTGGAAAAACTTGTAAAAGAGCTTTTGAATCCCCTTGGCAAATTGAAAGAGAAAATCATTGAACCTACCACCCCTGCCATGGTCGAATATAGCCGCAGAATTGGCGAAATAGTTGGAAAACAAATTTATGTGAAGCCCGGTAAAGGTGGGGGAGGAAAGCTTTCGTTCGATTTTCAATCGGAGGAAGACCTCAGAAAAATCATGCTTTCCATAACCGGAGGTCATGCCTGATTTCAGGGCAATAGGAACGCTTAAAAGTTGGGGGAGCGCATTGGCATTATTAGTGGTGCTTTTTGTCTCGTCTACACAGTCATTTGCTCAGCAAACTGAGAAACTTGGTTTACGCAACGACTCAGTTTATCGTTATTTTCCCAAACATTCCCCCGTAAAAGCTACCTGGATGTCGGCTGCCTTGCCGGGGTTGGGTCAGTATTACAATGGTCAGTATTGGAAAATTCCCATTATTTACGCGGGTTTTAGCACATTTGCCTTTTTCGTAGGTCAAAACCGTTACGAGTTTAATCGTTTTCGTGAAGCCTATGCACTGAGTGTGGAAATCACAGAAGGCCAAATCACAGGAAATGCTTTGGTTGACAATTATTCAAGTGCGCAACTTTTAACTCAGCGGGAGTATTATCAAAGCAGTCTCGAACTGAGCTACATCCTAACCGGAGTTTTCTATATCCTTCAAATTGTGGATGCTACCGTTGATGCACATCTCTATAATTTTAATATAGACGATGATTTAACCTTTCAAATCCAACCCCTGATTATTCCCGACCATCGGGGGATGAAGATTGCCCCGGGCATCGGAATACGTTATACAATTTCAACTCAATGATGATGAATAATCTAAGGATTGCATTGATTGGCTATGGAAAAATGGGAAAAGCCATTGAAAAGTATGCCATTGAAAAAAATCATGAAATAGTAGCTGTGATTGATAATCCATCTGACTGGACCGAAAAGCAGCAAGCATTATCCGCTGCAGATGTGGCCATTGATTTTAGTATTCCTCAGGCTGCGCTTTCAAATATTGATAACTGTTTGAAAATCAATTTACCATTGGTGCTTGGAACCACTGGTTGGTACGAAAACCTGCCACAGATTCAGGAAGTAACAGAAAAGTCGGGGGGTGCTATATTGTGGGCCAGTAATTTTAGTTTGGGAGTTCATATTCTCTTTCATATGAATGCCCGGCTGGCCGATATAATGAATCGTTATCCCGAATATTCCCCAAAAATTCATGAGATTCATCATACCCAAAAGCTCGATGCTCCATCCGGCACAGCCATTCAGCTGGCCAATGGAGTTTTGCAATCCTATCCAGAGCTAAATGGTTGGTATTTGGCTGAAAATGAGAGTTCTAAACCCAATTTGCTTCCTGTTTTCAGCGATCGAATTGGCAATGTAACCGGGACTCACCATATCAGTTACAGCAGTTCAGTTGATAAGATAACCATTTCACACGAAGCCAATAACAGAGAAGGTTTTGTTTTAGGCGCCGTGATGGCAGCAGAATGGCTGGTGGGTAAACATGGATTTTTTACAATGAAAGATGTTTTAGGTTTCTAATAAATTTCTAAGATAGTATGCCAGGAAAAAAGTTTTTTTTGCTTGTGAATCTTATCAGTTTCCTCATTCTAGGGGGAAGCGGATTGGTCATGTTTTTTGCTTTTCAGGATTCGGTATTTCATAAAACACTGGGAATGAATCAGCAGGAGTGGCTTTCCATTCACACCATGTTTGCTTCGGTTACTGTGGTTTCAATTTTTTATCATGTGGCCGAGCGATGGCATTGGGTAGAACAGGTAATTTTGCGCAAGTCGAAAGCACCCGTAACATCTGAAATAAAAAGTAAAAGAAGAATTAATACCTGGCTTATCATCATTTTTTCATTAACAGCCACCACAGGCTTTATCAACTGGATACTCGATGGTGACTGCGAAGCCTGCGTTTATATTCACAATAAATTTGGATTGGTCCTTTGGCTCGTCATTCTTGTGCATCTTTATAAGCATCGCTATATCCTTAAAAAACAATAATTTATACTTTTTATTGTTGGAAATGCAGTCTTGAATCGGGCTGAAAAAGTTAATCCAACACAAGCAGGAAACTTAAAATAGCCAAGAAAAAAGCACCAAAATGCTTTGATGCTTTCACATGAATCTTTCTATAATTCTTTATTTCTTCTCCGCAACTCGGAGCAAATCTCCAAAAACTCCTCGAGCTGTTACCTCTGCTCCAGCGCCTGCACCCTGAATAACTATAGGGTTTTCGCCATAGCTGTCCGTAAAAATTTCGAAAATTGAATTGGAGCCGCTAAGTTGCCCCAACGCACTGTTTTTCGGAACGCTAACCAAACTAACATCAAGAATTCCTTTGCTCAACTGCAAATCGCCGTGCAAATCGCCCACATATCTCAATACATGATTTTCTTTCTGGCTCTGCTTTATTTCGTCGAAGGGTTTGTCGAGTTCTTCCAGTTTCTGAAGAAAATTTTCAGTATTTCCTGAAGATAACTCGTTTGGAATCAGGTTTTTTATTTGAATGTCTTTCATTTCGTTTTCCAAATCGAGTTCGCGGGCCAAAATGAGTAGCTTTCGCGCCACATCGTTTCCGCACAGGTCTTCTCTGGGGTCGGGCTCGGTATATCCTTTGGCCATGGCCTCTTTAACAATGGTTGAGAATTTTTTATCAGATTCGGAGAAATTGTTAAAGATATAGCTCAGCGAACCCGAAAATACGCCCTTGATTCGCGTTATATTTTCGCCCGACTCATGGAGCAATTTTATGGTATCGATAAGTGGTAAACCTGCGCCAACATTGGTTTCGTAGAGATATTGCCGATGATATTGCTTCAAACATTCCCGCAGTTTTTTATAGTATCCAAAATCGATGGTATTGGCAATTTTGTTCGACGAAATTAAATCGAAACCACCTTCAATAAGTGGGATATAATTATCCACAAGCTGGTTGCTTGCAGTGTTGTCAATGGCAATCAGATTTTCGAGATGGTGCTGTTTGGCAAATTCAATCACCTGATTTACAGATTCATGCTGAATTAGTGAATTTTCGTAATCACTGAGCCAGGCCTCCGAAACTCCATGTTTAGCAAACAGGATTTTTTGGGTTCCAGCCACAGCAAAGATATTGAGACGGATTTCTTTTCTTTTCAGGATTTGACTTTGACTTTTAAGAATTTGATTTATTAAAGAGCCCCCAACATTTCCCTTTCCAAAAATGGCAATATTGATATTTTTTGCCACTCCAAATATTTGAGAATGAATGGTGTTAACAGCTTTGTTCACATTATTGTTTTCAATCACAAGGCTGATATTGCTTCCCGCAATATTGTTGTTGATAAGCAGAATTTCGATGTCGTTTTTTACCAGAGATTGCAAAGCCGATGAAAATCCATTCAAACTCTCACCAATCAAGCTAACCACCGAAATTTGGGGGATGGCCGATATGGTGCTGATGTCGTTTTCTTTCAGCTCGTTGGCAAATTCCTGCTTCAGGGCTTGAACAGCTTTGCCCGAGTCGGCTTGGGAAACCACCAGTCCTACGCCTCGTTCCGAACTTCCTTGCGAAACCACCCCAATATTGATGTTTTCGCGGCCTAATGTGTTGAAAATCCGTGCATCTATTCCTGTTTTACCCAATAAACCTTTTCCTTCCAAATTTATAATGCTCACATCTTTTTGAACAGAAATTGATTTGACTCCTTTGTTGGGCGTATTGTTGCTGATAAGCGTGCCTAAGCTATTGGTGTTGAAGGTATTGAGAATTCGCAGGGGAATATTGTTTTCGAGCAAAGGCACAATGGTTTTAGCATGAAGAATGGATGCTCCAAAACTGGCCAGCTCATTGGCTTCCTGATAGCTGATATGGCCAAGAATTCTGGCGTCTTCCACAAGCTCCGGATTGGCGGTGTAAATACCATCAACATGTGTGTAGTTCTGAAATTCGCTGGCATTCAGGTATTTTGCTAAGAGAGCAGCCGAATAATTGCTGCCGTTTCTGCCCAAGGTGGTGGTATTCCCCTTTTTGTCGGATGCAATAAAACCTGTGACAATGGGCAAAATTCCAGGGGGAAAATTGTTGAAATATTCCTGAGTTTTTTTGGCTGATAAATCTTCGATGATATGTGCGCTGCCGAATTTGCTATCAGTCACCAACAAATTCCTGCTATCAACAGAAAGGCATTGAATTCCTTGCTGTTGGAGCAAAAATGCTACCGATTTCACGGCTAGTAATTCTCCCTGTGCCAATACCAAATCTTTTATTTTTGGGCTATAATCTTCTACTAGTCTTACCCCTTCGAAAATTTTTTCCAGTAGGTTGAATTCAGCTTGAAAATCAAGTTGTGGACAAGGCTCTTGCTGATAGGTTTTAAAATTTCGCCAAAGATTCTTATAATCAATGTTTTGCTGGGCTTTGTCCAATAGGATTTCCAATTCATCGGTTGCATTTCCGCGGGCAGAAAGCACCAGAATAAACTTTTCGTCCAATCTGATTTTTGTAGAAATAATATCCAAAACAGCATTTAATCCTGCTCCATTGGCGAGAGATTTTCCCCCGAATTTTATAATTTTCATAGTTATTGTGCATTTTATTTTGAACTAACGCATTGAAGTAGTGGCTCCAATGAAAGCTCTGAATCATTTAAAAAATTTTAGAAATAACAATCACTTATAAAAGTGATGTGGAAAGTGACGCTGATTTTAGAGTTTACCTGGTTGCGAAAATAGGTTCCAGAAATCGTATAAGTTGTTCAAATTCAATAAGAAAAGCATCGTGGCCATGAATAGATTTTATTTCGTGGTACTGATTGCGGATATTCAGTTGATCGAGCATTTCTTTGGTCCGGTAAGTTTCTTCGGGGACAAAAAGAAAGTCGGTGTCAATGGCAATTTGAACAATGGTAGATTTTATAGGCTTCACCGCCTCTTCAAAGGTGTCTTTATGGGAGGTAATGTCTAAGGTAGTCAGCAGATGAGTCATCATTTGATAGGCTGTGAATTCAAACCTTTTTTCGAGCTTTATTCCGTGATGCCTAAACCACGATTCCACATTATAAAGGCTTTCATCGGCGGTTTTTGTACGGTTGAATTTAGCCTGAATGGACTGTGGAGTTCTGTAAAACATCATGGCCATCATCCGTGCAAGTTCCAAAGGTTTTGCGGAATGTTGCAGAATCTGCATCTGAATATAGTTAAAACCTATAATCCAATCGCATGATTGCCAGTAGGTTGCCACTGGAATTACATATTCCGTCATCTCCGGTTCTAAAACTGCCATTTCCCAGGCCAATCCACCCCCCAAACTTCCCCCAATTACAGCAAAAAGTTTTTCAATCCCAATTCCATGCAGCGCTTTAATAAATAATTGTGCGACATCCCGGGTTGTATAACTCTCAAAATCAGTGATTAGGCAGCCATCATAGGCATTTCCGGGAATGTTAAAAGCAATTACCGTGTAGCGAAGCGTATCGATGAGTTTTCCATCGCCAACTATGGTTTTCCACCAGCCCTTTTCCGCGCTTATTAGGTCGGAGTTTCCTGTGAGCGCATGGTTCACGAGCACCACAGGCGCTGTGTGCAGCGGTTTTCCAAAAACCTCGTAGGTTAGGGTAATTTGTGGAATATTGATCCCGCGTGACGTGATGAAATCTACAATCTGGTAGGTTAACAATTCTGGTCTCATCAAATATGCTTTAGTGCTTGTAATATATCAGATTTCAAATCTACAATATCTTCAAGACCTACCGATAAGCGGATTAAATCTTTTGATACGCCTGTAGACACTTGTTGCTCAGGCGATAGCTGTTGATGTGTGGTGCTGGCCGGATGAATAATCAATGATTTGGTGTCACCAATATTGGCCAAAAGAGAGAAAAGTTTGGTGGCGTTGGCAAATTTTCTGGCTGCATCAAACCCACCCTTGAGCCCAAAAGTAACAATTCCGCTTTGGCCTTTGGGAAGGTATCTTTGGGCAAGCGGGTAGTAGGGGCTCGATTTTAATCCAGGATAATTTACCCAGGCAACTTCTTCAAGGGTTTGAAGCCATTCTGCCAGCTGCAAAGCATTTTTAGAGTGTTGAGCAATTCTCAATTCTAATGTCTCGAGCCCCTGTATGATTTGAAAGGCATTAAAAGGACTTAAGGCTCCACCAAAATCCCGCAATCCTTCAACTCTGAGCTTGGTAATAAAAGCAGAATTCCCCATTTTCTCGGCATAAATTAATCCATGGTAGCCCTTTGAAGGCTCTGTGAATTCAGGGAATTTGCCCGATGACCAGTCGAAATTTCCCGCATCAATCACTGCTCCACCCAGCGAAGTTCCATTGCCGGTGATATACTTTGTGAGCGAGTGAATCACAAGATTTGCCCCGTATTGTATAGGATTCAGAAGGCTTGGGGAAGCCACAGTATTGTCCACGATTAGCGGAATTTTAAAATCGCTGGCAATCTGAGCAATTTCGGCTATATCGAGTACATCGAGTTTTGGATTTCCCAGCGATTCGATAAAGATGGCTTTGGTTTGGTTGGTGATGGCGCTGCGAAAATTGTTAATATTCGCTGGATCCACAAAGGTTGTCGTGATGCCAAACCGAGACAAAGTAACATTGAGTAGATTGTAGGTTCCGCCATAGAGACTGCTCGATGCAACAATATGATCGTCAGTTTTTAGCAGTGTGAGCAGAGTAGTGGATATGGCTGCAGTGCCCGAAGCAAATACGGCAGCGCCTATTCCGCCTTCAAGAGCTGCGAGTCGCTGCTCCAAAACATCGTTGGTGGGGTTATTTAAGCGGGTGTAAATATATCCGGGCGCTTTGAGCTCGAATAATTCGGTCGCATGTTCGGAGCTGTCGAAAACATAGGAAGTTGTTTGATAAACAGGAACCGCTCTTGTTCCCTGAGTAAGTTTGGTGTTATGTCCTGCATGTAAAGCTTTGCTTGCTGTTTTTAAATGTTCCATTTTGGTTGTTTTATTTGTTGTTATGTTATTTCGTTTGGGATTCATTTTTTTAGCAAAAAAAAATCCCTTTGGTTCGACTTGGGCCAAAGGGACTTTTGCTGGATTATATTCCGTCATTTTTGGCCATACGCTATCATGCTGTGCATCATCATACACATCAACATTTCCATTTGCATACTGTTAAAACTGGCCATACACTTTTTGTTAAAAAAAAAGCCCCTGCGTTTTGCAAGGGCTTCTTTGTTGTTTAAACTATATCATTTACACAAATTGTCCCTTAACGTAGCTTAGCATACGCATCATCATGGACATATTTGAGTTTTGTGTTTTCATTTCGGCGGCAAATATAAAAGGATTTTTAAATAAAAAACATTGTAATAAAAATTACCTTTTCTTTTTTTCAGCTGTTTTTACGGAAGTCGGAATCCATTTTTTACTGATTTTAAAGGCCTTTTTTCCCAAAATATTTTGACTAACCTTGTAAAATAGCCAAAAAGTGTCCAATTTTACATTGTAAAATAGCCAAAAATCATTCAAAATAACCTTGTAAAATAGCCAAAAATGCTTCCATTTTACCTTGTAAAATAGCCAAAAAATTTAAAAAATGATTAAAAAAAGTTTGTAAATAACTGTTAATCTGTGAAATAGGTGACTTATGAAATTCCGCACAATAAACCCTATTTTTGCCAAAAAAAACGATGGAAAATCAAAAAACCGATGGAAGAATTCGTGCCCACATCAAACCTGGCGATTTGGTTCAAATTGTGCTTAAGAAGGATCAGTCAACAGGTGAACTTACCGAAGGTATTGTGAAACGGTTACTCACCAGCGCTCCAAAGCATCACAGGGGGATAAAAGTTATGCTCGACGACGGACAAGTGGGACGTGTTCAGCATATTATAGAAGACTAATAATCCGCAGATTTTTAAGTTTTTTGGAGAGATTTAAACCTGGTTGAACGAAATTCTCAGTTGTTGCTCCAGATATTTCACCTTTTTCAAATCGAAGGTATTCACCAAACAAATAGAAATTCCTTTTTGACCCGCGCGACCTGTTCGTCCGCTTCGGTGGGTATAATAGTCAATCTGATCGGGCATTTGATAATGAATCACATAGGCCAGATTTGCAACATCAATACCACGTGCAGCTAAATCTGTGGCCACAATCACTTTTAAACTCCCGTTCTTGAAGGCTCGCATGGCCTTGTCACGCTCTTTTTGCAGCAAATCGCCATGAATGGCATCCGCCGATATGTTTTTGGCTATCAATTGTTTGGTTAAAGTCTGAGCTACTGATTTGGTTTTGCAGAAAATCATTCCTCTGCCATCTCCCTGTTTGTCGAGAAAACGAAGCAGAACATTGAATTTTTCCAGATCGTCGCACATAATATATTGATGTTCAATATCTTTATTGACTTTATTTTTTCCAGTTAATTCAATTTTAACGGCATTTTCCGAGAGATGTGTATTGATAATTTGCTTAATTTCAATGGGCATGGTGGCCGAAAAAAGCCATTTGCTTTCCACTTTCGATAATTGACTTAGAATTTCGTTCAGTTCGTCCTTAAAGCCCATGCTCATCATTTCGTCGGCTTCGTCCAGAATCAGAGTTTTTACATGACGCAAATCCACCGCTTTCCGTTTAACTAAATCGATTAAACGTCCGGGGGTTGCTACCACAATATGCGTAGTTCTGCTCAATGCGGCGATTTGAATTTCAATTTTTGGCCCGCCATAAACGGCTTCTACAAAAATTTTGTCGCTGTATTTGGTATATTTAAACAGTTGTTTGGCAATTTGTTGTCCAAGTTCACGGGTTGGAGAAAGTATCAACCCCTGAATGGCATTGAGCTTTGGGTCAATCCGGTGCAAAAGCGGAAGCCCAAAAGCCGCTGTTTTGCCTGTTCCTGTTTGTGCTTGTCCCACCAAATCGGTAGTGGTATTTAACAATGCCGGAATCACCTGCCTCTGTATCTCGGTAGGGATGATAATATTCATTTCTTCCAGCGCTTTTAAAAAGTCTGTCCTGACTCCTAATTCTTCAAAATTTTCCAATGATATTTTTTTTGCAAAGGTATTTATTTTAATTGAGCTATTGGGAGTTAACCCATCGATTCCAGACAATCAGGTTAAATAATGAGTAAGCCTATAGCAGATTAAAATAACCAATATCAAAAGGTTATTATAGTAACTCATTGGATAATAGGAGAATATGCAAGATGAATCTGTTTTTTTTAGTATTGGAAGGAGATTTTTTTGGTTATTGGTATTTTTTGTGAAGATAGTAATGGGTAAAGGTTGTGGCAGGTTCAATGCTATTTTGTGGCATGAAAATTGGTTTAAACCAGTAAAACCAATTGGTATATACTATTTATTCATCTAAAAATTTAAAAACAATGAGAAGAGCATTAATTTTGATGTTAGGACTCGCTATGTCCTATAATTTGGTGGCACAAGAGGCCGCAAGGCAAAAAGAAGTAGGTATTGTTTTTAGTAATCTCGATCATTTCGGGTTGACCTATAAAACCGGAACTGCCAAATCGATGTGGAGGTTTACCACTTTGTTTATTAGCGGGAGCAATTTTACCGATTCCAATGATGACATGGAGAACAAGCAAACCAATTTGGGTTTTGGGCTTAAAATTGGTAAAGAGTTTCGCAAAGAATTGGCCAGTAATCTGGAGTTTCGATATGGTGCTGACATATCCTTCGCTTATTCCAAAGTAAAATCGGAATACGATGATATAACAGTTGCTGATGTTGACAGGTTGAATGAGCAATCGCTCTATAAGCCCGGAGCAAATTTAATGTTAGGGTTGAATTATAAATTGTCCGATAACTTTGTAATTGGAGCGGAATTATTGCCGGGTTTCATCTACACAACCGGGTCTTCAATAAATAAAACTACCATCTCAGGGGTTGAAAATGAAGTTAAAGATGATGTTTCGGGATTCAATTTTGATCTAACCAACAATTCGGTTCTATTGTCGCTGGTTTACCGCTTGAAATAAAAAAAAGCGATTTTTAGAGGGCTATAAATGGGAGTCAGCATCTCGTTTATAGCCCTTTTGTTTTTTTGTAAACTGGTTTTTAATTTTCGAAGACTCGAAGCCCTGAATAATTCTAACGCTGTCATAATCTTAATTGAGATATTGCAATCAACCAGCCTGTTGCCCGCCAAAGTCCACCATTTATCAAAGATACTCAGGTGATTTGTTGAATCCACCAAAAGGTTTAGAGAAATTAAATAAATATTATGCAAGCATAATAAAAAAATCTATTTTTGAACCCTTTGGAATGTGATGAACTAATCAAAAATTTATTATTTTCGGGCATCAAAACCCAATCTCCCCAAAAAACGAAAACTCTTGCTCTGAGCGATATTTCAGTTATGGGGATGATATTTTTTTACAAACAAATTTGTAGTCTGTGTATAGAATTAAATCTCAAATAGATACCACATCGGAGGTATTTCAAAACAATAGGAAGCAATACGAAACGCTGCTGAACGAGTTCCGTAGCAGAATAGGAAATACAGTGAACGGCGCGCCCAAGAAAGCTGTTGAAAAGCATGTGCAGCGTGGCAAATTACTTGCCCGCGACCGCATTAACCTTTTGGTCGATTCCGGAACTCCCTTTCTCGAGCTCTCCACTTTGGCGGCTTATGGCTCCTACGAAAATCAGTTTCCTTCCGCTGGTATCGTAACCGGAATTGGAGTGATTCATGGAAAAGAAACCATCATCATTGCCAACGACGCCACCGTTAAAGGTGGTACCTATATCAAGGAAACCATTCGTAAACATGTTCGGGCACAGGAAATAGCCATGGAAAACCATTTGCCTTGCGTGTATATGGTCGACAGCGGAGGTGTGTTTCTTCCCGAACAATCAAAAGTTTTCCCCGACAGATTCGATTTTGGCCGTTTCTTTTACAATCAGGCGCGCATGTCGGCAGCCGGAATTCCGCAGATTTCTATCGTCATGGGCAGTTGTACCGCCGGCGGAGCCTATGTTCCCGCCATGAGCGACGAAACCATCATTGTGAGGGAACAAGGAACCATTTTTATTGGTGGCCCGCCATTGGTAAAAGCCGCCACGGGCGAAGAAGTTACCGCCGAAGAGTTGGGTGGCGCCGATGTGCATACGAGTATTTCGGGCACTGCCGACCATTTTGCCGACGACGACCAACATGCCATTGCAATTTGCCGCAATATCTTCGAGACACTGGAAATTGGTCATAAGCAGAACCTCAATCAAATAGAAATAGAAGAACCCTTTTACCCCGCAGAAGAACTTTACGGCATAGCACCCGTCGACCTTAAAAAATCGGTTGACTCCAGAGAAATCATTGCAAGGATTGTGGATGGCAGTCGTTTTCAGGAGTTTAAGGCTCGTTATGCGCCCACTATAGTAACTGGTTTTGCGCACATCATGGGATTTCCCGTGGGAATTATTGCCAATAACGGCGTTCTTTTCAGCGAAACCGCTCTCAAAGGGGCTCATTTTGTGGAGCTTTGTACATCAAGAAAAATCCCACTTATTTTTCTGCAAAATATCACAGGATTTATTGTGGGAAAAGAATACGAACATAAAGGAATAGCCCGCGATGGAGCCAAATTTGTTCATGCAGTGGCCAATGCCAACGTGCCCAAATTTACTGTGGTTTTCGGTGGGTCGTTTGGTGCCGGAAATTATGCCATGGCAGGCCGCGCCTACGATCCAACCCTGTTGCTCATGTGGCCAAATAGCAAAATCTCTGTTATGGGGGGCGAACAGGCTGCCGATGTGCTCATTCAGGTGAAAAAGGAACAGCTTCAGGCTCAGGGGGCTGAAATGTCGCAGACCGACATGGACAGCCTTCGCAAGAGTATTCTGGAGAAATACGAGTACGAAGGCTCCGCATACTTTTCCACTTCCCGCCTGTGGGACGATGGAATCATAGACCCCGCCGATACCCGCAAAGTTTTGGCCATGGGAATAGCCATGTCGCTCAATAAAAAATGGGACGAAACCAAATATGGAATCTTCAGGATGTAATTGAAAAATGTGTAATTGTAAAAAATAAAGAGTATGGCAGTAAAAATTAAAACCCTAAGCGGATACTTTCATGAGTATCAAAAGAGTGTAGTTAACCCCGAGCAATTCTGGGGGCAACAAGCCGAAGATTTTTTCTGGAGAAAAAAATACACTTGCGTGCTGAAATGGAATTTCAAAGAGCCCAGAATTGAATGGTTCAAAGACGGTTTGCTCAATATTACAGAAAATATTTTTGAGCGTCAGGTATTTACCTTAAACGATCAGCCTGCCATAATCTGGGAACCCAACGATCCAAACGAAGCCACTGTTCAGTGGACTTATGGGGAACTCTTTGAGAAGGTGAAACAGTTTTCGAACGTGCTCATTTCCAAAGGTATTCAGAAAGGCGATCGGGTGGCTATCTACATGCCCATGATTCCCGATTTGGCGGTGGCTATGCTGGCCTGTGCCAGAATTGGCGCCGTTCACAGCATTGTTTTCGCTGGTTTTAGCAGCACTGCACTTGCCGACAGAATTATAGATGCCGAGGCAAAAATGGTTATCACCTCCGATGGTTCATACCGTGGCTCCAAACAAATCAGCATTAAACCCCTGATTGACGAAGCAGTGGAAAAATGTCCTTCAGTGGAAACTATAATCGTGAAAAAAAGAACGGGAACTCCTGTAACCATGAGAGCTGGCCGCGATTTTTGGTGGGACGAGCTCACTGCCGGCGCATCGTTCGATAATGTGGCCACTGTGATGAATGCCGAAGACCCACTCTTTGTACTTTATACTTCCGGATCTACCGGAAAACCCAAGGGACTGGTTCATACCACCGCAGGCTATATGGTCTATACATCTTTCACTTTCCGCAATGTTTTTCAATACAGTCAGGGCGATATCTATTTCTGCTCTGCCGATATTGGCTGGATTACAGGCCATTCGTACATCATTTACGGACCTTTGCTCAGTGGCGCAACCACTCTTATGTTCGAGGGCATTCCAACCTGGCCCAATGCAGGCCGTTTTTGGGATATTGTGGAGAAATACAATGTAAATCAGTTCTATACCGCCCCCACAGCCATCCGTTCGCTCATGGCCGAAGGAAATCAGTTTGTGGAAGGAAAAGAGATGAAGAGTCTCAAAGTTTTGGGAACCGTTGGAGAGCCCATCAACGAGGAAGCCTGGCACTGGTATCATGACCATGTGGGCAAAAACCGTTGTCCCATTGTCGATACCTGGTGGCAGACCGAAACCGGTGGAGTTCTCATTAGCCCGTTGGCTGGAATTACTCCTACTAAACCTTCTTATGCAACTCTTCCACTTCCTGGAATTCAGCCTGTTATTCTCGACAATGAAGGCAATGAACTCAAAGGTAACAGTGTGGAAGGAAATCTTTGCATCGAATTCCCCTGGCCAGGAATTGCCCGAACCATTTACGGCGATCACGAGCGCTTTCAGCAAACCTATTTCAGCTCCTTCCCCGGATATTATTTCACTGGCGACGGCGTGAAAAGAGACGAAGATGGTTATTATAGAATTTTAGGCCGTGTGGACGATGTTATCAACGTGTCTGGTCACCGAATGGGAACAGCGGAAGTGGAAAATGCCATCAACGAGCACCCACGGGTTGTGGAATCGGCTGTGGTAGGATTCCCCCACGACATCAAAGGACAGGGAATCTACGCTTTTGTGGTTTGTAACGATATGGATGAATCCACCAGCGAAGAAGGAATTATCCACAGTATTAAGATTGGGGTTAATAACATCATCGGGCCCATTGCTCGTCCAGATAAGGTATTGATAGTAAGTGGATTGCCAAAAACACGCTCGGGAAAAATCATGCGGAGAATTCTTAGAAAGATAGCCGCTTCCGATTATACCAATTTTGGCGATACAAGCACCTTACTCGATCCAATGGTTGTAGACCAAATCATCGAAAAATCGAAGACATTAAAATAATTTAACCAGAATAAGCTACTATGAATACTTACCAAACCATTGAATTGGAAATTAAAAATGAAGTGGGAACCGTTTGGCTCAATCGCCCCGAAATTCACAATGCCTTTAATGAGGTGATGATTTCAGAGCTGATTGATGTTTTCGAGCATATCAACGAAAACGAAGATATCAGAATTGTGGTGCTTCGCGGAAGGGGAAAATCCTTTTGTGCTGGTGCCGATTTGAACTGGATGCGCAACGTGGCCCGCTATTCTTACGAAGAAAACTACAAGGAAAGTCTGAATCTTTCCTTGTGTTTCTACAATATCTACACCTGTGCCAAACCCACCATAGCCATGGTTCATGGAGCAGCTATTGGTGGGGCCAATGGCCTTCTGGCTGCCTGCGATTTTGTGTATGCCGACGAAGAAACTACCTTCTCCCTGAGCGAAGTAAAAATTGGAATCGTACCTGCCTGCATCTCTCCTTATGTGACCAAGCGGGTGGGCGAATATGGTTCTAAAGAGCTCATGCTCACCGGAAAAAGGTTCAAAGGATCAGAAGCTGCACACCACCGACTCGTTAACCAGTCATTGCCAGGCGAACAATTGGAGCTGCATGTGGATTTCGTTATTTCTCTGCTCAAAACCAGCGGACCCAAAGCCATGACCCACTGCAAAAACCTGCTCTACGACATCTCCAACAAGCTTACGCTGCAAGATGCCATTGAATATACCGCCCGCATGATTG
Organism: uncultured Draconibacterium sp.; assembly: GCA_964293475.1. Classification (GTDB taxonomy): domain Bacteria; phylum Bacteroidota; class Bacteroidia; order Bacteroidales; family UBA12170; genus UBA12170. Next base: position 86,828 of record CAXYYJ010000017.1, read on the forward strand.
CCGAAATCAGAGCCAGCGAAGAAGGACAGGAAGGCATGTCCGCATTTTTAGAGAAACGAAAACCAAACTGGGTGGTAGAGCATTAGGCTCCTTTTATCAACCGACTAAAAAACAGAATGAAGACATTTAAAAAGATACTCATTGCCAACCGCGGAGAAATCGCCGTTAGGATTATTAAAGCTGCCCACGAAATGGGAATTCAAACCGTGGCTGTTTATTCGCAGGCTGATAAAGAAGGATTGCATGTGCATTATGCCACCGAATCCCGCTGCATTGGCCACGAATCGCTCGCCGATACATATCTGAATGTGGATAAAATTATGGAAGCGGCCAAAGCCACCGGTGCCGATGCCATTCATCCGGGGTATGGTTTCCTGGCGGAAAATCCCAACTTAGTGGCGGCTTGCGAAGCAAATCAAATAGCTTTTATCGGGCCATCGACACAGGCCATAAAATTGATGGGAAATAAAATTGAAGCCCGCAATTTTGTGGAAAAACTGGGAATTCCCATGACCAAAGGTGTAACCGGTTCTCCTTTGGAACTCATTGAACTTGCCCGGCAAATCGAGCTACCCATATTAGTGAAAGCTGCTGCCGGCGGGGGAGGAAAAGGAATGAGAATTGTGCGAAACTGGGATGAACTTCAGCAGACTATTGAGTCCACAAGCCGCGAAGCATTGGCCTATTTTGGCGATGCCGAAGTGTATGTGGAGAAATATGTGGAGAATCCACGACATATCGAAATCCAGATTCTGGGCGACAAGCACGGCAATATCATTCATCTTTATGAGCGTGAGTGTTCCATTCAACGCCGGTATCAGAAAATTATTGAAGAATCTCCCAGCCCAACATTAACCCCCGAAATCAGGGAAAAAATGGGTCAAGCCGCGGTGGATATCGCCAAAGCCATTGGCTATTACAGCGCTGGAACCATAGAATTTCTGGTGGATGCTCAATTGAACTTCTATTTTCTGGAGATGAATACCCGCATTCAGGTGGAGCATCCTGTAACCGAAATGGTAACAGGAGTTGATATTGTTGCTGAGCAAATCAGGGCTGCTGCCGGAAATGCACTTTCCTACGCTCAGTCTCAGATTATACAGAAAGGTCATGCCATCGAAGCACGGATTTATGCCGAAGATCCAGCCAACGATTTTCGCCCGGCTCCCGGTCATATCCACTATTACAAAAGCCCCATGGGAAATCATATCCGCATCGATAGCGGAATAGCTGGAGCCACCGAGATTAAGAGCTTTTTCGATCCCATGATTAGCAAGTTGATTGTTTGGGGAGAAAATCGCGCGCAAGCTACTACCGGCATCATCAGTGCGCTGGAAGATTATGTGATTCTCGGAATTCAGACCAATATTTCTTTCATGTTGCAGCTTTTACGTCAAAAAGCATTCATTAACAATGAGATATCAACCAAATACTGCGATGTTCATGCCAAAACAATAGTGCAGGAATCGGAGCTGGAGAAATCGAAAATCCCCCTGGAAGCCATTGCGGCAGCACATATTTCCAAATTGCTGTACCCATTTACAAAATCTCAGGGAGTTTGGGGCGAAATAGGTTTCTGGCGCATGTTGATGGAGTTTAAACTACTCATTAACGATGCCACAAAAGTATTTCAGGTTAAGGATAAACAGACATCAGAGTTTACTCTTCTTAGCGAAGGAAACGCCCATTTTTGTCAGGTTTTGGATGCAGATGAAAACTATACAAGATTGGTTATCAATGAGAAAGAATTTGAGCTGTATTCATCCGAAAACAGTCAGGGTTCGTTTGATTTCTGGGTTCAGGGGCATCAGTTAACCATTTCCGATCTCAATCATCTGCCCACCCATGATTTTTATGAATCAAGCCACGAATCAGCTGGTGGAAGTCATATCAAGTCGCCCATGCCCGGCAAAGTGATAAAACTGTTGGCTCAAAAAGGCCAAACGGTGAAAAAAGGAGAAACACTGGTGATTGTGGAAGCCATGAAAATGGAAAACAATATTCTTGCTCCCCGCGATGGCATCATCGACGAGATTTTTGTAAAAGCCGGTGATATGGTCGATGGGTCGAAAGTATTGTTAAATCTGGAAGAATCAGACTCTTAGGAGCAAAACTGACAAAAAGGAATTGTATTCATCATTATAACAATCGATTAAAAAACATAGAACATGAATTTTGATTTAACTGAAGAACAGGAACTAATCAGGCAAACCGTCAGGGATTTTGCCGAGAGGGAAATCAAGCCCATAGCCCAAAAGCTCGACGAGGAAGAGACTTTCTCCACCGATATAACTAAGAAAATGGGTGAATTAGGGTTGTTTGGCATGTATTTGCCCGAAAAATATGGAGGACAAGGCTTAGATAACCTCAGCTATATTATAGCAGTGGAAGAGCTGGCCCGGGTGGATGGTTCACAGGCGGCAACTCTGGCGGCTCATAACTCATTGGGAATAGGTCCTTTGTATTATTATGGCACCGAAGAACAAAAGTTGAAATACCTTCCCATGCTCTGCACCGGCGAAGCACTGTGGGCTTTTGGTCTCACCGAACCCGAAGCAGGTTCTGACAGCCGCGGAAGCAAAACCACGGCCAAATTAGAAAATGGTCAGTGGCGGATCAATGGAAGCAAAATATTCATCACCAATGGCTCCGAAGAGATTTCTATGGGTGCTACAGTTCAGGCAGTTACGCGTGTAAATGAAGATGGTTCCAAGGAATTTACCACCATTATTGTGGAAAAGGGAACTCCCGGATTTAAGCGGGTTCAAATGCACGGAAAGCTCATGTGGCGCGCTTCGGACACATCGGAACTCTATTTCGACGATTGCCAGGTGCCCGAAGCAAATCTTTTGGGGAAAGTGGGACAAGGCAGTAAAATCATGCTTTCAACCTTAGACAATGGCCGCCTTTCCATAGGTGCCATGGGATTGGGCCTGGCTCAGGGAGCTTTCGAAATGGCTCTTCAATACGCCAACGAGCGCAAGCAGTTTGGCAAACCCATTTCCAAGTTTCAAATCAACGCTTTCAAATTGGCCGATATGGCCATGCAGATAGAGCTCGCCCGTAACCTTCTCTACAAAGCCTGCTGGCTCAAGGATAATGGCCGCCCATTTGCCAAAGAAGCCGCAATGTCGAAGCTGTATTGCAGCGAAGTGGCTAAGTCTGTCGCTGACGAAGCCGCACAGATTCATGGCGGTTATGGTTTGATGAAAGATTACCCCATCGAGCGGTTTTACCGCGATCAGCGGTTGCT
>CAXYYJ010000018.1:0-86009 GCA_964293475.1 uncultured Draconibacterium sp.
GATGGTTAATAATAGAAAATTACAAATATTCCGGTTTACCGGACAACAATGTTTTTTAATATTAAGGCCACATGGAATACGCCATAAAAAAAAATATCATTCCAATGAGTGATTTAATAATCATGGCTATTTCATCTATAGAAACTTTATTGAGTAGACACTGAAAATCGAGTTGAATAGAGACTTATACTTCTGATGTAGTTGTGCAGGGTACTTTTGCTTTGTCCACGAAGAGTAACCTGATTAGAAAGTTTTCGTACAACACCATCGAATTCGGGAACCAAAATAATAGCCTGTTCCACAATAGTTAAGGAGATTTTTCTACGCATAAAACTAATTTTAAAGGTTAATAAAAAAGCTTTATACGGAAAACAGAAAAAACTATCTTTACACGTGGAAACGGGCTATCCCGAAGGGATTTAGTTCAACAATGCATATACAAAATAGGCGAAATAGTAGTAAATTCAAGGGTTTTGGCCCGCTGCAAAATTGTAACGGTTTGATAAGTTTGAAGCCCGCAATCGCCTACTTTGCATATACGAAATGTTAGCTTCATCATAGGTCAAACTAAAAAAACATGATAAATACTTATAAATTAATGGAATAATCGTATGGAAAATAAAAATGGTAAAGTAGCCTTGATAACAGGGGCAAACAAAGGAATTGGCAAAGAAATAGCACGTCAATTAGGATTACTCGGATTTACAGTTGTGGTCACAGCTCGTGACCAAATTGCAGGTGCAAAAGCGGTTGAAGAACTTGTTGCAGCAGGTTGCAATGCTCATACTGTGGCACTTGAAGTTACCAGTGCTTCCGATATTGCCAATCTTGCGAAATATATTGAAGAGAAATTTGGTAAACTGGACATTTTGGTAAATAATGCAGGAATTGCGATTGAATGGGACGGACAACCAACAAACTCAGAAAAGGTTCGTCGTACCCTCGAAACCAACCTTATCGCCCCTTATGCAATCACAGAAGCATTAGTGCCTCTACTTTCATTGAGTAACGATGCAAGGGTGATTAACCATTCGTCGCAATTAGGTTCTATTGATGCTGCAGAGAATATGTGGCAGTATATTTCTGGTTTTATGACCGTCGGATATTCGACATCTAAGGCAGGTCTTAATATGCTAACACAAATTCAATCAAAAACATTAGAAGTTAAAGGAATTGCAGTTGCAGCTGCACATCCCGGTTGGGTAAAGACTGACTTAGGCTCAGACGCTGCCCCTATGGAAGTTGAAGAAGGTGCAAGCACGGTAGTTAGTCTTGTGACAATTGCAAGAGAACAATTTCCTCACGGTCAATTAGTGCACAAGGGTGTTAGAATACCTTGGTAATGATAATTTTAATTGAAAACACCTGCACAGCTACCATTTTTCGTTGTGCGCATAAACAAGATACCATGAGCTAATTTTAATGATAAATTAAAAATGAAAAAGCTATTGTTATTCGTATTAATTATTTCTCAAACAATTTCATTATATTCTCAAATTAACACGGATAATATTTCCTTTGAGTTGAGATATCCATTACCACTTGGAGACAATTTATTAAATAAAGGATTTGGAGATGGTTATTTAGGTTTGATTGATATTGGCATAGATTACAATGTCATACATAGAAACAAATGGACTTGGCATAGGGATTCTTTTTAATTCATCAATTCTTAGATTATCGGAAACGGAGGTCACCTTATTTATTTTAAGCCCAAAGATTAAACTTGATTATGAAATAAAAATAGATAGAATTAGCATAATACCGCAAATAGGCCTGGGATACTCAAATTGGCTATTTAGAGCCCCTTCAATTAAAATAACAGATGAGTTTGGGAACATAGTGGAAGCAGGAAAATATAAGGAAAATCAAAACGGATGGACCATAAGAGGGGGAACAAGATTTGTTTTAAATAGTAGCAAGAATCTAAATTGGTATTTTCAAATTGCATATGAATTTACAAAACTTGAGAAACCGGATAGTGGAGCAGGTGACTCAAAGTATAATCGAAATATGCATTTACTTTATCCTGGTATTGGACTGATTTGGAATTTTAATAAAGAATAATGTTTCAGCACATAATAAGCTTTATAGTGCATACCCCGCACGATATGCAACATACAACCGTCCGGTACCGCCAATACAATAAAAGGTGCCGCATATTGCACATTTTACATTCATTTGCAAGCAGCTAACCCATAATTTCAATTAAAAGTGCATTAAAATGCTCTATTATTGTTTAAAGTCAGAATATTTTATATTTTTACAAACAAAAGAGCAACAATATGCACTATAGAAATTTAATTAATACAATAAAAGAACGAAGAGAAAACTTGAAGGTTAACCAACAAGATTTGGCAAAACTTTCAGGAGTTGGATTAAGGACACTAAAACAATTTGAAAGCGGTAAAGGTAACCCAACTATACAGACTATTCAGAAAATAGCTGATATATTAGGATTGGAAGTTTGTTTAAAGGTTAAAACTGAAATAACAGATGAGAAAGGCAAAAATACTTTATAAAAACCAGGAAGCAGGCATGTTAACTCAGCATGATGATGGTTCTTTTACTTTTAAATATGATAGTTCATGGATTAATGATATAACCAAACCTGCTATTAGTTTAACATTGCCAAAATCTAATCAGGAATATCATTCCGATTTTCTATTTCCTTTTTTTTACAATATGCTACCAGAGGGGTCAAATAAACAGATCGTTTGTAAGCTTAACAGGTTAGATTTAAACGATTATTTTGGTTTACTACTTACAACGGCTAAGAATGATAATATAGGTGCAATAAGAGTTATTAAAATAGAATAGTTATATGATTTTAAATGAAATCAAATATTGTCCGGGAACTTTAGCTGAAGGTCATACAACTTATAGCAGAGCATGTCTATCGAAATTATTTAAAGGGAGAAAAGTGAATCACATATTGCCTTATGATTCACCAACTTCAAATTCGACAACAGATGAACTGTTTAATGACAATCGAAAACGGATATCAATTTCTGGTGTGCAGGAGAAATTTTCAGTATTACTAGATAAAAACAAATTACGGTTAACTAATGAAGGAGAGCAAGGAGAATATATTCTTAAACCTATTCCGAGTGCCGGAAAAAGACCAGAGTGCATGCCTGCAAATGAACATTTAACGATGCAAATTGCAAAGCAAGCTTTTGGAATAGAAGTTGCTGAAAACGCATTGATATTTTTTAAGAATGGTTCTCCTGCATATATTACAAAGAGATTTGATTTAAAAGAAGACGGTTCGAAATTAGCACAAGAGGATTTTGCTTCGCTCGCAGGAAGAACACCACAAACACATGGAGAGCACTATAAGTATGCTGGAAATTATCTTGAATTATTTGAAATAATGAAAAAACTTGTTCCTGCTTACCCCATAGAAGCCCCCAAACTATTGAAATTATTAATTTTCAATTATTTATTTTCAAATGGAGATGCTCATTTTAAGAATTTCTCTTTAATTGAAACCTCAATGGGGGATTTTAAATTAAGCCCAGCTTATGATTTGTTAAATAGCAGAATACATATTGATGACAAAGATTTCGCTTTAGAAGAGGGGCTTTTACCAAAAAATCTGGCACAGGGTAAAGTCATTTCTCAATTTAGAATTTTATCAGAAAAAGCTGGGATAAATGAAAAAGTTTATAAAGAAATACTAAATGTAATGCTTAATCAGACTGGGTTGGTAGAAAAATTAACTTTCTCGTCTTTTTTAGATGAAAAAACACAGAGAAATTATTTTCAGACTTATCAATCAAGACTAAAGAAACTTGATAATGAATAAAGTAAAGCCCATAATAATTAGGACCTTTAGCGGTTGGCACTGCTTGTCCCGAAAATCGGGAGCCTGTCCTGCAAAAGGTGGACCCAGCGAGAAGTCCATACTTCGACTTAGTCTGACTGCGCTCACTTCGGCTTGCTTCGGCTACGCTCAGCAACCAACACTCAGTGACCGCGCTTGGGTTCTAAGAAGTGAAACTCGATGGAGTTATTGTACTGCTACATTCATTTCTTTGAATAGTATTTTAGTAAAACACCCTGCAACAAATCAGATTTTTTAATAATTTTATCACCCAAAACGCCCCAAATCCAATTAAATACCTATGTCTGCAAATTTTTTAAATATTTTTTCTCCTGCCAAAGAAATATGTTTCCAAAAGCGAAATAGAACTGAAAAAACTGAAGATATAGTGGATATATGCGCAATATTGCGGGTATTGGGGTGTTAGGGGGCATAAAAAAAAACGACAATGAAACGAATACTATTTATTTTAGCAAGTCTGCAATTGACTTTATGTCACGGACAGACAAATGAGAAGAAACAAGTTGAAACAGACTCAAAAGACTATATAAAAATAGTGTATGAGCAGTGTTCTAAACCTGATATTATTGAAGTCGAATCAACTACAGACGGATATATTGAAGTTGAATACTTATGCGATGGTAAACGCTATGAAATAGGTATAAGAAATAATACATTGTTGTTTAGTGAACACTCTGTAAACCTTAATGAAATCCCTTTAGACAAAATTAATCGCAAACTTGAAAAAAAATATCAAGGCTGGACACTTGACGAGGTTTCACAAGTAAAAACAAACGACACTACTTTTCTGAAAGTTGAAATATTAAAAGACGGAATTGAGCAGAATTTGTATTTTACAAACGACGGAAAGTGGTTTAAAATAAAACCAATAGATATTTCTTCAACGCTCGATTTTAATGCTGTTGAAAGGAATACCATGTATAAATCCGCAAAATATAAATTCCATAAACCCGATAGCGTGTATGAGATGCCCGATATATTGAAAGAAGTTTCGGGTATAGCATTAAGTTCTGAAAATATTATTTACTGCATTCAAGATGAAATCGGTTCCATTTTCGCATATGATTTGAAAAAACAGGAAATTTCTAATTCTTACCGATTTACTGATATTGGCGATTTTGAAGATTTAGCCATTAATAAAAACATTGTTTATGTTCTGAGAAGTGATGGAAATTTATTTGTGTATGATTTTAAAAATAAAACTAAAATATCACAGACAATGCTTCAGATAAATTCGTTAAATATTGAAGGAATTTGCTTTAGAGATGGATATATCTATATTGCTTGTAAAGATGCATTAGTTAATCATATAGATTCAAAACGAATGATTTATAGAGTTAAAGCAAACAAATTAGATAACATTGAGCCTTATTTGGAGATAAATATTGATGATTTATCTAATTTTCTGACTAAAAATTATCCTGAAATAGGAATTACAAAAATCCTTTTTAATCCTTCATCAATTGCAATTCATCCAATTACTAATGAAATGTATATTCTTTCTGCTTCTGACAGATTTATTGCAATATATAAAGACAAACAATTAATAAATATAATTCCTTTGTCCGCTGAGATATATTATAAACCAGAAGGATTGTCATTTTACGAAAATGGTGACTTATTAATATCATCAGAAGGTGATAAAAAAGGATTTGTAACGGGAACGATTAATTTAATAAAGAATGAATGATTTACGCCCCCTAACATCGTATATAAAACATTTGGCAGTCAGTGCGTTATCGAGCATTTCGGCTCGTATCAAAAGTACTTGTAACTTGACAGAAAAGTGCTTCGAAATGCCAAACGTTTCATATACGTAACCGTTGTGTGGCATGCTACAGTAAACCGTAAAACCTTATTTATGATTGAACAAAAATTTTTGAGACTGCATGACTTACAAAGCAAATGTTTAAACGAAATTACTTTAATTTATAATTTTGAACTTTCAAAAAATCATGGAATATCTCATATAGCTCATTATACTGCTTCAATTGTAACTAGATCAGTTTCACTGATAAAAAGTTTTGAACTTCTATTTAATAATAAAATTTATTCAACATCAATTTCATTGATAAGATTACAAATCGATAATTGTTTGAGATTATTTGCTATTAGTTTATGCAATCCTGAATATATGCTAACAGAAGTTCAAAAAGGAGTTTCAATCAGAAATATTAAAGATCGTGAAGGAAAAAAAATGACTGACACTTATTTACTTACTGAATTAGATAAAATTCTTCCTTCTTTTAAATCTTTATACAACGAAACATGTGGATTTATACATTTTTCATATGAGCATTTAAAGCTTAATAACAAGTTATCTGAAAAAGATGGTAAAACACATTGGGAAACTTTAATCGGAAAAGAATTTGAATTAACCGAATCAGAAAAAATTAAATATTTAGATTATATGATAAGTGCATCATTTAATTTATATCGTTTAATTTATAGTTATCGCTACGATTCACAAAATATTGAATAACAAAAGCCCAGCCCATATCAGCTGGCGTGGCAGCAAGTTCGGGTTTGGTGGTGACGCGAAATTTAGTACTTTTATTTCGGCATTATCATGGTGTGACAGGACAGTTTTCATTTGTCTACACAAGCGCCAAGCCGCGGAACGCAATAGACAACCAAATCAAGACACAAATGCATAACAAATACTATAGAATGAAACTCATAAAATTCACACTCATTTTTTTCATAACAACACAGACAGTTTATGCTCAAAAGGCAACGGTAAACGAGTTTTCTGCAATAGACAAAAAAGCCTTGCAACTTCCCGACTCATTGACAAAGACTCCTGACCTTATTGCAAGCTATATAACCTTTAATTTTTCGACAGACAATGACAAATCCCGAGCAATTTTCATTTGGGTTGCATCAAACATTCAATACGACATTGACAATATGTATGCTATAAATTTTTACGAAAAAAAAGAAGATAAAATTGCAAAGCCATTAAAGACAAGAAAGGGTATTTGCGAAAATTATGCATCACTATTCACCGATATTTGTGTAAAATCAGGACTAAAATCATTTGTAATTGAAGGTTACACTAAGCAAAATGGGTTTACTGACTACATTCCACACGCTTGGAGTGCCACACTTATTGATACTTCATGGTTTCTATTTGATCCAACTTGGGGTTCTGGCTATGTAAATGGCGGGAAATTTTTCAAAAAAATAAACAACGACTATTTTAAAGCACATCCAGCAACATTAATAAAATCTCATATTCCGTTTGATTATTTGTGGCAATTTCTTAATTACCCAATTACAAACCAAGAGTTTTACGAAGGCAAGACACAGGAAAATAAAACTAAGGCATACTTTAGCTTCAAGGACACACTTCAGGCATATGAAAAACTAAGCCATATTGACCAACTAATTTCATCAGCATATCGTGTAGAAAAAAATGGCGTAAAAAATTCATTGGTGTTTGATAGGCTTCAACATTTAAAATTAGAAATAGAAAATGACAAACAAACCAAAATTGCAAACCTATATAACTCGGCAATTGCTGACTACAATGAAGCAATAAATGGCTTAAACGAATTTATAAATTATAGAAATAATCAATTTACTCCAAAGAAATCTGACCCTGAAATACAAAGTATGCTTGATGTTCCAGACAATAAACTAAAGGAAGCCAAAAATAAGTTAGGAGAAATTACCAGCACAGATATTAATACTACGAACATGATTAGACAACTGACAAAATCAATTGACGATGCTTCAAAACAAATAAAAGAGCAACAAGATTGGTTGAAATTATATTTTAGCAAAAGTAAATCAGGACGAAAATCTATGTTTTATAAAGTAACTTGGTTAGGCATCCCATTAAATTAACGCAGGGACAGACAATAAGAAATGACTAAAATGGAAATATTGACAGCCTATAGCACCTACCCAAAAGGCGGGGTTTCTGTTATTAAAGACAGTTTTATGGTTAAACAAACATTAGTTTTTCAAATCATGTTTTGTGGTAAAAGTCCCGCCCTTCGGGTAGCTGCAAAACATCAAATAATACATTAAATAATATGGAATACAAAGCATCACTTGACACTTTTGCAAAAGGATTGACAATAGGAGTATTTATTTTACTAATTGCAATCGGACAAAAAAGCGTTCGTGCGTTACTCGTTGCAGAAGGCGATACAACGACAATTTTAATTCACGCAGGAACACTTCTGCTTTTTGTAGCAATTTTATTAGGCAGTTGGCTCTATTCGCCACAATCTTACACTCTTGACAGTAACGAACTGATAATTAACAGACCTATTGGAAAAGTAAAAATAAAACTTGGGGACATTAAACAAGTTCGGACACTTTCCGATAATGAAACGAGAGGAACTATCAGAACTTTTGGTGTTGGTGGTCTATTTGGCTATTTCGGAAAGTTTCACACACCCGGTATTGGACACTCTACTTTTTACACAACACAGCGGAAAAACAAAATCTTAATCATTACAAACAGCGACAAAAAAATAATAATAACTCCAGACGACACTAACTTAGTTGAAAAATTAAAGCAGTAACGACAATGACGAAAGAAACCATAAAAGACAACAATACAATGATTTATGAAAATTAAAATCCTTACATTTCTACTGTCCTTATCTGCGATTGCATTTTCACAAAACTCAAAATTTGTAAATGTCTTTATTGGTACCGATGGAACTGGTCACACTTTCCCTGGACCATCTATGCCATTTGGAATGGTGCAGCCCGGCCCAGACAACAGAGATTATGGCTGGAATCATACAAGTGGTTATCAATACAAAGACACCCTATTATTAGGTTTTTCTCAAACTCGCTTTAGCGGAACAGGTATCAATGAAATGGGGGATGTTTTGTTACTTCCAATCAACCCGAAAAAAGAAAAACTTAAAAATTCTTACTACAAGAACACCGAAATTGGGAAAGTTGGTTATTATGCCCTCACTAAAAAGGACCATGTAAAAGTAGAACTTACCTGCTCGGAAAGAGTGGCTTTTCATCAATACACTTTTCCGGAAATTGAAGCACAGGTTTTGGTAGATTTACAACATGGTTTGCGATTTGTGTTTGAAGAAAATAGTCAAAAGGGATTGGTGATTGAAAGTGATGTGAAAATTGAAAACAACACTACTATTTCAGGTTATTGTTCTACACAGAATTGGGTAAACAGAAAATACTTTTTTACCTTGACTTTTGACCAGCCATTTACCAAATCAACACTTCTTGAAAAGAAAGATACCGAAAAAGCACCGAAGTATTTATTAGATTTTTCGCTTTCAAAAAATAAGATTTTGAAAGTAAAAATTTCTCTGTCTTCAGTTTCGGTGGAGGGAGCCAAATTGAATATGAAGGCCGAAATTCCGCATTGGGATTTTCATAAAGTGTATAAAAACAATCTTAAAACCTGGGACAACTATTTAAGCAGAATAACTATTGAAGCGCCACAAAAACAAAAGGAAATATTTTATACTTCCTTGTATCATTTGTTTTTACAACCTTCCAATATTTCAGATGTTGATGGAAAATACAGAGGCGTAGATGATAAAATTGCAACTGCACCAAATAAAGAATATTACTCAACTCTTTCTATCTGGGACATTTACAGAGGTGCATTTCCTTTGCTTCAGATTTTAGCTCCAGAAAAAATTGATGGCATCGTACAAACAATGCTTATTCATCACAAAGCCAAGGGATTTTTACCGATATGGACAGCCTGGGGACAAGATAATTATTGTATGATAGGCAATCACGCTATTCCCATGATTTTATCGGCTTATCAGAATGGATTTAGAGGATTCGATGCCAACGAAGCTCTAAACGCAATGGTGGAAACTTCTACAAAATCTCATATCAATTCAGATTGGGAATTGTATAAGCAATACGGCTATTACCCCTTTGATAAACTAGATAATGAAGCCGTTTCCAGAACATTGGAAAGTGGTTATGATGATTGGTGTGTTGCTGAAATGGCCCGGAAATTAGGTGAAAACGTAATTGCTGACAGTTTTACAAAAAGAGCCGATTATTACCGAAATATCTTTGATGAAGAATCTTCCTTTTTCAGAGGGAAGGACAGCAAGGAAAATTGGCGAACGCCTTTTAATCCGTTAATACCAACCTCGCCACTGAACAATCCCGGCGATTACACAGAAGCCAATGCGTGGCAATATTTTTGGACACCCACCCAATATGATATTGATGGAGTAACCGGGCTTTTAGGAGGGAAAAGTAATTTTTCAGAAAAACTCAATGAATTTTTCACCACCGAAGCCCTAAAACCTGATAAGTTTTTAGGACAAGAAGCCATGATAGGACAATATGCCCACGGCAACGAACCCAGCCATCATATCATTTATTTATACGCATACAGCAACGAACCTAAAAAGGGTCATAAATATATCCACCAGGTAATCAATGAATTTCACAATAACGCCCCTGACGGAATGATTGGCAACGATGATTGCGGACAAATGAGCGCATGGTATATTCTTTCTACTTTGGGGTTTTATCCTGTAAATCCTGCCAATGGCGAGTTTGTTTTGGGAAGTCCGCAAGTAAAAAAGGCGACTATTCATCTTTCGAAGAATAAGAAGTTCACCATTGAAGCCAAAAACTTTTCAGAACAATCGATCTATAATGAAGCTCAATTTTTAAATGGTAACAAACTAATAAATCCATTTATCACCTATCAGGAAATTATGAATAGTGGGAATTTAACATTCGAAATGACAACAAAATGAGAAACATAGTACTTTCAATCTTATTAATATCTGCCATGACTCTACATGCCCAAAATACTGCGGAAAAATTTAAAACTTTTCCTTTTGGAAGCATCAAACCTACCGGTTGGCTCAAGGACCAAATGGAAAAAGACGTTGATGGTTTTGTCGGAAATCTCGACCAAATTGTTCCTGAATTGATTAATGACTCTATTTATGGTAAAGATAGATTGCAAAAGCATTCCAAAGCCAAAGATTTAGGAAATCTTAAAGCCGGAGATGCCGAAGGCGATGAGCAATACAAATGGTGGAACAGCGAAACCCAATCGAATTGGTGGGATGGCTATTTGCGAAATGTCTTTTTATTAGACGATAAAGAGGGCATTGAAAAAGTAAAAAGCTATGTTGAGCTTATCTTAAAAACACAAGACGAAGATGGGTATATTGGAATTTACGACCAGGAACTTCGCTATAAATTCAACTCAGAAAATGGCGAACTATGGTCGAAAGCCACTTTATACAGGGGTTTATTGGCATACTATGAATATACAAACGACGAAAAAGTTTTTAAAGCGGTAGAGCGAGCCGTGGAAAATGTAATGCAGAATTATCCCATCAATGCCTCAAGCCCTTTTAGTTCCGGAAGCTCTTTCAATGGCGGAGTTTCACACGGTTTAACGTTTACAGATGTTTTGGAGAGAATGTATTTTCTCACCAAAGATGAAAAATACAGAGATTATGCTTTGTTTCTCTACAATGATTTTTCAAACACCTATCAATCAGAAGCCGATGCGCAACTGAAAAATATTTTAAATCCGAATTACAAACTAAAATCGCACGGAGTGCATACCTTTGAGCATATCAGAGCCTTGATTATTGCAAAATATGCTTCCCAAAACACTGAACTTATTAAAGCATTAGAAATATATATAGAAAGAATAAATGAAGCTATAACCATAAGTGGAGGTGCTGTTGGCGATGAGTGGATAGCTGAACGTAATGCAGATGCCACGCACACAGGATACGAATATTGTTCCTTACAGGAATTGGTGGATAGTTATAGCTTGTTACTTCAAAAAACAGGAAATGCAGCTGTTGGAGATGAAATAGAAAATACTTTTTTCAATGCGGCACAAGGTTCACGAAATCCCAATCATTCCTGTATTGCTTACTTAAAAACCGATAATTCTTTTGAAATGTTGGGCACCAAAAACGGGGAAATAGAACCCGATAGAAAGCAAACCCGCTATAAATACTCGCCTGCTCATCAAGATGTTGCGGTGTGTTGTAACCCCAATGCCGGAAGAATTTCGCCTTATTTTATTCAAAATTCGTGGATGAAAGAAAATGAAACAACTTTGGTTGCCACACTATTAATGCCAAATGTTTTGGAAACTTCAATGAATGGTAACAAAGTTCTCATTGAAAACCATACAGAATATCCTTATGAAAATGAGTTTAAATTTAATATAACTCAATCGAAACCATCGAAATTTACGTTAAAAATCAGGAAACCTGGTTGGGTGAAAAAAGTGCAAACAAACGAAGTGTTTAAGATTGAAAATGATTTTATAGTGATTCAAAGAGAATTTAAGGCAAATGATAGTGTCCATATTTCTTTTGATGCTGAAGTTCAAATTCATGCGGATAATGCAGGTTCTCATTACTTTACTTATGGGGTTTTGCTTTTTGCCTTACCAATCAATGCAAAAGAAATCGCAGGGAAAAACTATCAGGACAATTTCACCGATTTCACTTACGAACCATTATCACCTACAAACTATGCATTTAAAAATTCTAAACATTTTAAATACCAAAATGGGAAAATTGTAACGAAACTAATCAATCAAAACACCAACAAATTAGAAACGGTTGAATTAGTGCCCCTTGGGAAAACAATACTGAGGCAAGTAACCTTCTAAAAAGGCTTCTGTCAATAAGTAGGACTTTGAGCGTTTCCGATTCATTTTCAGGATAGTGCCTGGCGGGATCGACTTCGGTCACTGGGCGACGATTTCTGAGCCTTGGTTGCTGAGCGTTGATTGCTGAGTGCAGCCGAAGCAAGTCGAAGTGAATGTGTTTCGAGACCGTAACTGGTTTTCAGGGGTAAATATCTATGAATTTTAGATAAGATAATAGTTTATGGTAGTTGCTTCCCCGCATAGAAAGAACCGTCTTATATGGTTTTTTTACTGGCCTGTTTTCCCGATACGATTCCAATATTGTTACTAATTTTTGTTTCCCCAGGATGTATAGAACTATCCATTTCAACAGAATTCGCATTTTTCTCCTGGAGAACCCTGATTACAAATAGCTTCAAATGCGGATAAAAATAGTTTAATATTACAATCAAAAGCTACTCAAAACCAGCAATTTCCCCAATAGTTTATGTGAAATTACAACTAATAGGTGATTGTTTGCCGCTTAAGCAGGGGCTATCTTTGTCAGCAAACTTAAATTGAATTTTAAAAAGGAGGTTATTATGATTAAAATTATTTGTACAATTTCGGTAGTGCTTGGGCTGAGTTGCCTTTCTATTAACACTTTAAATGCCCAAACCGAGTGGGTAAAATATTCAGCCAATCCTGTTTTGGCGCCTGGCCTGGCCGGAGCTATTGATGCTCAGGGTTTCCCGTTTATTTATGTAATGCACAATGGTGCCAATTATCAAGCCTGGTTCACCATGTCCGACGGAAGCCACGACCGGATAGGTTATGCCACATCAACCAATGGCGTTGAATTTAGTCTAAACACCGAAGTGTTTTTTGAGCCCACCCTGGGCAGCACCTATTTTGACTCGGAAGGAGTGTTTGGGGCTTGTGTTTTAAAAGTAAAGGATATCTATTACATGTGGTATAATGGCTATAAGACACAGCCCTACTATGCAGGTAATTTTCTTATCGGATTAGCTACATCAACCGATGGACTGAATTGGACAAGGGTTTCCAATAACCCTGTTCTGCCATTGGGCGATCCTGGAAATTGGGATGAGCAATGGACCTATGTAAACTCCGTATTGTGGGACGAAGGGGTTTACAAGATGTGGTACACAGGCATGAATTCATCGGGAATCAGTTCAATAGGCTACGCCACGTCGAGTGATGGCATAAGTTGGGTAAAATATTCAGGAAATCCTGTGCTTAAAGGCTCTGCTGACAAGTGGGACGGGGCTAATAATCAGAATGCACGGGTTATTCGTGTGAATGATAAATATGAGATGTGGTTTAATGGCTATGCAAGCGGTACTAAGGAAATAAATATTGGGTATGCAAGTTCGCACGATGGTATTGTATGGGAAAAATACTCAAATAACCCAGTTTTGGTAACCGGAAAGGTTGGGACCATGGACGCTGAGTGGTGCTGGTCGCCAGTAGTTATTTATCTGGATGGGCAATACAAAATGTGGTATTCGGGTTATAGCAACGATTTGTACAATGTGGGCTACGCATCCGATTCTGTCAAAACTGGGCTCATTCCTTCAGAAAAATAAACCACCACAGGATGAATACCACGAATTAGGCTTAGTTGACTGGTTTTTAGATATTTTGTCCCGCCAGACGAGATTCAAAAATGAAGTGATAGCATCAAATATTTCCGAATTGCTTTTGAATTGGTAAAATGTTGAGAGTTATGGCATTTGTTTCAATTGGACACTGATGGTTATTATGATGACAATAAATTTGTTGATTTAGCTGCGGCAAGTAACTCAAATTTTATTGTTACTCAACATTAGCATTTCAATGTTCTCAGCAATATTGAATTCCCTGTTGTAAAGGTTGTTAGTTTGGATAAGTTTGTTGATATACTGAATGGATTATAAAAACTCATAAAAACTAACCGATGTGATATCTATATATAGTGAGAAGCTAAAAATCCTATCTGGCCATATCTCCACTATCTCTCTCAAAGGTAAAAATCTATGGAGTTATTGTGCTTTTTATTGTTTTTTGGGGAGTAGATTTACTTCGTTGGATGAAACATCTAACGGGTTTTTATTAGTTATAATATTGTCCCTTTCCGGAAAAAGTGAAGTTAAAAAATCATCATAATTTTACTATTTTAGCCATCTAAACACCCCAAATCCAATTGAATACCTATGTCCGCTGATTTTCTAAATATTTTTTCACCTGCCAAAGAAATTTGTTTTCAAAAGCGAAATAGAACTGAAAGAACTGGAGATATAGTGGATATATGCGCAATATTGCGGGTATTGGGGGGTTACCTATAAATCAAAGAAAAAAATCAACATGAGTACAATTGATGAAATAGGATTGTTTTTAAACCAAATCAGTAGATTAAGAACCGAGACTTTATCTCAACTTGTTTCACATTCAACTGAGATTGAATTGAGAAAGCATGATTACTTTGTGAAAGATGGTGAAGTATCGCGTGAAGTAGGAATACTTGTTAAAGGGATAGTGCGTTCATTTTATGTAACAAATGACGGAAAAGAATACAACAAAAACCTATTTGCTGCACCTAACATTATCGGTTCCTATGTGTCATTAATCACAGGGCAACCAAATCGTTTGCCCCAACAGGCTCTGACTGATGGTATTGTCGTAAAAATCCCATTATCTATACTTGAACAACTTTCTGAAAATAATATAGAAATTGAGAGACTTAGACGAAAAATTGCTGAACTTTTTTTTGTACTCAAAGAAAAACGTGAACTTGAATTGGCCATACTACAAGCAGAAGAGAGATATTTGATTTTTCGTGAGGAGTTTAAAGGTGCTGAGCAATTAATCCCCCAATATCATATTGCATCCTATCTTGGAATTAGTGCAACACAGCTTAGCCGCATCAGAAACAAAATGAGCCGCAGCAAGTAAAACTTTACCTATGTAAATGAAATTCATATTTACGGACTTTATTTTTGCACCATTATTTAATCTTAATTAAAGTCTTATGAGAAACAAAGAATTTCCTTTTTTTACTGCCCTGTTTTTAGTGGCTGCTATTTGGAACCTTATCGGAGCAGGTTTTGGATATTTTAATACCGAATATACTTTTCAAGGAATATTTGGTAGAGAATTAAACGACCCACTTTTTTATGAAGTATATAAAGGAGCATGGGGTACCACATTGATGTTCTTTATCGGTTACCTTTTTGTTGCTTACAACCCGATTAAACATACAGGCATTGCGCTTATCGGCGGAATAGGCAAATTGTCTTTTGCTATTGCTGAACTTAACCTTTATCTTGATGGTCTGGCAAACTCTAAAATCCTAATCATTATTGTTGGTGATTTCATATTCTGTGCATTCTTTGTGTATTACTTCGTTAAACTGTTTTTGTTAAAAAAAGCCATAATTTAAAATCAGAAAAATGAGAACAATTTTTCTTTTTTTGATGATGGCTACATGCCTAACAGAACTTTATGCACAGGATAATTGGGAACTTGCAACAAATGAAGACGGCATAAAAGTATATGTTGGAGAAGTAACCAACAGTGATTACTACGCATTTAAAGCGGTAATGTTGGTAAAAACAACCGAAACAGAGATTGTAAAAATCTTGAAAGACGTAATTAAATATCCGGAATGGTTTGCATATTCAGCATCAACAAAACTAATATCGCAATCTGTGAATGAGCAATTTTTCTTTATGGAAACAGATTATCCTTGGCCTTATTCAAATGAGTGTATGAATTATAAAATGGTTTTTGAAAAAGTGAATGCCACTAAAATGACAATATCTATTGTGGGAACAAATAGAAATATGGACTGCGATTATATTCTAAATAAAGCAAGTGGATATATATTGCTTGAATCGGAATCCGGAAATATTAAAATCACTTACTATTTTCATTCCGAACCATCACAGAGTATTCCAACGTGGTTAATAAATCCAATGATTTATAAAATGCCTTTAGAAACCTTTAAAGCGTTGAAAACAAAGTTGAATCCCTAAAATGATTGAAAATGTCAATTCTATTTACACCTAATAAAATAGGTCGGTTAGAAATAAAGAACCGATTTGTCAGTTCTGCAACTGTAGAATGCTTAACCAACTCAGAAAATCACCTGACTGAAAAATATTACAAGATTTATAGCCGTTTAGCAGCCGGAAATGTGGGGTTGATTATACCCGGTAATTTTTTTATAAGCCGGGACGGCAGAGCTGTTGATAAAGTAATGGTAATTGATAATGATTCAGTTATTGAAGAATTGCAAAAACTTACCACAATAGTTCATGAGCATGGAGCAAAAATTGTTGCTCAACTCAATCATGGCGGACGGCAATGTCCACCTGAATTAATTGGAACGCAACCGCTATGCGCATCAGGAATAAGAGACAAGCTGACGGGTATTAAACCGATTGCCATGACCGAATCGCAAATTGAGAATACAATCCAATCTTTTGTCACAGCTGCGGAAAGGGTAAAAAAATCAGGCTTTGATGGTGTGCAAATCCATGCTGCACACGGCTATCTTGTAAATCAGTTTCTTTCGGCATATACGAACAGGCGCAAAGACAAGTGGGGCGGTTCACTTGAAAACAGAATGCGATTTTTAATTGAAATCTACAAGCGAGTTAGGTTAATTGTTGGGATTGATTATCCTGTTTTAGTAAAATTAAATTCTGATGACCAAATAAAGAATGGTTTGAATATGAACGAAAGCGTTGTAATAGCTAGAAGACTGGAAGAATTGGGAGTAGATGCCATTGAAGTTAGTGGGGGAATCAAAGAATCGGGTTTCACAATAACCAAGGGTGATATTCCGAAAAAAGAATTATTTGAAAAACTGAATTTAATAAAAAGACTGCTTTTCCCCTTGATAGAAACACGATTAACAAAGGCTGCAAAGTTCTCTGAAGGTTATTTTATTGAAAACGCAGCAAAAATAAAACAGGAAGTAAAAATACCGATAATTTCAGTAGGTGGTTTTCGAACCAAATCTTTCATGGAAAAAATATTAGAAACCAACAAAGCAGATTTTATATCATTGTCCCGACCTTTTATCCGACAACCGAATTTAGTAAAAGAAATGGAAAAACATCCTGAAAAAGAAGTGATAACCTGCGTAAATTGCAATAAATATACGGTAGAGATTACAGTAAATTACAAACCATTAAGATGTTATTTAAAAAATAGATAGAATGAAGAATGACCTACAGGTAATAAGTAGGACTTTGAGCGGTCGGCACTGCCTGCCCCGCCTAGCGGGGACCCAGCGAGAAGTCAGTGTTGTGCTACATCCCCAACCCGGTCTCAGAAGTGAAAATCTATGTAGTTATTGTGCTTTTTATTGTTTTTTCGGGATTAGGTGTGTCCTGTGGTTGGAATTCGATGGTTTGGTTTTTGGTGGTATTGTGGAAGATTTCTATTGAATAAATGCTTAAAATACTGCATATTATACAGTTTTTCTCAGTATGCTGCATGGCTCCGCCAGTTGCAGGCGGGCTGCAAAAAAAAAGTAATCGCAACTATTCGGGTAATTGTACTGGATAAGCTAAAAAGCCTGGCGACCTGATGCGAGGCAAAACACTAACCCGAACCATATGCCCTTCTTTACAAATCGGACAAAGAAAAAAATCGACACCAGTAATCCTCCCAAGCCGCTCTATTTTGGTTTCAGAAGAGGGTTTTTCGTTTTGGGGGCTATCGGGGGGTTGGGGAGTAGGCTAGATGTATAAACCCAAAATAATAGCCTGTTCCACAATAGTTAAGGAGATTTTTCTACGTATAAAACTAATTTTAAAGGTTAATAAAAAAGCTTTATACGGAAAACAGAAAAAACTATCTTTACACGTAGAAACGGGCTATCCCGAAGGGATTTAGCCTGTCTAACTGCGTAGCCAGGTAGATTCAGCACGTGGTATAAGGCATGGCTGGGGCTCCGCTTTGCGGGCAGGCAGTGCGGATTCGACAAGTCGAATCTCGTCCCAACCTCATTCCACCACCGTTGAAAGGCAAAAAAACCGGTTTGAATAATGTGCGATACTTTGTATCTTTGCTAAAAGATTATTGTTATGACTTATACTATCACTATTCAAGATAAATCAACTAAAGCAAAAAGTATAATAAATATGCTTAAAGCTTTAAAGGATGATTATGACTTTATTGAAATTAAAAATGATAACAAAGATAAATCTGACAAAGATTTAGAAAAAGAGCTTGATAAAAGATACAAAGCATTTCAAAAGAATAAAAATGGCAAAGTATGGTCGGATTTAAAAAGGGAATTAATTTGACCTTATGAAAAAGTTGATTATCCTGCCATTTGCAGAGATTGATATTAAGGACACAGTTTCCTATTACAAAGAACTAAATGATGGATTAGATGGAGACTTTATAAATGCTATTGATTCATCGTTTAAAGAAATTTTAAAAAATCCAGAAGCATTTCCAATTGCAAAATATGACATTAGAAAATTCGTTGTAGGTAAATTCCCTTTCTGTATCTATTACATTGATAATGTTGATACTCTTTATATTTTGGCAATCTTTCATGATAAACGAAATCCAAAAGATTGGACTAAAAGGAGATTGAAAAGAAAAAGTAAATAAGCCCAGCGTACAATATGAAGGACTTTGAGCACTCCCGATTCATTATCGGGACAGTGCCCATCGAGAAGTCCTTTTCCTTGAATAGTATTTTAGTAAAACAACCTGCAACATATCGGATTTTTTAATAATTTTATCACCCAAAACACCCCAAATCCAATTAATTACCTATGTCTGCTGATTTTTCAAATATTATATCACCCGCCAAAGAAATATGTTTTCAAAAGCGAAATAGAACAGAAAAAACTGGGGATATTGTGGATCCTGATGGTAATCTGGAAGCAATATTGCAGGTGCAGTGCAAGTTTTAGCATTCATTATATGCGAAAATATTAACATCTTAGAATTTCTGTGAAATCATAGAAATTTTGTAATTTTATAACGGATTTAACAACAAAAAAATGAATACTATCCAGTTGAAACAAGAACTAATTCACACAATCTCCAGAATTGAAGACATTGACTTGCTCAATGCTATTAAAACCATTTTGGACTACAAGAAAAAGGAGTTTTTTATCGAATTAACCGCAGACCAGGAGAAAGAATTGCTTTTTGCAAGTAATGAAGCAAAAAAAGGAAATGTTATTTCACAATCAGAAATGGATCAGAAAGTAGAAGAATGGCTAAGCGTGAAGTAATCTGGACAAAAAATTCCGAAATTCAATTACAAGAAATTCTTGTATTCTTCACTAAAAGAAACAAAAGTGGACTATACTCAAGAAAACTTTATAAAAAGTTTAAGAAAGAACTTACAACGATCTCGAAAAATCCCGAATTAGGAATAAAAACAAAACTAGACCAAATTAGAGGCCTAATTGTTGAAGAATATATTTTATTCTACGAAATACATGAAGACCGAATAATAATCCTGAAAGTTTGGGATTGCAGACAGAATCCTGACAAACTAAATATTCCGAGATAAATAAGAATGCCTATAAGTTGGCCTTTGAGCAGCAGGTATTTGGACTTCGGTTTGCTTCGGCTTACTTCTGCTCACTTCGACTCCACTCACTTCGACTCCGCTCACTTCGACTCCGCTCAGTGACCGCGATTACCGCGACCGCGAACCAGTTACCCCGCTCAGTCAGCAGAAAGAAGCTTTTATTTGGTCAACATATCGATGTGTTGTTTGGTTTTATACGTAGCTTTGAGCCGCAAACATGAAACTTGAAAAATGAAAGCTTTCAATAGATAAAAGGTTTGGTGAGCTTCATGCTACTTAGTTCATGCTTTCAAATTTTGCGAAATATTTGATAAACAAGGGGGTAGAGTTATCAACTATAAATTGAGATGACCCCAGAGCAATTAAAAATTGATTAAAAATGCGAATTGCCCTCATTTCTGATATTCATGAAGACATTGAAAGCCTGAAGAAAGCTTTGACGATGATTGAGCGTGAAAAATGTGATCAAATCATTTGTCTGGGCGATATTCTTGGCTTTTCCTATTCCAGGGCAAAATATGAACAGACCCGCGATGCGGCGGCTTGTATTGACCTGATAAAGCAAAATTGCAGCGACATTTTGCTGGGCAACCACGATGTTTTTCATCTGAAGAAATTCCCTCTGCATCACAATGGCTTTCAGTTTCCAACCAATTGGTACGAGCTTCCCGCCGAGGAGAAAGACTCATTATCAAATGGCAAAGTGTGGAATTATGCCGACGATTGTGAAACATATCTTCAGGAGAGCGATTTCGCTTTCTTAAATCAGTTGCCCGAATTTTTAATCAAATCAATTGGAAATCAGAAAGTTTTATTCTCTCATTTTGTTTTTCCAAGTTTTACGGGATATGTTTCGAGCTTTCATGGTGAAGGCAAGAAACTGCTCAATCATTTTAACTTTCTGGAGCAGAATGATTGCAAGGTAAGTATCTGTGGCCACATGCATATGGAGGGGATGGGAGTCTTCAATGCCCCTGATGAAGGATTTTTTTCGCAACTTTTTCCTGGCTTTAACTATTTCTCTTTTGGCGAAAAGAAAATAAAAAATAAAGTTTGTACCATCACCATTCCGGCGCTGGCCGACAATGGTCAGGTGAATGGATTTGCCATTTACGACAGTAACAATTTGAGCATAAACGCTGTATCTTTGAACACTAATCGCAGGTTTATTTTATGAAAAAGGTTAAGCATGCATCATTCTTTCAAAGGATTGTCCTCCCAACTGTGCTGGCAATCCTGCTTTTTATCTTGTCGGTTTTTACTTTTGTAATTCCTGCTTTCGAAAACAATGCCATCAATCAGAAGCAAATTATGCTTCACGAGCTCACCAATACGGCCTGGAGTATTTTGGATAAATACAACCACGATGCTCTGTCTGGTGTGCTCACTTTGGACGAAGCAAAAGAAAAAGCAAGGAACGAGATTGAGGTTCTGCGTTATGGAACCGACAAAAAAGACTATTTCTGGATTACCGACCTCACCCCTTCCATGGTCATGCATCCCTATGTGCATGAATTAACGGGAAAAAGCCTTCAGGAATTCTCCGACCCTGACGGGAAAAAGCTTTTTATGGAAGCCGTTCGAATCGCCAATGAGTCGGGGGAAGGGTTCATCAGGTACAAATGGCAGTTTAAGGATGATGCAGCCCACATTGTTCCGAAGCTGAGTTTCGTTAAAAAATTTGCTCCCTGGGGCTGGATCATCGGAACAGGAATTTATCTTGACGATGTTGAAAGAGAAATATCGGCCCTCACCACCAATCTGATTTGGATTTTGGTGGGAATCAGTGCCATCATTTCGCTCATGGTTGCTTTTATTACCTATCAAAGTTTAAGGATAGAAGAAGAGCGGCAATTGGCTGAAAAACAACTGCATGAATCGAAGGAGAAATACCGCTCTTTGCTCGAATCATCGACCGAAGGACTTATTTTGCTTCACGGTTCCATCATTTCCTATTCGAATAATTTTCTGCAATCCTTGTTGCATTACTCGGGGGAGGAACTTCAAAAACTACCTCTTTCACAAATATTTTCATCGAAAGAAGAAATAGATTTTACCCAAATAACCACTGAAAAGAAGTTTGAAGTTCTTCTTACAGATAAAATGGGGAAAACTACCGAAGCTATTTTGACAGTTTTACCCGTTCGTTTTCTTGAGAAGGAAGGCCTTCTGCTTACTTTCCGCGATATAAGCGAGCATAGTTCAGTGAAGATTCAGCTTAACAAAACAGCGGCTCAGCTTCATAACATAATGAATTATAGTAATATAGGCATTTTTCATTTTACCTTACAGGATAGAGAGAAACTAACTCAGCTTAACAAACAGCTCGTTGCGATGCTTGGTTATTCTAACGAGGATGAGTTAAAGAAAAATTCGCTGAAGAGTTTGTTTGAAACCAGTTCTGCCTTTCGAACGATTGTTCGGGAGCTCAAGGAAAAGGGTCAAATTACTGACAGGTTTGTTCGTCTTCAAAAAAAGGACAGCACTTATTTGAATGTTAGATTGAATATTTTTTGGATCGAAAATTCCAAGGAGCCATCCTATTGCAATGGGTTTATGGAGGAGTTTGAACCAACTATAACCAACAGTCCATCAGCTACCTATACCGATTATCTCCACACTGTTTTTACGATAAACAAAAAATCCATTGGCGATTACCGCAGCTCGGTAATTACCTGTCCCGGCGACGCAACCATGACAGAAGTAGTTGAAATCATGTCGATGCATAAGTCTAATTATGTTTTGGTAACATTGAATCAAAAATGCATAGGCATTATCACCCATAACGACTTAATTAACAGATTTCTGGGAAATCAACTGCCCTATACCGCGCTGGCAACAGAATGCATGAGTGCACCGGTGATTTTTATTCCTGAAAATTTGTCGGTGGAAAAAGCATCAGCCCTGATGGCTAAAAACAATATTTCACATCTCGCTGTAAAAAATTCAATGGGCAAAATTGTTGGAGTGCTCGATAAGAATAATTTATTTGGGGTTTATATAAATCCATCGGAGGGTCTCGATGCAGCCATCGACAATTGTGGAAACGCCCGGGAATTAGGAATCATCAGAAAACAAATTCCCAATTTAATCAGGCCGGTTCTTCAGGATATGGGCAATGCAAATACCGTGAGCTCTATAATTTCAGGATATAACGATCGCATTACCCGCAGAATCGTTGAGCTGGTATTGAAAGAAAGCGGACTGCCCGAAGTTCCCTTTGCCTTTGTCGCCATTGGAAGCGCTGGTCGTGAGGAACTTGCGTTAAATTCAGATCAGGATAATGCCATAATTTTTGGGGAGCATCCCGATATTTCCAGCGATGAATTGCAAAAACGGTTTCTGGCAATTGGTGAAAAAATTTGTGCCAGTCTTGATGAAACTGGTCTCCCACTTTGCAATGGGGGCTATATGGCCAGCAACCCCAAATGGTGTCAGCCGCTGGGTGTTTGGAAAGATTATTTTGCCGATTGGATTGTTAATGCCGAACCAGAGAACATACTAAACATAACAGTATTTTTCGATTTGCGCATTGTTTATGGCAATCAGCAACTGTTTGACGAGCTCGAAGCTTCTGTTTTTGAAGCATTGAAAGGGCGAACTGCCTTCTTCTACTTTTTGGCTCAAACCGCCAATGCCTTTAAGCCCCCAATCAATGTTTTTGGAAATCTGATAACTGAGAGCATGGGGAAACACTCCGAAACCATCGACATAAAAAACGCCCTGGCGTCGGTTAACATGTTTGCCCGCATTTTTGCGCTCCACAACGATATTCGCGCAAAAAGTACCATCGAAAGGGTGAATGCTTTGCGCGCACTGGAAGTTTTTAGTCAGGTAACAGCCGATGAGGTTGAGTTTCATTTCAATTTTTTGATGCAGCAACGGCTCAAGCATCAGCTATTGCAAATCAGTGGAAAATCTTCAGTAAACAATCATATCATAATCAAGAAGTTAACTGAGATGGAACTCATGATTCTGAAAAAAGTTTTTTCACAGATGAATGGATATCACGACAGCCTGAGTGCCACATTTATGAGCAGTTACAAAGGGTAAAGCTGAATCTGAGTGTATTTTATTTCTATCCTATTGAATTGATTTTCTGAAGCACAGCCAAATCCAGAATTTCAATCATCTTACCATTCAAACCAATGATGCCTTCATTTTTAAATTCGGTTAGAACCCGAACAGCATTTTCTTCCGATATGGCAGAAAGTTCGCCCAATTCCTTGCGGGTGATGGTTAGCGAAAAATTATTGGAGCCATAAAGTTGCGAAAGGTAGATTAAGCTTTCGGCGACTTTTCCCCTTAACTGCTTTTGGTTCAACGAGATTAATTTCTTCATAATAGCAGATACCGAACCGCAAAACGCCTGATTGAGCTGAATTAAAAAATTATGATTGTGATAATAAAGCTTTTTAATCGTCTCGATATCAATATGACACGTATGGCAAGTTGTCAATGCGGAAACATTATAGGAATAATTGGGGGAGCCAAAAACTGCGAGCAATCCAATGTAGTTCGAAGGCATGAGGATGTTAAGGATGATATTTTTCCCGTTGATACCTTCTATATACATTTTTGCATCTCCTTCGGAGAGAATGATAGCGTGAGTTACGACCGCATTTTGCCGGCAAATGGACTCATGCTTTTTGTAAACAACCTGCCGTGGATGCAACTCCTGCTCCAATCTCATCTCTTTCGAAGTAAGAAAGATATCACATTTGTGATTGCATGTTTCGCAACTCGTTTTCTCTACAATTCTCATCAGGATTTTTTTCAAAAATAGCTAAAAAGTTGTTGCACATCAATGTTGTTAATCAGTGTTTTAAAATAAACCTGTTTAGTAATTAATCCTTAGTTTTGACACTGATAAGATTCATAAATCGAACTATTTTTTGTAATTAAAATTGAAAATCTATGCATGGTCCTGCCGCAAAAATGGAAGCAGACAAAGCTGCCGCAAAAAAATCAAAATTGGGAGTCATCCTATTCATTGTCTATACCCTGTTGTATAGCGGTTTTGTGATGATAGGTCTCATAAACCCCGAGCTTTTGGGGGTTCATGTCATTGGAAAACAAAATCTATCCATCGTTTATGGATTTGGGCTGATTATTTTGGCCATTGTTATGGGATTTATTTACAATGCCATATGCACGAGAATGGAAGATAAAATGAATATTAAATAGGGGAGGATAAACATATGATTTACGATGTATCTATTTGGGCCATAATTATTTTTGTGGTGTTTGTTGGTGCGGTTTTGGGGTTGTCATTTTATTTTGCCCGTAAAACTAAATCGGCATCGGGGTATTATGCTGCCGGTGGAAATATTCACTGGGGAGTAAATGGCATTGCCTTTGCCGGTGATTATCTCTCGGCGGCTTCATTTTTAGGTATTTGCGGCATGATTGCTTTTTCGGGATATGATGGTTTTCTGTATTCCATTGGTTATTTGGCAGGTTGGGTTGTCGCTTTGTTTTTGGTAGCCGAACCGCTAAAAAGATTGGGTAAATATACTTTTACCGATGCGTTGGATGCCCGCTTCAATTCAAAATCAATCAAGCTAACCGCTTCTATCAGCACGTTAATAGTTTCGGTTTTTTACCTCATTCCTCAAATGGTTGGTGCTGGCGACCTGGTAGTTCCTTTGCTGGGATTGCCCCACTATGTTGGCGTTTTGATTGTTGGGACCATAGTAATTTTTATTGTGGCAACAGCCGGAATGACCTCAACTACCTATGTGCAATTTATTAAGGGATCGTTGCTGATTATTTTTTCTACCATTCTAACCATTTATATTTTAAATAATGGGTTCACTTTAAATCCTGGAGATAAGTATCATCAGTTTATTAAAGTAGGTGCTGTTTTTGAAGATCAGAAAATAGTTGGAACCACCGATTCAACCTATAAAATGAAAGAGGCTGTGGCTGTTGAAGGTAAGTTCACCTTTGTGAGCCTGGAGAAGAATGAAGTGGTGAGGTGGTTTAAATTATCGGGCGACTCCAGTCATCTCGAAGAAATGCTTTCCATATCTGTGGCCGACGATGGCACCACTCTTTACAACGGAGAGCCCAAATCGGCAGAAAAGTTTTATCAGGTAGGTCACCTCACAAAAATCATGGTCGATGGTGTTGAAGTTGACAAAACTGGTCCGATTGGCCCATTTAAGTTCCTTTCGACCATGGAAAACAGTGAGTTGATCAGATTTACGAAAAAGGTAATACCCGAAAAAAATACAACAGTTTGGTATCAGACGCCCACCTCAGGCCGCGATATGATTAATCCCGGATTGCTTTATAAAGTTTCTACCAAATCGGGTGCTACGTTTTGGACAAAAATGAATTTTGTTTCCCTTATGTTGGCCTTATTCCTGGGAACATCTGCCCTGCCCCATATTCTGATTCGCTATTACACGGTTTCGAGTCAGCGCGCCGCCCGAAAATCGACCATCGTTGCCATAGCTGCCATTGGATTTTTCTATATGCTCACCCTTTATATGGGTTTGGGAGCATCGGTAAATGGGGTTCTCGATGTTGAAAGCAGCAATATGTCGGGTCCGTTGTTGGCAAAGTATTTCGGTATCGGTCTATTCTCCATAATTTCTGCCATCGCTTTTGCCACAGTGTTGGGCACCGTGAGCGGGTTGATTGTTGCTTCTTCAGGTGCTATTGCCCATGACTTTATGGATAAGTACCTCAACATGAAAATGGACGACAGGAAAAAAGTAAAAGCGGGAAAAATAGCAGCTTTTGGAGTTGGAATATTTGCCATTTTATTGGGAATACTTTTCAAAGGCATGAATGTTTCTTTTCTGGTGGGTTTAGCTTTCGCTGTTGCAGCCTCTGCCAACCTCCCCGCCATTCTTTTTCTGCTTTTTTGGGAAAAGACAACAGCCAAAGGAATTGCCTATTCTATTGTTACAGGCATCCTGTCATCGGTAATCATTATTTTGCTGTCACCATCCATGTATGAGCGTTATGGTTTATTGAAAACTGCCGCACCCATTCCGTTGGACAATCCGGGCATCATTTCAATACCGCTTTCAGCTTTGGTTTTAGTTGTTGTTTCGCTTTTAAGCCAAAAGGATAATAAAAGCAAGGTAGAGAATTACCATAACGATTAGTGCGGGTGAGCGCGTGGTGTAGAGATTTTTCTACTTCTGATTCAGTTCATTCCACTCACATGAAAGCGTAAGAAAAAAGCAAACGAACCCCAATTAGACTCTGGTTTTATTGGGGTTTTTTTAAAACAAGCTTTTTTCTGCTCTACTTAGGACTATAAAATCCGGAAAGTGACCTTTTTTTGAACCATGATTGCTGAAGCATCTTGCTTTACGGGGAATTATTCAACCAGAGATTGAAGCATCGGATTTTTAGAAAGAATGATCCATTTAGGATAGTTTTTAGATTTGTTTGTCAGGCCTGTCGGTGGATTGACCTTGAGTTAAGTTTATTTCTGCGATGCATGAAAATACATAAATCGCTGTCAGGAGAAAATATTAATCGTACTTTTGATAAGTAAAATGAAAAATCATACATTTTCTTTGATGCGCAAACTATTCAATTTCAATTCGGGAATTGCTGGATTTCTGGTCGTAATTCTGACCAGTTTTGGAAGTATTCCCACAATTATCGCACAATCTAGTGTAGATAGTTTATTGAGATTATTCAATTCCAGCGAGCCTTCTGAAAATGAAAAAGCTCTGATTTGCGCTAAACTGGCCGACCTATATGCCCCAGTAAAGATTGATTCGGCTGAGTATTTTGCATGGTATGGACTGGAAATCTCTTTGAGGAACAAATTCTCCGAAGGCCAATTTAACAATTACCTTGCAATGGGTGGGCTCAAAATGAAAATGGATGATTTTGATGAAGCAAAGAAATTCTTTTTAAGCGCTAAAGACCTTATTGATGAAACTATTGAACCAAGAGATAGGGCGCGCTTATACCTGGCCATGGGAAATGTATACGATATGCAAGCCAACTTATACCGTGCTCAGGATGCTTTTTTTACAGGATTACAAATAGCTGAGGAGCATAATGACAGCCTTTTTATGCCAAGGTTTTATAACAATATTGCCACCATTTATGCGAAACTAGAGGATCATAATAAAAGCCTTGAGTATTATTCAAAAGCGCTGGAATTATTTGAGCATTTGAAAGACCCTTACTATATCGGAAATACATTAAATAACATTGGCGCAACCTATTTGCAGCTAGGCAAAAACGACAGTGCTTATTTTTATTTGAATAAGGCCGTTGAAATTGGAGAAGATAATTCAAACTTTTATGGGCTCACCAATACCTATTCAAATCTGGGTAGGCTTGCATTTTCAGAAGGCAGGATAATGGCTGCTCTTGAACTATTTGAGAAATCGGAAAGTGCCGCAGATATTTTGGTTGATGATTTTTGGCGTTCTCGCCCCTATATTTTCGCTACCGTATACAGACACAAAGGAGATGTCTATTTCCAACTTAAAGATTTTGAAAACGCTCTTTTTTATTATCATCAGTCACTGTCCAGTGCCACAGTTTCATCAAATCTGGAAATAATGACCGAGGTGTCGAAAAAACTTGCCGATCTTTTTCACCAGGAGGGCAATAAAGACAGCGCCTATTTTTATTATAAGAACTTTACTGTGCTTAATGATAGCTTATTAAGAATAAAAAATAACCAAAAAATTACGGAGTTAACACTCAAATACGAATTTGACAAAGAGAGGAAACAGCAAAAGCTCGAAAATGAACTGATTGAAGCAGAACATGACCGCAAAGAACTCATTTATTTGCTAATCATCATAAGTGCCGGGGCATCTCTTCTGCTAATTGTTTTTCTGTATGTTTTGCAACATAACCGGCTACGCAGAAAAAATCTGGAACAAAAAATGATGATGGTTGAAAAACAAAAGCTGTCGAAAGATTTGGAATTTAAAAATAAAGAGCTTACAACCAATGTGATGTATTTGCTGAAAAAGAATGAATTTATTTCTACAATATCAGACAAATTAAAAAACACAAATCAGGGTGAAATAGCAAATAATGAAACGGTTATAAATAATGTTATTATGGAGCTCGACAAAAGTATTACTCACGACACCTGGACTGAATTTGAAGTTAGGTTTCAGGAGGTACATGTCGACTTTTATAATAGTCTGAGCAGGCAATTTCCCGATCTTACTCCCAACGAACTCAGACTTTGTGCCTTTCTTCGCCTCAATATGACTTCAAAAGAAATCTCCACCATCACCTATCAGTCATCCGAAAGTATCAAAACAGCAAGGTATCGGTTGCGCAAAAAACTTGGGTTGGACAGAGATGAGAATCTGATTGCATATCTTACTCAATTGTAGCTATTTAACACCATTTTCATAACAGCAAATTTCCGCTGTACACTTTTTGTTACCCTTTAAAAAATGGGTGATGCCTTATTGTTACCTCTAAAATTAGCTTATTAATTGATGGTCATTTTCCTTTGTCGGGAAATTCATTTTTTCATTTTTACATCGGATTAACAAGTGCATTTTATGAAACCTGACAAAAATAAAATCGAAACCGGAATGGACTCGAATAAAATAGATGAGATCCTCGAAAAATCCAATTTGCAGAGTCGTATCCTAAAAAAGGTTTTGTCGGAATTAAACAACAGGTCGAAATTACTTGAATCTGAGGAAAAGAAATTTTTCAAGAAGAGCGAAAAATGAAGCAATAGATTAATTTTTCACAGTAAACAAATGTCTAAACAATTAAAATTGAATGTTATGCGAACAAATTTACTTAAACTAAGCTTATTTGCTTTTTGCTTTACCATTTTCATGAGCACCATGGCCCAGGGAAATGTCAATTTAAATCACAGTAATAGTCAGGAGAGCAGTATCACTAAAATGAATGCTTCTAATGCGTGGAATAAGTCAATCGAAGAAATAGTATTTTACGAAGATTTCTCCGCAGGATTAGATGCCTGGATGGTAATGGGAGAAGGAATAGAAAACTGGGGAACATCAGAGACCAACACAGCAGGTGGAACAATTCCTGAATTACAAATGTTCTATAACCCTGCTTTTTTGGGTACGTCCCGATTGGTTTCTCCAGTGATTAATACCAATGGATACAGCCAATTAAGTTTGTCTTTTTTGCATTTTATTGATAACTATGTTCAAGGAGGTGGATTTTGGGTAAGCGTGGAAACAACAAGCGATGGCGGTTTAAACTGGAACCAGGTTTGGGAATTAAATATCACAAATACAGATGATTACAGTGCATTTGAGGTATTAATTTTAAATAATGCGGATCTTGGTTCAGAAAATTTTCAGTTTTGTTTTAAATTTGAGGACAATAGCTTTCTTCTAGACGCTTGGTATATTGATAATGTGACGCTAGGTGAGCAGGCATCTTTCGATGTTTCACCTAACTCTATTTCTGGATTTGACAATCTTATTTTTGGAGGAGATGTTGTAAATGTTTCATCTGAAATCGTCAATTATGGGTCAGAAATAGTATCATGTGATGTCATTTTGGAGATTTATGAAGGTACAGACATTGTTTTCTCATCTACGAAATCTGTCTCAAACCTTACTTTTGGCGAACCACAAGTAGTTTCCTTTGATCCCTGGACCTCAGTTATAGGTAACTATACAGCCTATGTCACCACATTACTACCTGGTGATGAGAACCTGGATAATGACCAGATTGAACGCGATTTCGCAGTATACGATCCCGATGGGTATTGTGTGCCAACAGCTGACTGTAACTTTGGTTATTTTCATGGCATAACAGACTTTGCCTTTGCAGGAATTGAAAACAATAACAGTGATTGTAGTTATAATGGCTATGGCGATTTCACAGAAATGGAAGGAACCGCTGAGATAGGTTCTGATTATGTTGCCAGTGTGGCCGTAGGCTTCCAGAGTCAATATATAAGCATTTGGATTGATTTAAATCAAGATATTGAATTTACAGCTGATGAACTGGTTGTAACCGATTTTGAAATGGTAGAGGGCGATGTTCTATACGAAATCCCCATCACAATCCCGGGGAATGGTTTACCAGGTGCTACTGTGATGCGGGTCGGTTCGTGTTTTTTGGAGCCTTCATCTCCCGACCCATGTGCCAATCTATGGGCAGGTGAATGGGAAGATTATACGCTGATTTTGACCGGATCATCCATCAACCTTAATGCAGGCATGGTTTCTATAGATATGGATCCTTTCCTTCTGCAAGGCAACGTTATTCCTAAAGCTACAGTAAGAAATTATGGATTACAAACAATTAGCTTCCCTGTAACTTGCGCAATAAATGATAATGGTTATACATCAACCAAAACTGTAACCAATCTTGCTTTAGGCGAAGAAGTCCAGGTTTTGTTTGATTCCTGGTCAGCCCAACCGGGAAATTATAATGTGGAAGTTACAAGTCAACTCTCGGGCGATGAAAGGCCGGAAAATGATATAATAAATGCCAATCTGAATATTGTGGAATACATTCCCTCTAAAATGGTGGTTGGTGAAGAAGGAACAGGAACCTGGTGTGGCTGGTGTGTAATGGGTATTGTTTATATGGATTCGATGCAAATGAAATATCCTGAAACATTTATTGGTATTGCAGTTCATAATGGAGATCCCATGATGGTTGATGAGTATGATGCCAGCTTTGGGCCGATGATTGAATATACCTATCCGAGAGTTATTGCTGACAGGACTTTACTCGTCGATCCATCGGAGCTGGAAACTGCCTATCTCAATAGAATGAGTAAAATTTCACCAGCAGGTATTGCCATCGAAAACAAATCCTTTAATTCCACAACAAGAGAACTCACATTTACGCTTACCTCTGATTTTGTGGCGCAGGTAAATAATTACCGGTTTAATGCAATTATTAAAGAAAACCATGTAACCGGAACTGGGGCTGGTTGGGACCAGGCCAATTATTATTCAGGGGGTGTAATGGGCCCCATGGGTGGTTTTGAATTATTGCCAGACCCTGTTCCAGCTGCTGATATGGTTTACCAGGATGTGGCCCGCGCTATTCTGGGAGGTTTTGAAGGAGCCGAAGGAAGTCTTCCTGAAACAGTGAATGTCGGAGAAACCCACAGCTATGATTTTTCGATTACAATTCCCGATAATTGGAACACTGAAAACCTTGAAATCGTTGGCATGCTGATGGACAACAATTTAGGAACTATTGTTAATGGAACTAAAGAGGAACTTATTACAGGGATTAATGATATTGAATCAGCTGGAAATCTATTAGTTTATCCCAATCCGGCCAAAAATGAACTGAAAATCTCAAATATTTCCGAAGGCAATATCCATATTTACAATATCAATGGTCAGCTGATGTTGGAAAAGCAAAACGTAAAAGGCTCATGTATCATCGATGTTTCGGACTTTGCGAATGGCACTTACCTTGTAAGAGTTATCATGAACAATGAGGCTTACATATCTAAATTGAATATTATAAAATAAGCTTTGGTCATGAAAAATATTAAAACCACGTTTGTGCAATTAATCTCAATCTTATTAATATCGGTAAATGGTTTTTCACAATCGTTGACTTTAGAGTGGGAAGGTGAACCCATTGCAGATACCATGATTGTGACTGGGCTTGCAACAGATATGGAAATGGTTGCCCATGCCATTGTTTCTAACAATACAGATCAAAGTATGGATGTAAAAGTTCGAAGAAATCAATTGCAAATGATTGATGAAACTTTGAACCAATTTTGTTGGGGAGCTAATTGTTACCCGCCAAATATTGACGAATCTCCGGGTTTCTTAACACTAACTCCTGGCCAATCAACTGAAGAAGAGCAATTTTCTGGACATTATTTACCACAAGGTAATTATGGTGATTCGTTTATTGAGTACGAATTCTTTAATATGAATAACGAAAATGAAAATGTTAAGGTAATCGTTCAATTTGTGGCTACAACGGTTGGCATTGATAAAAATGACCTAAATATTAATATTTATCCTAACCCGGCATCAGAGTATGTTGCAATTAATTCGTCAAATTCAATCGAGTCAGTTATGGTTTATAATTCCGCTGGCACAAAATTGATGGAAGTGGGGGTAAACAAAAGTTCCATATTGTTGAATACTTCAACCTTATCATCGGGTCTTTATTTTTTTAGGATTACAACTCATAATGATGTGATTATAAAACAAATGATGATTAAGTAATATTAGCTATAGAGTAAGTTTGTTTTGGCTCCGGAGTGTGTAAAATTACTCCGGGGCTTTTTTATTGCAAAATGAATTAATGTAGACAGCAAGTTGTGCAATGTCCATCAGGGAGTCTATGATTCTATACTAATCACTTCGGCATCACTTCCAATACTTTATCAAAGCAGTAGGATGCAGCCGCTGATTGAACCATTTGCGCATCCTGGTCGTGTGGATAGGCCACCCCCGCTAGCGCGGAAATTCTTTCCGTGCCCAGTTGCAGATTAATCCTATATATCTGAAAACCCATTTACAAAAATTCTTACATTTGATTAAATTTTATTGCGAAAGCGGTTTACCTGTTAAAATGAAATCGTGGTTTGATTGCATTCGATGAAAAAGTTAGGTTAGAAAAATGGATTTAAATGTATGATAATCTGAGATATACAATGCACGGATTAAAAATCCGCGCCAGCGGGGGCTAACTTTATAATAGGCCTAAGAAATAAAGATATATACAATATGAATCAATAATACAATAAAATGAAACGAAATATTTTTTATATTTTTCTGTTTTTACTGCTAACAGCAGCAAATTGTAGGAAAGAAGGTCCCAATTGTCATAAAACAATAAAGTTTTATAATAATTCATCATCAACCGTTATTTTTTCGAGACTAATACCAGGTGCTGATGGTTTGTGCCGATTAGGTAGAACTGATGTTTTTCCAAATGATGAGTATTTGTTTTATGCAGGTAATCGCAGTTGTATTGAAGAAGTATTTAGTAATAAGGATGATTATGTCCAACTATTCATAGTTGACACATCAAAGATCAATAGCCCTTTGGAACGATACGATTGCGATATAGATACTGTATTTAAATACAATTTAATACTGAAATATGTTCAGTGGAATATTGATAGCCTGCAAGCGCATAATTTTGTTTTAAATTATCCATAGTATTGCAAATTATAAAGCCAATTTAAATATCCACGCTACCCGCTAGCGCGGAAATGCTTTCCGTGCCCAGTTGCAGATTAATCCGATACAACTCAAAACCCATTTACAAAAATTCTTATATTTGATTAAATTTTATTACGAAAGTGGTTTGCCAGCTAAAATGAAATCGTGGTTTGATTGCATTCCATAAATAGTTAGGATAGAAAAATGGATTTAAATGTATGATAATCTGAGATATACAATGCACGGATTAAAAATCCTCGCCAGCGGGGGGATTGATACTTTAGTAATTATCGAAATAACAAACAACAGCTTTTCTACATTGTTAACCACAACTGCCATAATTAACGATAGTATTGAAACGGAAGAAATCAACATAATTACCGAATATGAAAAATTATAGCCTTTTAGTTCTGAGTATATTGATTATCATTATTATATCAAATAGCTGTTGTAAAGATGTTAATTGTCCTGAACTTACTGCCGATGATAAAAGCTGGATACCTTATAAGGAAAATGATACGCTTGTTTTTAAGAATTTTGAGAATGATTCTGTTTTGCAATTTAAAATTAGCTCTATAATTGAACAAGAAAGAACAACAAAGCCACCAGGTTATAGGTGTAATGAAGGTTGTTTAAAGGAATATAGTGCCAGAATTTTACCGATACAAATAACATCATTGAAAAAAATGTATTTTGATATTTATAAATCAGAATCAACTATATTTATTATCATCTCAAAATACGGATATCATTCATCTTTAGAAAGTGATATAAACCCTTCGGCATATTTTGACTTGAGGGAAAGCAATCACATTGAATCATTAATGATCGCAGGTTTGGAAGTTTTTGATGTTTATGAATATATTACTAAAGAAGATTATGTTGAAAATATTCGAAAAATGTATATTAAAAAGGGGAAAGGAATTTTGAGAATGGACTTTGACGACAATCAATCATTTGAATTATTAAATATTCTAAATCATAAAAAACAGTATTGAGCTATCTATAGTATTTTTGTTATCCCCCGCTAGCGCGGAAATGCTTTCCGCACCCAATTGCAGAATAATCCGATATAGCTCTATACCCATTTACAAAAATTCCTACATTTGATTAAATTTTATCGTGAAATCGGTTTGCCTGTTAGTATTGGATAGCGGTTTGATTGCATTCGATGAAAAAGTTAGGCTAAAAAATGAATTTAAATGTATGATATTCAGAGATATAATATGCACGATTAAAAATCCGCGCCAGCTGGGAAAGTCGAAGTGATGAAGTTCCAAGACCGCTCGCCTGCTCTACAAGTAAAAACCTAAGAAATTATTAATTCCCCAACCCAAAACCTAAGTTGGTGGATGCAGCCGCTGATTGAACCATTTGCGCACTGCTTCCATGGTTTGGCGCTGATAGGGCGGTGCATGCCGCTTGCAGGTTGCTCTTTCAGCTGAGTTTTCTGGTGCTCCCCAGCGAATTTCCACGCCATCGTTTGGATTATAAGCCATTTCAAAAGCGGCTCGTCTGTTCAGTATTTCAGCCAGACTCAGCTCCTGCTGTGAGCCATCGGTGCGGGTATAGCTTATGGAGAGCTCCGAAACCCGCGATTGCATCATCGATTGGAGTTTGACCTTTATTTCGTCGGGGGAGCTTGATTTGGAGACTTTAAAATCCCCCGGAAATTGTGCCACCCGATCGGGGAAATTCAAAACTGCATCCATGGCTATAAGTAGCCGCAAATCGCGGTTGGGGGTCGAAAAATCTTCCCAGGGTCCGCCGGCCAAAAACACACCCTTGGCATTCGAAGGCATCGATATCACAGTGCCGGGATGCGATTTCATGTATTTCTCGCCATTATCCACCGATTTCACCCTCACCAAAAGCTGCTCGTGAAGCGCTTGTATCAGGCTGTTCAAGGCAACTTCGGGTTCCAAAGGCTTGGGGTTGATGAGTCGTTCCATCTTCAGATAAAAGGTGTCCATGGGCATTTTTCGTTGCTCCAGCGAATAGGGCGCCAGTCCTTGCCAGGTGCTTAGCG
The DNA here is from genome assembly GCA_964293475.1 of uncultured Draconibacterium sp. Taxonomy (GTDB): domain Bacteria; phylum Bacteroidota; class Bacteroidia; order Bacteroidales; family UBA12170; genus UBA12170. The sequence goes on from CAXYYJ010000018.1 coordinate 36,184, forward strand.
ATGCGTTGTCCACCAATTTCAGCTTTCCATTCTCAAACAAAATAGGCCGGAAGGCTTTAAACCCGGGTTCTCCCACCACTTCCACGGTATTAAACAGAAAATTCCCTTTCCAGAATCGCTTGATGGCAATGGTTTTGTCGGGTTGGGCATCCACTGCCAGCAACACTCCGGGCTTGTCTTTCTTTTGCGGAATCCAGCTGACTAAGATAAAAGTATGCCCGTAGGGATCGGCATAAACCGTTCCAGGTCTCAACGATTCGCGGTTTAAAGGCAGTGGATAATGGTCGGAATTTTCGTTGTCGAGCGATGTTCGGGCGGTGCCGGAATGAACCCCATCCATCATGCGCCTCACAAAATAGTTGAAAGCCAAAACCGGATGGCTGCGCGATGCGGAGGTTTCGTTGGTAACCCATTGGCCGGTGCCGGGATTTTTACCCAGATATCCGCGGTCACTAATGTGATAGCCAAAGGGAAGACCCAGTTTCCAGGCAAAATAAGCCCGCAGAAAAAACGGATTATCGGCACAGTCGGGCTCCATGATGACCTTAGTTTTATTTTCCTTGTCGTCTTCGTTCATTTGCAGGTAGTTGTGCAAAAAATTCCGCTCAGGGTTTTCGGTAACTTCATGCAGCGATGCCCAGGAAGTCTGTTCATTGCTTCCTTCGAAAAGGGCATTTACCCAGGCCGAGTAAAGGGTTTCGGTGGCCACATCCCAACTGCGGGTGGTTTTCCAAACGATGCCTGGCGATGCTGTTTTTGCTGGTTCGGCCACATCGAACTCCACAGAACTCACTTCTTTTTGTCCAACCATGAGAACGGCTTTATAATGTCCGACGGTGGTTCCGGCAAAACTGTCCATGCGCCGAAAGGGCAATTCACCACTAGTTTTTGATGATTGTTTTTCCAGCTTCCCGGCCAGTCCGGTTACCAGAATTTTGGCATCTTCAATATTTTTTCCTCCCGTGGCCAATAGGCGAAAAGGCTGATTGGGGGATGGTTTTTGGGGTAAAAGTAAAAGAGTTTGGGCGGGTTCCCAGGCTTCTGGAGCTTCGTCTTCAAATACCGTTTCAATTTTCTCCAAGAGCGAAGTTCCATCGTTCGACGAGCCCGAATCGCCATTGCATGATTGAAAAATAAGGAAAAGGAGCGCCAGGGACAAAGCAGCAAAAAACCTGTTACCATGATGTGTGGCCATAATTTGGTAGTTTTTAGTTGCTCAAATTTACTGAGGAATACAATACCACGGGTGATTTTTCACCTTTACAATGCTTTCGGTATTTTTAGCGTTGATAATTCGTTTGACTCCAACAGTATTTCGGGCGGAATGAAATTTGGGGCTGGCCGGATCGATGCTGCTGATATGAACCCTTCCCGATGAATGAATAAAATCTCCATCGCCCAGATAAATGCCCACATGCGTTACCCGCGCTGCCGATTTGCCAAAGAAAAGCAAGTCGCCGGCATTCAGATTTTCGCGGGTGGTAAAATCAACCACATCGCCATAGCGAAACTGCTGCGATGCATCGCGGGTGAGAATAACTCCGTAGCGATAGAACACCAGCTTTACATAGCCGCTGCAATCGGTGGCTTTGGCCGAAGCTCCACCCCAGAGATAGGGCGAGCCCATCATTTGTTCGGCGGTGGAGGTGATATTTTTGGCATTGGGTTCCCGCTGAATCCACTCGTTGAACGAGATACATTGCGATTTCAGAACATAACCGGTTCGTCCATCGGGAAATCTGATATTCAAGAATTTACCTTTTTTACCTTCCACAACAAAAATATCACCCATAATGAGGTCCGAAACGATTTCGGCATTGCGGTGGGGCGATTGGTAAACAAAACCAGCAATATCGTCGAAAACATAACGATTGGCTCGTTTCCAGGTTTCCATTTCCTGGTCGGTGAGAAGTTTGAGCCCCGCTGTATCCATATAGCCAATATATTTTTCGGGGGTTTGAATGCGGTACCATTTGTTGTTGTAGTCGAGCACGCGAAGCGGAGTTCCGAGCATTACCTGCGAAACCAGCTCCGAAGCATCGCTGGGAAGTGCGCGCATATTCGAAACGGATAAATTGGCCAAAGCCCAGGTTTTTGTCCCCAGAATGGCAGATGGCAGAAGCCGAAGCGAATCGTTGAACGGGATATTTTCGGCTTGCAGCAGGGCAATGATTTGCTCTTTGGCTTCGGGCAGACTTGTTTCGCCAAAAAGAACCACTTTGGGCTGCAGTGTATCTCTGAAATCAAAAGTCAGAACAGCATCTCTTTTATCGGGCAAAAGCTTTTTTTGCAGGGTTTGAAGCTCGGTTAAAACGGTTTTATATGGCTTGTTTTGGGCCACCAAAATTGTTGAAGAGCCCATCAACAAAAGGATTAAACCAATGGTTTTAAAAATATTCTTCATTCAATAAAATCATTTCAGGCGGCAAAAATAGTCGAAACTATCCATAAATGAACCAATTGGATGTGCTAATTGCCGTTAATTCTCCAATTTATCTTCTTCATTCTCTTGCTCATGGGTTTTGCCGTACTTGCGGAGGAGATAAAAATACACCGGAATTCCCAGCAACATGAGTGCAGTTCCGAGCATGGCTTCGCGCGGACGAGCGCTTATGGTATTATAAATCAGGTAGACACAAAACAGAATGTAAATGGCTGGTATGATGGGATATCCCCAGACTTTATAAGGCCTGTGGGCGTTGGGCATTTTTTTGCGAAGAATGAAAACACCCAGCGTGGTGGCGCCATAAAAAATGAAAACCGCAAAAACTATCATATCAGTGAGCTGATCGAAAGTGCCCAGCAAAACAAGCACCGAGCCCCAGATTCCTTGCCATAGGAGAGAGTTTCCCGGAACATGAGCTTTATTGGTTTTACCAACGCTGGCAAAGAAAAGCCTGTCGCGCGACATGGCAAAATAGGGTCGGGCGCCGCTGAGAATGCTGGCATTGGTGCAGCCAAGTGTGGTGAGCAGAATAAGCAGCGATATAAAAAGAACGCCTGCAGTTCCCCAGAAACTTCTAACAGCTTCCACAGCAGCAATCTGATTTCCTGATGCATGAACCAGCTCCAGTTCGGGAATGGAAAGCAAAGCCAGATAGGTGATATTCACCAGGATATAGATGGCAATCACCAATAAAACGCCAATAACTATGCCCCGTGGCAGATTGTGTCGGGCATTTTTTATTTCGCCTCCGATATAACCCGCCGAAACCCAGCCCTGATAGGCCCAGAAAGCAGCAAGCATGGCCGTGAAAAAGGATGAAATGGTGACAGATCCATTGGACAAATCGCTAAAATTCAGAAAATTGGAAGGCAAATCCCCGGCATTGATCCAGCCAAAAACCACAATGATAAAAAGTCCGCCAAAAACAAGCCACATAATGATTTTGCTCACCAGCAATCCGCTTTTCAGCCCCGAAATATTGAGAAACGTCAGCAGTAAAATGAGCAAAATAGCCGTGAGTTTAATGCCAAAATCCTGAAAAGGATAAAATATTCCACCGATATGAAACCCCTGCAACGATGAGAGCACTTCGGGCAGTGGAATAATGCTGTTGAGCGATTGGGCAAACACGTAGGCCAATGACGATATGGTGGCTGTTTGAATCACCGCAAAGAGCGACCATCCATAGAGGAAGGAGAAAAAGCGGTTGTAGATTTTTTTCAAGTAGACATATTCGCCTCCGGTGTCGGCCAGCAATCCGGCCACTTCCGCGTTGCTCAATGCTCCAAAAAGCGTGATAATCCCTGCCACAATCCAGGCCAGAAGAATCCAGACAGAAGAATGGAGTTCGGCAGCCATGGGGGCTATTTTCTTGTAAACTCCCGATCCGATAATATTGGCAATCACAAAAATGATTACATATCCTAAACCCAGGGTTTTATTCAGGTTCGATTGGTTTGTCATGTGGCAATGATTGGATTGAACTTAAACTTGTAAGTTCAAATGTAGTCAAGTTCGCAGAAAAAGCAATGCCTATTTTCGATAGCTTTTTTTACGGTTTTTATAAGATATTTTAGCAAAAAGAAAATATATTGGATTATTTATAAAAGAGTATTTTGAAGTTTACATGAGAGTACATTAATTAGTATTTCTATACTATCACAGTAACGTTTTCGTATAAATCTGGTAAACAGTTTTGTCTCATTCTGAATTTTGTTCCATGATTATGGCCTGTTCTTGCGTCAAAATCCACAAGGATATTTCCTTTTTCCAACGAATTTAAAAAACCTTCGAATTTGAATTTCTGCAGCATCATTACTTTTTTGTAGTGATAAAATTCAAATCCGTCTACCTTCTTAGTTTCAGCTTGTACATAAAAGCAATTTAATAATTTTGTTCCTGCTTTATTTGCTAAATCATCAAATCCCCAGTATGGTTGCGGATTCAGTTCATTTAAGCCTATACTATTTTCAATTTTCTTTAACCAATTTGAATGTTTTTCTGAAACTTTTTTAGCATCAAATGATATTAGTACTTTATTTTCTTGCCGGTCAATCTTAACCATAAAACCCCTATCACTTGCTGAATTACCATGTATTGTTTGTCTGAAGGACATTTCTGGTTCTGGATATTTGTTTCCAGCCTCCTTGTGTTTCCATCCATATATTGGCAGGAGTAACTGTGGTACAAAACCAATGGCTCTGGGAGATGGCTCAATATGAAATAAGGTTGTTAATGAAGATGTATTTATTCTTTGTGATTTTAATTCCCATTCTGCTGCATTAGGAATTGGTAAGTTATTTTCAGCTATACCTAATAAATCTTCAAGAGTGTTTCCAATTCCACCATGATTCCCATGTCTTTTATTTTCTATCCAGCCTTGAGACGATATCTGTTTTAGTTCAGCAATGAGCTGCGGTTTTGTGTATATTTTCATTCTATATCTTGAAATAGAGTTAATGGCCTATATTTTAAAAGTTCACTTTGTTTTTTGTTTTTTTCAAGTCGTTTCTCTGACATTTCACAATATTCTGGGGATAGCTCAATTCCGATATAATTTCTTTTTAGACCCAAAGAAACAACAGCTGATGTTCCACTCCCTGAAAAGGGGTCTAAAATAATATTCGCATTTGTTGATGAAATTATCCTGTCAATAAGTGCAACAGGAAAAGGAGCAGGATGCTGGTTATTCATTTCTTGGGTAAATTCCCAAACATCACCATATGCATTTGCTTTAGGTGCCAGTTTAAACTTTGGTTTTGGAATAAGATAAATAACTTCGTAAGTTGGTAAAAAATAACCAGCATTAAAATTTATTCCTCCCTTTCTGCGCCAAATGATAATTTGTCTTACAGGAAAGCCACTAACAATATCTTGCCTATCCTGAAGTAACCCGTCTTGAACCCTCCATTTGTGATTATAAAATATTGCACCATCATCTTTAATTAATCGAAACATTTCAGTTAAGCAATTCCTTTGCCACTGCGCATATTCTTCATGTGGCATATTATCATCATGATGAGAATACCCATTTACAAGTGCTGCTCCTGCCCATTTGCCTCCTCTTCCGTCTTTCATTCCGTTGCCGGTTGAATTTTTTAAATTATAAGGAGGAGAAGTTACTACCAAATCGACACATTTGTCTGGCATCTTTCGCATAACTTCCAAGCAATCTCCACAAATTATTTTATTTAAATATTTTTCTTCAAAGTTCATCTAGTGAATATCTATTGAGAACAAAGTTAATTATTTTTTACTGTGAAGAAATTTGGTTGGTATACCATGATTTTTTTTCGGTATAAATATGAAAACCAGGCTAATTCACAATTTAATTATTAATTTTGAGCTTTATTTTCTGCCTGATATCTTTGGATGAGGAACCCACCATAATTCTGAAATCGCCGTTCTCCACCACTTTTTCCATTTGCCCGTTGAGCATGGTGAGCATTTGGGGGGTAATGAGAAATTGCATTTTTTGTGTTTGCCCGCTGTCTAAATGGATTCTACGGAAGGCTTTGAGCTCAGCAATGGGCCGTGCCAGTGAAGATAGCTCGTCGCGCACATAAAGCTGAACCACTTCGTCGCCTGCTATTTTTCCCACATTGGCAATATCTACAGATAAAATAGCGGTATCGTGGGGCGACATGGTGTTTTTGTCGAGGGAAATATTTGAATAGGCAAACTGAGTATAGCTCAGTCCAAAACCAAAAGGGAAAAGGGGTTGTCCGGTGAGATTGTCGTAATCGTCGCCACGGCCTGTGGGTTTGTGGTTGTAAACCAACGGAAGCTGTCCTTCGAAAATGGGGAAAGTAACCGGCAAACGACCCGCTGGATTATAATCACCAAAAAGCACCTGAGCCACTGCGTTTCCGCCTTCTTCGCCCGAATACCAGGCCATCAGAATGCCATCCACCTGATTTATCCACGAGTTCATGGTAATGGCACTTCCGCCCACCAAAACCACCACCACAGGTTTCCCTGTGCCGGCCATTAAATGTATAAGTTCCTCCTGATTTCCGGGCAGACTCAACAGGGCTCTGTCGCGAAATTCGCCTTCTTCAATTCCGGCCACCACCACAATGACATCACTTTTTTGAGCTATTTCAAGAGCTTCTTCCAGCTGAGGCTGCAAATTGAGTTGATTTAAATTCCAAAGGAGCTTGATGCGGGCGTTACCCGTTGGCTCGTAAAACTCAATTTTTATCTGGTAGGTTTGACCCTTTTTAAAATCGAAATCGGCAACAGTTCGGTGGAAGCTTTGTTTGGTCCATTGGTCAATAATCAATTGATTATCAATAAACAATCTAAAGCCATCGTTGCCTTCCAGGCCAATTTTCAAAGTTGCGCTCACGGGCGAAACGAGTTTTCCGTTCCAGCGGACGCCATAGAAATCATAGTCAAGTTTTTCGGGATCGGGAGAAAAAAGCGTCCATTGAAAATCAACCTGAGCATCGGTTCGAACAAACACGGGAACGCCGCTGAATGTGGTATTCGGATAATATTCCCCCCGAAGTCCGGCAGTGGTTTTTCCATCAGTTTCCGATGACAAAAACGCTGAGGAAATTGTTGTAAAATCTTCAATTTTGCGGGAACTTCCCTTCGAGTACAGTATTTCTGTTTCGGGAGCAACCAGATTTTTAATTCCATCGAGAATGCTCACGTTGTCATTTCCGGGGCCGCTATACCCACCCAATCGGGCTTCCACAGCATCGGAGCCAACCACAGCAAGGTTTTTTAGGTTTCGCGAAAGCGGAAGTAGCTGGTTTTCGTTTTTCAACAAAACAATAGATTCCAAAGCGGCTTCCAAAGCAACGGCTTTATGATCTGGAAAGCCTTGTTTTAGTGCGGGTTGGCTCAGTTCCACATAAGGATTTTCGAAGAGTCCCAACTCGAATTTTGCTTTCAGCACTCTGGCCACAGCGCGGTTGATAGAAGCTGAATCTATAGTACCATCGAGAAACGGTGGTTGAAAAAGCTGGTAATGCTCGTAGCTGGTCTGAAAAATCACATCGAGACCGTTGGTGATGGATTTTGCGGTGGCATCGGCATAGTCTTTGGCGGTGAAATGCAGCACATTGGCCCCTCCGGTTGCTCCAGCATCGGAGATTACAAAGCCATCGAATTTCAACTCCGATTTCAGGTAATCGTTCAAAAGCCAGTTATTGGCGGTGCAGGGAGAACCGTCGAGCGAGTTGTAGGAAGTCATCACCGAGCGGGAATGTCCTTCGCCAAAGCAAGCTTCGAAAGGCGGAAGGTGAATTTCGCGGAGGTAACGTTCGTTGTCGTGAATGGGATAACTATCGCGTCCACCATCGCCCACATTGGCCAGAAAATGCTTGGGAGTGGTAATGATATCGAGGTCTTCGAAAGCACGCACAAAGGTTTTCCCCATTTCGGAAGTGAGGAATGGGTCTTCGCCGTAGGTTTCTTCGGTGCGACCCCAGCGAACATCGGTGGCAATATTCACCACCGGCGATAATATTTGCCTGATTCCCCGCACTTTGCATTCCATGGCTATGGAGTTGGCTACTTTATCCATGAGGGCGGTATTAAAACTTGCAGCTAAGGCTATGGATTGGGGAAAAGCGGTGGCTCCGGGTCGCACCAGACCATGCAAGGCCTCATCAAAGGGAATCATGGGGATTCCCAGACGGGTTTCTTCCATCAAAAACTTTTGTATCTCGTTAACTTTTTCGGCGGTTTGAAAGGCTGTTTGGCTCGATGCGTAGTTGAGCATTTGCCCCGCTGCTTCGCTGGCTTGTCCGGCGGTATTCATCTGAAAGCCAAAAATGCCCGCTTTGTATTTCTCCATTTGAGGATTTTCTTCCAAAGGAATCATGAAAAGCTGCCAGAATTTTTCTTCGGATGTCATTCGGTTCAATAAATCCTGAACTCGTGCCTCCACGGGCTGTTTGGGGTCTTTATAGATTTGGGCATTTACCATTAAAGCCCCTGCCAGCAAAACCAAAACCAATACTGCTTTTCTTCTCATGCTTGCTTTTTTTACTTTTTATCGAACCACTATTTCATCCACAAAAACCCACGATTCGCCGCCTGCCGAAGGATGCCACGGGAAAAGATGAAGGGTGCCTTCCACATCGAATTTGATATACCGAAAACTCTTTCCTGCGGTTTCAAAGGTAAATAAACGATTCACAGGCTCTTTTCGCTGGTCGTCATCTACTGTTTTTTTGCCAATAAACTGGTAATCCAACCCATTTTCCGAAACCGAACAACCCACCGAAAGGGGATGCAGAATCCAGCTCTTAGGATCGTATAAGGTGCTCATTTCTATGGTATTAACCGTTGAAACCTGCTCTAAATCGAGGGTGAGGCTAAAATTGGTGGCATGCCAACCCAGCCAGTGGACTTTATAGTCGTTGGCTCCACGCACGCCGTTGGTCAGATAATCAAGATTCCCCTGACTGTATTGCTCAGAGGGCTCGGGCAGTGCTGTCATTTTTTTGCGGAAAGCCAGATTTCCCTTCACCTGTACATCGATAAAGCGAAGGGTGGATTCGTAGTATTCCTTAGGCGATAAGCCCGACTCGTTCACCGGGGTCGACTGGCAGGCGATGCTTGTTCGATAGAAATTTTCCAGAGTCTGAGTCATCTCCTTTCGGGCTATAAAATCTCCATTGGCTTCCACATACCAGCCCCTCGGGCCAAACATATCGTTTTTCCCTATCTCCATCATGGCGTATTGAAGCGGCATTCGGGCGGTTCGAACGTGCAATAGAAATTCGGGTTCCGAACTAACAAGCTTCTCTGCTTCGTCAAAATATTGGTTGTAAGCTTTTATGTTTTCGGCGCTGAGAAAAGTATTTTGGTGCAAAGTTGGCGGCCCGTAAATATCGAGCCATTCACCAGATTTAACGATTTCATCCTGAAGGCGAAAGATATATTTTCGAATTTGGGGAGCTGCGGGTCCGTAGAATTCGTTGGTAAATTGGGTTATCAGGGAGTCGGTATTAACATTCGGATTCCAGAGCAGCTTTGATATAAGGAACGACTTGAGCTCCGAAAACTCATGACCTACGCCAATATTCGACTGCTGAAAATGCTCGTGCACATGGTTTTTTACAAAAAGCTGAATATTGGGCTGGAGGGTGTGCAAATTGGGAAATGGGCTTATGGAATGGGCAAAATCTACCGTATAATCCCACAGATAGATGTGGTTGGTAATTTTCCCCCAGTCTTCGAGATCGCGGAGGAAAGAAACGCTGGTGGAGTCCTGAGCTATGGGTTTGCTTCGATTGAGCTCAATGGTGCAAAGCATAATTTGAACATTGTCCAAAGGTTTGGTGAGGGCAGGAGCTTTGCGGCTGTACTGATAGGCCAGCGTAGAAATGGTTTTATTGGGAAACTCCCGGGCTATATCGTTCACAAACCGTATGATGGGTCCGGCGGCACTTTGCTCATCTTCAATAATCCGGCTGCATTTTTCGCACTGACAATAGGAGAAATTATCGCCCTGACTCACCGACCAAACCTGCTTGTCGGGCTGCAGGGCCATTTCCGCACGAAGTTTTTCTTTCACTAAACGCAGCACATCGGGTTGCGAAAGGCAAAGCTGATCGATGATATGCTTCTCGTTCTGATAGGCAAAGTATTCCGGGTGGGTTGTAAAATAGTCCTGCCACGGAATGAGTTTATTAAAAGTATGCACATAATAGCCATCGGCAAACATATCTTCGATGGTATTGATTCTATTAAAATCCTTAAAATCAATATTATCGGTAAAGCTTCCGTGGGCATTTCTATAACTATTTACCGACGATTCCTGAATAGAAAAAGGAGTTAAGCTCAGGTTTTTAGTTTCAGGAATAATAACAAACTGTGGGCTATAATAACGAACTCCAAGCCTTTCGAGCAAAGCTGAAACACCATAAATGCAACCGCGTGGTTCTTCGCCAATAATGCGAATTTGTTGACTCTGAGCATCGATTGAAAAACCATCGTAGCCTTCGAAATTCCAGCGGTTGGAGATGGAAATGAAGGAGTTATTGGTATTTTGATTCTCCGATACCACCGGGAGCTGGAAACCTGAAATTTTAAACAAATGACTTTGCAGAAAGCTGGCAGCCCGCAATTCTTCAGCGGTGGCCGAATCGGGAATAGTGATTACAAATTCGGATTTGCCCGCTTCAATGAGCTTGATATTGTTGTTTTTGATTCCTGTGCAACTCCATAAAATGCTCAGAATCATCATAGAAAGGAGAAGTTTTTTCATTGGGATAATTTATTAAAGAAATTGTATTGCCTTTGATTTTATTCCATCAAATTTACTTTAAAGAACTTGCTTTCAAAGGGTTTAAGTTGGGTTGATCCGTTTTTCAGTGTTTCTCCGGTAACATCCACCTGAGTTGCAGGTAGTTTTTTTCCGTTCAACGAGTTCACGAGATTAAAATCGGCGGTTTTTCCATCAATTTCGCGCACATGAAAAATAGCATATTTCCCTTCTCCATCGGGAATGGCACTGATGAGCAGAATGTTGGAAGCCCAGCCTGTGAGCAGTGATTTTTCCCACTGTTTTTCGCCCACTCCGCCACCTGGCAGAACTCTGGAAAGAAACGGCACGCGGTTTCCCCAGCCAAAACGGGTGGCATCCTGCTGAGAATTTCCCGGCAGGCTGGTGATATTATAAACCCACGACAAGCCACCATGCTGCTCTGCATTGAAATTGGTGACCCAATAATTGTTCATGGGCCAGCCGAAAATATGGGTCGATTGGGGTTGTGCTCCGGCTTTGTATCGTCCTGTATTGATGCCACCAAACTGCATCAAAGGCATTTCGGGCGAGGTGAGAAGAATCTGGGCTTTTTCGTTACTCAATCGGGCATAGTTTTGAACCGAATTCCAATCGTTCGACGAGCCTGGAATCTGATCGATGCCCGCACGCATTTCGCCCCCTTGAACATCGAACGATAGTTGCCCGTTTTCCATCATAAACGGAAAGGAAATATAGATTCCTTCGGGGTCGGTCACCATTTTCTTATCGATGAAAAAGGCCAGGTCTATTCTTTTGGTGGTGTTGAAAAGTCTGATTTCCATGGCAAATCCACCATCGGAGAAGGCAGCGCGGGTATTTCCTCTAAAGCGTAGGGTGTTCCAGACTTGTCCGGCTTCATAACCATCGAACCAAACTTTTTCCAATCCTTCGCGGGTGAAATTGTCCAATCGCTTCGACTCCATTTGCGAGCGGTTTTGCAGCAACTCATAGATAAATTCCCCCAGAATATAGGGCGATTTTGAATCTATTAAATCCATACCAAGCTCTTTATCTGTAATTTGAGATATGGCTCCCCGATATGGATCTATCACGAGTTTATACCAATTGTTTTCGAAAATAGTTTGGAGAGAATCTTTGGCGGGAAAGGTTTCGGTGGTTTTCCCGTGAAGCGAGATGATGAATTTTTTATAACCAAAAGCCGGAATATTATCAGCCCACACAGCCCAATAAGTGCCATCTGAATGATGTTCAACAGGTTGAGCCTTCAGTTCTTTCCCCATCTGATCGGTGATGGAGAAATTGGTATATCGGGGCAGAATCTGGTGGTCGATATAAACCGTAAACAGGCCACTTCTTGTCCAGTTAAGGGTATTGAAAACTACTATGCTGGGGTTTTTCTCGCGCTGAATGGAGCTTTGCAGCAGACCCATGGTTTCTTCGCCTATCATTTTGGCGCGACGTGCAGCTTCCCAGGCATAGGATTCTTTTATGGCGCGTTGTTCCATGGTGTATTGGTGGAAGGGCTCCCGAACGCTGGCATGATAACCCACAGTGTGTTCGGTATAAAATAGCAGAGCCTGATTGGTTGTTTCCACGCGGTCTTCAATTTTCGAAGGCAGCGGAATGCCACTGAGCGCCGCCATGGTGAGTCCAGCTGTATTGGCTATTAAATCGGTTTGAGCTTCGCGGGTGGCAGCCACTTCGCGGGCCGAAGCCCCAAAACCATCGGTCCACCAATCGGGCCAGGCTCCTCGAATCACCTGAAAATCGGCGGAATATTTCGATTCCATTTCCACAAAAAACTCAGTGGCGGTGGCGGTTTTCAATTTAGGCCAGCTGTATTTATTGTTCCACTGTTCTATCATGGTGCTTGCAGCCGTGGATGGTGGCGAATTGTCGACCAGATAGCCCGAATGCTGAATGGATATTAAATCGTAGGGATAGCCCTTTTTCTCCAACTCCTGCAAATAGCTCAGCAGCTCGTCTTCAAACAGGTTGAAATCGCCTGAATGGATTTTAAAAACAGTGTTTCCGGTCATATAGTGTTCGGCACGAAAAGCCAGCATTCTTTTGCCCGAGGGCGATTCCCACCAAAAGAGCGTGGGCACATCGAAACAAATTAACGCCCGATGACCGTGGGTTCCCATGTTTAAATATTTAACCCCCAAGTCGTTATAATAATCGCAAAGTGCCCAGCCAATTCCATTCACGTCGTTTTGCATGGCTGTTTTTACATCGAAGCCTTTCGATTTTATCCGTTCGATGGGTTTTAGGGAAGCGGCTAAGGTTTGTTCGTCGGGCAAATCGTCGAAGTTGAAATACATTCCTGTAATTTCTATGCGGCCCTCGTTTACCCGTTTTCGAAGTCTGTCAACTTGAGCTGTGGTGCGGCTACGCAGATATTCATCCACCGCCCAGCTGGCTTCGCAGGTCCAGCGAAACTGAGCATCGGCTGACATGGAATCGGTGATGTCGCAATAATCGAGGGCATAGTCGATATAGCGCAAATGTTCGGCCAGAATATCGGTTTGAGAGCGCGTATAGCCAATGTCGGTGTGCGAATGCTGCACAAAATTTACCCGCCATTTTTTCACCGGAAACAGCTCCAGCTGGCCTTTGTAGCTTTGGTTTTGCAGAGCCAACTCATAATTTACTGTTTTGGCCTTTTCCACTTCCGGTAGAAAAATCTTAACGTAGTTATATCCGAATTGAAGGGGCGTTGTGGTTACTAATTTTTCGTCGATAAATACTTTGGCCGAATCAGGCTGACCAAAATGCAGAATTCCGGCTACGCCCAGTTGACGCGTTTTTCCATCAATATTTGCCAGAGCAGGCAGCGATTTAAAAGTCAGGCCATCTTTTATGGGAAAAAGAAAGGTCATGTACCAGCTGGTTTTGTTGAAGCGGCCACCCACCATTTTTAGGTTCAGCGATTTCCCGGATTCCAGGTTTTTTGTGGGAATGGTGAGATACATAAAGCCAAACCTGTCGCCATGCTGATCCACTCTATCCTGCTTAAAATAAAGCTCATAGCCATCGGGGGATATTAGCTTCCAGGTATCAGAACCGTCGGCCCAGAAGGTAAAGGAGTTTTTCCCGTTCACAAGCAAATCGAAGCTGGCATTTCCGGGCGAGGAGCCAATTCCCGCCAGCCAGATAAAGGTGACGTATGGGGTTTCAACAGATGGCGGGATAGGCGATGTGATCCATTCCATACCTGAGTTTCCATCGGTAGCACGAATAAGCAGCGCATCCTTAGCCACCGGAATGCTGGAGTGATAGGAAATAACATCACCCGACAGGGAACTATCGAAGCCGTTGACAATGGTTTTGCTCCCGTCTAAATATTGCTGAGCGAAGAGACCCATGGAAATCAGGAGTATCCAGGCTACCAGAAATTGTTTTCTCATACTATTCCTTTTTTGCAAGGAAGGCTTTGCATGGATGGCCTTTCCTTTGGTTCATTATCGGCACATGCCCGTTGTTTTGTTTTCTTTATTTCACAAAAGCCTTTATCACCATGGCCTCCGCATTGGTCAAATTGAAAAGTCGATAGCTATTTGCAGCGGCAGGAATCACGTGGGTTTCGGCGTATTTCATTTTTATGGTAAGGCCATTCTCGGTAACCAGGGTAATTTTGGCCCCTTCAACAAGGCTCAAGACATGGCATTTATTGTGGGTTTCGATTTCGAGATAATCGGAAAAATGAATCCGGTGCACATCGTATAAATGATTTTCGTGGGTTGGGAGGTGGAAAATCTGCCAGTTTTTCCCCTGTTCGATGAGTGCGGGTTTCGATAGCAAATATTGCTTAACGTAGTCGCCTTTTCTTTCGAACGATAGGTTTCTCATGCCGCGGTCAATATTGAGCGGGCGCGGTTTCCCATCCAAATCGGGGCGAACCCAGTCGTAGAGTTTAAATGTGAAAATATAGGGCGTCGAGCTGATTTCCAAAACCAGATTATTGCGCCCCGAGGCGTGAATGGTTCCCGGCGGAATCAGAAATAAATCGTGCTTTTGAGCCGGATGTTTCTGCACATATTTTTCAATATCAAGGGGTTTGGCCTCTGCAAAACTGGATTCCAAAGCCGACTGAAACTCCATGGGATTTATATCTTCCTGAAATCCCAGATAAACTTCTGCATCGCTGCCAGCATCGAGAATATAGTAGGTCTCTTCCTGGGTAAAATTCTCGTTAAACTCGTGTTTGGTATAACTCGCATAGGGATGGCACTGAACGGAAAGGTTCCCCCCCGAAAAGGTGTCGAGAAAGTCGAAGCGTATGGGAAATTCAGTTCCAAACCGCTCCCAGGCCTGCCCAAGCACGGCTTTTGCTTCCTGAAACATGATACTGTCGAAAGATATTTCGAGGAATAAACCACTGCTTTCGAAAATAAGGCCATTCTCAGGAACAATAAGCTCGAAGCTCCAGGCATAGTTGGCCACATTTTTATTCAATCCATCTATTTTGCCCTTAATCCATTCGCCTCCCCAAACTCCGGGCTCAAACCAGGGCCGAACTCTAAAAGCATTGTGACTCATGGTTCTAAGGCCATTTCGAATGGTGTAACCCTTAGCCCAAACCCAATGTCCCGGACGCTGACCATCGATGATAATCTGAATTTTCGACCAGATTTTCTGCTTGTGATGGTTCAACACCACCCAATCGACAAAATAGAACCTTTTGTACATGGCCTTGGCATCGTAGGGCGATACTGCTCCCAGATTGGAAATCGATTGAGCCCGGGCTCTGAACTGAATCTCGTTTTTGGGAATGTCAATATAAACCAGAAAGCCATCGGCGGATGCCAGGGAAGCGCCTGGCCCGTAGATTATTGTCAATCGGTCATTGGGGTTGATGACCACAGATTTAAGCAGCGATTCGTCGAAAAAATCTTCGAGAGAAATGGTGGCACGTGAGCCAAACAATGGGTCGTCACCACCCAGAAAGGGTTGAATCATCAGGTCTATTTCCTCCGCCGATTTTAGCATTTCCTGAGTCGAAATCCAACGGGGCTGCACATTCAGTGCTCGTAAAACCGAATCCATCTCAGCCCTGAAATCTTCGAAAAATACGCCTTGATAACCATCAACCTTCACCATGCGATGATTTAGAATTTCCTGAGCAAGTTTTTCGTTATCGCAAAAAATCTCTTCATCGTTCAGCGGGTGCGATGGATAAATATTATAACCCTCCGGCCTGTCATGAGGTTTTTTCAAGGGCAGGAGATATTGTTGGGTAAGCCGGGTTTTTTTTCTGTTTTCTTCCATTATTTTCAACCCGCTTTTGATGATGAAGATTTATAGGCAAATACTGAGGTAAAAACCAGATAGACAGCGCACAGGGCCAAAACATAAATTCCAGCAGTAACATCGAAATTATCGCTCACACTACCCACCAACAGCGGGATGAAGGCTCCGCCACTAACGGCCATAATCATGAGTCCCGAAATTTCGTTGGTTCTGTTTTGGTAGCGTCCGGCAGTGAAAGCAAAAATGAGCGGGAAAATATTGGCAGCAGCCACCCCCAGCAAAAACATCATGCCCAAGGCAATGGCCGGTGACGGAGACCAAATAAAACCCAGCAGAATGATTAGCGTAGAAACCGAAGAGTAAATTAAAAATCGGCCGTTATGAAGTTTGGTTAGCAGGAGTGCACCGGCAAAAGTCCCCAGCATTTTACCAAAGAAATAAAGGCTTCTACCTTGTTTGGCGGGTTCGGCATCCATGCCCAGCTTATCCATTAAAAACTGCCCGGAGGTACTATTTATTCCCACATCAATGCCCACCAGAAAGAAAATGGCAAGCACCATGAGCACAATATACGAGTTGTTTAGCAGTGCCATGGCCGAGCCAAAGCTGGCTTTCTCTCCATCACTTTTTTTCTCGTCAACATGGGTAGAATGAAGCCAGAAAACAGAAAGCAGCGAAAAAACTCCAAAGACCAGAAAAACCAGTTTCCAATCGCCAAACTGAATCGTGAAAAAGGTAGCCACAAAGGGTGCCACCATGCTTCCTATGGCTTTTACAAATTGCGAGAAGCTCAGAAAACTGGAGCTTCGGTTTCCTGGAACCACATCGAGGAGCAGCGGATTGGCCGAAACCTGCAAAATGGTATTTCCCACGCCCAGCAGCACAAAACCAGCCAACAGAACGGGGAAACTGTAAACGAACCAGGGCAAGAGCAGACCGAGGGCTGTAATCATCATGCCAATATTCACCATTTTCTTTTTTCCAATGCGATCCTGATAGATGCCAATGGGCACCGAAAGCACAAAGAACCAAACAAAAACCGCCATGGGAATCAATTGCGCCATGGTATTGCTGAGCCCGAAATCGGTTTTGGCATTGTCCACACCAATCCCCACCAAATCGCAAAAGCTCATGATGAAAAACGTAAAAAGTACCGGGGTGAGCGCGAGATAACTTATTTTAGAATTATTCATAATCTGAGAGTTAAATGGTTTTCGATGCATGATTGCATAAATAGGCGCTACCGCTGAGAGCTGCATCTTCGCCTAATTTCGAGACATAGATTTCCACCCTTGCTCCATGATGTGCAAAAGCTTTTTTTAGAGTGGATTCGAAAAGCGGATAAGCCCCCGAAATATTTCCACCCATCACCAAACCTGTGGCTTCGAAGTTGGTTATAAAGGGGGAGAGAAAATGGCCAAGCTGAGATCCGAATCTCTCAAAAATCGCCATTACTGTCTTATCTTCAGTAGCTTTTTCCGCCAGCTGTTTCACCCCTAAAATGGTTTGTCCGGTGGTTTCTAAATAGGTTTTCTCGAACCATCGGGTTGAGAAAAAATCGTCGGCAATTCCATCGTTCAGCGGAATATGATAAAGAAACCCGTCATCGGGAATCCCCGAAATACCAGCTACCGATTTGTGATATTGGATAAATGTGGTTCCGAACCCTGTTCCCAGCGTGATGGCCAATAATTTGTCATGACTTGCTATTTCGCCTTGAATCGATTCGCCAATGGCAAAGCAGGAAGCGTCGTTCATAAAAAGTACCAGGAAATCTGAAGGAAGATTCAGTCGCTGCCGCATCTCACTGCGCACATTCACGCCGTAAAGATTTTCGAATTTTGGAACCCCCTGAAACATTCCTATGCCCAGCTCATAGTCGAACGGGCCGGGCATGGCAAAGCCAATTCCTTTAAGCTGTGCCCTATTGGTTTCGTTGAGTTTTTCTTGTATGGCTTCGGCCCAGGCGTTCAGAATACTTTCGGCGGAGGCATGACAGTCCACGGGTTTTCTGATGGCTTGTGCATCGGCAAATCTGTTTTTTTCGGTATCGAAAAGCCGGCAGGAAATATGACTTCCCCCAATATCGATTCCAAGAGCTATATTTTTCATATTTTGTTGGTTTTGTGTTCTTTATATTAGCGCTCAATGTTGATGGAATAGGTAAATTTCTCGGCCACATAAAACCCCATATTGTATTCGATGGGGCGATTTCCAGGATCGCAAACAAAGCGTTCTCTGATTAACACAGCATCGTTTTTGGCAATCTGAAGGCGTTTGGCAGTGATGGAAGAAGCATTCCGCGCCCTTATTTTTTCGCGGGATGTTTTAACAACAATATTGAACCGGGTTTCGAGAAGCCGATAGAGCGGAATGCTAAAATCGTCGGCGGGTGTGATGCCAATGCGCGGGTGAAAATAGCTTTCGAAATACACAAAAGGGCCCTCGGCATCGCCCCGAAGTCTGGTGAGACAAACAACTTTCGTCTTTTCGGGTATTTTGAAAAACCCCGAAATCACTTCCGACGATTCCACCCACTCGGCTTTTATCATGTAATTTACAAACTCAATTCCGTTGTCGTTCATCTCCTGAGTAAAGGAGAGCCAGTTGTCGAGCTTGGTGGTCAGGGTTTTGTGGGCTACCTTGGTTCCCTGGCCTTTTTTGCGGGTAATGAGTCCTTCGTATTCCAGCTTATTGGTGGCTTGACGAAGGGTATTCCGACTGATTCCCAACAGGTTGGCCAATTCTACTTCACGAGGCAGATAGGCGCCATCTTTATAGGGCGATGTTTCAATCAGCTTCCGCAAAAGCTGCTCCACCTGAATATGCATGGGCAGTGCTCCCGAATGATCAATTTGCAGTTCCATATTTGTTCATATGTTCAAACATAGCACAAAAATAATCATCCAATCGAATGTAAATTCATTCAGATTAAAAAAACCGAAAAACTTGCAGAAAAAATCCCCAAATCGTTTAGGAACAAGCAGAAATATTTGAATATCTCAGCTTAGAGAAGTTCCAAAATCAGTATTAAAATGGCCTTTCAAAATTGAAATTCAAACAATGATAAAGTAAAAAAATCGGGGGAAAAAGGAAAAATTATTTGGGGGAGTTTTTGATTTTTGCTTCGATGCCCGAGGTGCTGTAGCCCGGAAGAAAATCGAGCGTCTCAACTTTTCCGCCTTTTGCGGTTACAATATCGTAGCCCACAATGTCTTCGGGTTTATAGTCGGCACCTTTGACTAAAATGTCGGGTTGAACGCGTTTGATGAGTTCGTAGGGTGTGTCTTCATCGAAATAGACCACCAGCGATACAAATTCGAAGGCAGCCATAATGTTGGCGCGGCTCACTTCGTCCTGAATGGGTCGGTGTGAGCCTTTGAGCCGGCTCACCGAATTGTCGGTATTGAGCCCAATGACCAAAACATGTCCCAAATCAGCAGCTTTGGCCAAATATTCCACATGTCCGCGATGAATCAAATCGAAGCATCCGTTGGTGAAAACTATTTTTTTCCCTTCGGCAGCCCAAAGTTTTAACACCAGATCCAGTTCGGCACCCTGAGGAACAATTTTTTCTTTAATCTTTTGAAGATGAGTCATTGAGCGGTTTTCTTTTGTCGATGATGAGTAAAAAATAGCTCAGAGCACCCGCCAGAATAATAATCAAAGTCTGGGCGGCATGGCTTGCGGTGGCATAGGCAGCTCCGGCATAGGCAGGAATCTCAAACAAACGGGTAAAGAGTTCAGTAACAATGAAATGATAGGCACCAATTCCACCCGGAACCGGGGCAACAATTCCCAGACTTCCGATGGCAAGCACAGTTAAGCCATCGATGACGTTGAGCATGGAGGTTTCTTCGAAACTGTAAAACGGAAGCATTATCATGCTCAGATACAGGATCCAAATCATGAAGGTATAGAAGAAAAACCGGCCTTTATGGGGCAAATGGGCAATGCTTTTCATGCCATCCCACAATCCGTCGAGAAAAGCCTCGGCTTTGGAATAGAGCATGGTGGTTTGCAAATAGGGTTTAAGCTTTCGAAAAATGATAATTCCCAGAAAAACTACCACAACCAAAAAGGCTAAAACCATGAGAATGGCGCTAATGTTTCCTGCATAATTTCCGAGTATAGGTCTCAGAATCACATCGTTGATAAATCCCCCTATTTTTTCTATCTGAAACAGAACGATGATAACGATGATGAAAATCAGGGTGAACAAATCGAAAACCCTTTCGGCAATCACGGTTCCAAACAAAGAGTTGAACGGGATATTGTCTTTACGGCTCAGCACCACACATCGCGTTACTTCACCCATTCGGGGAAGAGCCAGATTGGCCAGATAGCCTATCATAACCGCATAAAAAGTAGAACGGGCTCTGGTTTTGTAATTCAGTTGGTTGATAAGTTGATTCCATCGTAAAGCTCTGAAAAAGTGGCTGATAAGTGCCATAAACATGGAGAGAACCAACCAGAGATAATTGGCTTTTTTCAACTCTTCCCAAACTTCTTCGAGTTTTATGTTCATAAAGGCCAGATAAAGCAGAGCTATTCCCAGCAAAACAAAGAAAAGGTATTTAACGATGGAGAAAAGTTTGGCTTTCAATTATTCCGGAATTTGGTTGTTTTCGTTGGGGAAAATGATGAGGGGCTTATGTGTTTTGGCCTCTTCAAACTCCATGCTGGCGTAGGAAACAATAATAATTTTATCGCTAACTGCCACTTTTCGGGCTGCGGCACCATTGATACCAATAACCCCACTTCCACGAACACCTTTAATTACATAGGTATTGAATCGGTTGCCATTGGTGATGTCGTAAATATGAACCCGTTCATTTTCAATGA
The DNA here is from genome assembly GCA_964293475.1 of uncultured Draconibacterium sp. Classification (GTDB taxonomy): domain Bacteria; phylum Bacteroidota; class Bacteroidia; order Bacteroidales; family UBA12170; genus UBA12170. The sequence continues at coordinate 56,961 of CAXYYJ010000018.1, forward strand.
TATTCACGGCATCCATCAGATTTTCGTCGATGGTAATGCTGCCAATATAATCCAGATTGGCCTCGGTAATGGTTACCCTGTGAATTTTCGATTTTAAAACATCTATACGCATAGGCGGCAAAATTACAAAATTTTTATTCTGTTGTACCACAAATTGTTTTGCGTAAAACTCATGCTCCGTATGGGGTTATTTCAATCACTAAAATGCGAAAACCCCCTAATCTCACGATCCGGGGGTTTCCTGAAAATCAAAATCAATTCGGGTTTTATTATTATCTTATTATCTAAATCTAAATGACATAGAGTTTTTTAACCTTTGAGCTCAGAACTAAATCCTGCTCATCTTTCACTACACACTTCACAAAATACAAGCCTTTGGCTTCTATTTTTATCTCTTGTTTGTAAATCCCGTTTTCGTATGAAAAACTATGATTAGTGGACTCCATCACTAACTTACCTGCAAAATCGTAAACATGAAAAACAATTTTGCCGGCTTCACTCATCTCCAGCTCTACTGTAACCTCTTGTCCACTAATCATAGGATTGGGATATATATTGAATTGTGTTTCTTTTTCCTCCGAAATTTCCTGAGCTTTTAATTGCTGGTTTAAACCAAAACCTAAAATCAGGGAGAAGGTAATGAGTATTTGTAAATATTTTTTCATGTTCGTTCCTTTCTTTTGTGGTTATTATCTCTTAATTTCTGAAGCAAAGATACTATTATAAAAAACTTATTGTCAAGCAATTAGGCTGATTCATTTGTATCTGTGGCCTTTCAATTAGTAAATGTGAAATCTATAACACATTCCGTATTTGTAAAAAGCTTATTTTGGTATGATTTAATACTTTTGCAATATGAACTATCAGGAAATTATAGACCGTATTGAGCAAGAAGTGCAGCAGGAAACCCATCGGGGAAAAGCTGCCGATTATATTCCGGCTTTGGCTTTGCAGGATTTGGGCAAGTTTGGAATGGCTGTTCATACCATCGATGGGCAGGATTTTGTGGTTGGACGCGCCGAAGAGTCCTTCAGCATTCAGAGCATTGCCAAGGTTTTTACCCTGAGTATGGCTATGCAGCAATTTGACGAGCTGGTGTGGAAACGCGTGGGAAAGGAACCCTCCGGAACCCGCTTCAACTCGCTGGTTCAACTCGAATACGAATCGGGAATTCCCCGCAATCCGTTTATGAATGCCGGCGCCTTAGTCATCACCGATATGATTTTAAAGAACCCCGAAAATCTTAAAAATGATTTGCTGAGCTTTGTCAGGGGGCTTTCCGACAATCAATACATCGACTATAACGAGGAAGTGGCGCGGTCGGAAAAGGAAACGGGCTATAGAAATGTGGCTTTGGCCAATTTTATTAAAAGCTTCGGAAATCTAAACAATAAGCCGGAAGATGTGCTCGATGTGTATTTTCATCAGTGCAGCCTGCAAATGAGTTGCCTCGACCTGAGCCGGGCCTTTATCTATTTGGCCAACCGAGGCTTCAGCACTTTTTGTCAGAAACAGGTTTTAAATCCCCGGCAAACCAAAAGGCTGAATTCTATCCTGCTCACCAGCGGCTTGTACGATGCCGTGGGCGATTTTGCCTACAGGGTGGGGCTGCCCGGAAAAAGCGGAGTAGGTGGCGGCATTGTGGCCATCATTCCCGGTCAATTGGCCGTTTCGGCTTGGTCGCCAGGGCTCAACGAAAGTGGAAACTCGGTGCTGGCACTAAAAGCTTTGGAGCTATTTACCACATATACAGGCATTTCTGTGTTCTAGATTTGCATATTCCGCCAAAAAAGACCATCCATGAAACCACTCAGATTTAACCGGTTTAACGAAACGGGGCTCTTTAAAAAGCTTGGAAAAGTAGCCAAAACGGCGGGCTTGATGGTGGCTTATCCTGCTGTTTTGCTTTTTTATTTGTTCAAGGACAAAAATGTGCCCCTGAGAAGCAAAAGCATGATAGCGGCGGCTTTAGCCTATTTTATTTTTCCCGCCGATACCATCCCCGATATCACCCCCATTATTGGCTATAGCGATGATGTGAGCATCATGCTTGTAAGCATTTCGCAGTTGGTGAAATATATTACCCCCGAAATTTTAGAAAAAACCCGCAAGCGATTGGTCGAATGGTTTGGGGAGACCCATGAAATAGAGCGTCACGAAGAAAAAATTCTAAAACAAATCAGCGAGAAAAATGACTAAACCATTCGAATTGGAAGTATGCTGCGAAAACTGGCAGCAAGCCTGTGCGGCAAATGAAGCCGGAGCCACCCGTATAGAACTTTGTTCCGCTTTGTCGCAGGGCGGCGTTACACCCTCGCTGGCTTTGATAGAAAAGGCTGTGAAAGAGCTCTCCCTTCAGGTTCATGTGCTTATCAGGCCCCGCGGTGGTGATTTTCTGTACAATGATGCCGAAATCGACCTTATAAAAAGAGATATAGAGTTTTGTAAAAAAGTGGGTGCCCATGGTGTGGTATTTGGGTTTCTAAAGCCCGACGGACAAGTGGATTCAGACCTTACTAAACAAGCCTGCCAATGGGCCAAACCCATGAAAATAACGTTTCACCGTGCCATCGATATGTGCCGCGATCCCTTGGAAGCCATTGAAGCGCTCAAAGAAATGGGGATTAACTATGTGTTAACCAGCGGACAAGCTGCCACAGCAATAGAAGGAAGCGAAATGCTGGCCGCCTTGGTTATGGCAGCAGGATCAGATTTTACGATTATGCCCGGCAGTGGAGTAAGGGTTCATAATTTGCAGGAGCTCCAAAGGCTCAGCGGAGCTCGCGCTTTTCATATGTCGGCCCGCACCGCGGTTGATTCGGCCATGACCTACCGCAAAACCGCATTGAGCATGGGCTCACAATCCCTCGACGAAGAATACCGAATACAAACCCACGATGTGGATGCTTTGCGCCAGGCTGTAAAGATTATGCAGCAATTTGCTTAACAGGTTTTAAAAACCATTTATCTATTTGGCGGGTTTTAAATATCTCCCTTGCAGATACTAGTATTTTCGTAAAACCACCTGCAACAAATCGGATTTTTTCGTAATTTTAGCAACCTAAACAGCCAAGGAGTAATTGATTGGCTATGCACAGGAACTTGTCTTTTTACTTAAAGCCATTCTGTTCATATGGTTTCTAAAGTGAGAAAGGGACTTTACAATTGGTGAAAATTAGATTTAGGCTTTTGGAAGTGTTGGAGTTGCATTTATAAAAAACCAGACACAGTTTGGATACATTGACGTAACTAGGAAAAAGAAAATATGTATTAATGATAAAAAAGTAGAAAAAAATGCAACATAAGCAATTAAAATAAAGGAGGCGATTATATGAAAAAATTGTATACACTGTTGACAACCATTTTGATAACGGCGGCTCTATGGGCACAGAGTCCCGAAAAAATAGGATATCAGACCGTTATTCGCAACAGAAGCAATGCTTTAGTTACCAATACACAAATAGGCTTGGAGATAAACCTTCGACAGGGTACACCCACAGGAACCATTGTTTACACCGAAACCCAAACCCCTACTACAAATGCTAATGGTTTAGTTAGTTTTGAAATTGGCGTAGATGAAGGTTTTGGTGCAATTGATTGGTCAGCCGGCCCCTATTATATTGAAACTAAAACAGCGGTAACACCGCCATTAACAACCTACACAATTACAAGGACTAGCCAACTGTTGAGCGTTCCGTATGCATTACATGCTAAAACTGCTGATTCCATAACAGGCGATAACAACTCACACCATGTTGGAGAACTCTATGGAGGTGGTGTTGTTTTCTGGGTTGACCACATCGGGCAGCATGGTTTGATAGTAAGCATGATTAACTTTAACAGATCGAACTGGAGTAATATCGGTGCTGTTTTAATTGGGCCAAGTGCACAAAGCGATTGGGATGGTGCTGGCAATACAATTGCTATTATCGGACAAAGTGGACATATAAACAGTGCCGCTAAAGTCTGCGACGACTATACAAATGAAGATTATGGAACCGGAATATACAGCGATTGGTATTTGCCTAGCTTTGGCGAGTTAAATGAATTGTCGAACAATTTTAAAGCGGTACAAAAATCACTCACGATCGATGGTAATGATGCAACTTTAGAAATATTAAAGGACTGGTACTGGTCTTCAACGGAGGCAAACAGCTCCGGAGCGATTATCAATAGCTTCGTTTCCGGTGGACCAGTGGGATGGGACAAAGCAAGTACTATTATATGGACTCGTGCGGTTCGTGCTTTTTAATTTTTTTTATTTGTTGAATATGACATTTTCAATTATGAATTTTATTATAAACTGTATCCCAACCCATACTGAAGGGGGAAGAACTGCTTTTTCTGAGGGAACTTTTGTTTATGGGAAGCTCAGCATTGCAAGAATGGGTGTGTTGGAATCTTTTGTAGGTAGCCTAAATTTAGAGTCAAAAAATTTTACCAAAGTAGAGACAAAATAAATAAATACATAATAGTTAATAAATTGAAAGTAAAATGCGATATAAACCAATCAAATTTTGTTCCATTCTTATGTTAGGCCTTGGATTAACAGGTCTGCAGGCACAAGAAAGTATTGTTACCATAGGCGGTACTGCTTCGGGTAACGGTGGAACAGTAAGCTATTCCATTGGGCAAATAGTATACACAAGCCATATAGGAACAGATGGTTATGTGGCACAAGGTGTACAACAGCCACTTGAAATTTCCATAGTGTTTGGGGTTGAAGACGAAACCGGAATAACAGCCTATCCCAACCCAATTAGCGATTACGTTATATTGAGTATTGATGATTTTGATATTTCTAATTTATCTTATGAACTGTACGACTTAAAAGGGAATCTTTTACGAAACGAAAAAATCACAAGCAACCAAACCAATATCGTTACAAGCAATCTTGTATCAGCAACTTATTTTGTTACAATATTTCGGGGAAACGAAAAATTAAAAACATTCAAAATTATCAAAAGATAAGGGGGTAAAGCAATGAAGAAATTGTATACAATTTTAACAGCCATTATATTAACTGCAACGCTATGGGCGCAGAGTCCCGAAACAATAAGCTATCAGGCAGTTATTCGCAACAGCAGCGATGCTTTAGTTACCAATACACAAATAGGCATGGAGATAAACATCCGCCAGGGAACACCCACTGGAACGGTTGTTTATTCCGAAACTCAAACCCCTGCCACCAACGCCAATGGTTTAGTTAGTATTGAAATCGGCGGCGGCGAAGGCTTTAGTACAATTGATTGGTCAGCCGGCCCCTATTATATTGAAACTAAAACTGCAGTAACACCGCCATTAACATCCTACACCATTATGGGGACAAGCCAATTGTTGAGCGTTCCGTATGCATTACATGCAAAAACCGCAGTCTATAAAAGTGGCTCGGGCCATTATATTGGTGAGCTCTACGGTGGCGGTGTTGTCTTTTGGGTTGATCATACGGGTGATCATGGATTAATTGTAAGCATGATAGACCTTTCAACAGAAGTATATAGCACTATTACAAGTATAATTGGAGGTTCTGCACGAAGCGATTGGAATGGCGCTGGTAATACAGCTGCTATTATCGGGCAAAGTGGTCATACAAGAAGTGCTGCTAAGAAGTGCGAAGACTATATCAATGAGGATTATGGCACCGGAATATTTAATGATTGGTATTTGCCTGCCTCTGGCGAATTTAATGATTTGATGAAACAATTAAATGCAGTACAAAAAGCACTGGAGAGGGATGGTAATGGAGGGACTCATTCACTTTTGAAGACTTTCTATTGGACGTCAACGGAGCGTCGTAATTCTGCGATGAGTTTTGACATCAACGAAGGCATAGAAGATTTATGGGATAAGCGAATGGCCTGGTATGTTCGTGCTGTTAGAGCATTTTAAATACATAGGTTTAAAATCCTGTTTTTATGAACTAGGGTTCTGAATTATAACAAACAAAACATGCTGAAATCAATTTGTTCATTATGCAATCAACGTTTTCAACAATAAATTTGCAAACACAGTATTAGACTCCAAATGGAAATTACAATAAAAAAATAGATATTATTGAGAATCATTCCGCAGTATAGTATAGATTATTGTTTGGTAGCGTTTGTGTAGAAATAGCATCGACACAATTGCAAAACCTTGACTAAATGAAATGAATATTAACAATAAAAAATAAGGTGTAAAAATGGCATATAAGCAAATCAAATTTTGTTCCATTCTTATGTTAGGCCTTGGATTAACAGGCTTGCAAGCACAAGAAAGTATTGTTGCCACGGGCGGCACTGCATCAGGTAACGGTGGAGCAGTAAGCTATTCATTAGGGCAAATGGTATACACAAGCCATACGGGAACAAATGGTTATGTGGCACAAGGTGTACAACAGCCATTTGAAATTTCCATAGTGTTTGGGGTTGAAGACGAAGCCGGAATAAACCTTTCATTTACGGCCTATCCCAACCCAATTAGCGATTACCTTATACTGAGTATTGATGATTTTGATATTTCATATTTATCCTATGAACTCTACGACTTAAAAGGGAATTTTCTCCGAAACGAAAAAATCACAAGCAACCAAACCAATATCGTTACAGGCAATCTTGTATCAGCAACTTATTTTGTTACAATATTTCGGGGAAACAAAAAATTAAAAACATTCAAAATTATCAAAAGATAAGGGGGTAAAGCAATGAAGAAATTGTATACAATTTTAACAGCCATTATATTAACTGCAACGCTATGGGCGCAGAGTCCCGAAACAATAAGCTATCAGGCAGTTATTCGCAACAGCAGCGATGCTTTAGTTACCAATACACAAATAGGCATGGAGATAAACATCCGCCAGGGAACACCCACTGGAACGGTTGTTTATTCCGAAACTCAAACCCCTGCCACCAACGCCAATGGTTTAGTTAGTATTGAAATCGGCGGCGGCGAAGGCTTTAGTACAATTGATTGGTCAGCCGGCCCCTATTATATTGAAACTAAAACTGCAGTAACACCGCCATTAACATCCTACACCATTATGGGGACAAGCCAATTGTTGAGCGTTCCGTATGCATTACATGCAAAAACTGCTGAATCTGTAATTAGCGTTAAAAACTCTCACTTTATTGGCGAACTCTACGGTGGAGGTGTTGTTTATTGGGTTGACAACACAGGCGAACATGGTTTTATAACAAGTATGATTGACCTTAGTCAAACCCAGGATTGGAGCAATCGTCAGACTAATTTAATTGGCCCAAACGCGCAAAGCGACTGGAATGGTAGAGGAAATACAGCCAGCATTATTGCCCAATACGGACATACAAGCAGCGCTGCGAAGCTTTGTGAAGACTATACCAATGCTGACTATGGCACGGGAATATATAGCGATTGGTATTTGCCAAGCCGCTGCGAATTATATGATTTGTGGAAAAATATATATCCAGTACAGAAAATCCTTGAAAAGGATGGCAATGACTCTACAATTCCATTGGCGAAAAGCTCATATTGGTCATCGTCGGAGCGCGACTCCTACCAGGCATATCAAGTCAGTTTAGCTTCTGGCGAAATGACCTATCGCAGTAAGTGGGGAACAGCATTTGTGCGGGCTATTAGGGCTTTTTAAATTTTTATCTAATTATGTAATGCATACATTTTCATTGAAAGACTGGTTTTGAGATAAATCTGTAAGTACTCTGACGGGTTGAGCTAAAGTCGAGTTTAAAATTTTAATTCGAACCCTACCTTTCTGTTTCTTATAAGGTTTTGTTCAGCTTGATAGTTTAGACGTCTTAAATCCCTTGCTTTATCCCCGATCCACTTAACATTTCTTGTGAATCAACTTGTTGCAAAAGCACTTATCTTTGCAGGTCAAAATGGATTTTAATGAATAGAGAGAATCTTATCCTGTCTACCGCAAAAACCGTGATAGAGCAGGAATATAAGGCCATTCAAAACCTTTCGAACCTCCTGACCCCCGATTTTGAAAAGGCTGTGCAAGGCATATACGAATCGAGCGGAAGGCTTATAGTTACTGGTGTTGGGAAGAGCGCCCATATAGCCCAAAAAATGGTGGCTACCTTCAACTCCACCGGAACACCTGCCATTTTTATGCATGCCGCCGATGCCATTCATGGCGACCTGGGCATCATTCTGAAAGATGATATGGTTCTGGTAATCAGCAAAAGCGGAAATACACCCGAGATTAAAGTCCTTGTTCCTTTGATTCGTTTGAGAGAAAACAAAATAATTGCCCTTACCGGAAATATCGATTCATACCTGGCTCAACAAGCTGATTTTGTGATAGATGTTACCGTAGACAGGGAAGCATGTCCCAACAATCTGGCTCCCACCACCAGCACAACCGCCCAGTTGGTCATGGGCGATGCCATTGCGGTTTCTTTGCTCGAGCTGCGTGGATTCAGCACCGACGATTTTGCCAAGGTGCATCCGGGTGGCGCTTTGGGAAAAATGCTCTATCTCACCGCCGAAGATATTTACACGCACAACGAAAAGCCTCAGGTTAAAACCGATACCCCAATGGCCGAAGTAATCGTTGAAATGACATCGAAACGGCTGGGTGCAACGGCAGTTCTCGAAGACCATAAAATAGCAGGCATGATAACCGATGGCGACCTTCGCCGCATGATTCAGCGGGAACAGAATTATACCCATCTCAAGGCAGCCGATATCATGAACAAGCATCCCAAAACCATCACCCACGACACCTTGCTCGTTGATGCATTGCACATGATGCGAAGCAACAATATTACTCAGGTTCTGGTCACCCAAAACGATCAATATGTCGGGGTGATTCATATTCACGATATTCTCAAGGAAGGAATCATTTAAAATATGCTTAAACTACTAAAACTCTTTCTACTACTTTTACTCACGGCATTTCTGCCCATTTTAGGGCATTCCCAGGTTACAAAAATTATGGGTGTTGTTAAAGATGCCATCACCCTTCAGCCTGTTCCTTTTGCCAACGTATATTTCAAAAACACAACCACCGGAGTTTCAGCTGGCTTCGAAGGTGATTTTTCTATGGAGCTTGTGGCACCCTCCGATAGCCTTTTTGCCTCGGCCATGGGCTATAAAGCCGCCGGATTAAAGCTCAAAAAAGGAGGATTCCAGAAAATTGAGTTTTTGCTGCAGCCCACAGAAATCAAGCTCAACGAAGTGGAAATTTTTGCAGAATCTGACCCTGCCCTCATCATCTTTAACAAAATCATAGAAAACAAACCCCGGAATAACCCCAAAGAATTTGAATTCTTTGAATACAGGCTCTACAGCAAGATTCAGATTGATGCGAATATTGTCTACGTGCAATTGCAGGATAGCCGCCTGTTCAAAAAATTTCAGGTCATTTTTAACTATATCGACACCTCCACACTCAATGGCAAAGCCTATCTCCCCATGATGCTCACCGAATCAGTGAGCAAGGTTTATCAGCGCAGCAATCCAAAAAGCAGCCGCGAGGTTATTTTAGCATCGCAGATTTCGGGCTACGAGAACGAAAGTATTGCTCAGTTTATGGGCGGACTGTATCAGGAAGTGAATATTTACGACAACTATATTGGCATTTTCGAGAAGAATTTCATCAGTCCTGTTTCCAATAGCGGTCGTTCTTCCTACGATTATATAGTACTCGATACCAGCTATATAGGCAATAAAAACTGCTTTCACATGATGTTTAAGCCCAAACGAAAGCAGGAACTTACCTTTGTGGGCGAAATGTGGATTCACGACAGCACCTATGCTGTGGCCAAAGTGGATATGAAAGCCGCAGGCGACGCCAATATCAACTTTGTTAACGATATTGCCATCAGTCAGGAATACGATGTGGCCAACGACAGCCTCTGGGTTTTGTCGCGCGATAAAATACTCCTGGATGTGAATGTGGTTGAGAATACCATGAAAATTCCAGGATTCTACGCCACCCGCAGCAGTTTCTATTCCGATTTTTTGTTTAATCAGACTCCCCCCGACAGTATTTTTAAAAGTCCGGTGGATGTAATCACCCTTTCGGATGTGAATAAAAAGGACATGGATTTCTGGAAACAAAACCGCGATGTTCCCCTCTCGAAAAACGAGAAAGGAATTTATCAAATGGTTGATTCTGTTCAAAGAATTCCCCTGTTCCGAACCTATGTGGATGCTTTGTATATGTTCACCAGCGGGTATTTGAAGTGGGGACAATTTGAGTACGGGCCCACCTATAAATCTATTAGCTATAACCCCACCGAAGGAATGCGTCTTCGATTCGGCGGCAGAACAAGCAACGACTTTTCAACCCGACTCATGCTCACTGGCTATCTGGCCTATGGTTTTGGCGATGAGCAGATTAAAGGAAGCGGGGGTTTTCTCTATATGCTCAATAAAAATCCTTACCGAAAGATAGGTGCCGATTTTAAATACGACTTGGAGCAGCTGGGGCAGCGAAATATCACCTTTACCGACGATAATTTTCTCACATCCATCTTTCGCCGCAGCCCCAACGATAAGCAATCGATGGTGGAGAGCTACAAGATATATTACGACCACGAGTGGTTCAGTGGATTCAGTACCGGATTGACCCTCAACCACCGAAAAATCTTCCCCGTGGGCGATCTCACCTTTCAAATTTGGGATGGCGATTCCTATTATGAGATGGAGTCCATTAAGACCAGCGAGGTGTCGGTTAAGGTACGATTTGCCTATCAGGAGAAATACCTTATGGGCGAATTTGAACGCATTAGTCTGGGGACAAAATATCCGGTACTCGAAGTCAATGCTACCTATGGAATTCCACAGCTACTCTCTTCCAATCAAGAGTATTTTCGGTTGATTTTACAGGCGCGACACTGGTTCAATGTATATAATCTGGGTTGGAGTAAATATGTGATAGAAGGAGGAAAACTCTGGGGAAATGTACCTTATCCTTTGCTCGAAATAGCGCCAGGCAATCAAACCCTCATCAGCGACCAGTATGCCTATAACCTGATGAACTACTTTGAGTTTATCAACGACAGCTATGTGAGTGTTTTCTATACCCATCATTTCGACGGTTTGCTGTTCAACCGGATTCCGCTGCTTCGCAAACTCAAATTCCGCGAAGTGGTTCATGCCAAGGGAATTATTGGCCAGCTGAGCGATGGAAATGCTCAATATTCGCAATTACCCCCCTACACTTATACCCTCACCCGACCCTATTATGAAGTGGGGGTGGGCATAGAAAATATTTTCAAGATCGGCCGTATCGATTTTATTTGGAGGCTCAATCATCATGAACATCCAGGTACCCAGCGATTTGGTATTTTTGGAGCTCTGGAGTTTTCATTTTAATATTGAAACATGAACCCAAATTTAGCTCCACAGTAAAAGCAGATTAATTTATACTTTTGTTTTATGATTCTACACACCGACAATATCATTAAAAAATACGGCAAGCGCACCGTAGTAAAAGGAGTGAGCGTGAGCGTGAACCAGGGAGAGATAGTGGGTTTGCTGGGGCCAAACGGAGCCGGAAAAACTACCAGTTTCTACATGATTGTAGGATTGATAAAGCCCAACGAAGGCCATGTTTATCTCGACGACAAAGAAATTACCCGCGAACCCATGTACCGCAGAGCGCAGCTTGGAATTGGCTATTTAGCTCAGGAAGCCAGTGTTTTCAGGAGCATGAGCGTGGAAGACAATATTAAGTCGGTATTGGAATTTACTCCCCTTAATAAGGCAGAGCAGGATGCCAAACTAAACTCACTTCTCGACGAATTTGGACTTCAGCACATTCGAAAAAGCACCGGAATTCAGCTTTCGGGGGGCGAAAGACGCCGTACCGAAATAGCCCGCTGTCTGGCCGCCAATCCCAAATTTATTCTCCTCGACGAGCCCTTTGCAGGCGTTGATCCCATTGCTGTTGAAGACATTCAAACAATAGTAAAAAAGCTGAAAGACAAGAATATAGGCATTCTAATCACCGACCACAACGTTCACGAAACTTTAAAAATTACCGATCGTGCCTATTTGCTTTTCGAAGGGTCGGTGCTCAAAAGTGGTTCGGCTGAAGATTTGGCCTCCGACGAGCATGTGCGCAGAGTTTATCTGGGCCGCAATTTCGAGTTGCGCAAATAGTCAAACTATTTACAATCACATTATGGGAAGACCATATCAAATAATCCTTTTTACTATTTTGCCCAAAACTTCCTGTTAAGCTATCTGTTATAAGCGGAAATTTTTACTCCGTCACAGTAAAATAAAATGCTATTTTTACCCACCAAATAAAACGTTTAGCGGTTCTTTTCTGTCAATGATGGCAATTCATATGATGCTGAACCCGGAACATTAAAAATTCGTGAATATGAGCTTAAAGTATCGATTGATTTTTATGAATTTCATGCAGTTCTTTGTGTGGGGATCGTGGCTGCTAACCATTGGCGCCTATTGGTTTCAAACAAAACAATGGTCGGGAACCGAGTTTGGAGCTATCTTTTCGACCATGGGAATTGCTTCGCTGTTTATGCCAGCCATTGCCGGTATTTTGGCCGACAGGTATATAAACGCCGAAAAGCTTTATGGTATGTTCCACATTGCCGGTGCACTGGTATTGTTCACTGTTCCTTTGGTCAACGACCCCACCACCATGTTTTGGGTGATGTTGGTGAATATGATGTTCTACATGCCCACCATTTCCCTTTCCATTACAGTGGCCTATTCGGCACTTAAAGGAACCAATCAGGATATTATTACCAACTATCCCGCCATCAGGGTTTGGGGAACCATTGGGTTTATTGTTGCTCTTTGGATGGTGAGTCTTCTTGGCTTCGAAAAATCGTCCATGCAATTCTATGTGGCTTCGGTGGCTTCGTTGCTTTTGGGCTTGTACTCTTTTACTTTGCCTGCTTGTCTCCCTCTTGGGAAAGGACAATCCAAATCACTTGCCGACACATTTGGGTTGAGGGCATTTTCGCTTTTCAAAAACACCAAAATGGCGCTGTTCTTTGTGTTTGCCATGCTTTTGGGTGCGGCGCTACAATTAACCAATGCTTATGGCGATACTTTTCTTCACGATTTCGCCAAAGTCCCCGAATATAAAGACTTGTTGGCCGTGAAATACCCCGCCATCATTATGTCCATTTCGCAGATTTCTGAGACACTGTTTATTCTGGCCATTCCCTTTTTCCTGCACCGTTTTGGCATTAAAAAGGTGATGTTATTCAGCATGATAGCCTGGGTTTTAAGGTTTGGCTTGTTCGGGCTGGGCAATCCCGCCGATGGACTGTGGATGATTATTCTATCCTGCATAATTTATGGAATGGCCTTCGATTTCTTTAATATTTCGGGTAGTTTGTTTGTAGAAACTCAAAGCGACCCCAAAATCCGCGCCAGTGCTCAGGGGGTTTTTATGATGATGACCAATGGCTTTGGAGCTGTTTTGGGTAGTTGGGTAAGTGGTGTAATGATTGATAAGTATTTTATCAAAGCTGAGGGCGGTTTCGACTGGCCCGGAATCTGGATGGCTTTTGCAGCCTATTCTTTGGTAATTGCTGTACTTTTTGCTTTGCTCTTCCGCCACAAGCACGAACCGGAAAAAATGGGTCAGATTGCTCATTAGCCATCCAACCCCTATTTATTTAAAAACTATTTTTTCTTAACAAAAATGGCCACAATCAGGGTGGTCACAATACCCATGATGGGAGCAAACAGGGTTGATTGCAGAATGTAGTTCTTCATATTGAAAAATGCTTCTGCTTCCACCTGTGTCATTTTGCCTTGTTCCACCGTATATTTAATCACATTATTAAAGTAGTCGGGGGTGATAAAGGCAGAAGTGATGTATTGGGTTAACGGAGTAAAAATAGTTACGACAAGTGTTATAACAAACCCGGAAATAACCCCCTGACCATAACTCATAGTTCCTCCATAGAATTTCTGTCTCTTTTCGCGAAGTGCCAAAACATAAATGAGAATGGCTGGTATGGCCACAAAATTGGTATAGATTTCGTGCTTGTCAATATGCACGTCGTGAAGTCCTGTAAGGCGTTCCATCACCATCCACAGCAACATCATGGCCATGAAAATAAACGCCCACTTCAATTCAATTTTAAAAGTATTCATAATAAGAAAATTTTTATCGAAGCAATTTTAAAATAATAACGAAACCCTTGACCATTTAACAAATATTAAACAAATCGAAGCCAGGCTTTATTGGTAGTAATCAATGGATTAGATGGGTATAAAAAAACCTGTCGCTGAATAAATGGCGACAGGTTTAATATTCTTATCAGGGGTGATTTTACGACTTCTGGAAAATTCTCTTCAACAGTGATGGTTTTTCCATATCCTTGTCATCGGAGTAATAACCGTAACCATAACCGTAACCATATCCATAGCCATATCCGTAGCCGTATCCATAGCCATAACCATATCCGTAACCGTAGCCATAGCCATAGGCATTGCGCGATAAGCGAACATCGTTGATGAGGATATTGATATTTGGAAGTTCACGTTGCTCAATGTCTTTAATGATTGAAGCAAATACTTTTTTGTGGGTAAAGTTCTGACGAACTACAAAAAGAGTCACATCGGTATACTTCATCAAAAGGAAAGCATCGGTTACCAATCCCACCGGAGGAGTATCGATGATGATATAGTCATACAATTCTTTCAGCTTGGCAAAGAGCTCATTGGTTTTGCTGGATGCTATTAACTCCGCAGGATTTGGCGGTACAGGACCAGCCATAATCACATCTAAGTTGTCGATGCTTGAATTTTGAATAATATCTTCTAAGGTACTTTTATTAATCAGATAACTGGAGATACCTTCGGTGTTCGACAGACCAAAATCCTGATAGATTTTGGGTTTCCTTAAGTCGAAACCCATAAGCAGGGTTCTCTTTCCGTACATGGCATAAATGGATGCCAGATTGATGGAAGTATAGGTTTTACCAGCACCCACCATATCCGAAGTAATTAAAATAGTTTGCTGCTCCTTGCCCTGCGCAATATAATGCAGGTTGGTTCTGATAGATCGGAAGGATTCTGCAATGGATGATTTTGGGGAGGTAGCTACCACAATTTTCGATTCTTTGCCGCTGTGAATGGTATGGCCAATAATAGGATACCTGGTCAGACTTTCCACATCTTTTTTCTCTATCACCTTGTCGTTCAGGAAATCTTTCCCCAGAATATAACCCACAGGAAGCACAATACCTAAAACAAGGGCGATGAGGTAGTTCAGTGATTTTTTTGGATAAACAGGGCTACCGGCAGCTTCAACGCGAGCCTGGTCTATAATCTCGTTATCCGGCTGGTTCGATGCCGCTGTAATCTGAGCTTCGGAACGTTTTTTCAACAGGAACTCATAAATGGTATTGCTCAAATGAAACTGACGCTCCATATTGAACAATTTGCGTTGAGTCAGTGGCAATTTATTCACTTCCTTATTCAGCACTTCAATGCGTTCATCGATGTCTTTCAGCGAAATTTGTGATGAATTCACCAAATTATCTATATTCTCCAACAAGGCTTTCTTCTGGTTCACGATTTTAATATCCACTTGCATTACTGCGGGATTCTTATCAGTGACACTATAAAGCAACTCAGCTCTTTCCTGATAAAGTTCAATAAGTGTTTGAACAAAAGTGGTAGTGATGGGGTCGTTTATTCCTAAGGCCGAAGGAACAATAATATCATCGATTTTGTTCTGATTTTTAATGATATAATTCTTAAGGCTTTGGTAGTACTTATCATTCAGCAGTAATTCTGCCTTTTTGGCAATGAGTTCATTCAGTAATTCAAAAACCTGAGTCGACTGAAAAGTCATGTCCATAACCTCGTTTTCGGTTCTGAAGTTCTGCAGATTGAGCTCAGCGGTATCGAGGGTATAGGAAATTGAAACCAGCTGTTCGTCGATAAACTCCACAGTTTTGGTGGCGATATGGTTTTTCTTTTCAAGTTCCAGTTCCAGATAAACGCGCGTTAACATATTCAAAAAGTCAACTGCCTTTTCGGTATTACTGCCCTTCAGCTTTATTTCTACAATGGATGATTCTTTGTTAATGGGTTCCATTTCGAAACCCTTAAACATTCCTACCAGACCATTGGTGCTGTTAAAAACGAAGTATATTTTTTTATTCAGGTCTTTCTCCACATCAAACTTCACAGGGTTCAGATTAACCTTGAACTTGAAATGCTCTGTTTCTATCCATTCACCGAAGCGATAGGACTTGTTTAAATTGATAAGCTTTAAAGAAGTACCTTCAACTTTTTCGTCGATAAGGTAATTGTAGATATCCAGATTTTCGCCATCGGCAGTTAGAATGAATTCGGTGGGCGACTGAATATTTACATTAAAATTTAATGTAAGTGTTTGATAATGACTTTTATCGAACTCAACAATAATTGGAGATTCTTTGTACAATTCCTTGCTTATGAAGTTCTCTTCACCATAATAGGAAACAGTAAAATCGAGTTTTTTGATAGTGGCGTGAGCCAAACGATAAGATTTTAATTTACCTATTTCATTTTCAAGGTTTTGCATATTGTTTCTAAAACCCAACCCCAGGAGAGATTGAGCATCGGCAGCTCCTTTATCTTCAATTAAAACTGTAGTTGTTACTTCGTAGATGGGCTTGGTATATTTATTAAAGAGAAATGCAATAACAAGCGCAATGAAAATGGTGACTACAAAGAAATACCAATGGCGGTAAAATTTGAAAAACAGCGCTTTATAGTCTACAGCTTCTTCCTGGTAAATATCTTGTTGATTAAAATTATCGTTCACGGTGCGGTGGTTTTTTTCGTTAATTATTTACTGATAAAAGTTAGGAGAACAATTATAGTTGTGATGGTTGAGAACAGAAGTGCATAGGGGAAGGTTGCAAAGGCAAACTGCTTGCCCAACAGTGGTTCCACATAAATCACATCGTTGGGTTTTAAATAATAAAATGGCGAATTCAGAATGTTTTCCGATGTGAGGTCGATAACATGTAAGGCTGTTCCTGTATCGGTAACCCTCAGTAACTTTATTTCATTTTTATTCCCGTATTCTGTAATATCTCCGGCCATGGCTATGGCTTCGAAAATATTTATTTTATCCTGATAGATTTTATACTCCCCAGGTTTTTTCACCTCCCCAACAAAGGTGATATTGAAGTTAACCAATTTCACTACAATGGTGGTTTCTTTCAGATAGTCGCTCAAAACCTTTTCTATTAAATCCTGTGTTTGATTCAGGGTGAGGTTTACCACCTTAATGGCTCCAATGAACGGAAAAACAATGTTTCCAGCAGGATCGATGGTGTAGGAATTGAGGTAAACGGTGGCATCATTATAACCAGAATTGGTGTTTTCGCTGCCCAGATTGTTAAAGTAGTTATTGGAGTTGTCATCGAGACTCCTGATTTTAATATAGAGATTGTCGCCAACACTCAGGTGATATTCCTCATAGTCTGGTTTGTTGAAAACTGCCTTGTTCGTAGAGTCTTCATGAGCGGGTTGAAGATATTTTATTTTCTTTTGCGGAATACAAGATGATAATAAAAGGACTATTGCCAATAGCTTTAAACCAGCAAACAGGGAATAATGAATTCTGTGCTTCATTTAAGGGTCAATTTGAGTTGTTAATTTAATGATTTTGTTCTGAATTCTTTCAAAAATAAGCCTTTTTCAAAACATGGGCAAATTTAACTTTTTTCCCAATAAATCAAACACAATTTAAGATGGTGAATTTTTTAACGAATAGTTATCAAACATGATAGTGCCTATACTTTAAGATTTTGAGAAATTAAACCAAAAAAAAATGGACTGCAATCTGTCTAAGGCATAGTAAAGGAACCTGTGGGAACGCTTTGACCGGTTTTAAATCCCAGATTGGGCAATACAAACCGCTGACTCACTTCGTCGTAATAGCTATTGCTGTAGTAAGAGTCGCCATAAACCTGAACAAAATATATGTTTCCGCTCACAAGGCCATATTCAGCAAGCTGCTGTTTGGTAAAGACAACGATTTGGTTGTTTCCCGAAATGGTTAATTTGGGGGTATAATTGCTGAATATCTCATTGTTTAAAAGCGAAATGGTGTGAAACACCAAACGGATTTTCCGGCTCTCCCCAGCATCCCCACCTTCCAAAACCATGTGAAATTCAACAGTATCGGTCTTCTGAACGGTAACTAAAGAAGTGCAGTAGGTTGATGATTTAGCTGATAATCTAACGGGTCCTTCTATCGATCCGGTGCTGCCTGTATAAACATGGTCAAACCCAAACATCTTAAAAGTTCCGTAGCCCGATTTTTCGAAGCGAATGGAGTAATTATCGGCATAGGCAACATTGGCTACCACGTAGGAGCCGTCTTTTTGCGATTCTCCCACAAAACTCAAACCAGTGGATGATTCCAGGTAAACCATCATTCTTTCGTTGGTAACCTTGTTGCCATATTCGTCATACAACGAAACAGAGCCAGTTACATTGGCTTTGGTTTTTATAGAATCGGTTTCTACCGGATTATCCTTGTCGCATGCTGATAATAAAATACTTACTACCAAAAACAATAAATGGATTTTTTTAATTGCGAACATGAAAAAGGGGTTAAAAATGATACAATATGGTAATGAATGGCTATGAGAATCGCTGAGATTCCTACCCAATCACAAAAGGATTCTATGTTAAACTACTCTGACTACGCCTTCTCCAGCAGCTCTTTGGCTTTTAGAAGAATAGTGTCATCGGCAATGTCAACTATTCCACCATCGGGTCCTTGCTCAATGCTTAAACCCATTGCCTCGCCATGATTATAATCGGAGCCACCGAAGTAGTTTCTAACTGTTTCTACGGTTAAATTAAGTTCGTCAGCAATTCTGTGCATGCTACCATCTGGTAAGCTGTCCTTTAATCTCCGCAGTTCGTTGAATGTAATTCTCATAACAATAATTTAATATTCCGCTAAAGTATAAAATAAATTAAACTTTCAATTAAGGTTTAACAAAAATTAAATCCCTATTGATTTCTCATAAAGCAATCCTATTGCTTAGCTTTATCCAGCTTTATTGCATCGTTCACGGCCACAATAATCATATCCACTATTTCTTCCACCGAGCTTCCAAGTTGAAGAATATGCACGGGTTTTTTTAACCCGTTGAGCACAGGCCCAATGACTTTGGCATCGCTCATGGATTGAACAATTTTATAGGCAATATTTCCCGATGATAAGTTGGGGAAGATGAGCGTGTTTACAGGTTTCCCGGCCAGTTTGCTAAAGGGGAACCGCTGACTGAGCAGCTGATCGTCTAAGGCAAAATTGGCTTGAATTTCTCCGTCAACTATGAGCTCAGGATGATTTTTGTGCATATAGGCGGCCACATTTCTCATTTTATCGGGGCCAAAACCATCACTGGAACCAAAATTGGAATAGGCCAGCAAGGCAATGTGCGGTTCGATATTGAAGCTTTTAACCACTTCGGCTGCTTGCAGCGTAATTTCGATAAGCTGGTCAACGGTGGGGTTTTTATTCACGGTGGTATCGGCAAAAAAGTAAGGGCCATTCTTGGTCAGGAAAATATACAATCCCATGACTAATGAATCGGGTTCCTTGCGGCCAATAATCTGAAGAGCTGGCTTAATAGTCTCAGGATAAGTGCGTTCCAATCCCCCCAGCATTCCATCTGCCATTCCGGCTTTTATCATGGCGGGAGCAAAATAGTTGTTGTTGAGCATGAGCTGACGGGCAGCTTTCTGATCGAGACCCTGACGTTGTTTCCTTTGGTAATAGTCCAAAGCAAACTCATCAACCAGCGATTTATATTTTTCATCGCGCGGATTGATGATTTCCACGCCTTCGAGCTCTAAATTGTTTTCCTCAATAATTTGGTGAATAATTTCTTCGTCGCCCACCAAAACGGGAATGGCAATTTTTTCGTTATTGACGATTTCGGCAGCTTTCAACATTTTATAGTTATCGGCGTCGGCCAGTACAATTCTTTTTGGTGATGCTTTGGCTTGTCCTTTGAGTTTGCGCAACAGCGGATGTCCAATACCCAGTCTTTTTCTCAATCCTTCTTTATAGCTTTCCCAGTTTCTAATGGGACGATGAGCTACTCCACTTTCCATGGCTGCCAAAGCCACAGCGGGAGCAATGGTTTCGAGCAAACGGGGGTCCATAGGTTTTGGCACCAGATACTCGCGGCCATAGGTTAAATTTCCGAAGGAGAAAGCCACATTAACCTCTTCGGGAACGGGCTCTTTGGTCAAATCGGCCAAAGCTTTAACGGCGGCAACCTTCATCTCTTCGTTGATATCGGTGGAACGAACATCCAAAGCACCCCTAAAAATATAGGGGAATCCCAATACATTGTTTATTTGGTTGGGATAGTCGCTTCGACCAGTAGCCATCACCACATCGGGGCGGGTCTTCATGGCAAGTTCATAGTTTATTTCGGGGTTTGGATTGGCCAGGGCGAAAACAATGGGATCGTTGTTCATGCTCAGAAGCATTTCGGGAGTAAACACATTGGCTACCGATAACCCCAGAAACATATCGGTTCCTTTAACGGCTTCTGCGAGTGTGTGTAAATCCTTACTGGTGGCAAATTCTCTTTTCTCAGGACCCAGATTTGTTCGGTCGGCCCGAATAACTCCTTTGCTATCGACCATGACAATATTTTCTGGCTTGATGCCCAGTTTTTTATAGAGTCGGCAGCAGCTTACGGCGGCAGCGCCAGCGCCATTCACCACCATTTTTATATCACCAATATTTTTCCCGATAATATCGAGGGCGTTGAGCATTCCGGCAGCCGAGATAATGGCTGTTCCATGCTGATCGTCGTGCATTACGGGAATATTGAGTTCGGCTTTGAGCCGGCGCTCTATTTCGAAACATTCGGGGGCTTTAATATCTTCCAGATTGATGCCACCAAAAGTTGGGGCAATCATTTTTACTGTTTCTATGAATTTATCTACATCCTTGGTATCTATTTCAATATCAAACACATCCAGGTCGGCATAAATTTTAAAAAGCAATCCTTTGCCTTCCATCACGGGTTTTCCGGCCAATGGGCCAATGTCGCCCAATCCCAATACTGCGGTTCCGTTGGAGATAACCGCTACCAGATTTCCTTTGGAGGTATAGGTATAAACCAACTCCTGATTTTTCTCAATTTCGAGACAAGGCTCTGCCACGCCCGGCGAATAGGCCAGCGATAAATCGCGTTGGGTAGCATGTGGTTTGGTGGGTTTTACTTCAATTTTTCCGGCTCTTCCCTGTGAGTGATATCGCAGAGCATCTCTTTTAAATAAACTGTCCATGATGGATTTTTTTGTGTTTTGCCTCACAAAGTTATACAAATTAAGGTTATGAACCCACCTTTGAAATGTTTATTATGAACCAATCCGGGTTATTCTAATTAAGACATAAATAAAAGATATTCATTGACTTAACCAAATAATGGCCATCAATATCTCCCCTGTTGTATATTTTAAAGAAATCGTATGGAAGAGAATTGGGGCATTCATTGAAATTTTGGCCAACAGTTGTTATCTTTACAACAAATCTAAGGTTATGTTAAATATAGCACTCTTTGGCCCTCCCGGAGCCGGAAAAGGAACCCAATCGGCACTCATTATGCAAAAATACAATCTGAGCTATATCGCCACGGGGGATATTCTGCGACAGGAAATTGCCAGCGGCAGCAAGCTGGGGCTCGAAGCCCAAAAGATTATTTCGGAGGGTGGCTTAGTGAGCGATGAAATTATAGTGCAGATTCTGGAGGAACGAATTAAAGCCAACCACACCAGCGAGGGTTTTCTTTTCGACGGATTTCCGAGAACCTATATTCAGGCCTATATCCTCGACGGGTTGCTCTCGAAAATGCACACGTCGCTCACCTCGCTCATTAGCTTAGAAGTGGAGCGTGATGAAGCCATGAAACGACTGCTGGAAAGAGCCAAAACCTCGGGCCGCATGGACGATAACGAAGCCGTGATTTTGAACCGACTGAACGAGTATGACCAGAAAACCCTCCCCGTGCTGAATTTTTATAAGGATTTGGGAATTCATGCGCCGGTGAACGGACAAGGCACGGTGGACGAAGTATTTGGAAGGATAGAAGGCAAGATAGAAATGGCGCTGGCAAAATCGCAGATGAATATTGTGTTGTTTGGTTATCCGGGAGCTGGACGAGCCACTCAAGCACGTAAGCTGGCCGAAGAATTTGGCCTGACTTATTTAGCCACCGGCGAAATGCTCACTGCCGAACTTAAATCGCAGGGCGAGCTGAGCAAGATTATAGAACCCCATATAAAAGAAGGCACTTTGGTTCCCGATGAATTGATTGTGCGGTTGATAGAAAAGAATATTAAAGACCATCCGCATTCCAAGGGGTTTATTTTCAAGGGATTTCCCCGGACTTTGGTACAGGCCTATATTCTCGATGGGCTGTTGCGCAAGCAGGGGACCAAGATTAGCTGCATCATTAATATAGAAGTGCCTATACTGGAATTGGTGAAGCGATTGGATGAACGCGGGAAGACCGAACACCGGATGCCCTATGATGTGAGCACTCAAACCATTGTAAAGCGGTTGGAGATGCACGAGAAAAAAACACTGCCGGTTTTAGATTATTATCAGAAAACTGTGAATGTGTACCATGTGAATGGCGAGGGAACTGCGGAGGAAGTTTATCAACGCGTTCTAAAACCCGCCCGCGAAACCTACCGGACAGTGCGATAGTTTACTGGTTGGAAGATTAAAGTAGTTCGCCATTTAAAATGGAATTTAAAAACCACATAGAAACATAGAAAACATAGATTAAACAACTATGTGCCCTATGTGCCTATGTGGTTTAAGAAAAACTCAAATCCCGTTTGCAGAATCAAGATAAATAATGGTTTACTGGAATTTGTTGAGAAAGTAGGGTTAATAAAGGAATTCCTTAGAACAAATATCCTTAAATCGCTTCAGAATGGTTTCATTCACGGGAAAATCGGTCATTAGATTGGTTAAATCGCTCAATGAAAAGCTGTTATTTGGCGCTGATGATGCTTTAGCCTGAAGGTAGTTGTTCATAATTTCGGGAGTAAACTCTGGATGAAACTGAACGCCCCAGGTTTTGGAAGCAAATTTTACTGCATCTGCTATTCCGTTATCATCCACAGCCAGCAAATGAGCCGATGGTGAAATTACTTTCAGACTTTGACTATGGGTTTTATATACTCTGTCTTTTATCTGAAGCGCTCCGAGCAATTCATCCTCCTGCCCCAAAAGTGAAAGGTGTATTTGGCGGGAGCCAATGATGAGACCCTCGGCATTATAGCCCACTTGTCCGCCATTAATCACATTGAGTAGTTGATGACCAAAACAGATTCCCAGAATGGGGGTTCCCTTTTGCTGTTGCTCCAATAGCCAGTTTATCAGGGGTTTATCCTGTAAATCCAAATCGGTTACCATGAGTGGAGAACCTGTAATAACAATTCCTTTTATGGGGAAATCTGCAAGCGTTTTTTGGTAATCTTCGGTTTCAAATACCAGATACTCTTCCGGCAAAAGATTCATTTTGCGGGCAACCCAGTCTTCGAAATCGCCATGATTTTTTCTAATAGAATCGGGGGCACTACCGGCTTTAAGGATGATGAACATAATATTTTCTTTTTCACCACAAATTTTATCAGAATTCTTTAATGAATCTCAGAACTATGCAATTTTAACAGATACAAGAATTAGAAATAACAGCTAAAGCGCTTGGAGAAGCACGAGAAAAAAACACTGCCGGTTTTAGAATACTATCAGAAAACTGTGAATGTGTATCTTGTGATTGGCGAGAGAACTGCGGAGGAAGTTTATCAACGTGTGTTGCAACCCGCCCGCGAAACCTACCGGGCGGTGCGATTGTTTACTGGTGGAAATATGATTTTTCTCACATTGGTCTTCTGATTTCAACAGATTTAAATATGCCCCAGTTCACTGTCAATTCTATCTTTAATGAAAATTTTAATTAAAGATTGGTAAGGAATATCATTTTTGTGAGCCAATATTTTAATGTCATCTAACAGACTTTCTGGCAATCGAAGAGAAATAGTTTTGGTAGATGGCATTAAATTTGTAAAACGTACCTTTTTGCCCTGTTTCCAATCAATAAAATCTGCAGTGTCATTCTCCTGCCAGAATTTTTGCTCATCTTCTTCGGTCAGAAATTCTGGTATTTTATTCTTCGCTTTCATATATTTCCCTTTCTTTTTTGCTCATATTCCTTGCAGATATAACCCGTATAAAATGGTTCCGTATTGCAAATACTATTAATAGAAGTCGATTTTTATTGGTTTTCCCCAAAAGAAAATAGCGGTTTTCATTTTCAGAATGACCCTTATCTTCGTAAACTATGATTGGTTCGTTGAAGAAAGCCTGCTCACATTCTGTCATGCTAACCTGATGCTTAATCCAATTTTTAGTTGAATTGCCGGCATCCCAGTTGAAAGCTGTGCAACTATTAAAAATATTTTTCATGTATATTGCAAAGATATACAAAATGATCTCTTTTTATATGGATTATAAAAAATTCTTAAACCATTTTTTTTCATAAAAATAAACCCGGAATCTATAGAAGAAAAGCTAAAATTTTAAAAGTATTTAGAATTTTATGTGCTATTTTTTATTTTTTTATTTTAAGGCCACATAGCTTGCCCCGATTCTTTAGGGGGAATACGCCATGATAAAAAAATATCATTCCAATGGGTGGTTTAATAATCATGGCTATTTCATCTTATTCATTATCAGTACACATCTGCTTGAGCGCTTGCCTGCGAGAGTGTCAGCGAAATGGTTTCCGAAATCACTAAACTCTAATATACAGACTAATACATCGAAATACTCTTTGAGCCTTTGTTGCAAAAACAATCCGTGAATAAGTTTTTTTCACGCAGAGAACGCAAAGGAAATTGGTTTATTCGTGGTCATAAAAATCAGTGAAAATCAGTGAAATCCGTGGATAAGAATTTTTTTTCACGCAGAGAACGCAAAGGAAATTAGTGTATTCGTGGCCTTAAAAATCCGTGAAAATCAGTGAAATCCGTGGATAAGAATTTTTTTTCCGTAGAAAACGCAAAGGAAATTAGCTTATTCGTGGTCATAAAAATCCGTGAAAATCAGCGCAATCCGTGGATAAGAATTTTTTCCGCAGAGAAGGCAACCGAAATTAGTGAAGTAGTGGCTAATTAAATTCGTGGAAAACTGCTAAAACAACTAAAACCGCCATTTATTGGCCAGCCAGACCAACGAAAGCATCACGGGCACTTCGACCAAAACCCCTACCACTGTTACCAATGCAGCGGGCGACTGTAGTCCAAACAAAGTGATGGCCACCGCTACCGCCAGCTCGAAAAAATTACTGGCGCCAATCATGGCCGCGGGTGCCAGCTGATTGTGTGGTAGTTTTAACCGCTTTCCGCCATACCAGGCTATGAAAAAAATGAAATAGGTTTGAAGTATGAGCGGGACAGATACAAGCAGAATGATGAGTGGCTTATTCAATATGATATTCCCCTGAAAAGCAAATAACAGAACCAGTGTAAGAAGAAGCGCGACTATGGAAACGGGTTTTAATTTGGGGAGAAAAACTTCTTTTAACCAGGTTTCTCCATGTTTATTCACCAGATATTTGTGGGTTAAATATCCCGCCGCCAGCGGAATAACAACAAAAATCACGATGCTCGAAGCCAGGGTATCGTAGGGAATCGCAATATCGGTAATCCCCAGAAGAAAGCCCACAATGGGGACAAACGCCACCAGAATTATCAAATCGTTTACCGAAACCTGAACCAGCGTGTAGGTGGGGTCGCCTTTGGTGAGATAGCTCCACACAAAAACCATGGCTGTACAGGGTGCCGCGCCGAGCAAAATAGCTCCCGCTATATATTCATCGGCTTCTGCGGGCGAAATAAATGCCGAATAGAGTTGGGTGAAAAATATCCAGGCGAAAAATGCCATGGTAAAAGGCTTTATCAGCCAGTTGACAATCAACGTGAGAACGAGTCCCTTGGGCTTGTTTCCGATATTTTTCAAGCTGTTGAAATCGATTTGAAGCATCATGGGATAAATCATGAGCCAAATGAGAATGGCGATGGGAATATTGACACTGGCAATTTCCAACCGACTCAAAGCCAACATGCTATCGCCAAAAAAATTACCTATCACAATTCCGGCAACAATGCAGAGCAATACCCAAATGGTCAGATATTTCTCAAAAACCCCCAGTCCTTGCTCTTGTTTTGTCATATTAGTTCAGGTTTAATCTGGTCTTTATAGAATTGAAAAAACGCTTTCTGTATTTCGTTTCTCACCCGAATATACTCGCTCCAGACAAATTCTTCCGTGCCTGTTGCGTGGGAAGGATCATCGAAACCAATATGCAATCGGTGCTTCACTTTACCGAGAAAGGCTGGACAATTTTCGTTGGCACCTCCGCATACAGTAATCACATAATCCCATTCATCGTCAAGATAAAGTTCCACAGAATCGGAGGTGTGTTTGCTAATATCGATGCCTATTTCGGTCATGGCCTGAACCGCTTTTTGGTTTAACTGTCCCGAAGCCTCGGTTCCCGCTGAGAATACCTGCAATCTGGGGTCGAATGACTGCATAAATCCATGAGCCATCTGACTGCGGCAACTGTTGCCGGTGCATAAAATAAGTATGCGCATAATTTATTGTTGTTTAATGATTTAACTTGCTTTTTTATAAATTAAAATCCTGTTTTCTTTTGTTTTTATAAGTTCAGTCCGTTGAATAAAAATCCGACCAGCAAAATGCCCGAAGCCACAACGCCAATAAAAATGCCGATGAGCTGCCATTTTAGAACTTTCTTTAAAATGATAATCTCTGGCAAAGAAAGGGCAATTACTGACATCATAAAAGCCAAAGATGTTCCCAGCGAAACGCCTTTTTCCATCAGTACGCTCACAATGGGAATAATTCCGGCGGCATTGGAATACATGGGAATGCCCATCAATACTGCCAAAGGAACGCCATACCATTTATCGCTGCCCAGAATCTGCCCCATAAAATCGGCGGGAACATAGCCATGGGCTGCTGCTCCTACCCCGATACCCAGAACAATATAAATCCAGATTTTACCCACAATTTCCTTCACGGTGCTGTATCCTCGGTTGATACGGTCGTTCAGCGTAAGTTTTTCTTCTTCCAGCTGGCTCTTATTGGATTTTATCTGATAAACCCAGGGTGCCACATATTTCTCCAGGCCCAATAAACCAATTATATATCCCGCTGTAATGGCCACAAACAGACCTGTTCCCACGTAGATGAGCGCTATTTTCCAGCCAAACAATCCGGCCAGCAAAACCAAAGCCACTTCGTTAATCATGGGGGCGGCAATAAGGAAAGAAAAGGTTACGCCTAAGGGAATACCAGCTTCCACAAACCCCAGAAACAGCGGAATGGCCGAACAGGAACAAAAGGGTGTGACGATGCCCAGCACTGATGCCAAAACATTTCCCGTGAACAACGATTTGCCTTCTAATATTTTTCGGGTTTTTTCGGGTGAAAACCAGCTTTGAATGATGCCAACCACAAAAACTATCAGCACCAACAGCATAAAAACTTTGGGGACTTCATAAATAAAAAAGCTGAGAGCCTGGCTCATATGTTTTTCCGGATCTAAGCCCAGCACATCGAAGGTGATGAAATGGGCCCATTCCTGCAAGTTCATATAAATCAAAATCCATAGTACTAACAAACCTGCAGGAACTGCCAAAGTTTTAAAAATCGATTTGTTCATGGGGCGTGCTTGTTAGGATTGGGGAAAAAAGAAAATGACGGTATAATAAATTCCTGTGATAATAAACACTGCCGCCACTACCTTCCGGAATATGAGCTCAAAATTCTTGATTTGCGAGTAAAGCCGGCCAATGGAGCCCATGCTGAAGGCAATGAGCCAGGCGAAGATGATAACGGGAATTCCGGTGGCTATGGCAAAGACAAACGGGAGATAGAGTCCGCTGAAACTGCTGATGGTCATGGGGATGAGAATGCCAAAATACAAAACTCCGCTGTAGGGGCAAAAAGCAAGGGCAAAAACCACCCCAAGAAGAAAAGTTGCCCAGTAACTTTGTTTGTATTTAGACTCCACATACTCGGTTAACTTGCTTATTCCGGGAATGTTGAGCCGAATCCAGCCCATCATAAAAACTCCGATGATGATGAGCAAAGGACCCAGAATTTTTTCTCCCCATGTCTGCAAAAACCCCGATATCTCGAATTGACCAATACCGAAATAGAAGAGCAGTCCGATGGCGGTATAACTGAAAGCCCTTCCGAGAGTGTAAACCAACCCGCTTATAAAAACTCTTCTTCTGTTTTCAAGGTCCTTGCTGATGAATCCAATGGCGGTGATGTTGGTGGCCAACGGACAAGGACTTATGGCCGTCATCAATCCAAGAATGAAGGCGGTGAGAAAAGGCAGGTTGGTGCTTTCTAATATCTGCTGCAAAAAATCCATTACTTCAGGAGCTCGTTCACTGTTTCAACTATTTTGGCTTTCAGCTTTTCGGGTTTGGAGCGGGCATTGAGAAAGGCTTCGGTAGTAAGATCGATAATCTGGTCGCCTTTGACAATGAGCAAAGTTTGTCCGGTAATTTTTTGACTGATGATGAGCGGATGGTTTTCGTTTTCCTCGCGGTTGATCGATTGAAAACTCACCTTGCCATCGAAGTTTTCCTTTACGGTTTCGGCTGCAACAGCTTCCACTGCTTCGCAGGTGGCGCAGCGTCGTGTGGCGTGAAAATAGTAAACTTCAACGGGTGTTTTTTGCTCGTTTTGTGTTGTTATTGAAGACTTTGCAGAAGCGGCTGACTCCTGAGCCTGAAGGAAACCTGTGGTTGATAACGACCAAACGGCCAACCACAAAAACATCATTTTTTTCATCTTTAATTCAATTAATGGTTATAATCCATTGAATTTCGCATGTTAAAATTCAGGGGAAAAATACAAAGGAACATGCCCTTTTTGTCTTTTAATTTGTGTGAATCAGAACCTAAGTAAATAGAATAATATAATGTCGTATAATGTTGTATATATGAAATAATAAT
>CAXYYJ010000019.1:0-83443 GCA_964293475.1 uncultured Draconibacterium sp.
ATTCAACCCAGTTTTTTCGAAATGACAGTTGGTATGGCGTTCAACTATTTTGCGCAAGAAAAAGTAGATATAGCCATCATTGAAACGGGTATGGGCGGCAGACTCGATAGCACCAATATTATTAGACCAGAGCTATCTGTTATAACCAATATTGGCAAGGATCATACACAGTTTCTGGGCGAAAAACCTGAGCAAATTGCTGCCGAAAAAGCGGGAATTATAAAATCAGGGATTTCTGTTCTAATTGGCGAAAGACAAGTGGAGGTAGAAAAGGTTTTTCGAACCGTAGCAGATGAATTATCATCACCCATATTCTTTGCCGACGATATGTTTAGCATTGAGAAATCGGATATGGGCTATCATATTTTTAAGGGAAATATGTCTTTTCTAACCGGAATTAGTTTGCCTCTTGGCGGGAATTATCAAATTAAAAATCTGCTCACTGCCTATTCAGCCTGCCATCTTTTGGGGTTGGACGATAAATATTTAAAAACTGCCTTTGAGAATGTAATTGCAAACACAGGTTTAAAAGGACGTTGGCAGGTATTGCAGGAGAATCCCAAAGTTGTTTGTGATACAGGACATAATATTGACGGGCTTCGATGGGTCATGAATCAAATAGCCGGAGAAAGATATAACAAGCTCCATATGGTTATTGGAGTTGTGAACGACAAGGATTTGGGCAGTATTTTGCCTCTGTTTCCCCGCGAGGCAAGCTATTATTTTTGTCAGGCTTCGATTCCGCGAGCTTTAGAAGCACAGGTTCTGGCAGATGAAGCAGAAAAATTTGGATTGAAGGGCAAGGTGTTTTCCACAGTGCCATTGGCTTTGCAAGCTGCCCTGGATGATGCAGATGATGGTGATTTCATTTTTATTGGGGGGTCAACTTTCACTGTTGCCGATGCTTTATAATCACATTTTCAGGCATTTAGCACCTGTATTTGAGCATCTATTTTTTTTATCTTCTTTTTGGTAAATAGTTGAATATGTTATATTTTTGCAACCCCATTCAAAAAGATGTAAATAATTGAGTATTAACCAGGTTTTGAATTTTGAATGAGTGGGGTCAAAATTGAAAAACCGCATATATATTGTCTTAGTACAATTAAGTTCTCTATGAGCGAAGAAATCAACAAAGCTGAAGAAGCAAACGAATTAGTTGAAGAAACTAATGATACTGTGGAAGAAACAGTAGAAGATACTGTAGAAGAAACAGTAGAAGAATCAATTGAAGATGATTTAGTAGAATTACCTTTAATTCTTAAAAAAGAAGAGAAAAAGCCTTTTGAGCCATTCAAACAGGATTTGGATTTTAATTGGGATGCCATTGGTAAAAAACGTGAAATTTATTCTGTAAGCGACCGTGAAAATCTGGAAAATGCCTATGGTCAAACTTTGAAATCCATTTCGGAGCACGAAGTTATCGAAGGTACAGTGGTTGCTATTAATTCACGCGAGGTTGTTGTTAATATTGGATACAAATCCGATGGTTTAATTGCAGCATCCGAAGTTAGATACAATACCAAACTGAAAATTGGTGATAAAATTGAAGTTTACGTTGAAAATCAGGAAAATCTTAAAGGTCAGCTTCAATTATCTCACAAAAAAGCACGTACATTACAAAGTTGGGATCGTGTAAATGCTGCATTCGACAACGATGAAGTAATTACAGGTTTCGTAAAAAGCCGCACTAAAGGTGGTTTAATTGTGGATGTATTCGGAATCGAATCATTCCTGCCAGGTTCTCAAATCGATGTTAAACCTATTCGCGACTACGATATTTTTGTAGGTAAGAATATGGAGTTCAAAATCGTTAAAATCAATCATGAGTTTAAAAACGTAGTTGTTTCTCATAAAGCCTTGATTGAAGACGAATTGGAAGCACAAAAAACCGAAATCATTGCCCGTCTTGAAAAAGGACAAGTTCTCGAAGGAATCGTTAAAAACATCACTTCTTATGGTGTATTCATCGACCTTGGTGGCGTAGATGGTTTAATCCACATTACCGATTTAAGCTGGGGACGTATTACTCACCCAGAAGAAATTGTGAAACTGGATTCTAAAATCAATGTGGTTATCCTCGATTTTGACGAAAACAAAAAACGTATTGCCCTTGGTCTGAAACAACTTACATCTCACCCATGGGATGCTCTTAAAGACGACTTAAAAGTTGGCGATACCGTTAAAGGTAAAGTTGTTGTAATTGCTGATTACGGTGCATTTATCGAAATTCAACCTGGTGTTGAAGGTTTAATCCACGTTTCGGAAATGAGCTGGTCGCAACATTTACGCACTGCCCACGATTTTGTTAAAGTTGGCGACGATGTAGAAGCTGTAATCTTAACCTTAGACCGCGACGAACGCAAAATGTCTTTGGGAATGAAACAATTAATTCCCGATCCATGGGCTGCAATTGCAAGCAAATACCCCATTCAATCTAAACATAAAGCCACCGTTAGAAACTTCACCAACTTCGGCATTTTCGTTGAATTGGAAGAAGGCGTTGATGGTTTAATCCACATTTCTGATTTAAGCTGGTCTAAAAAAGTTAAACACCCCGCAGAATTTACAAAAATTGGCGATGTGTTAGACGTTTTAGTTCTGGAAGTTGACGAAGAAAACAGAAGATTATCTTTAGGCCACAAGCAATTAGAAGAAAATCCCTGGGATGTATTCGAAACAGTTTTCGGTTTGAACAGCGTGCATAAAGGCACAATTTTATCTGTAAATGATAAAGGTGCTGTAGTTGCTCTTCCTTATGGTGTAGAAGGTTTTGTGCCTAACCGTCATATGAAAAAAGAAGATAACTCTAAAATGACTACCGAAGATATTCTTGACTTTGTGGTAATTGAGTTTTCGAAAGAAAACAAGAAAATCATTCTTTCTCACAGCAATGCCTGGAAAGCAAAAGAAGAAAAACAAGCCCCAAAAGCCGAAAGCACTTCTTCTGCCAAATCAACCAGAAAAGCCAATGAAACCCAAAGCGAAGGAACCACCCTTGGTGATCTCAGCACTGAGTTGAACAAGCTTAAACAACAAATGGAAGGCAAATAGTTTGTTTTTCATACATAATATCCTAAAGCCCGGCTTATTGCCGGGTTTTTTTTATGCAGGTTAATTTCTGACGTTTTCATAACAAATCTATTTGAATTGATAGTAAAGAATTGATAAAATCGATTATATTTGAATTGGGAACTTTCAGCTCCAAACATTGTTGGGTTCTGTTTATCAATCAATCTGATTCTAATCACATCAAATTAATAGGTGAGAAATTAGATAATGATTATTAAATCAATGATTTATAGATGGTAAAAATTTTGTCATGATGAGATATTTCAGAGATTATTTTAGAATAGACCGACGTGAGGAACGTGGTGTTCTTATTTTGGCATTCATAGTCTTTGTCCTTTTAATCATCAACTATTTTGCACAGGATTTCGCACCAAAACCAAAGGACTATTTCTCCAATTTTCAAGAGGAACGAAGTCAGTTAAACCTTCAGGCTTTTGAAGAAGAAAAGGAATTTGAAAAGAAAAGATCCCCTTACCCGAAGACTAAAAAACCTGAAACCACTTCTGCGAACCTTAACATTGCTGGTAGTTTTGACCTTAATTCTGTCGATGAAGAAACGCTCAAAAGCTACGGATTGCCCGAATTTTTAGTGAAGAATATTGTTAAGTATCGAACTAAAGGGGGTAAATTCTATTCTCCTGAAGATGTTCAAAAGCTCTATGGTATGTCGGACGAGCTTTTTAGCCAAATGGAGCCATTTTTAGTTTTCCCCGAAAAGCAAAACCGATTTGATTCTAAAGACTCAAAATCCGACAGCTCTGTAAGTAAACCCAGCAAGATTATATATGAGGATATTCAATTGGGTATTAACACTGCCGATTCGGTTGATTTAGTTAAAATCAAGGGAATTGGCGCATACTACGCGGGAGAAATTGTGAAACACAGAAAGCGATTGGGTGGTTATTTGGGCATGTATCAGCTCATGGAGCTTTATAAAATGGATAGCACAAGATTTGCGGCATGTTCAAAAAACCTGTATTACGACGAGGTTCCTATCGTTAAAATTTCTCTGAACAATGCTGATTTTAAGGTGTTTCTCAATCATCCGTATATTGACTTTGAAACCACAAAGTATATTACAACCAAACGGAAAAAGCTGGGGAAATTTGCTTCATTGTACGAACTCAAAGACCCGCAAAAAATGCCCGATTCCCTTTATCAGAAGATATTGCCTTATTTAAAGCTCGATTAATTGCCCCACCATTAAAATTCTTAATTTTGAGGCAAAAATGAAAGGTTTTGCAAGCGACAACTGGGCTGGTACTCACCCAAAGATAATGGAAGCACTTATTCAAGCCAATTCCGGCCACGAACCAGCCTATGGAAACGATAGTTTCACCACCAGAGCTCAGGAGGTATTTCGTAAAATTTTCGGAGAACAATCCACCACTTACTTTGTTTATAATGGAACCGGCGCCAATATCCTGGCTTTAGATGCGCTAACCAATAGTTTTAATAGTGTTATTTGTTCAGAACATGCTCATGTTCATGTGGATGAATGTGGTGGTTTGGAGAAACATACAAGCGCAAAGCTTATTGCAATTCCTTCGGCAAGTGGAAAATTATATCCTGGCGATTTGAAGAATTTCGTAAAAGCAGCCCGTTATCCCCATCAAAGTGTTCCGGCGGTTATTACGATATCGCAATCCACCGAATTGGGTACCGTGTATCAGCTTCATGAAATTGAAGCTTTGGCCACTCTGGCTCATGAGCATGGCTTGTACTTGCATGTGGATGGGGCCAGGATTGCCAATGCAGCAGCGAGTCTGGGGGTTGATTTTAAAACCATGATTACAGATACAGGAGTCGATGTATTGTCGTTTGGGGGAACAAAAAATGGACTCATGTTTGGTGAAGCGGTGGTTTTTTTAAAGCCAGGCTTAGAAAAGCATTTTGAGCTCTACAGAAAGCAAGGCATGCAGCTGGCGTCTAAAATGCGATTTATAGCGGCTCAATTTATGGCATTGCTCGATGACGATTTGTGGTTGAAAAATGCAGCCCATTCCAATAAAATGGCACAAAAATTAAAGGAAGAACTCTTAAAATTCAATAGAATAGAAATAAGTCAACCCGTTGAATCCAATGGGGTTTGGGCAATCTTACCCGATGACCTTGCCCGAAAAATGCAGCAAAATGGTTTTTTCTATCCCTGGGACGAGTCGAAAAAGGAATACAGACTTATGTGTAGTTGGGATACGACTTTGGAAGATATTGATAGATTGGTACAAAGCATTTAAAAAAAAAGCTGCCCCAAATGATTAAGGCAGCTTTTTTTTTATTGTTTAGAAAAACTATTTCTTAACAACTTTTTGAGTAATTGTACCAGATTGAGTATTAACACTGATGAAATATACTCCGGGGTTAAAA
The DNA here is from genome assembly GCA_964293475.1 of uncultured Draconibacterium sp. Lineage (GTDB taxonomy): Bacteria > Bacteroidota > Bacteroidia > Bacteroidales > UBA12170 > UBA12170. The sequence goes on from CAXYYJ010000019.1 coordinate 5,440, forward strand.
GCGCTCATATCCAGTGTTCTTTCATAGGAATTGGATTTTGCCTGAGCAACTTGTCTGTAAACTTCCTTTCCATGACTATTGTAAACATAGAAGGAGAATTCTTCGCCGGCATTCAGTTGATTTACAGTGAATGTAAATACATCGCTGGTAGGATTAGGATAAACGCTCAACCTGTTTGCATTGGTTAATTCATTTACACCAACACCACTAATATGCAATATCATGCTGTCATCATCATCGGCTACGCAAGGCTCAGTAATTGCAAGATTAACAGATAAAGTACATACTCCATTGTTAATGTCTTGTGGGCCAGGAGTATAAATAGGCTGCATAATGGTTGCATCACTAAAACTTCCGTCACCACTGGTTGTCCACTGAATGGTTCCGATATCGGCTCCTGTAGCTTCTAACTGAAAGGCATCAGTATCAAGGATAGTAGCATCGTCGCCAGCTTTAACCCATGGCACAATGTTTAAATACATATTATCAGAAACTTCAACGCCATCGTAACCAGTTACGGTCATGGTTAAAGTACATCCACCGTTAGCCACATCCTGACTTCCTCTGATATAGGTGCTGTTGAATTGGTTTGCGGGGGAGAAAAATCCGTCACCATCGGTGGTCCAAAGGATGGATAGAACTCCGGAGCCAGAGCCCTGAGTTTGGTACTGACCGTTAACGCAAATATAAGCATCTTCGCCAGCGTAGGCAGTAGCGCTGCCAATTCCACCAAGGTCGAAAGAAGAAATCCAGGTTGACCATCCGTTATATTCAGAGGTAAACCAGAAAATAGTATCGTTAGCAGGGTCCACATTTAAATCGGCATAATCCCCCCAACGGCTCATGCCCGATTGTGAGCTGGTGCCTGTTTTGAGTTCAACTTCTTCAATGGTCATAACGCCCACCGGATCGGTAGATTTTCTTCCGGTATATCTTAATGATGGATGAACAGTAGCACTGGTAACCGAATAAGCCAAGCCAATGTCGCCATATCCGTTTATGGCTGCAGAGCCCATCCAGCGGTGAACATCGGCATTGGGAGCAAAAGTACCTTCTTGATGAAGAGTCCAGTTTCCGCCATCGGTTCTTCTCATTTCATACCATCTGATACCGGCTTTTCCGTTGGCATAAACGGTGTGATTTGTAACCATTGATGCATAGCCATCGAATTTGCGATAGGCTAATCTGTTCATAATCATCGCTTGCAAGGCATCCAGTGACTGACCATTGGGCTGAGTAATATTGCCATTAAACTGACTAAAATTTGAAGGATTCAATGTTACCATTAAGTTTAGATAGGAGTTGGCTGGAGTATCCCAATCGGCAGATAAACCCCAAAGTTGGATGGTTTTTGCGGAGGTAATAAACATAACAGGACAAGGTTGGCCTACTTCAGGTAATGCTTCACCATCGATATCGGCAGGCATGGTAGCATAATAGTTGTTTTTCAAAAACTCAATCATCGAAGCATCGGGATCGCCAACTAGCATTTTTTCTCTTTCAACCACAGTGATTTTTGAACCAAGGAAACTTGGGTTATAATTATTGGAGAACAAATTGTAGGTGGCATAGTAACCATCTCTCCAAACGCTGATTTTAGGATAATCGTTGAATTGAACTCCAAAGGCGAAAGCATATAAATGATAGGCTCCCAGAGGATCGCTGGTTTCAGAAACAGCAAAAAGCTCAAAATTTTGTGTACTTGTTGGCAAAGCAAACTGTGTGATAACCCAACGTTCAGCTTCCTCATCGAAAACAACTATTGGATCACCATCGTTGGTGCCAACCCAAGGTCCTGGCAAATCAGACCATAAAGTGCTTAAATTGAGCGGACCTAATAGTTTGGTTCCGGTTTTTGTGTACACGTTGTATTTTGAATTAACTACTTGTACAAAATGATCAGCGCTCACATCGCCATCGGTGTCGGGAGGAAAGTATCCAGTGTTGCCTTGACCATTGAACCCAACTTGTGGACCACGGCTTTCTCTAGTTCCCATAGTTGTTTGCACAGCTTCGGTTGGACCAGTTTCCTGAGGCCATTTATTCATGTCGAGTTTATTTTTATTCACTTTTACAACAGGAATTGCATCTTCTTTGTTGGGGCTTAATTTTGCAGCTATTTCAGCTAAGGGACGCGATTTGGCATAGGCCACCGCTTTGGATACTTTGACTGGTTTTGATTCATCTACCTGAGCCTTTAAGAAAAAAGGACTTATAACAAGCAGTAAAACAATTAGATAATTACGATTCATAGTTTTATTTTAATTAATTATTATAAGATTTCGAAGCCTTGATATATAAAAGAATATTAATTGACTTACGGCGTTAATTTACCTCGCAATATTACAAAAAAAAATATCTATATCACAAGCATTTACACACCTAAACTCATTATTAACACCTTGTTTTTACTATCGACAGGCTTAAATGTATTGTGGTTGCTTGCTTTGGGATAATTCAACTATTTTTGCCAAAAATACTTTGTTATGACAATTGGAGAATTTGTTGATGAATTGCGCGGATTGGCCTCGGAAGATTTGAAGAAGGAGTACATGAGAAATGGAGCTGATGACAGGGTTCTCGGTTTGAAATATACATATCTCCAATACTATAAAAAAGAGTTGGGGAAAAATCATGAGTATGCCATTAAGCTATGGGATACTCAGATTCCTGAAGTTCAGATTTTGGCAACAATGATTATTGATGAAGCTCATTTGAGTGCCGAAATCATCAATAAATGGAATAGCGATATCAATTTTTACCTTCTCAGCGATGCATTTATTGGCAATATTTTATCTATTTATAAAGGAGTTCTGCCTTTGGCCAATCAGTGGATTTTGAGTAAAAACGAATATACCCTTCGCCATGCTTATACCATCATTTTTATGCTGGCCAAGGAAAATGGCTTTATGAAAGATGAAGTTTTCGAAAAATATTTACGTAAAATAGAAGAAGATATTCTCGATGCTCCCAACAGGGCAAAAGAAACCATGCTTTACAGCATTTTGAATATTGGCCGCAGAAGTCGGCATCTCAACGATAAAGCCATTGAGCTCATGGAAAAGATTGATGGTAAAGTGATTGTGAATCATGGTTCTACAGGCGGCATAACCCCGAATGTGCTTGATATATTAAAGATTGTTCGCAAAACTGAAGGCTTTATCTTTTTTGCCCCGGGTGATATGCTCTAGAAATTTGGCGAAAGATTTAAACTACCTATTTCATTTACCAGGTCTTAATTTTTAGAAGTCTTCATGACTTTTCCACTCATTTCGCTGCATTTATTAGATTGGCTATCACCTGAAAATAAGATTTTAAGTTTATTTAAATTAGAATTGTTCTAAGTAAATAGGAATTTTTTATATATTTGCCACTAACAAATAATACTGTAGAAAAAATGAGTAATCAGCAACATATATTGATACTGGGGGGAGGGTTTGCAGGCGTGGAAGCGGCCATAAAACTGAGACAATATAACTATCGGGTAACGCTCATCAGCAATCGTGATTTTCTGTTTGTCTACCCCATATCTATTTGGATACCAGTTCGTAAAAAGAGTTTCGACGATGTTAAAATTAGTCTTCATGAATTATCGCAGAAGCATGGATTTGAATTGATACAAGACGAAGTTTTGCAAATTATTGCCGCAGAGAACAAAGTTGTTTTGAGTAAATCAACCATAAACTTTGAGTATTTAATTGTCGCTTTGGGGATGGGAAAACTCAATATGAAAGGATTGGAATATACCCACAGCATTTGCGGCAAACCTACCGAAGCAGAAATTATTAAAGAAGAACTAGATAAATTGGTTGCTCAGGGACATGGCAGTATTGCCATAGGTTTTGGCAATAATCCTGCAGATCCTACAGCAACTGCAGTCAGGGGAGGACCAGCTTTTGAGTTATTATTCAATTTTAGTCATTACCTTAAAAATCTGAATTTGCGCGATAAATTCGATATTACTTTTTTTGCACCCATGGCAGAGCCTGGTAAAAAGATGGGAGATAAGCCTTACAAAAAAATGGATTTGTTCTTTGATCGATATCAAATCAACGTGCGAAAGGGAAAGAAAATCACACATTTCGATTCTGGTGAAGTTCATTTCGAAGACAATACTGTGTTAAAAAGCGATCTCATTATTTTCATTCCCGGAGGTGAAGGACATCCGGTAATTAAAAAATCCGATTTGCCCTTGAGTAAGGCCGGGTTTATCAATATCGACGAGTATTGCCAGGTTGAGGACATTCCAAATATCTATGCCATTGGCGATATTACAGCGTTGCGTGGCCCTAAATGGGCAGCAAAACAAGGCCATATTGCCGAAGTTATGGCAAAAACAGCTGCCTATAACATCCATAAACAAATCCAGGGTAAGGAAAAGCGGAAAGAGTATAAAAAGCATTTAAATATAGTTTGTGTAATGGATTCCGGCGATGGGGCTGCTTTTATCATGCGTGCTCCCGACCGCGAAATCATTATTCCATTGCCCATTGTTGGGCATTGGATGAAGAAATTCTGGGGATTTTACTATAAAAATTCCAAGCTTAAAAGAATTCCCAGAATTCCCGGAATGTAAGCACCAACCTATTGAGAATCCGCCAATTCGAAAATAGGTAAGGATTTAAGGTTTAGTGATTTAGAATCTGACTAATTTTTTCAGCAGCATTTTCGCCATCCATGGCACTGCTTACTATTCCGCCGGCATAACCGGCACCTTCACCCACAGGGTAAAGCTGGGCAATTTCAATATGTTCCATGGTTTCGCTGTTTCTTGGTATTCTTATGGGAGACGAAGTGCGGCTTTCCACGCCAAGAATAATGGCATCGTGAGCGTAATAACCTCTCATTTTAGCGCCAAAATCCCTAAAAGCTTTTCGCAAGGGTTCGTTGATATATTTTGGCATCAGATCGTGCAGTGGGGCATTGGTAACTCCAGGTAAATAGCTGTTTTCGGGCAAATCGGCGCTCATTCGTTTGTTCACATAGTCAATCATTCGTTGGGCTGGAGCTTTCTGGCTTTTTCCTCCGGCCACATGGGCCATTCTTTCCAAATCCTGCTGAAACTGAAGCCCGGCAAACACCCCAAATTTTTGATATTCCTGGAGTTCATTCACTTTTATGGTGGCCACAATTCCGCTGTTGGCAAAGGGTGAATTTCGCATATTATTGCTCATACCATTCACCACAACTTCATCGCTTGAAGTGGCCGAAGGAACAATGATCCCACCCGGGCACATACAGAAACTAAATACTCCTTTGTTCCCAACCTGAGTCACCAGGCTGTAGGCAGCTGTTGGCAAAAGCGGATCTTTTTCGGGGGTATGATATTGGATGGTATTGATAAGCTGTTGTGGGTGCTCTATTCTAACCCCCGCTGCAAAGTCTTTGCTTTCGATGGAAATACCCTTTTTGTCAAGCAAATAGTAAATGTCGCGGGCACTGTGACCGCTTGCCAAAATGGTTGCTGATGCCCGGTATTCCTTGCCATTTTGGTCAATTGCACCCAGAATTTTATTTTCGTGAATAATAAAATCGACCACTTTGGTTTGGAAATGAAATTCTCCTCCGGCTTGCAGAATGGTTTCGCGCATGGCGGTAATCAGTCCGAGCAGTTTGTTGGTTCCCAAATGGGGATGGGCATCCACAAGAATGTCGGGATCGGCTCCATGAGCCACAAAAATTCCGAGAATTTTATTTACATCGCCACGTTTCGAGCTTCGGGTGTAGAGTTTGCCATCGGAATAGGTGCCGGCTCCGCCTTCGCCATAGCAATAATTGGAATCGGGATTCACCTGATGGGTGCGGTAGAGTTGGGCCACATCTTTTTTCCGCTCGCTAATCATCTTCCCTCTTTCTAAAATGATGGGTTTGATGCCTCTTTCAATGAGACCCAATGCAGCAAACAATCCGGCTGGTCCGGCTCCAATGACCAGAACTTCTTTTTTACCATCCACAGGTTTCCACTCGTATTTTAACCCGGAAATTTCGGGCGATTCATTGATGAAGACTTCAGCTTTGAGCAGTATTTTAACTTGCTTTGAACGGGCGTCAATGCTTCGTCGCAAATGGTTAATATGTTGAATGGCAGATGGATTAACGCGGCAGACTTTGGCAGCTGCCATTTTTATTTCTTCGCTATTTGCTGCCTGTTGGGGCAGTAAAATAAGCTCAATTATTTTTCGCATAGTTGTTTATTCGAAGGTGAAAACCAATTGAAATACTTTGGAATGTATAGATTCAATGGGATCGGTGTAAATATTATTTTCGTTTTTCAAAAGGTCTTTAAAACCATAGCTCATGCGGAGCTCAATGCCCATTTTGAACCAGTTGTAGTAGAAATCGAAACCGGCGCCTGCTTCAAAGGCAAAATCGGAGCGGTAAAGTTTTATTACTACATCACGCTCGTTAACATCTTCAGTTTTTCCGGCCTGTGCTGCCAAATCAATCACAAATTTCCCCCCAATAAACACATAGGGACGGGCATTGTGAAGTCTTACAGCTTTGTATTTTAAATAGAAAGGAAAATTGAGATGTGTGGATGGCACTTTTTTCTCATATCCTTCAATAAGCAGAGGTATTCCCCTATAGTATTTTATGATATCGTATTTTAGTTTTCGTTCATTAAAGAGCAATTCGGGCGTAAATCGCAGGTTGAAATATTTGCCCAGACGAAGGTCAGATACAATACCAATGGTAAATCCGAGTTGCGGAACGGCTTCTATGTTTCTGAGGTAGGCTGAATCGGCCAAAAACTCCGGAATTTGTTCCTGATAGTAGGTAAAATTAGTAAAACCAGGGCGCAATTTCATGGAATAGAGCATCTGATTGACACCCAGATAAAAACCAAAGTGGATGGCTTTTTCGTCGTAACGGGGCTGATTGGGAACAGTGGTGGACTGTCCAAAGCCCGAAATTCCCAGACTTAGAGCACCAATAATCAGGGCCAGGGTTAATATTTGACTATATTTTTTCAATCTCTACTTAACGTTCTTAGTGATTCAATATTGCAAGCGTTTTTTGAACTATTTCTCAGTTTTTTTTCCAAAATACAAAGTGGTGATTCCGAAGGTTAACTTTTTCTGTCCTACTTCAACATATCCCGCTTTCTTCAGATGGTTCAGAAATTCCTGGCCATCGGGAAATTGTTTTACCGATTCGGGCAAATAGGTATAAGCAGATTGATGCTTGCTTACTTTTTTGCCTAAAGTGGGAAGGATAAATGAGAAGTAGAATTGATAGATTTGTTTTACAGGAAACACAGTGGGTTTGCTGAATTCAAGAATATAAACATACCCGTTTTTCTTAGTAACGCGGAACATTTCCTTCAAACCTTTGTCCAAATCCTCGTAGTTGCGAACGCCATAAGCCACCGTTACAGCATCGAAGAAACCGTCGTTGTATTTCAGATATTCGGAGTCGCCAAGTTCCATAGATATTTGGCTTTCAAGGTTTTTGTCCTTAATTTTTTTCTTGCCGACATTGAGCATATTTTCCGAAATATCGGCGCCAATGATTGAAGCTTGTGGCAGCTCTTTGGCAATGGTAATGGCCAAATCGCCTGTACCGGTTGCTATATCTAAAATCTGGTAAGGATTGTGTTTTTTCAGATGGTTTACGAGGACTTTCCTCCAGTAAATATCAATGCCTAAGGAAAGAAAATGGTTTAGGAAGTCGTATTGACCTGCAATACGATTAAACATATCTCTCACTTGATCTTTTTTCTTTTCCTCAGTCATGGGTTCGGTTATTTAGTAAGTTCGTTAAATAGTTTTTCTTTGTTTACAGGCACCACCCCAACTTCTTCGCATACCAATCCGCCAGCCATGTTCGAAATATGAGCAAGCTGCTGAGCAGGAATGTTTTGAGCCAGACACAGAGCTGCCACACTTATTACAGTGTCGCCAGCTCCTGAAACATCGGAAATATTTCGGATATGAGCCGGAATGCTTTGGTGGACGATTTCTCCGCTGATTTGTCGCAGACTAATCATAACTCCGTTTTCTGAAAGCGTGGTAAAGAAATATTTGCAATTCAGCTCATTTTGAAGCTGTTCCACTGCTTTTTTAAGTTTTTCGGTTTCATGAGCTTCAAAGTTTTCGTTGATTCCTTCGCGAAGCTCTTTCAGGTTGGGTTTGAAAAGGGTGGTATTTTTAAAATGGTGAAAATTTCTTTTTTTCGGGTCTACCACGGTGGGAATTTCATTGGCTACTTCAATCACCGATTCAATAATATGCTTGGAAATCACGCCTTTATCGTAATCCTGAAAAACGATTACATCAATTTTGTGCTGACCGAGAATTTGTTGAATGGTACTCAGAAGGAGCTCGTTGTCCGAAGAATTTAGGGGTTCATCGGTTTCTTCATCCACGCGAAGCATTTGACTGGAATTGCCAATAACCCTGAATTTTGTGGTGGTGATTCGGCTGGGGCTTTTTATAATTCCCTCCGCTGTAATTTGATTTTGCTCTAAAATTTCAAGAAATTTATCAGCCTGGGAATCTTGCCCCACCACGGAGCAAAGAATGGGTTGGGCACCCAACGCTTTAATATTCAATGCCACATTGGCAGCGCCGCCAAGTCGGTCGCTGCGCCGTTTTACAGCAACAATAGGAACAGGAGCTTCGGGAGAAATCCTTTCTACTTTACCGAAGATATAACTGTCGATCATTACATCGCCAATAATGAGAACTTTTTGCTGTTCAAATTTTTGGAATATTTGCCTGATTTGGTCTTTTTCTGTCATGCTATAATAATTGCGGCAAAAATAGTAATATTTTGCCGCAATCAGGGAGCATTTCAACGGAAGTTAATTGATGAGCTTTAGCCCTTCAGAAGCTGATTCGTCGTTGGGTTTAAAGAGCAAAGCTTTTTGAAACAGGATTTTTGCGTCGTTGAATTTCCCCATTTGATAATAGTTCCAGGCAAGAAGAACCACAGTGTCGTAATCGAATGGGAATAAATTAATTACCAGCGACAGGTGCTTTTCGGCTTCCTTATATTGGCCTTTCTGATAATAAATGAGAGCCAATCTATAGTTTACCGAAGTCTCATTGGGCGATATTTGCAATATTTCTTTATAAACCTTGATTACCATATCGGTTTTGCCGAGGGCCAGCATGGGGTGCGCAATTCCGTTGCGTGCTTCTATGCTCATGGGTTTTAGAGCCAATGCCTTTTGGTAATAGGTTGTTGATTCAATGTATTGCCCGGCCAGATAATCGAGCCATCCAAGCCTTAGGTTATATTCGTAGGAATTGGGGGAATAGTTTTGCTTGAGCCGATCTACAGCCTTTGAATACTCTCCATCAATTTCGAGTTCTATACTTTCGCGAAATGCTTTTAAATCGCTGTTAAAATCCTGTGCAAAAACTCCAAAGCCAAAAAGGAGAAAGAGAATTAATGAGATACTTTTTATCATGATTAATTTTTTTGTGATATGTGTAAGTTATTGTGGTTTAATGATATGTCAATTAATCCTGTTGAATGAATTTCAATTTGATAAATGCTTTGTTTTTTAAGCTTTCCAAACTGATAATTCGATACCGAGCTTTCAAGCGTTAAAACATTCGGGGAAAAATCGTCGTCGGTTTTTTGATAAACAAGGGTGTATTTTGTGTGAAGATAAATATAAAACGGGGCTAAAAAATCCTGAGCAATGCGGGTTCCCCAGTTTATGGAAGTTATATGCAGTGCTACTTCATCATCTATTTTTACTCCGGCATAGAATGAATGGTGAACTTTGTATAAAGCCAAATAGAAATGGTACAATGCTGTGGATTTTTTCCCTACAAAATTTTTGAAATAGGTTAAATTTCCATCGTTGTAGAAATAGGCGAAGGAGTTTGTATCAACCGACTCAATATAGGTGTTTCTATACATATCGGCTTGTATTCGCCACAATTCCAGCCTTTTAATCCCGTTTTCTTCTATTTCTATTTCAATTTCTCTACCTACTTCCCAGGTCATAGCTTTATTCATGAGCTCGTTGATTCCTATTTTTTCAATCTTTTCGCCGGTTTTAGGAAAGTCGTAAGTTTTAAGGCTTCTTTTGCCTTGTTCATCAATAGTAAAGAACGACGAAATTGGATATAAGATGGTGTGGCTTCCTATATAAGGTGTTTGTTGCAACTGAAAATGTAGATGGGGGTAGGGGCTCCGTCCGCTGTTACCAACTTTGGCAATCACTTGTCCTTTTTTTACCCAGTCGCCCTTTTTTAGGCTAATGCTATCTTTTTGAAGATGAGAGTATTTAGAGAATAAATACTCGGAATGCTTAATTACAATCGTATTACCCCAATTTGATAATAGATTGTTTTCACCCACCGGATTATCGTGTATGTTTCGTACAACTTCCTGAACAATGCCATCGTAGGCTGCTAAAACATTTTTATTGTAGCATAAATAATCGTTCAAAGCAAATCCATCGCCTTGATACTGAGAGCCGGAAGCGTTTAGAATGACGAAATCCCATGCGTGTTTCCAGTCTTCTTTGTGGGTGTATTCGCCATTATGAGCCTGTGAAATGGTCCAGATACCACTAATTGGCAGCTGAATAGGTAGATACTTTAATTCCGCGAAACGCTTTTCGGCCAGCTGATCGAAATACAAATTTTTCTCAGGGCTATAATGCTGAACGTAAACCTGTTTGAGATGATATTTGTTTTTTAACCGAATCTTATTCATATAAAGAAAAAGAATAACGGTGGCGTTGAAGGGTAAAGCATAAATACCTAAGCCCCAGAGACTAAAAAGCTTCATGGATGCAATGGTAATTAAAACCACCAAAGGCAAAATCAGGAGCATCCACAACATTGAAAACCTGTTTGGAATTAAATAGAATCCACCAATGGCTATTGCGGTGAGGATAAAGTTAAAACCGATATATGAATAGCTAAGCTCCTCAAGGCTTGCGCCCATAATGGAGTAAAATCCCCAGGCGGAGTAAAAACCAATCAGCGACAAAATAAAGCCAATTCTGGAATGGAATAACAGGCCGATTGCAATCAGAATACCTGCAACTACTTGATATTGAAAGAAAATGGCTCCAAGACTAAGAAAATATATATCTAAGGAATATAGAACCGGAATGGCCGAGACAAAATTATAAAGCCCAATGAGCGATGAGCCACCAATTTCATAGAGATGGTTATAGTGATAGATGCTTCTGTCGCTCAATCCCAGATAGGTAAAGGATGATGACGAAAAATCGACCATCCAGATTCCAAGCAAAAAGGGGATGGAAAGAAATGGAAGACCATAGTTGGCAAAGAATTGCCAGAGTGTGGCAGATAGAAGCAGCACAAGCAGGCTAATGAAAAAGGCAAAAATGAATAGAGAGAATGATGGCTCAAAATACAATCCTATGCCAAGCCCGGTTAACAGGCTGTTATAGCTGAATACGCCTGTTTCCGTTTTTGTTTTGTCGAACCCCAGCTGTCGGGCTATGAATAAGCTGACAACCACCGAAAAAACCCCCATGAATCCAGACCAGAAATCGAAAAAGCTGACCAACAACAGAAGTGCTCCAAATATTTTCTGATTAGAAAAAAATATTTGTGCATAACTGAGAAGCAGGCTGTCCCCAAATTTTATGAGTGTGTTTTTTGTTTCCACAATTTATATTTTATTTTTTGCCAGGCAAACGTAAGTAAACTTGATAAAATGGTTATCACCACGAAACTGATAACTAATTTAAGAATATTAAACTGTTGAAACCACCAGGTAGCTAAATTGCCAATAATTAGCCATTGAAATACATAAACAGCCGTAATGTTTTTGCTCAGGAAACCCAAATATTTATAGGCTATTGAGAAATTTACCGTCTTTAAAAAATAATGTGTTACAATGAAAATTAAGGCCATAAACACCAGCGACCACAAGTAAAAATCAAAACCATGATGATAATATGCAGGCAGCACATGGGTTATATTTGATGCAAATTCCCAGGTTAGATAGAGAAACAAAATGATTACCACGGAGGCCAAAAGGAACCTGTTTTCTTTTTCTGCAAATTCAATCACGATGTTCTTATGGCTGGCAACCAGATAACCAATTAATGGATAGGCAAACCAAGGGAAAAATGGAAAATAGGACCAACTGGTTCCTCCAGTAATAAAAGCGGCTAAATAGCTGATTTTGAATGATTCGTTCGGTGTAAAGTGAAAGCTGCCAATGATAAAAACAATAAAAATTAAGCCAATCATCAGCAAACCGTTGTTTTTATATTTCTGCGGAATCAGTGCAAGTGCAATAAAACTTAAGCCGGCGGTGGGTAAAATGTCCACACCGAAGATATAGTGATAGATATTTATCTCCCAGTTTTGGAAATAAACATGATAAATGAGATTTAAATTGAGCCCCACGTTGAGCAGTAAACCCCAGATTATTAGCTTAAATCCCCTGAAAACATTGTCGCTTAGGGCAGAATTTTTAGAGTAGCTCAGGAAACCCATGATTACCAGGAAAATAGGAGCTGCCGGGGTTCCGCCCAGAAAAAGCGAAACCTTGCCTGCCCAACCGGATGATATTTCCGGTTGAGCAAACAGTTCCATAATGTGTACCTGAATCATCAGCAGAATCGAAACTCCGCGGACCACGTCAAGCAACATCATTCTATTATTATTCCTGATTTCCATAGTTTATTTTTCGGGTAAAAGTTCTTCTCTGGTAATACTTTCCAAAGTTTCTCTTTTTCTAATTAAATGTGGTTTACCTTGAAGGTCGATTAAAACTATTGCTGGACGGTAAGTTATAAACTGCATCCATTGGGTCATATTGTATGCGCCAACACGTTTCACCACCACATTTTGCCCTTTTTTAACCGAGGGGAAGGGGAGACTTTCGCGCACCACATCAATATTCATGCAAAGAGGACCATATAATGTTGTGTCTTCCATAAAACTTGAAACCGATTCGGTGGGAATTACCTGATGCTCGTACCAAAAGGAAGTGAAAAGAGTATTCACTCCAAAGTCGAGAACTATGGATGCGCGTCCACTGGTGAGTCGCTTGTTGGCAATCACGGTGCCTAAAAGATATCCGGCATCGTCTATCAAGGCTCTTCCGGTTTCTAAAATCAGTGTGGGCAAGTGATCCGGATTGATTTCCGAATTGATAAAGGCTGCTGTGATGGCTTCTGCATATTCGTCGAAACTGGGGCAAGTGTCGCTGCCTGGTAAATAGGCGCCTTTGAGCGTATTTTTAGAGGCAAACCCCCCGCCCATATCAATGTATTTGATACTATGACCGAACTTTCTGTAAATTCTGGCAGCCAGCTCGCTAAGCTTTGCGGCAGCATTTCCATAGGCCCAGGGTGCAATAATATAGGTTCCAATATGAGTATGCAGACCCAGAAAATCAACTTTGTTGCTTATCATCAAGCGGTTAATGGCATTCCAGGCATCGCCGTTTTCATAATTAAAACCAAATCTATCCCACATGGGGTAAATGCCGGTATCCATATTCACTCTGATGGCTACTTTGGGTTTAATCTCCGATTTTTCGGCAAGTTTTAAAACCATATACAACTCATCGAAATGGTCAATATGAATAAGGCTTTTGTTTTTAATGGCAAGCGCAAGGTCATTTTCCGATTTTTCGGGACCATTAAAAATTATTTGTGATCCAGGAACTCCATTTTTAATTGCTTTCTCATATTCAAAACCAGAAACCACTTCGGCCCAGCTTCCCAACTCGTGATAAGTTTGGCAAACAGCATCTAAATAATTGGTTTTATAGGACCAGGCAAACTGAACCTTAGGATATCGGGTACTAAAGGCTTGATATGCTTGTTCGTAAGTCGACTTTAGAGTTTTTTCGGATATTACAAAAAGAGGAGAACCAAATTTTTCCAGTAAATCTTTAACAGGGTTTTGGTCGATAGTGGATAATGGAATTAAATGATGTTGCATTCCAAATTTATCGGGGATACCGGCATTAATTCTGTTTATTACCGGTTTTTCAAATATTTTCTTTTCCATGGGATTGTAAATTAGCGGATTATAAATTTATTGCGAAATAGTTGGCCTTCAGTGGTTATTTCCTCGAAAAAATAGATGCCAGCGGGCAAATGTCTTACAGAGTATTTAACCAATGAGGTTCCTTCAGAATTGAGCTCATCAATGGGGGTGCCATTGGCGTTGTATATGGTTATTTTAGCAGTTGATTCGGTAGTAGGCAAGTAAACGTCGAAGGTAGCTGGATTTGGAAATGCTTTCGCATTAAATATTTCATCCCCTTCATTTTTTGGAATTTCGGAATACTGTCCGGGCAAATTGTAAACCCTTGTTTCGTAGGGATAGCTGCTTTGAGTTAAATCGTAAATCCATACCAACATAAAACTGCCAGTCTCTAAATTTACAACATCAACATACTGTGCACCAGGCAAATCTAACAAAACACTTCCATTATTGTCGATAACCCTGCTGTTATAATTCAGATACCATGCAGTATCGCCATATTGCCAGTAGTTTGTTGTAATAAGCATTTCCAAATCACTATCGCTATCGAATAAGTAGGATGATAAATAGGTAATAGATGCCAGATACTCGATTGAAGATAAGCTAATAGGAATAGATTCAATGAGCTGGTGATTGGAATTGTTGACAGCACATGAGCTATTGGTAGTATTATAATAATAGAAATTATATTCCCCTGGTTGTGTTTCGCTCAGACCTGTATAGTTGGCATAGGTATGGTCCAGAGTGATTTGAGCAACTGCATTAAATCCAGCCAATAAGGCTAAAATAAAAACTATATTCTTCATATTCAATAATTTAATATATTATTTTATTTAATTCTCTTTTATCAAGTTCACCATTGATGCTTATTTGTTCAAACTCTTTTATACTTCCAATCATATCGAAAGAATAGCGGATGAACATAATTCCGGCATCATATTTTAGCATGGGTTGCACAGGTTGCCCAAGGGCCAGTTTTACGAGAGCTTCGGGAATATTTTGTCCGGCGGCAACTGCCAGATAAACCCAGGCTGGGATTCGGGGATTGATTTCAATCATATAGTATTTTCCATCCACGGTTTTAATCATTTCCAGTTCCATAGCTCCGCGCCATTGAGTTTGTTCAATGAGATCGTGGGTGATGCTGAGCATTTTAGAGTCGGTAATGGTAATTCCACCCCAGGCTTTCCCTTTATCGGTAATGTATTGCTTACGCATGGCGACGGCGCTAATGGTATTTCCTTTACCATCGCCCAAAGCCACCACATTGACCTCCGTGCCCTTGATAAATTCCTGAATAACCACCGGTACACCCCATTTCGAAGTGATTTTGTTAAAGTGCGTGGTGATTTGATCCTCATTATAGGCCACATAGGCATCATAGAATTTGCCTTTAACCAAAACAGGGAAATCGAAATCGGACTTGATTTTTTTTATTTCGTTTAAGTTGGTGATATTGATGCTTTTGGGGACATCGATATTGTATTTCTTGCCAAATTCAGGCAAAACACTTTTATGACGCTCCTCAAATTTTGGTATTCCGGGGAGAAAAGTTTTAATGCCCAGCTGCAAGAGTTCTTTTTCATTTTTCATGAAAGAGTACAATTCGGCATCAAAGTTTGGAATGATAACATCCATCTTTTCTTTATCCTGAATATATTTCATGCGTTCCATAACAATATCGGCCCCGGTTGAAGGGTATGGAATCTGATAGGTTTTGTCGACGAATTGATCCATATAAATTCCCGGCTCCAGGTTCTCGTATGCCAGACCAACTATTCGAACGTCGAATTCCTTACTTTCTTTCAATCCTCGAATTACGGGAATTCCAGGCCCGGGATTGTCGGTATTGTTAAGCCCTGTAACCCCGATACATATTTTAGTTTTCATGTTCAACCAGATTAAATTCGGTGAGTTTTATCATGAAATCATAAATAGATTTCTCAAGATACTCTGTGTCAACATCAAACTCAGCCATTAATTCGGTTTTAATATCATTCTCCGATTTACCACTCTTGAGCATTTTAAGAATACTGAGTCCTATGGGGTTCAGATTATAGCTGTCACCGCTATTACTGTCAAAAACAAATCCTGATTCGCTGATTGCGATACTGTCTTTAATTTTCATATGTCTATGTTTTGATTTTTAATGGTCACATGGAACTCGCCAAAAAGTCATTTTTGTTGAGTAAAAAATTTACTCATGGCTCGTTTCATATGATTAATGTTTTTTCGTTTCTAATTTGCCCGACTTGAGTTGCGGAAAGTCATAGCATTTATTTTCTATTGTCGCTCTATTTCCATTTGAACACGAATGCAGGAAATGATTCCTGTTTAGCATCAAAGGGAAATTGAAGAACTATTTTCGGAAGCAAATATAGATGCGTGGAACAGAATTGCTGTTATAAAATTATGTGTTTTATTAATGATATTTGGTAAGTAAAAAATACTGCCCCAAAATGCGGCAGTTCCCCCAAAACTAAAAAAATAAAAGGCTATTCTGATAACCAGATTTTGTAAGCTGCGGTTTCATTTTCGCTGGTTATTCTCACCATATAAATGCCAGGTGATGTTTCAAAATGCTTGTTAATGATGTTGTTATAAGAAAAATCCTGATAAATCAATTTGCCATCTGTGCCGAAAATTTCATAATGGAATCCGTTTCCAATGATATCGGGGATGGATGTTTTAATATTTAAATTTCCCTGGCTCGAGTAAACCAACCAATGAGAATTATCCAAATCGGAAGTGGCTAAATAATTATCGAAAACAAGCTCAAAGCGGCTGGTTTGTCCTTGTTGGTTGACAAATTGCAGGGTATTGTTTTCGCGGAGGTTATAATAAGTTCCGGTGAGCTTGTCGTGGAGAAGTATGGGTTGGGTTGGTTCAAAAGTAGCAATATCGTCGAATGAGAGGATAAAACTTTCGTTTAATCCAAAATCCACATTTAAATCATAGCGGCCTTCCAGGTTTTCAAGAGGAAGCACATTGATGGAATAGTTGGAATTTTCGAAGTGAAGGAAAATATCGGCTATGCTGTCGTTGTTTGAAGCAAATTTCACAGCATCAAATTCGTGGTCAAATTCGTTGGATGCTTTTTCATGAAATTCGATAAAGGCTTTGTCGGTTTTTCCAGCATTCGTAGCGCTGGAAATGATTAAGCGGTTATTGGGGATTCTGGGTGCTGTTTCGTTGGTAAAGAATGGTTTCACATTGCCATCTTTTTTGTAGAACACATTGATTCCGCTGGTTGAACGAGCACTGGCGGGAATGGTAAAAGTTAAATTATCTACAGTACTTTGAATAAAGAAACCCTGCATTGGAGGAATATATTGGCTTGCCGAACCACTTCCGTTATTATAGAAAACATATTGCTTGTTTTGGCCATCCCAGTAGTGAATTCCTACATTCACACCAACGGGCAGGTTGTCGTTGGCTACTTCCCAATCCAGGGCAGCTGAGTACGGATTTCCAATCAGGTTCCAGCCTTTCCATCCAGCGGTGCTGGTATATTCGAGCGTTGGACAGGTAATATTGGTTGTGTTTAGATTTCCTTCCATTTCGATGGTGTATCCGTATTCGGTTGAAAGTAAAACGCCATAACCTCTGCCGGGAGTTAATACCTCCGTTGTATCGGTAATATATCTCCAATATGTAGCAGGTTCATCCCACCACATAAGGTATTGATCCATAAAAGTAGCACTTGTTAAATCGGAAATTGAAGGTGAAAAATAATGCCATTTCCCGTTTGTTGGGATGCCGCCAATGCTTGGGAAATACCTTTCTACGTCTACATTGCCCGAAACTGTTCCCTGTGGGATGAAAGCAGCGGCACCATTGGCATCGGATTCGAGCAGGAGGGTAGCACCGTTTTCTACAGTTACATTGTTTTTAACTGTGAGTGCATTAATTGATTTCAAGACAAAGGTGGCTCCGTTTTTAACTGTCAGAGAATTAAAAAAATAGGGGAAATAATAGAGGGCCTGATTGGGGGAACGGGTAGTTGCTGCAGGTATAATCACATTGGCACCCAAATCCGGGATTGCTTGAATTCCACCGCTAACAGTCCAGTTTCTATATTCATCCCACTCATCGTTGTATGAACCAGTCCAGTTGTAGTTTTGATTGTGGTTTCCGGGTGTAACATCGCGATAGCTATAATATGCCGTGGATATATTCCATTGGGTTATGTCAAAATCCCGTTTATATTCAGTCACTGAAACTGACCTAACTGCATGTTTGCCTGTATATTCCCAGCTGCTTCCTGAACCGCTTGTGTTCCAGATTCCATAAGTGTCTTTTCGATTAATTCCAGATCCATTGTCAAACAGAATCGCTACCGGATTTGTTCCATTAAACCATGATGATGTCCCACCTGATTTATCTGGATTAAACCCGTATTTGCTGTTAAAATCTGTAGAGCTCGGGGCATATATATAATTATCTCCAGCACCCAATGTGCCTGAAAGTTGAATTCTATTGGCATTTTGAAAGAAGGCAAGATAATAACTACTTAAATCTAAGCTCGCATCCCCAGAGTTATATATTTCAATAAATCTTCCTTTAGAACCATCAGATTCAACGGGGTAGGCTACTTCCGAGATAATTAAATCGCCATCAGGAACACCGCCTCCGCCTGGATCATCCTCAATTAAAATATTATCTATAGACCAGCTATCTCCATCATCGTTTGCCATCATAAAGGCAATATATACTTCCTGACCATCCCAGGCACTTAAATCCACTGATTTTGTGGTCCATGCGGTGGTAAAACTTGTTTCGCCATAGTTTACCACTGTGGTGAAATGAGCATGGGTAGTTTGAGTATTGGTTGATATTTTTATGTAATACTGACTTCCATAATCCACAGAATATCTTTGCTTTTGGGAAAAAGAGAGGGTTGTATTGGTTCCTAGGGTGATTTTTGGTGTAACTAACCAATCCTCACAAAGAGCACCAACGTCGTCCTAATCAACAAAAGCACCTTTTCCGCTTTGTCCGGAATTTGTTGACACCCAATTATAGCTGTTTCCTGCTCCATTGGTTCCGATAAATCTGGCCCAATCTGTTGGCGGGAAAGTTGCTCCTTCAAAAGCCTGGATAAACGGAAGACTATAAACTGTGGCTTGCTCCGCCGATTTTTGAACCAAGATTTCTGAGCTTTGAGAATTACCTTCATCGAGATGTTGCTTTAGCCCAAAATCGCTTTGAGCCTGCAAATAAGCCATTGGTAATAATCCCCAAACCAACAGCCAAATTGCTATTTTTTTCATGTTTAATTGTTTTAAAATACCAACTTAAAAGTAAGGCAACTAATAATGGTTTTGGCTGAAGTGTTTATAAATTAGTGAGTTGGGAGTAGGGGACTGTATAACGAAGGTTTTTGAGAATTTTGTAAATGGCTATTATTAGGCTATTTATGGACTTGATTCCAAAAAATGGACTTTGTTAACAAAATGTTGAGAAGTGCTAAAAGTGTCTGTTTTTCGGGCAATTCAGGCGCTTTTTTACACTCATTTTTGGCAAAAAAAGTCTTATTTATAAGATAAAACCAGAGATTTTGGACAAACAACAGTTGTGGCCTATGTAGAATAATCAGTCGTTTAAGATAAGTTCGAAGGTTGTTTCGCTGTCATTGCTATGAATGTTTAAATCCCCTTTCAGGATTTCAACATAGGATTTTACATAATGAAGTCCAAGCCCAATATTTTTGTCTATATGTCGCTCCACCAAACCAAAAGGCTTTAGTATTTCCTGCTTAAACTCGGCGGGAATAGGCTCTCCGTGGTTGGTAACAGAAAAATGCAGTCTATTGTTTAACTCGCTTGCCTTCAAATGAATAATTCCCTCACTTGGACTGTGTTTTATTGAATTGTCGATGAGTTCCGAAACAATATCAATAAAATGATCTTCGAGACCTTTGTGCGTTAAAGTTGGGTTTATATCAATTTCAAAGGAAATATCTTTGGAAAGAGTTTCGTTAATTTTTGTTTCTGCAATTCGTTGAACGAGCGGCAGTAGCAAAATGTCCTTTTTCGTCGTGCCAGGTCCTTTGGTTTGCAATTGAACAATATCCAAAGCACGTTTGGAAAAATCGTTTAACCTGTTAATTGATTCTTCCAAAAGCCCAATATATTCGCCGTTTTCTTCATCGGTATTTCCTTCTTTAATAATGGAAGTAAGTCCAATAATTCCATTGAGTGGTGTTCTTATTTCGTGGCTTATTAGAAGAAGAAATTTGGTTTTGGCCACATCGAGCACCCGTAATTCTTCGTTGGCTTGTTTTAAATCGTCTTCCCTTTTTTGCAGGTCACGGGCCATTTTATTGAAATTATTGGCCAGAGTACCAATCTCGTCTTTGCTCTGTAAATCGATGGATTGGTTATAATCTCCCTGTGCAATTTTTAAACTCATGCTGCTTAGTTTTCGTATGGGCGATACGATTCGTTTGGAAATGAATACAATCAATACCAATATGAGAACAAAAATGGCAAAAATGGCCAGAAACAACTTAATCATCTGAGAAATAACATCTTTAGTGATTTGATCCTGAGTCATGAGCGCAATGGCATACCATTGGGCATTATGGATTGGGGTATAAAAAGCTAAGATTTTTTTTCGGTTGTTAACCGTCTCAAACTCTTTAAAACCATAGGTTCCCGACATGGCTTTTGCTATAATTTCTTCGTTGGCATGCTCGTCAAGCTCATCGAACAGGTTAACCTTCGAAAAAACGTTGAACCCTAAGTCGAAATACTTATCGGTGTACAATATGGTGCTATCGCTCGAAACCAAAATTAGCTGCGAAGGGAGTTGATACTTAAAGGAGTCTTCTTTCTTTTTAAGTTCATTTTTAAGCATATCCAATGAAATATCCACTGTGACAATACCTTTGAATTCACCATTTTTATAGAATGGATGAAAGTAGGTGAGCATGCTCGATTTGCCGGCTTCTTTATCAAAGTAAGGCCGGGTCCAGCCACTGTGCAAGCTGGAAGAAGGCACATTCCACCATTCCAGTTTCATGTTAGGATAGTCAAAATATCCGCTATCTCCTATTTCATTAAAGCTAAATTGTTGTACTTCATCATTTTGTATGTAGGAATAGTAAAAGCCAAGGCGATTCGACTCATCGGGCACAAAAGCTACTGCAGAGCCATAAATAAAGTCGTCGGAGCGACAGATATCCTTGGTTACTTCCAGATACTTGTCAGGATTATCTTGTTCAATCAGGTATTTTTCAATATACATGGCGCTCATTTTTGCCTTTGAAGCCACATTTTCAAGCTTGGTTTCAATGAAATGGGTGTAGCTTCTATTTACTTCCTGTAAAAAACCATTGTATTTTTCTTTCGTCAACTTTACTGTGTTTTCGTACAAGAGTGTGGTAATAAGCACAGTAATCACTACAGAGGGCAATAAAATGCCAAAGGCAATCTTATAAAAGAGGCTGTTTAAGTTTTTTCCTGAAGCCATGAAAAGAAATTTTTTGAGACAATAAATGTGTTTTAGTCCGTCAATATCAAATCGATATTTCTAAAGATTTGTTGAGCTAATATAGGGGTAAAAAAATAATCACAAAGCACTGCCTTGTGATTATTCCTTAAAATGGTGTTAATGATTTCTATCTAAAATAGTCTCGCATTCTGTTAAAGAAGCCCTTTTCGCTGTTATTGGGGTTGGGTGTAAAATTTGGGCTCGCATTAAGTTTTTGAAGAATATCACGTTCGCTTGATGTTAATTCTTTTGGTACCCAAACATTGATATTAACCAACAAGTCGCCACGGTTATAGCCATTCACATCGGGAAGGCCTTTGCCTTTTAGCCTCAGCACTTTGCCAGGCTGTGTTCCCGGGTCAATTTTAACTCGTGCTTTTCCGCTTAAAGTGGGTATTTCGATGGTTGTTCCCAATGCTGCATCGGGGAAAGTGATAAAATGATCGTAGAGGATATTATTGCCGTCCCTTTCGAGTTGTGGGTGGGGAATTTCTTCAATCTGAATAATCAAATCTCCGGGAACACCTCCACGTGCTGCGGCATTTCCTTTGCCCGACATGCTCAATTGCATTCCATCAGCAACCCCGGCGGGTAAATTGATGGTGATGACTTCTTCGCCTTTTACCAAACCATTTCCGTGGCAGGTTTTGCATTTATGTGTAATGATTTCGCCTTCGCCACCACATTGCGGACAGGTGGTTGATGTTTGCATTTGGCCCAGAAAGGAGTTGACCACGCGGGTTACCTGTCCGGATCCATGACAAGTGGAGCAAGTGTTTCGTCCATGACCTTCGGCGCCCGATCCGTTGCAGGTATCGCAGGCTACATATTTGGCCACTTTAATCTTTTTCTCGGCTCCATTGGCTATTTCTTCGAGGGTGAGCTTTACTTTTATACGAAGATTTGTTCCGCGGTTAACTCGTCTGCGTCCGCCACCACCAAAGCCACCGCCAAAACCGCCTCCAAAAGCTCCGCCGAAAATATCACCGAAATGAGAAAAGATGTCGTCCATCGACATTCCGCCACCGCTAAAACCGCCACCAGCTGCTCCACCAACACCCGCATGACCATACCGGTCGTAACGAGCCTTTTTGTCAGGATTGCTTAAAACATCGTAGGCTTCGGCAGCTTCTTTAAACTTTTCTTCCGCCGCTTTATCTCCTTCATTTTTATCGGGATGGAATTTAATGGCAACCTTTCGATAGGCTTTTTTAATTTCATCGGCGGAGGCGTTTTTATCGACTTCCAGAATATCGTAATAGTCTCTTTTGCTCATACTTTTATATAAAATTTGGAGGTATATTATTTACCAACAACCACTTTGGCGTATCTGATTACTTTTTCGTTAAGCGTATATCCTTTTTCAACCACATCAACCACTTTCGATTTCAGTTCATCGGAGGGGGCTGGAATTTCGGTAATGGCTTCGTGAAAATCGGTATCAAAATCCTGGCCCATGGCATCCATGCTTTTAAGGCCCTTTTTCTCCAATAAAGTATAAAACTTATTGTAAATGAGATCGATACCCTGTTTTACTGATTCTATATCCTTAGCATCTTTAATGGATTTCATGGCGCGGTCGAAATCGTCGAGAACAGGCAATAATTCGAGCATAAGGTCAGCATGAGCAGTTTTAAAGAGCTCAATGCGTTCTTTGGCTGTTCTTTTTCTGAAATTGTCAAACTCGGAAAATAGACGAAGATATTTATCTTTTTGCTCGGCTATTTGTGCTTCCAAACCGCTGATATCTTCTTCGCAGGAAGCAGGCTCGTCGTTTCCTTCTACGTTGTTTTCAGTCATTTCATCCACTGGAGACTGGTTACTTTCGGAAGTATTAGCAGAATCGTTAATTTCATTTTCAACTGTCCTTTTTTCGCTGGTTGTGTTCTTCTTCTTTGTCATAATTGCATTAATTTTGTCAGTTATGCTGAATTTTTTCAATTAAGAGTTTTTTGTATGAATGAATAACCTGTATGATAAAATCTATTAAAATGTTGTAATATAAGTAATTATGCATTTTGTTACCAAACAATCCCTTTTATGGCAATATTTACGCCAAACAATGCTTAGGGGACAATTTGTCAGCCATTTTTCCCAAAATTGCTCCTGCTTAAAAAGTGGCATTTCAGTAAAAAAACCCATCCAACCAAATGAATGGGTTTATTAGTTTTCAATATGTTCGGATATAATTAATTCAACACCTTTTCTGTCGAATCGCTAAAATTCCAGACTGATTCCCCCCAGAAAATTTACAGGAGCCATGGGAAAATATCCATCAATTACCTCCCGGTTTCCGTTGGTTTGATAGTTATAAACCCATCCATAGGTTTCATACTTTTCGCTGAAGATATTTTGAACATCCAGATGAAGTCTGATGGTTTTGAAAAATGCCGTAGAAAAACCATAGGTTAGCTTCAGGTCATTCACAAAATAGGGGTCTATGCTGTTGTATTCGTAGCTGGTATTGTCAATATATTGCCGGCTTACATATTTGGAAATCAGCTGTATATCTAAGTTTTTCAAAGCTTTGAAGGTGATAATGCTGTTGGCAATGGTATTGGGCGAGAGAATGATATTGGTTTCTCCAACTTCAATGGCTTCCTGGCCCCAGGTATCCCAATTATCAATAAACATAACAAAATCCTTAATTTTATTCTTGCTCAGGGTCAGGTTCAAATCCCATCTCAGGGGATTAATGATTTGAGCTCCAGCTGATAACTCGATCCCGCTTCTATAACTTTTTGGCACATTGGTCATGATGGCTTCTCCCACATTGTTTATTTTTCCGGTGGCCACCAGTTGGTCTTTATAGTTCATATAGAAGTAGTTGGCGCTGAAAACGAACCTGGCACTTCTCACTCTCAATCCGGCTTCGAAATCGTGGAGACGCTCAGCTTTTGGAAGATAATTCTCATCGGCATCCTTATAATTTGTTCTGTTTGGCTCACGGTTGGCGATGGCGAAGCTTGAATAAACCTTCATCAGATTGCCCACATGCCATACAAATCCAACCTTGGGATTCAGAAAATTGAAATTGTGTTCCTGAGAAATATCGCGCAAATCGTCGTGGGTTCCTTTGATTCTGTAGTTTATTTTGCGGTATTGCAAATCGCCGAATAGCGATAGGGAATAACCCAGCATATAGTTCACTTTACCGTAAATATTGAAATCGGTTTTTAATCCGTTATTGCGATACCACTCATGATTGATATTGCTGTTGCTGGTATTTTGCGCCCAGATAACCTTGCCAAAGTGATCGCCAGCATATTGGTTCCAGCCCAGTCCCAGGTTGGCTTCCAGTTTTTTATCCTGATAGTTGAGACCTAAATTTGTTCCATAAAAATGATTGTCGAGCCATTTTTGTTGAATGAGATTGGTGCTGGTGCTGGTATCGCCTGAAACAATAAAATTGTTAATCAGATAGTCTGAAAAATCGCGGTCTTGCTTGTATTGCTCGTAGAATCCTTTGCCTCTGGTATAGAACAAAGTTGAGTTCAGGCTAAGTTTGTCGGTGAAGGTGTGAGAATAATGGAGCTGGTAGTAATCCTGCTGATAATCATCCACTTCGTTTTCGTAGGTGTAGGGGTTATAGGTTCTGTTGGTATCGAGCGATGCTTTGGGCATTCCTTCCCAGGCCTGGTAGGTCACTTCTTTTCCGCTGAGAATGATGAACTTCACCACATCTTTTTCGCCATAATAACCCCCGGAGAAATACAGAGATTTTAAATCGGCAAATGCTCTGTCGATATAACCATCGGAGTGTATTTTCGATAGTCGTCCATCGAAGGCCAGATTGTTTTTGAGCAAGCCGGTACCAAAGCTTACCGAGTTTTTTAGGGTATTGTAGGAACCTGCTCTGCCATCATATTTGGCGTAAGCTTCATCGTTCAGGAGCTTGGTTTGCATATTGATACTCGCCCCAAAAGCGCCAGCCCCATTGGAGGATGTGCCAACGCCTCTTTGAATTTGAATATGGTCGAGGGAGGATGCTAAATCGGGCAAATCGACAAAATAGACCGAATGACTTTCGGCGTCGTTCATAGGAACACCATTTACTGTGATGTTGATGCGGGTCATATCGGAACCCCGAATTCTGAAGCCTGTATAGCCCACGCCATTACCGGCATCGCTGGTAACGATAACCGAAGGGCTGCTGTTGATGAGAAAGGGCAAATCCTGACCGTTGTTACCTTTGGCAATTTCTGCTTTTGAAATATTGTCGAAAGCCGCCGGATTGTTGTCATGAACCCTATTGGCCATCACCACCACTTCTTCGCCAAGCAATCCTTCTTTTATGTCGATGGAGAGATGGGCATCTTCTTTAAAAGCCAACCGCTCCTTATATGTTTGATATCCAACAAAACTTACCCGAATTTCGTAGCTTCCTTTGGGCATGTTTTCGAACGAGAAAGCGCCGCGGTTATCGCTCACCATTTGGTAGCTTGTTATTCCATCCATGCGAACATGAGCCCCCACCAATGGGAGTCCGGTCTCGCTATCGGCCACCTGGCCACTGATTTTAACTTGTGAAAAAACGAAGGCAGGAATCAACACTGCCAGGGTTAGAATGAATTTTTTAATCATACTTATTGATTTTTTAGAGTTAAAAAAACCAATAGAGAATGTCTGATACTTGTTTCCCTCCGCCGGCATTACCCGGATCAGGTATTATGAGTATGATCTCAGCCCGTTATATTAAGGCACCTCTATTGTGATTATCACTGCAAAATTAATAAAAAATTAAACTCACCAACCGCATTTTGGATTTGTGTGTTTTACCCATTGGTGAATTGGGGGAATAAAAAAGACTTTGTACGAAGGGTTTATTGAGCAGAAACTAATTTTTCAAGAAGGGTTTCGACCAGTTTTCGCACAGAGATTTTATAGTCTTTGGAGTATTCTTTTCTTTCGCGGTTGGCAATGATGGCGCAAACAGTCATAGCTTGATGCCCCAGAGCTTTCGACAATCCGTAGAGCGCCGATGTTTCCATTTCGAAGTTGGTGATTTTCTGTCCCTTATGCTCAAAATGGCTGATGCGATGATTTAAATCGGGATAGGCCAAAGGCATGCGCAACACGCGCCCCTGGGGACCAAAAAAGCCCGGAGCTGTGGCCGTTATTCCTTTCAGAAAATCGCGACCAACTGTTGATAAAAGCGTTTCGGAGCCAGCTACTGCATAGGCTTGTGGTAATTCCGAAGGCCATTGGGTTTTGGTTAAAAACGCTTCGGTCATTTCTTTGTCAATCACTTCGTTCACCTGCTCATAAAACCACATAAGCCCGTCAATGCCAATCCCATGGCTCGAAGCCACGTAACTATCCACCGGAATTTCGGGCTGCAAAGCGCCGCTGGTTCCCAGTCGATAGAGATTCAGGCTTTTATGGCTTGTTTTAGGGGTTCTTGTTGTTAAATCGATGTTCGAAATAGCGTCGAGCTCATTAATCACAATATCCAGATTGTCAGTTCCCATTCCGGTGCTCAGCACTGTGAGTCTTTTGGAGCCAATATAGCCTGTATGCGTATGAATTTCGCGGTTGGCCTGCCGAAACTCAACCTTGTCGAAATATTCCGAAATCATGGAAACGCGCCCCGGATCGCCCACCAGAATAATGTCGTTGGCTATATTTTCGGGGTGAAGTTTTAAATGATAGATACTTCCATCGGGATTTAAAATCAATTCTGATTCGGCTATGGGCTGGTTCATAAGTGGATTTTTTAATGATTAATTGCTGCAAACATCTAATTTTGCAAAAAAATAAGCTGCAAATATAGCTAAACGAAAGCGATTTCAATAAATATTTGAACAGGCAAAAAGTCGCTGTGGTGGGGCAAACCAAAAGAATATCTCAATATTAACAAAGGATAAAAAAGAATTTTCATGAGAACAGAAGTTGAAATAATCAATATCGGTGACGAACTTTTAATTGGGCAGGTTGTCAATACCAACGCTTCGTGGATGGGTAGTTTGCTGAGCCAGAATGGATTCTATGTAAAAACCATCAAGGCCATTGCCGACAGCGCCGAGGCCATCGAATCGGCTTTGGATTATGCTACCAAAAATGCTCAGGTAATTCTTTTGAGTGGAGGTTTGGGCCCCACAAAGGACGATATCACTAAAAAGGTATTGGCAAAATATTTCGAATCGGACATGTATTTTAATGAACAGTCGTACGAAAATATTGCACGATTGTTTTATTCCCGCGGCTTTCCGGTGAGCGACGATAACAGGCTTCAGGCTTTTTTGCCGGTAAAAGCCCAGGCCATTCCCAATAGAAATGGAACCGCTTATGGAATGTGGTTCGAAAAAGATAACACTGTGATTGTGAGTATGCCCGGCGTTCCATTCGAAATGAAAACCATGATGGAAAAGGAGGTGCTGCCACGTTTAAAAGCCCGTTTTTCCGTTGAAGTCTATTATCAAAAAGTGATTATGACAACGGGTTTGGGCGAGTCGATGCTGGCCAAAGAAATAGAAGCTGAAGAAAATGCGCTACCTGAATACATTAAGCTGGCCTATTTGCCAAAACCAGGTTTTGTGCGTTTGCGGTTGTCGGCTAGAGGAACCGATGATGCGCAGCTTAAATCGGATTTAGAATATCATACATCGCAGATAGTGAGTCGATTGGGTAAAAAAGTGGTTTATGGTTTTGATGAGGACAGTCTGGAGCAAGTTCTGGGAAACCTGCTTTTGAAGCATCAACTCACCGTTTCCACTGCCGAAAGCTGCACCGGTGGCACCATTGCTCAAACACTCACATCAAAAGCCGGTTCTTCTGCCTATTTTCTGGGGGGCATTGTGAGCTATTCCAACGAAGCAAAAATGCATTTGCTGGGAGTTGATAAGGTATTGATTGACAATTTTGGGGCAGTGAGCAAAGAAGTAGTTGAACAGATGGCCAGGGGGGGGCAAAAGGCTTTTAAATCGGATTATTGTATTGCCACCAGCGGAATTGCCGGGCCTGGGGGAGGAACAGATGAAAAGCCCGTTGGTACCACATGGATTGCCCTTGCAGGACCCAAAGGCGTTATTTCTGCTAAATACTCGCTGGGGGAAGATCGTGGCCGGAATATTTTTCGGGCATCGACCATAGCTTTGAACTTGCTCAGAATGGCGATAATGGATGGGCTTGATTAAAATTCCGGACAAAAAAAATGCCCTTCCCAGGATGAGAAGAGCATATCATTGAGTTAATTGAGTCCTAAGCTAATAGTAATTCGCTTCTCACGAAGCCCTTAAAAATTAGATCTTTAGAGATATCTTTGTTCGTCATTTCAGCAAGTTGTGACAGGCAAACATCGCAGTTACTCCAGAAAAGCTTCACATCGAAACGTAGATTTTTTGCCGAATCGTGATAAACGTTTACAATGTTTCCCGCAAAAGCATAATTCTGAAACTGAAAATCGCTTTGGTTCGAAATTTTATGAAAAAGAACTTGTTTACCAAAAAGCTGGGAACCGAAAAATGTGGTTTTGTTTTCCAATCTGGCCTGCAACAAGTCTATGGTTTTTATTCTTGTATTCTCGTCGGCCTTTTTCGCTTTCCCATCATCATTTTCATTCTTATTTTTTTCGAAGATTTTCCATCCTCTCACCAGTGGTATGTAGATTACAATTCCTGCAACCAATACTCCTGAAATAATATTAATAAAATGTTTTTTCATGACTCAATGCTTAAACTCAAGGGGTTTAACGCAGCCGACGGTGTTTAGGTTTCAAAAGAACTGAGTATTTTTAATAAATAGTTACTTTTTTTTATCAGCAGCCGAATTAGATGGGTCAGTTTCATTAGCTTTTGTATTTTTACCAGCAAAATAGAAATAAATGAACGAAAAGGAACTCAGGGAATTAACTCAGGGGGTTATTAAAGTTAGCAAGGAAGCCGGGGGTTATTTGAAAAAAGAAATCCGCAAGCTCAACACTCGCGATGTGATGGAGAAAGGAATTCACAATCTGGTGACTTATGTTGACAAGACCTCTGAGCGGATGATAGTTGATGCTTTGAGCAGGTTGCTTCCTGAGTCGGGATTTATAGCCGAAGAAGGAACGAGTACCAAACAGGGCAAAGACTATAACTGGATAATCGACCCACTTGATGGAACCACCAACTATATTCACGGAGTGCCTTTATATTCTGTGAGTCTGGCTTTGAAATATCACAACGAAATAATTCTTGGGGTCATTTACGAACCCAATCTCAACGAGTGTTTCTATAGCTGGAAAGGAGGAAAATCCTATCTGAACGGAAGGATTATTCGGGTTTCGGGAACCGCAGATTTGGATAATGCTCTCTTTGCCACCGGATTTCCCTATTACGACTATTCAAAACTTCCTCCATATATGGAGTTTTTCGAATATCTGATGCAATACAGCAGGGGAATCAGGCGCCTTGGCAGTGCCGCAGTCGATATGGCCTATGTGGCCTGTGGCAGGTACGACGGGTTTTATGAATATGGACTGAGCCCATGGGATGTTGCTGCCGGAACCATCATCATAAAAAATGCCGGGGGAATAAATACTGATTTTAGCGAAGGCGAAAACTATATCTTCGGCAAAGAGCTTATCAGTGTCAACCCGCTGATTTATAAAGAATTTCATACAATTTTTTCGCAACACTTTAACAAGAAATAGATTTTTTTGTGCCATACTAAAACAACTATGAGTAAAGAGAATAATAACACATCACAAAGAACAAAAGACACGCCCATCAGAAGTATTCTGAAAGCTATAAGCTGGAGGATAATTGCTTCAGCTTCAACATTTATCATTGTATTTTTTATTGCCCGTGAACACTCGGATCAAACCTTTAATCAAGGTTTGGAAACTGCATCGTATATCACAGGAATAGAATTGGTTGCCAAACTTTTAATCTATTATTTACATGAAAGACTGTGGACAAATATTAACTGGGGAAAGAACTGGAGAGCTTACGCCCGCAAAAGGCTCGAAAAGCGACAGCAATTATCGTAGCTGGATTCAATGGCTTTTTTTGCCTTTGATTTTCATCTTGTCGTTTAATGCTTTGGCAAATGCCACTATAACGACCGATGAAATAAAAAAAGTTTACCAGCTCGACATCAAGGAGGAAATTGCTCCCCCTGTGTGGCATTCTATTCAGAAGGCCTTTAGAGAAGCACATGCCGGGAAGTATGATGTTGTTGTTATTCATATGAATACCTACGGAGGAATGGTAGATATGGCCGACAGCATTCGAACCACCATTTTAAATTCGAAAATTCCGGTTTATGTTCTCATCGACAATAACGCCGCCAGTGCGGGAGCATTAATTTCCATTGCGTGCGATAGCATTTATATGGTATCGGGAGCTAATATTGGTGCTGCCACTGTGGTAAACCAAACGGGGGAGGCCATGCCCGACAAGTATCAAAGTTATATGCGAAGCATGATGCGAAGCACTGCCGAAGCCACAGGCCGCGACCCTCAGATTGCGCAAGCTATGGTCGATCCGAGAATAGAAATTCCGGGGGTGATAGATTCCGGTATGGTGCTCACCTTTACCACCTCCGAAGCCATTGCCAATAACTATTGTCAGGCTCAGGTTAAAACCGTTGAAGAATTGCTAACACGAGCCGGAGTTGAGAAATATGAGATTTACAAGCAGCAGCTTAAATCGTCCGATAAAATCATTCGGTTTTTGGTAAGTCCGGTAGTGAGTGGGATATTGATTATGCTTATTGTGGGGGGATTATATTTCGAGCTTCAAACCCCGGGAGTTGGTTTTCCGCTGGCTGCTGCCATCATTGGCGCCATTCTTTATTTTGCCCCCCTCTATTTGGAAGGATTGGTGGAAAATTGGGAAATCATCCTTTTCGGAATGGGAATCATCTTGTTGGCGGTTGAAATTTTTGTTATTCCAGGGTTTGGATTTTTTGGCATTTCGGGCATCATTTTAGTTGTGATGTCGCTCACGCTGGCCATGGTGAATAACGATGGCATTCATTTTACCGATCTCAACATGCAATCTATCTTTATATCGCTTTTCCTGGTGCTATTTTCTTCGGTTTTGGGATTGGTACTGGCTTTCTATGTTTCGAAAAGGCTATTTGCAGGCTCCAACCGCTTTCATTTGGCTTTATCGGCAACACAAGAGCGTTCAGAGGGTTTTGGAATAGATTTAGACAATTACAAAAGTGCCGTTGGTGAAAAAGGAATCGCTTTTACGGTACTTCGTCCCAGTGGAAAAGTGAAGATAAACAACCAGCTGTATGATGCCGTTGCTGTTTCGGGGTTTATCAATCCACAGGATGAGATAGAAGTAATAGGGTACGAAAATGCCCAGCTTATTGTAAGAAAAGTTTAGTATGGAAAGAATACAACTGATAAAAGCAGATATTACGCAGCTAGATGTGGAGGCCATTGTAAATGCAGCCAATAATAGTCTGCTGGGTGGTGGTGGAGTAGATGGAGCCATTCATAAAGCTGCAGGTTTTGCTTTGCTTAAAGAATGTAAATCGCTGAATGGTTGCGCCACCGGTGAAGCTAAAATTACCAACGGCTATCTTTTACCCGCAAAATATGTCATTCATACTGTGGGGCCTGTCTATCGCAATCACACCGCCGAAGAAGCGCAGAAATTACTCTCTGAAGCATACAAAAACAGCCTGATGTTAGCTAACCAGCATCAAATCAAGAGTATAGCTTTTCCCAATATAAGTACAGGAGTTTATGGTTTTCCTAAAAGGGAGGCAGCAAGAGTAGCTATTGAGACGGTATTAAACTTTATTAAAAGTCATGATTTGCCCGAGAAAATAGTGTTCTGTTTTTATGGCCACGAAAACTATAATATCTATCGTGAGCTCTTGAAGACTGAATAGTTTTTAATGTAATTTGGTCATGCATATTCAATCAAAAGTTTGATTAATTTGCCAAATGATATTGAAAGTGAAATTAGAATTAAAAAAAAGGAAATAACTAAAAATAAATCAATTAATTATGAAAAATCTTTACCGTCCGATAGTACAATGGAGTTTCGCAATTTTGGCTTTTGTTATGTCATTGAGTGTTAATGCTCAGGTTAAAGCTGATAAAGAAAGTCTGGCCATAACCAAAGCTGAAGAAAAACTCGAAGCCAACCGTTTAAAACTGGTTGAAATTAAAATTCAGATAGAATCGGCAGATAGTTTAATGCAGGCCGGGGAAAGCCTTGAAGCTGATGCCAAGATAAGAAAAGCAGAAGCGAGAGACGAGATAAAAGAAATTGAGAAACAATATAAAACCGATACCAAATCGCTGAATAAAGCTGCCAATAGCAAAGATAAAGTTGCTGCTGCTTCTGCGCGTACTGAGCTAAAGGATATTACAGCCAAGTATAAAGAGAGTCTGAAAGCTGCTGAAACAAAGGCTACTACTGCCGACAAGGATATATCAACTGCTTTTAGATTGCTCGATAAAGCTGATAAAAAGCTCGATATGTTGAGCGACAAATTGAAAACCGCAGAGCAAGCTTATAAGGATTCGGAAAAAGCCCTGAATGATAAAAAGGAAGGTAAATAGTTTTAACTATGCCTATTTTTTAGTCTTTCTGCAATACAGCAGTTTGCTATTGGTTCTTTTTTCCGGGGCATTGATTGTAAAAAACCCCTATTTGTTGCTGTTTCAAATATTTGGTGGGGTTTTAGGGGTTTGGGCTGTCGTTGTGATGAGACCAGGCCGCTTCAACATTTCATCGAATGTGAAGAAAGGAGCACTTTTAGTTACATCGGGGCCATACAGACTCATCCGCCATCCTATGTATACCAGTATACTTTTGTTTACAATCCCCCAGATGATTGATGGATTTTCGCTTGCCCGAATGCTCTTTTTCCTGATTCTGCTTTTATCGCTCCTGTTGAAAATTTTATTCGAGGAGAAACTTCTCTCAAAGGAATTTAAAGGCTATACGGATTATGCGAAGACCACCAAAAGAGTAATTCCTTTCATTTGGTAAAGAAACTTAAGATTTATGGTGTTAAGATGTTGATTATTAGTATAGAAAGTCTTTAAAATAATAAAAATAAAATTTAATTCATCTCTTTGATATTCAGTTTCTGTTGTTAACAACTTAAATCTCACCTAATTTTAAAATATTGATTCACTGGCTATTTTAGTAAGGTTTATTAGATTTCCTGATGGGATATCTTTTTTTTAAAGCAGCAAACGACTATTATGAGAAAAGCCAATGCGTTGAAAAAGAAAAAGAAGCGTAAAAAGCCTTCAAAAACCCTGACCATTCGTATCAGTTCAACACAAAATTCGAGCCTTTTAAATTACTGCAAAATACACCATACAACGCCCAATAAACTCATTAAATCAAAGATTAAGAGCTTTTTAACCGATTATACCGACGAAAAAATTGGGAAGACCAAAGTAGACAAAAGGCAATTAAGTTTATTTCAGGAGCCTGCGGTAACATACAATCAGTTAACCATATTTAGTAACGAATAAACCTATTCTACCTGGAGAAAATACTGTTTATGGTTTTTATTAAGGTAGCCCTGTGCACTGGTTTTTCTAAAAAATAGTCTATTTTATGTATTTTCCTGAATTCAGATATATTGTCCGATTCCATAGCACTAACAACGATAATGGGCACATCGGGCATCTTATTACGTGCAAAGTCGGCCACCTGTTCACCTGAAATATCTGGTAAAAGCCAATCGAGAATAATCAAATCGATGGGTATATTTTTTTTAAGAACATCAATGGCTTCCTTGCCGGTATCTTTGGTTATAATGGAACAGTACATTTTACCCAGGATAGCTTCAATATAATTTGAATTCTCCATATTGTCTTCTACCAGTAATATTGATTTTTCGGGCCAGAGAATATCTTGTAAATCATCGTCGGCAGAAGGAATTGCAGCGCTATTATCGCTTAAATAATTGTCGGGATTCACCAATTGAAGGTCCAGATAAGTGAAATTGCCATTCTCGACATCTGTTTTGGTTTTTAATTCTAAGCCAAGGACTCTTGTAAGCTCAGCCATGAGCGACAATCCCAATTTTGCTTCATTATTCTGTATTGCATTCTGGTCTCCAACAGTATTGTTTGTCGTAAAGGTATTGTTGCTGTAAGTTTTAATAAAGACCCTCAGAATATCGTGATCTGAATTATAGAAGCCAAGCTCCATCACAGAGTTATCGGCAAAATGTAAAAGTTGAGAAATGATTCCTTGCAGAATATGTTTGAATCTAATTTTGTCAATATTGGCGTAAAAGGGTAAATTATTTCCAGAAACCGGTAGTTTTAGAAGGAATTGAACGGGTTGTTTCAGGTTATTGATGAGTCCTGTTCGATTTTCCTCATAGATTTCGTTTAGCAGTAGGCCAATATCGGTGGTTTCATTCAATAGCCCATCTTTCCCGATTTCTATTTTGCTGAAATCGATCATGTTGTTGATGATTTCAATGAGTGATTCCCCGTTTTGTTTAATAAGTCGCGCCAGTGTTTTGACCTCGGTTTTAGGGGTATCATCGTTTGAGAGCAGGGTCGAAAACCCAATAATATCAGTGATAGGGGCTTTAAAATCGTTTTCCAGATTCGAAAGGTAATTTATAATGACATTGTTCCTTATATCGTGCTGTTTAACAAACATTTCAAGTTTTTGGTGCGCTTCAATTACATTGGTAATATTATTGAATAGAAACAGAATTTGGCCTTCGCCCAAAGAAACCACATGGAGATTGTAGTATTTTTTATTCTTTTCAGCATCGATAAAGGGAATTATATCGCATTGAGATGCGTTAAAATTTAAATCAAGCGCCATATGCCCCAGAATTTCTTCAAGTTTTTCCTGAATTTGCGCTTGTTCTGTGGGGATGGGAAAGAAAATGCGAACCCAGCTTTTAAGATTTATAATTTCGCGGCGGGTATATCCAAATTCATCTTCAAACAAGCGGTTAACATAAACAAAATTACCCGAAGAGCTAATAATCGCCAGCGGAAATGGAGTGTTTTCGGTGGCTTTACGTATGGTATTTTCGTTTTTATTAAGGAGGTTATTCACTCTTATATTCTCGGCCTCAATCAATTCTAACTTGCCCCCCAATATTTTGTTTTGAATTCGTATTTTTCGAATTAGAAGAAAAGCTGCTAATAAGGTAATAAGAAGGCTCAAGGCAAGGATAATTTCAATATAGGTAACCCTTGATGATGTATTTTGGTGTTTTTCATATTGTCCAAACCATTTATCATAAATCTTGGCGTAGGTTCCGTTTTTGTGAATGGTGGTTATAGCATCGTTGATTTGGCTAAGTAGCAGAGTATCTGTTTTTTTAATAGCTATGGAATATTCTCGCGGAAGGATGGGCAACCCAACAATGGCAACATCGTCGAAACCGTTGCGCTCAGCAATAAACTGTCCCTGTAAAGTTGGAAGGAGCGCGCAGGTATTGGGGGTTTCGGAGAGAATTTTTAAAGCATCCAACTGGTTTTCCACAGGAATTATTCTGTTTGATGCAATTCCGGCGGTGGTGAGATAGGAGTGGAGAATGCTGCTGTTTTCTACTACTACATTGAGGTTTAATTCGTCTTTAACATCCTTTAAACTAGCCCAGTAATCGCCTTCTTTTACAAAGATGCTGTGGGTAACTATGATGTAAGGCATACTAAAATTTACTTTTTCGGCCCTGTCCGGAAGATAGTACATACCTGCAATAAGGTCAATATTCCCGCTCTCGAGTTCGGCTTTTACTGAACCCCAATTGCTGGGTTTAAACTCCACGTCGTATTTAATTTCGTGGGCAACAGCTTTTATGATATCCACATCGAAGCCTTCGGCCTGATGAAACTCGTTAACATATTCGTAGGGATAGTAGGCGTAATCCGTTCCCACCAAAAGTTTCCTTCCCGACTGTGCCAAAGAATTTTGGTGAAAAAGTACTACCAGTATTGTAACCAGAAAATATTTAACGAAACGATTCAACATTCAATAAAAATTTAGGATATAAAGCTCCAAACCAATGAGCTCCTAAGTGACAAAGATAATGAATTGATTGAAAATTAGTAACGAAACAAATAAAAGTGGGCAAAAAAAAATCGGGCATGAACCCGATTCTTTTTTTATTAGTGAATTTATTTGCTTTTGTTTGGTTTGGTTGGAATGGTTGGTGTTGAGGGCGCTTTGGAAAGTTCTTCCAGAATGACTTCAATGGCTTTGTCAAGCTGGTCGTCAATTCCTTTAAACTCTTTGGCGGGATCATTTACCACAATAATATCAGGGTCAACGCCATAGCCTTCAATAATCCAGTTTTTGCCTTCGGTGTCGAAGGGTGCAAATTCGGGTTTTCTTAAATCGGCACCATCAATAAATGGTTCACTGCCTCTGATTCCAACAACTCCACCCCAGCTTCTTACGCCTATGGTTTTTCCGATGCCCAGTTTTTTAAACTGATAAGGGAATAAATCGCCATCGGATGCCGAGTAGTTATCGAGCAACAGCACTTTTGGCCCTACTATCATTTGAGCAGGTTTGGTGGTGATATCTGCATTTCTGGCGTTGCCATACATGGTAATTTCTCTGTTCAATCGTTCAATAATCATGGGCGAAACGTTTCCTCCGCCGTTTCCACGATCGTCGATAATAAGAGCCTTTTTGTTTAGCTGAGGGTAGAAATACTTCACAAACTCGTTCAGGCCTTCGGCGCTCATATCGGGGATGTGGATATAGCCAACCTGCCCGTTTGTGGCCTTGTTTACTTTTTCAATATTACCCTGAACCCAGCTGTAGTAATAGAGCTTAGACTCGTCGGCAATGGGGATTACAATTTCTTCTCTGGCTCCATCGGCTGATGCTTTGCTGTTGATGCCCAGAATTATTTCCGTTCCTGCTTTGCCAACCAGTAGCTCATAAATATTCTGAACCGACTGAACAGATTTGCCATCAATGGAGATGATATAATCGCCTTCGGAAATATTCACTCCAACCTGAGTCAGCGGAGAAACTGTTTCCTGATCCCAGTTTTGACCTTTGAGAATGGTTTCAATTTTGTAGAAACCGCTGTTGTCGCGAGTTAACTTAGCTCCAAGAAGACCGGTTTTTATTCTGGCTGGTTTCACCACATCACCACCATTAATATAGGCATGGCCCACATTCAATTCGCCAATGAGTTCACCTATTATATAGGTTAAATCGTAACGGTTGTTTACGTAAGGAACTAAGCTGGCATATTTGGCTTTCATTTCTTTCCAGTTTACACCGTGCATGTTCTCGTCGTAGAAAAAGTCGCGCATCTGACGCCAGGCTTCGTTGTAAATCTGCTCCCATTCCTTTTTAGGATCAACCATCACTTTCATTTTAGAGGTGGGCAGATAATCTTTGATGTTCATTTTGGATTTTGGCAAAGAGATGATGGCGTATTTTCCTTTATCTGCAACAAACATCTTTTTCTGATCGGCTGAAATAACAAATCCCCCAGTATTGCCAATTACCTGGTCTTCATTGTCCGAAAGGTTAAAATAGTGTAATTGCATGCCATTGGTTTTGCTCCACTCAGCAAAATATACTTCGTTTTCCAAAGGAACTACATTCCAGTAATTGGAAGCAGGGATGGGCAAATCAATCACGCGGTCGTATATGCCATCGAAATCTATTTTTACTGCTTTGCTTTCTTCTGCTGGTTTTGCGTCTTTATCTTTGCTTTCTTCTTTTTTTGCGGCTGTTTCTTCCTCAATTTTTACTTCATCGTTTTTAGCTGCAAAGGGAGAAGGAGTTGATTTTTGGAGCGTTACAAAATAAATCTTGTCCATATTGTCGTAGGAATGGTTCCACTCGGTTTGGCTGTAGTTGGGGTTGAAACTACGGCTCGAAGTGAAGAAAAGATATTTTCCATCGGTGCTAAAAGCTGGATTGTCAGCATTGTACCAATCGTCGGTAATTTCGTTTGTCTGTTTGCTATCGAGGGAATAAACCATGATTTTGCTTACCTGACCGTTTCGTGGAAGGGTATAGGTAATCCATTTGCTATCAGGACTCCAGGAATAATCTCTAATTTCCCAGCTTTTGGCCTGAGTTACTTGTGTTGTTTCTTTGGTTTCGATATTAATCATCATCAGGCGGAGTTTTTTATCTCCCCAGAGTAAATATTTTCCATCGGGCGACCAAACAGGGTTGAATTTGTAGGTGTCGGAGTTTTTGGTGAGTTGAATGGGTTTTTCACTTCCATTTTGATTGGTGATGTAGATTTCATCTTCGCCGGTAGCATCGGAAATATAGCTGATATATTTTCCTTTGGGCGACCATTCCACATTTCTATCGTGAGTACCTGAGCTTTCGGTAAGGTTTCTAACGATCCCGTCTTTGGCTGGAACAGTAAAAATATCACCACGTGAGCCAAATGCAGCTCTTTTGCCATCGGGCGAAACAGCCCATGAATCAATGCTTCCGGAAGCGTCTTTCAGGGTTAAACGGGTTTCGGAAAAATCGTTTTGAATGGTAACAGCAATTTTTTTAGTGGTTTGAGTAGCAAAATCGAAATAATGAAGCTCACCGCCATTTTCAAAGATAATTCCGGCATCGCCCAAACTGGGGAATTTGATGTCGTATTTATCGTAGGTGGTTAGTTTTTTAGTTTCCTTGGTTTTAACATCGTAAACAAAAAGATTCATAATGCGATCTCTGTCAGATATATAGTATACTTTGTCACCATTCCACATGGGGAAAATATCCTGATGCACATTGTTGGTGATATTGATGGTGGTTTCTTTGCCGAAATCATAAATCCACACATCGTCGGCCATTCCACCCTGATAATATTTCCAGGTTCTGAATTCGCGGAAAACTCTGTTGTAGGCTATTTGCTTGCCATCGGGGGAGTAGGAGCAGAAGCCCCCATAGCTAAAAGGAAGTTGTTCTTCGGGGTTGCCATTGGTTTTTACCATGAACAGGCTTCCTTTAAAATCGTTAAAGGTTTGTTTGCGGCTTCTGAACACAATACTTTCGTTGTCTTTCCAGGTCATAACTATGTTGTTTGGGCCCATACGGTCCGAAACATCATCGCGGCCAAGGGTGGCGGTGTAGGTAAGTCGCTTTGGATTTCCCCCTTCGGCGGGCATAATATACACTTCGGTATTGCCATCAAACTGTCCCGAGAAAGCCAGTTGTTTTCCATCGGGCGAAAATTTGGCGAACATTTCGAAACCGTCGTCGCTGGTAAGTTTGCGGGCTACTCCACCGTCTTTGGCAACGGTATACAAGTCACCGGCATAGGTAAAAACCACTTGATTTCCGTGCATGGTTGGAAATCGCATCATTTTGGTTTCCTGAGCTACTGAGATGAGCCCCCAGAACATTAGGAACAAGAGAAAGTAATTTTTCATGTTGTTAATTTTTGATTTTTAGTGATAAATTTCTTGCAAAACCACCTTCGAAAAGGCCGCTGATTTTTTTCTTTCGGTATTTTTTGCCAATGGTTATGCATTATGTATGGGTTCTAAAACTACAGGCCTTTAAACCTAAAGGCCTGTAAGCATTCTAATATGAGATATTTGTAAAACCGATTTATTGTTTTCATAAACTGTGCCAGTATTTATAAATAGCACAAAATCAGATATTAAACTATAATTCATTGTGTTTTCATAATTTATATTGTTCGTTTAGGAGCATGATTGTTCGATAACGGACAGGTGGTTTCCTGGTTAATGGTCAATAGGTGGATAGTTTACAATACTTCGAATGTTTTGATACAGTGGCTTGAGCCGGCGGTATAATTTGCCATAGACTTTTTTGTACAGCTGCTCGTAAATTTCCATGTTCTCCCGATTGGGAACATAGGTTTTATCGATGCTGCACATGTTTTCAATGGCTTTTTCGAACGATGGATAGATGCCAAGACCCACTGCACAGTTGATGGCTGCTCCCAAAGCGGAGGTTTCAAAAGTATGGGGCTGTTCCACCGTGAGACCGAAAATATCAGCGGTGAGCTGCATGGCCAGTTCGCTTTGGGAGCCACCTCCCGAAACACGAAGCTTTTGAATTTTAACCCCCGTGCGTTTTTCGGTTTTTATGGCACCTTGTTTTAGCGAATAGGTGAGCCCTTCGAGAATTGCTTTATAAATATGAGCGCGGGTGTGTACGTCGCCAAAACCCACCACGGCGCCTTTGGCTTCAACCCCGGGAATTCTCACTCCAGGACTCCAGTAGGGTTGTAATATAAGCCCCATAGAACCCGGCGGAATGTCTTTAATCATCTCGTCGAACTGTTTTTCGGGCCTTATGCCTGTGGTTTTAGCCAGCTCAATTTCTTTATGTCCAAATTCATTTTTAAACCAGTTTATCATCCAATATCCTCTGTAAATCATAAATTCGGTATTGAAATGATGTGGAAGTGCCGACGGGTAGCTGGGGAAAAAACGAATCACTTCGCGGTATTGCGGATGAACAGTTTCAACAGTTGCGGTGGTACCATAGCTCAGGCAGGCAATATCGGGGGTGATGCATCCGCTTCCCAATACTTCGCAGGCTTTATCGGCAGCGGCGGCAATAATGGGAAGTCCTTCGGGAAGACCGGTAGCAAGGGCTGCTTCGGCTGTAATATGACCTAAAAGCTCGCTCGGGTGAACTAAATCGGGAAGTTTAGCTCTGTCAATTGGAAAAAGCTTGGTATTGAATTCGCCTGGCTTGCACCATTGTTGTTTTTTGTAGTCGAAAGGTATATATCCAACAATATTACCCACAGAATCAACATATTTGCCCGAAAGTTTAAAATGAAAAAATCCGCTGAGAAAGAGAAATTTATGAGTTTTTTGCCAAATTTCCGGTTCATTTTGTCTTATCCAATTGCATTCACCATCTTTAATGGCATGGGTAATGGAGCCGTAAAGATTCACCAGCTGCAATCCGCGCTTGATAAAACCCCGGGGGAAATTTTCGAGCTTCGATTTGCGTTGGTCGAGCCAAATGATGGCTGGTCTGAGCGGTTCCCCTTGCCGATCCACATTGACCACAGTGCCGCGTTGGGTGGTAATTGAAACCCCTTTTATAAGATTTGGAGAAATGGTGAGATCGCTCATAAGCTTTCGGGTGACCTCTGTAACCTGCTGCCAAAGGTAGTTGGCATCTTGCTCGGCATATCCGGGTGCAACCGAGTAGTAGGGCTCTATTTCTTGTTTCACCATCTTTATAATTTGTCCCCTGATATCGAAAATAGCACATCGAACCGATTGAGTTCCAGCATCAATAGCTATGAGGTAGGGTTCGTTTTTAATGTCATACATGTATGAATCTTCCGGTTTATTTTAAAATAATTCGATGGCCAATTTGGGAGCTTCAATTCTCAGCTCAAATTAATGAAAATAAATTGATTTTTTAAAATGAATAATTTGATATGAGCATATGTTCATTATATTTGCAAAAAAATTCCCCCAATGAAAATAGCTTTGGTTTTGAAAGATGCAGAGAGACGAGAACTGGGAAAATGTTTATCACAAGCAAGTTGTTTTGCAGTTTTCGATACCCTAACGGGCCACGAAAGTATTTTGTCATTGCCGGAAGGTCTTGGTTTTCATCATGTGGCGGTGGCTTTGTCGAGGTATTTGAAGCAAAATGGCATTGAAAAGCTGGGAGCGCTCGATTTGGGTCCCAAGGCCAAAGCGCATTTGGAAGGGCAGGGCATCAAGTGGTATAAGGCCGATGGTGAATGGAGTATGGAAGATAATTTTAAATCAATGATAAATAAATAGGTTATGGATAGAAGAATAGCAGTTCCTGTTGAAAACGGGATATTAAGCGGGCATTTTGGCCATGCACATGAGTTTGCACTTATCGAAGTGAAAAATAATATCATAGTTAAGGAAGAATTGCTCGTTCCACCACCTCACGAGCCCGGAGTTTTGCCCCGTTGGTTGGGCGAGATGGGAGCCACCGATATTTTGGCAGGAGGCATGGGACAACAAGCCATACAGCTGTTTCTCAGCAATAACATCAATGTATTTGTTGGTGTTGCCACAAAATCAGCCAAAGAACTTGCTCAGGATTTAATTAACGATAACCTGCAATCGGGGGCCAATTATTGTAGCCATTAGGACATAACTGATAAAGTTCTACTTTTGCAACAAATAAAAACACAACAATGGAAAATAAGTCAATAGGATTCAACTCCAAGTTAATTCACGGTGGTGCTATCCACGATGAAAGGCACAGTGCAGTGAGCCCCATTTATCAAACTTCAACCTTTTCTTTCAAAGATGCCGACCATGGTGCCGCTTGTTTTTCGGGCGAAGACAGTGGTTATATTTATACCCGAATTGCCAATCCGAACATCCGCGAGCTGGAGCAGGCTGTGGCCCAGCTGGAAAACGGTTTCGATGGAATTGCAACCTCATCGGGAATGGCTGCTGTGAATGTGGTTTACTTTGGATTATTGGCCGCAGGCGACCATATGGTGAGCCACAATGCTGTTTATGGCCCATCGCGCAGCATCATGGAATCGTTGTTCCCCAAATTTAAAGTTGAATCAACCTATGTTGACGCCACCAATCCACAAAATGTTATCGATGCCATTCGACCCAACACCAAAGTGCTTTACGTGGAAACACCCGCCAACCCAACCATTGGCATTACCGACCTTAAAGCTATGGCCAGAATTGCAAAGGAATACGGACTAAAATTGGTTGTTGACAATACTTTTTGCTCACCCTATCTTCAAAAACCCTTGGATTTAGGGGCAGATATCGTTTTACATTCCATGACCAAATTTATAAATGGTCATGCCGATATCGTGGCCGGAATGGTTGTTACAAAAACTGAAGTCGATTATAAAGTACTCCGCGGTGTGATGGTTAATGTGGGCTTTAATATGGATCCACATCAGGCATGGCTTACCCGCAGAGGGTTGAAAACCTTAG
Organism: uncultured Draconibacterium sp.; assembly: GCA_964293475.1. Lineage (GTDB taxonomy): Bacteria > Bacteroidota > Bacteroidia > Bacteroidales > UBA12170 > UBA12170. Next base: position 48,733 of record CAXYYJ010000019.1, read on the forward strand.
CCATCAGAGTGGAACGCGCACAGGAGAATGCAATCAAAGTTGCCGATTTTCTCGAAGCCCACCCCAAAGTGGAATGGGTGAGATATCCCGGATTAAAATCGCACCCACAATACGATTTGGCCAAAGAACAAATGAGCGGCCCCGGTGCCATGATAAGCTTTGAAGTGAAAGGTGGTTTAACTGCAGGAAAAGTGGTCATGAACTCAGTAAAACTGGCTCTTTTAGCAGTTTCGCTTGGTGGAGTGGAAACTCTGATTCAGCATCCCGCCAGCATGACCCATAGCAAGCTTTCCGACGAAAAACAGCTGGAAGGTGGCATTACAAAAGGCCTTATCCGGTTGGCGGTTGGAATTGAAGATGTGGAAGATATTATAGCTGATTTGGAACAAGCACTTGCAAAAATTTAATTCATTCTCAAATAATTATAAAAAAAGCCCCTCTTATGGGGCTTTTTTTATAAAAATCTGGAAAATATTTCCATAATTTGGAATAAAAAATTGTGATTTTAAGATTAAATCATTAGCTTTGTAAGAACCTAAACACATACAAGTTTTGAAAGTATTCGTTGTAGAAGATGATTTGGTGTTTGCAAAGAGCATTAAATATTATCTAAGCCTTAATCCCGAGAATGAAGTAGAGCATTTTTCCAATGGAAAAGATGCTTTATCCAATAAATATAAAAACCCGGATTTAATCATATTAGATTATCATTTACCCGGTATGAATGGTTTCGAAGTGATGAAATCTTTTCATAAATTCAACCCCAAGACCTTCATTATCATTATGTCGTCGCAAAACGATATTAAAGTGGCGGTGAATCTGATGCGCGAGGGAGCTTTCGATTATTTTGTAAAAGACACCGACCTTAAGGATCGCCTGTGGATGTCGATGGAGAAAATAGGCAAACTGAGCGGTTACGAGAAAAAGATTGAACAGCTGGAAGCTGAAATGGACAATAAATATGCCTTCAGTCAGCTCATTAAGGGAAATAGCAAGCCCATTAAAAGCATTTTTGCGCTCATAGAGAAAGCCACCAAGACCAATATCAACGTGAGTATTTCGGGGGAGACAGGAACAGGTAAAGAACTGGTTGCCAAAGCTATTCATTATAATTCTGCCCGAAGCAAAGAACCCTTTATTGCAGTGAATGTGTCAGCAATTCCAAGTGAACTTATTGAAAGCGAATTGTTTGGATACGAGAAAGGTGCCTTCACAGGTGCCAATACCCGAAAATATGGAAAATTTGAAGAAGCCAATAACGGAACCCTGTTTCTTGACGAAATAGGCGATATGGAATGGGGGATGCAAAGCAAGATATTGAGGGTTTTACAAGAAAATGAGCTTACGAGAATCGGGGGAAATACCACCATCCGGCTGAATGTGCGGCTGATTGTGGCCACCCATAAAAATCTGGCCGATATGGTTAGAAAAGGCGAATTCAGAGAGGACTTGTACTATCGCTTGCTGGGTTTGCCCATTCAAATTCCGCCGCTGCGCTCCCGCGAGGGCGATGTGCTGCTCCTGGCCAAGTACTTTATCACCGAATTTTGCCAATCGAACCATTTACCCGTGCGAAAACTTGGATTATCGGCTCAGGAAAAGCTGAAAAGCTATCATTTTCCAGGCAATGTGCGTGAGCTAAAGGCCATCAGCGAGCTGGCTGTGGTCATGTCGAACGATGATACCATCGAAGCAGGAGATATCAATTTTAGCTCGTTGGGATCTGTTGAAGATATTTTTTCCGAAGAGCTTACCATGAAGGAATATCACGATAAAATTATTGCCTATTTCCTCAAAAAATATGATAACAAGGTGCGGCTGGTAGCCAAGAAATTGGATATTGGAAAAAGCAGTATCTACAATATGCTTAAGGAAGAAGAACCAAATTAGAGCAATATCCCACCCAAAATGCATTTTTTTTTCTTCATTTGGCATTTGCTTTTTAGCTAATGCTTAATCTGGGTTAAAACCAAAAGAGAAAATATTACCTTTGTTTTACTTTGCTGGAATAATCCGAAACAATGAAAAATCAGTATATCTGTAATAATGAATACTTTGTTGGCTCCAAAAGTCATTTCGGGGTTTTTGTTTTGCTTTGGTTTATTTTCTTTATTAATCCTGTTCCTGCATCTGAAAACAATCGACTGATTTTGCATAAGCAATTGAATACCAGTTCAGGATTACCCTCCGACTATATTAACGATATGGTTTTTGATGAGGAAGGATTTGCCTGGCTTGCTACTTCCAAGGGTTTGTTCAGGTTTCATGGAAACAGTTATAAAATGTTTCCTTTTCCAAGAAATGACGAGAAATTATTGGACCCATCCATATCCCATTTGGCTATTGTAGATAATGTAATCTGGATGACCCTTGACAACGGGAGCATTTGGCGGTATAATAAAGAACTAAATACTTTTAGCCAGCTAAAACTGAGAGATGACGTGGTTTTAGCCACAAAACAACCCTTCAAATTTATCTTTGCCGATCATGCAGCCAACATTTGGTTTGGCTTAAAAAACAATGGCTTGCTCATTGTAGACTCTACAGGAACCAGTCAAAAATGGCTCTCCAGAAAAATACAGGAGTTTGTTCCAATGGATGAGTTTGAAGATATGTGTGAAGATGAGAACAACGACTTATGGCTGGCAACCCAGAAAGGACTTGTTTTTCTAAGTTCAGATTGGGCAACATTTTCGATTATCCGCAGTACAAAAACTCAGGAACCCGACCCGCTTTCATTCTCTTTGCAAAACATCGAATTGGATATGTCGGGCTATCTGTGGCTTGGCACATCCGCTCATGGTTTATACAGATACGATCCCTCCACTCGTATAACTCAATCCTTTCCTTTGCAGCAGCAAAATAAGCAAATCGAATACCATCCCATTCAGCAATTGCTGGTTGATAGGGAGAATCAACTTTGGATTGCAACGCTTCAGCACTTGTATTATCTCAGTCCAGAACGAAATAAAATACTGTCGTTGTTTTCTTCCGAAGCCTTCACCCACAATGCATTCCCTAAAATAAATCAAATTGTTGAATCGGGAAGTGGCAGTATTTGGCTTGCCACCCAGGGCGAGGGAATCAGAATTGTTCTGAATGAAGAGATGAGGTTCATAAACCACCGTATGAACGATGGATTAATGTCGCTTTTGGGGATGGATTTGGTGAATGTGGTGGTGGACGATTTGGATCAGTTATGGGTGGTTAATAGTGATAATGAAGTGATAATTTTGGATCATACGGGCCTTCTTCTCAGTGATTTAAGCAACCAGGTAAACCTAAAACTCAATAATCCATCCGGAGAAAAAGTCTATGTATACTCCAAGGGACAGAAGGTATATTTTGGGAACTCACAACAACTGTTTTCCTATCAGCATTATCTAAAAAAACAACCCATAGCCTTCGAAGAGAATCTCAAACAATTGGGGTTGATAGATGCGAGCGGATTGTTTATCGATAGCAGCGGCAAACTTTGGTTCTCAACCAGTGCAGGAGCAGTGTCGACAAAGGATCACAGGGTGATTGAGCGTTTAGCTTCAGCCGAACCTGTAGCCATGATTTCCGAAGATTATAGAGGAAATATATGGATTGGAACCAAAGGAGCAGGGGTGCTGGTTTTTAATACTTCGCTGGCTCAGGTAATTGGCTTTAATTCCGATTATGGCGATAGTACAAGTTTAGCGGGCAATGATATTACTGGTATTTTTGAAGATAAAAAAGGGGTGTTGTGGATTTCGACACTCGATGGTGGGGTGTGTTCATTTAATAGAAACTTTAACAATTTCATCAGGCTGGAGCTCGATAGAACCGGAAATAATAACCATGTGAGCAGCATGGTGCAGCCCGATGAAGATTTTATGTGGTTTGCCACCAACAAAGGACTTTATAAATACAATTTAGCGAACCGGCAAATGGTGTTTTTTGGTCATGAGCAGGGCTTACATCGAAATCTTTTTAACGATAATTCAGCAGCTATAAACTCTAAGGGGGAATTGTTTTTTGGCACCGATCACGGGGTGCTGAGCTTCGATCCCAGATTTGCAATTCTTGAGCATATTTTTCCCGCTATAAAAATATCAGACATTCTCATAAGCAATAAATCGCTACTCGACCAATCAATTCCCAATTACTATAGCTTTCTAAATCAATCGGGTATTGTTTTAGAGTCATATCAGAATTCTTTAACCATTGAATTTGCAGCGCTGGATTTAGACTTTGCTGACCAATTAAAATATAAATACAGATTAAATGATGTGGACGATAACTGGATTTTTAGCAAAAACAACAATTCAGTCGCGTATTTTAATCTTCCCGCCGGAGACTATATTTTTGAACTTACATCCACCAACAAAGACGGAATCTGGAACCCCAATGCCATCCAACTGAAGTTTTCCATCAAATCGGCATTCTATCAAAGAATTTGGTTTAAAATACTTGTGGTCTTTATTATTCTTGCCCTGGTTTTTGCCATCATCTACTTCAGGCTCATGATGGTGCAGAAAAATTCGAAACTTTTGGCTCAAAGGGTAGAGATTAAAACCCAGCAGCTCAGCGATTATAATATTCAGCTTAAAAAAGAGGTGGAAGAGCGCAAGCAGGCCGAAGAGCTTGCAGAGAAAGCCAACAAATCGAAATCGGAGTTTTTGGCCAACATGAGTCACGAAATCCGAACACCCATGAATTCCATCATCGGATTTACCGATTTACTCTCGTCGCTCATAAAAGACGAAAAACAACTCTATTATCTCGAGAGCATTCGCAGTAGCGGACGAAGCTTGCTCATTCTCATTAATGATATTCTGGACCTGTCGAAAATTGAAGCCGGTAAATTCGATATCGACTATCAATCGACCAATCTGGAGAGTCTCATCACCGATATTAAGCAGGTTTTTACACTGAAATGCGATGAAAAAGACCTGATTTTCAATGTGCAATACGATCCTGAAATACCACAAAATCTCGTTTTGAGCGATAGCCGTTTGCGGCAGATTTTTATCAATATTGTGGGCAACGCCATCAAATTTACCGATAGAGGAAGCATTTCCATCATTGCACGGAAAGTGGGGTCTTCATCCGATCTTTCCAAAGTGAATATTCAAATCGACATTAAAGATACGGGCATCGGCATTCCCGAAGAGCAACAAAGTCTCATATTCAATGCGTTCCATCAAAAAGACGGACAGGAGTTTAATAAATATGGAGGAACCGGACTTGGCCTAACCATCAGCAAGCGATTGGTGGAGCTTATGGGAGGTAAGATTAGTGTTGTGAGCAAAGTAGGGCAGGGGACGAGTTTTACCCTCCACCTGAAAGATGTTGCCGTCTCCACCGAAAGCAAACCCACCCACGACGATGGACACCGAAATCTTTTGCACGAAATGGAATTGTCTGGTACCAAAATACTTATAGTGGACGACAGTCAGGGCAACAGAAACCTGATAAAGGAATTTTTATCGCCCACACAAGCCACGCTCATTGAAGCAAGCAACGGTTTGCAAGCCTTCGAAAAAGCAAAAGAGTTTTTACCCGATATCATTTTTCTCGATATCCGGATGCCCGTTATGAATGGTCTTGAAACAGCCAAAGCTCTTCGTGGTTTCGCTGCAACGGCTCATATTCCGTTGGTAGCCTTTACGGCAAGCATTAGTTTTTCGGCACCTGCCAAATATAAGGAAGCAGGCTTTGACGATGTTTTATTGAAACCCGTTCAAATGTCGGAAATGGCCGAAGTGCTCTATGCCCATCTGGAATATAAATATGTTGAAAGTGGAAAGCCGGTCGAAATTCTCGATTCGGTGGAGCACGCCTCCTTCGAGAACATTAAAATTATTGACTTAAAATCTTCTTTGGAAGAATTGCTGGCGCTCAACGCTTTGTGGGAATATACCAGGAACAATAAATTTGTGAATACAGTGCTTGAATTTAGTTCCCGGGTGCGAGTTATTGGCGAAGCCCATGGAATTCAATCCATTATCCGATATAGCCAAAAGCTAACCCTGCATGCCGAGAGTTTCGACACGCTTAAAATGGAAACTACCTTGAAGGAATTCCAGAATTTGGTCGACGAGTTGAATAGTTACCTAAACGATTAAGACATGAACAATGAGCAGTATAAAGTTCTGATAGTTGACGATGTGCCCAAAAATATTATGGTTCTGGGCAACAACCTATTGAGCGAAAACTATCAGATTGCCTATGCCCGAAGCGGTCAGGAGGCCATAGAATTAACCCTCAATAACGATTTCGATCTCATTCTGCTCGATATCATGATGCCCGGACTCGATGGCTACGAAACCTGTAAACGGATTCTTGCCAACCCTAAAACCGCCCAAATCCCCATCATTTTTATCACCGCCAAAAACGACTATGAAAGTGTGGTGCGTGGTTTCGATGCAGGAGCAAAGGATTATGTAACCAAACCATTCAATGCCAAGGAGTTGTTGGCCAGAGTGCGCACCCATTTAGAGCTCAAGCGAAACCGCGAAAATCTGGAATCGCTCAACGAGAAACTCGAGCAAAAAGTGAAAGAAAGAACTCTGGAGCTTCAAAAAGCAAACGAAAAAATAACCCGTTTAGACTCTGCCAAAAGTAGTTTTCTGGGGATCATAAGCCATGAAATCAGAACGCCGCTGAATGGGATTTTTGGAAGCATCGATATGATGAAAGATGTTCATTCCGACGAAGAAACCGCCGATATTCTTTCCATGATGGAAGAATCGGCAAACCGTTTGCTGGCTTTCTCGGAGCTCTCAACACTGATAACAGAGCTGAACATCAACCACTATAAACTCGAAAAATATATGATCGACCTGGCCGATTTATTGGCTCCAACCGCTCATCAGCATATATCGGGTTTAGACCTTTCGCATTCCGTAAGAATAAATTTACCCCAGGAAAACAAAGGATTTTATGTGGATGTGGACGAAAAGTTGATTCAGAAGGTAATCAGCGATATTTTACACAATTCCATCCGCTTCAACGATCATAAGGTGGAAATTGATATCTCTCTGAATCAGTCGGATGAGCATATAGAGTTGAGGATAGAAGACAATGGAGTAGGCTTTCCCCACCATATTTTGCCCAATTTATTTCAGGTTTTTCATGCCGACAGCAAAGATTATGTGGAAGGAAAGGGCTTGAATCTGGCCGCTGCCAAATTGATCATCGATGCCCACGGCGGAAACATAACTGCCCAGAATATTCCCATGGGCGGAGCTTCCATCCTTATTTCGTTCCCTAAAAGCACCATGAAGAATCTTTAAACCAGCGGATTGATTTTTGATTTCGATGAGATTAAACAAGCGGGTTCGATGGTGTGGTTCAGGATTTTATAAATATTAACCTAACGAAATTTAGAACCATAATAAACAGCAGACTTTCGTTGACAGGAATTTTTTATCTTTGGCACCATTTTAAACTGAAAAATCATAACTATGACATTATTAAAAGGAAAAGTGGCTCTGATTACAGGCGGAAGCCGTGGAATTGGACGTGAAATTGCCTTAAAATTTGCTCAACAAGGCGCCGATATTGCCTTTTCTGACCTTGCAGTTGACGAAAACTTTGCTTCGCTGGAGAAAGAATTGGCCGATTTGGGCGTAAAAGGAAAAGGTTTTGCCTCCGATGCCAGCTCGTTCGACGGGTCGGAAGAAATGGTAAATGCTGTGGCCGCTGAGTTTGGCAGAATCGATATTCTGGTGAACAATGCCGGAATCACCCGCGATAATCTCCTCATGAGAATGACCGAAGCCGATTGGGATTTGGTGATTAAAGTCAATTTAAAATCGGTTTTCAATCTTACCAAAGCTGTGCAAAAATTCATGCTTAAACAAAAATCAGGCTCCATTATCAATATGAGCTCGGTGGTAGGTGTGAGTGGAAATGGCGGACAATCAAACTATTCCGCATCCAAAGCCGGACTCATCGGTTTCACTAAATCCATTGCTCAGGAACTGGGTTCACGCAATATTCGCTGCAATGCCATTGCACCCGGATTTATCGAAACCAAAATGACCGAAAAACTTCCCGAAGCTGTGAGAGAAGAATGGATTAAGACCATTCCGTTGCGCCGTGGCGGTAAACCCGAAGATGTAGCCAATGTTGCTGTTTTCTTAGGTTCCGATTTGTCGAGCTACGTAACCGGACAGGTTATTAATGTTTGCGGTGGAATGAACACCTAATAGCACTATCTTTAAGAAAAAATTTTGAATAATATTCCCTTTCATCTCGAACAACCGATTTGGCTGCTGATTCCTGTTTTTCTGGTTTCTGTTGCCATATCGGCTGTTTTGTATTATCGCTTCAACTCCGTGTTTTCGCCCACTTTGCGCAAAATACTATTTGCCATTCGCTTCCTGGTCCTTTTTATCCTGGGCCTCCTTTTATTGAATCCCAATTTCTATCAAAACACCAAAATTCTCAATAAACCTGTGCTTTTGGTGGCTGTGGACAATACAGAATCCATGCTGCTTGTGAACGATAGCCTTAGCCTGCGAAGCGAAATAAACCAGATTCTGGAGCAAATGAAAACTGAGCTCGACGAGATTTACGACGTGGAAATAGTTGGGTTTAACCATCAGATAGAATCCAATCCCACCTTCGATTTCTTAGGGAAAAGAACCGATTTGGGTTCCGTATTGCAATATGCCGGCGACAAGTATTATATGCTGCCCAAAGCGGGAATTGTGCTGCTCACCGACGGCAATAACAATCAAGGCATCAATCCGACTTCATTGGCAGAAAATGATGCGACCAGGATTTTTCCTTTAGTTTTCGGCGACACGCTGCCTGCTGTTGATGCTTTTATCGATGCCATTTATTACAATAAAATGGTGAAGCTGGGGGCTAAATTTCCTGTGGATGTGGTGATACAAGCACATGGACTCAAAGACGAGAAAATGGTAGTAAGCATCGAAAAGGATGGAAAAACCATTCAGGAACAGCAAATTACAGTTTCGCAGAGCGATTATAACAAGGAATTACGATTTTTACTCGAATCCGCAAATCAGGGTTCACAGGCTTATGTGGTTAAGCTTTCGCCCCTTGATGCGGAGAGAAACCGCAGCAATAACGAGCGTAGTTTTTATGTTCAAACCATTGAATCGGGGGAAAAGATTCTGGTTTTGGGTCACAGCCATCATCCCGATTTGGGCGCCATAGCCTCTGCGCTGAGGCAGTTCGAAGACCTGGAAGTGGAAGTAAAAACACTTGTCAACTTTCCCATCGATTTGTCTAAATACCAACTAATTATAGCCCACGGAATTCCATCAGCCGATGAACGGAGTCAGGCATTATTTCTCGACCCGCAGTTTAACTCACGGTCTGTTTGGTATATCTGGAGCACCACCACCCAACTAAAATCGCTCGAATCGGCCAATTTCCCCTGGAAAATGGAATCGGAAATAACGGGTTTCGAATATGTGGGAGCACAGGCCAATTCACAGTTTACCAGTTTTTTAATGCCCGGTGATTGGGCCCGGCAATACAGCGGATATCCACCCTTGTATGCACCCTTTGTTAAGCTCGGAAATCAACAGCCCGTTGATATTATGTTCAAGGAAAGTCTCAGAGGCTACGAAACCGGCGAGTCGCTGCTGGGGTTTTGGAATTCAGGTCCTTTGAAACGCGCATTTTTGGCGGGTGAAGGTCTGTGGAAATGGCGTTTATACAATTTCCAAACCAAAGGAAACCACGATGATTTCAATGCCTTGGTCCATCGAATATCAAAATATTTGCTTACTGGTGCGGTGAAAAGCCGTTTCCATCTGGATTATCAGGGTACTTACAACGAAACCGATTTAATCCGCTGGCAGGCACAAACCTTTAACAAGGCCTACGAGTTTGTTGACAATGCTCAAATTTCCCTCACCCTGACCAACGAGGAGCAGGTGGAGTACGAATATGTTTTTTCCCTTGAAAATCAATCCTATATGGCGCAGTTGGGTTATTTGAAATCTGGAAGTTATCAGTTTAAAGCCCAGGCCGTTTTACCCGATACTACTTTTCAAAAAACAGGAAGCTTTGTGGTGGAAGCCTGGAATATGGAGAAATCGTCTTCGGGAGCCAATATGCCGCTGTTAAATTCGTTGGCTCAAGCCAGTCGGGGAAAGGTTTATCAGGCCCAAAACAGTGCTAAACTTATCAACGATTTAAAAGTAAGTCCCGAATCAGCTGCAAGATACAGCATCATTCAAAAGATAATTCAGTTTATTGAGCTCAAATGGCTGCTTTTATTGTTGGTGCTATTATTGGCCACAGAATGGGTTTTGCGCAAAAGCTGGGGCTCTTATTAAGTCCTTGTATTGATTATTGTCTAAAATAAAATGGTTCTAACAAGTGATTTAACAACTAATCCCTGTAATCAAGCTCACTGCTACTGTGTTTGTGAAACTAAAATCAAAATAAACAAAAGCTATTGATTTATTATATGAGCTCTGATTTATTGAGCTAAAAACTGGATTTGGTTTGCTGACTTTGATTTTTTGGGTGCCCAATATGTTGTGATCCATGGTAATTTCATGGGAATTCGATGCTCTTTTTTGGGGTTCTTATTATAAAAATATCTATTTTTAGCCCTTTTATTTTAAATACCATAATTTTCAAAACACAAAACAATGAGAAAAAGCCTTTTATTATTTGCCATAGCCCTGGGCGGGCTCACGGCTTGTAACCAAAAATCAGAAAAAATGATTCAATACCCCACAACAGCCCGTGTCGACACAGTGGATGTTTACCATGGTGTTGAAGTGGCCGACCCATTCCGATGGCTCGAAGACGATAATTCCGACTCTACAAAATCGTGGGTTACCCGTCAAAACAATGTCACCAACAGCTATTTGGCTCAAATTCCTTTCCGCCAGAAAATAAAGGACCGATTGACAAAAATCTGGGATTATCCCAAATTTGGCCTGCCCTTTAAAAAAGGCGATTATTGGTATTTTTACAAAAACGATGGCCTTCAACCCCAATATGTTATCTATCAAATGACCAGCCTCGATGGCGAGCCAGCGGTGTTTCTCGATCCCAATACCTTCTCTGCCGATGGCACCGTAGCATTGGGTTCCATGTCGTTTTCGAAAGATGGAAAACTCTGCGCCTATAGCACCAGCAGTGGTGGCTCCGATTGGCAGGAGATTTTTGTGATGGATGTTCAAACAAAAACAAAAATGGCCGATCATCTCAAGTGGATTAAATTCTCGGGAATGAGCTGGCACAAAGATGGCTTCTATTATAGCCGCTATGATGAGCCAAAGGCTGGTGAAGAGTTAAAAGGCGTAAACGAAAACAGCAAAGTCTATTTTCATAAGGCCGGAACTGCTCAAAGCGAAGATGTTTTGGTGTATCAGGATCCGGAGCATCCAAAATATGGCTGGTATATGGGAACTACGGAGGATGAGAAGTTTCTTATTTTGAGCGGAAGCAACCCTTCGGCCAAAGGAAATTCGCTCTTCTATAAACGTGCCGACGACCCAAAAGCCCAATTTGTAGCCATTCAGGACAATTTTGAACACGATATCTGGATTCTTGACAATCAGGGAGATGAGCTTTTTATACAAACCAATAAAGAAGCCCCCAGAAACAGAATTTATAAAATCAGTGCTGCCGATCCATCAAAAACACAGGAAGTGATTCCACAATCGACTGATGTGCTCAGCAGTGCCGAAATGGTTGGTGGAAAACTTTTGGTGAGCTATATGCACGATGCATCGTCCAAAGCCTATGTTTATAACCTCGACGGAAGCATGCAGCACGAAATCGAATTGCCCGGAATTGGAAGCATCAGCGGATTTAGCGGACAGAAAGACAGCGACATAGCATTCTATTCGTTCACATCTTTCACCTATCCCAACATGGCTTTTAAATACGACATCAACAACAATAAATCGGAAGTTTTCAGAGAATCGGGCATCGATTTCGACATCAATCTATACGAAACCAAGCAGGTTTTCTATACCAGCAAAGACGGAACCAAAATCCCCATGTTTATTGTCCACAAAAAAGGCCTGGAGCTGAATGGTCAAAATCCAACCCTGCTTTATGGTTACGGTGGGTTTAATGTGTCGTTAACACCGAGTTTTAGCATTAGCAATCTGGTTTTGCTCGAAAATGGCGGCGTATATGCCATGCCCAATATCAGGGGTGGGGGAGAATATGGCGAGGAATGGCACGAAGCAGGTATGCAGCTGAACAAGCAAAATGTTTTCGACGATTTTATTGCAGCTGCCGAATATCTGATTAAGGAAGGCTATACCAGCACCGAGAAATTGGCCATCAGGGGAGGATCGAACGGTGGATTGCTCGTTGGCGCCTGCATGACGCAACGGCCTGAACTGTTCAAAGTTGCTTTTCCACAAGTGGGAGTTATGGATATGCTGCGCTATCATAAGTTCACCATTGGTTATTATTGGATTCCCGACTACGGCAGCAGCGACGACAAAGAACAATTCGATAATCTGATTAAGTATTCGCCTCTGCACAATATTAAATCGGGCGTTTGCTATCCCGCAACCCTTATCACCACTGCCGATCACGACGACCGCGTGGTTCCGGCTCACAGCTTTAAGTTTGCTGCCGAATTGCAAAGTAAACAAGCCTGTGCCAATGCAGCTCTCATTAGAATTGAATCGAAAGCAGGACACGGAGCAGGAAAATCGACAGAGAAAATTATTGAAGAAGCCGCCGATTTATGGGCATTTATGTTCTACAATATGGGTTTGAGCCCCTACAATCAATAGATTAGGTTAGTATTCACAGAATTATAATCCACAGACCCCATGGCGACATTTTGCTATGGGGTTTTTTGTGGATGGCAATTTGAGCATAATGATTTCGATTTATGAAATGGCACAGTACGATTTGTAAATATTCAATATGGAAAAACAATGTTAGCAGCCAATATTTACATAGAATAAATAAAAATAAGCTGTTTATGCATTGAACTATAATATCATAGGAGGTTGAATATATTTTGTTTGATAATGACACACATTTTGTAAAAAATTAACAAAATATAATACTTTTGTGCCACCTAATTCTACGAACCTAAATATATGAGCAGCGAAAGTTTAGTGCTATTTTTTATAGTCGGAGCAGTATTGGTCGGTGGAGCCATCCTATTTTCATCGTTTATTGCTCCCAAATCTAACAATCCCCAGAAGTCAGAAGCCTATGAATGCGGAATCCCCACCACGGGTCTTTCGTGGTTACAGTTTAACGTAGGTTATTATCTTTTTGCCCTGTTATTCCTCATTTTCGATGTGGAAGTTGTATTTCTGCTGCCCTGGGCAGTGGTAATGAAAGAGGTTGGATTGGTAGCCTTTGTCGAAATCATGATATTTTTCTTTATTCTGGGTCTTGGTTTATTGTATGCCTGGAAAAAACACGCTTTAATATGGGAATAAAATCGATGAAAGGAGTTCAGTTCAACGACGATGAAACGCTTGAACTGCTCAAAGAAACCGGAGGAAGTGTCATCCTGAGTACCATTGACGATATTTTTAATTGGGGAAGGTCGAATTCTATTTGGCCTTTAACTTTTGCTACCAGTTGCTGTGGTATCGAAATGATGGCTGCAGGTGCTTCGCGTCACGACTTTGCCAGATTTGGTATCGAAGTTTATCGCGCCAGTCCGCGCCAGGCCGATGTTATAGTAATTGCTGGTACAGTGACCAATAAAATGGCACCCGTTCTCAAACGTCTCTACGATCAAATGGCCGATCCGAAATATGTGATAGCCATGGGAGCCTGCGCCGTATCGGGCGGTCCGTTTTTCTATAATACCTACCATGTGGTCAGGGGTGCCGATCACGTGATTCCGGTGGATGTTTACATTCCCGGTTGTCCCCCAAGACCCGAAGCCCTTCTCTATGGAGTGATGCAGTTGCAAAGGAAGATTCAGGTGGAGCGCAATCTTAGCGGCAAAAAAAATAAAAAATAATTTCAGGGTCAATAAATTCTTCATTCATGGAAAATCAACAATTACAGGAATTCATTACCAAAGCCAGTCCCGAGGCACAAGTGGCCATGGGCAAGCAGTATCTGGAAATCAGCGTCGATGCCAAAGACTTGATGGGCATTGCCACCTTGTTGAAGGAGTCGAAAGAAATGCTCTTCGATTATCTTTTTTGCCAGTCGGCAGTAGACTTTGTGAGCCATCTCACCATCGTTTATCATCTGGAATCTACAACATTCAGACACCGGGTGGTTTTAAAAGCCAAGATTGCCGATACCATCAAACCCGAAATTAACTCGGTTTACGATTTATGGATGGGTGCAGAATATCACGAGAGAGAAATTTTCGATTTGTTTGGAGTGAATTTTATCAATCACCCCGATTTGCGAAAAATGTTCCTCGATGCCGATTGGGTAGGCTATCCGCTGAGAAAAGATTATAAAGACGAAATTAATATGGTTGAAAGATAAGATATGGCAGACAATCAATTTAAACCATTGGCAGAGGAGCAGGAATTCTCCATTAATATGGGGCCTCAGCATCCCAGTACCCACGGTGTACTCCGGTTGATGCTTAAACTGCGCGGCGAAACTGTTACAGAAGTGAAGCCCCAGCTGGGTTATATTCATCGTGGCATTGAAAAAATGTGCGAGAAACTAACCTATCCACAAACCATTCACCTCACCGACAGGCTCGATTATCTTTCGGCTCATACCCTAAACGAAGCCGTTTGTTTAGCGGTGGAAAATGCTTTGGAGATAGAAGTGCCCGAGCGTGTAAAATACATCAGAACCATTCTCGACGAGCTTACCCGTCTGGCTTCCCATCAACTTTGGTGGTGCGCCTTTGGCATGGACCTGGGAGCCTTGACTACTTTCTTCTATGGCTTGCGCGACCGCGAACAGATTCTCGATATTTTTGAGGAAACCTGTGGCGGACGTCTCATCGTAAGCTATAATGTACCTGGTGGATTGATGAACGATATTCATCCCAACTTTCAGAAAAGGGTGAAAGACTTTATTAAGTATTTCAAGACAAAATTGCCCGAGTACGATCAGTTGCTCACCGGAAACCCCATTATGCAGGAGCGTACCAAAGGCATTGGTTTTATCAGCAAGGAAGATGCAATTTCCTACGGAGTTACAGGCCCCAGTGGCCGTGGTTCGGGATTTAGCTGCGATGTGAGAAAACACGATCCTTATATGGCTTATAAATACGTGAAATTCAACGAAATTCTCGAAACTGAAGGCGACACCTTTGCCCGTTATCAGGTGCGCATGCGCGAAATGTGGGAATCGTTGAGCATTCTCGAGCAGCTTATCGACAATATTCCCGAAGGCGATTATGCTGCAAAAATGAAGGCCATCATCAAATTGCCTGCTGGGGAATACTATCAACGTGTGGAAGCAGTAAGGGGAGAGTTTGGAGTATATATAGTCAGCGATGGCAATAAAACTCCCTACCGAATGAAATTCCGTTCCCCCAATTTTTCAAATCTTGCCGCCCTCAATCTGATGGCCAAAGACTTGAAGATAGCCGACTTAATCGCCATTGGCGGATCGATGGACTTTGTGGTTCCGGATATGGACCGTTAACTATTAGGAAAAAAATATACAGAATAATATGGCATTCGATATTTACGATTTTTCATCACTCACCCAAAGCATCGACGATGCGCTCATGAGTTCCTTGCCGGAATTCTGGGCATTAACCATTGAGATGGTTATTATAGGTGTAGCAATTTTAGCCTTTTATGCAGTTGTGGGATTATATCTGGTGTATGCCGAGCGCAAAGTCTGCGCCTTGATGCAAAACCGCTTAGGCCCCAACAGGGTTGGCCCTTTTGGTATTTTTCAAACCTTTGCCGACTTGATAAAACTGTTGCTTAAGGAGTTGATTCCCATTAAAAACGCCGATAAGCTGCTCTTTAATTTGGCTCCTTTCATAGTAATCATAGCCTCGTTTATGGCCATTGCCGCCATTCCTTTTGCCAAAGGGCTGCATGCTATCGATTTCAATATTGGGGTTTTCTATATTATGGCAGTTTCGTCGCTGGGGGTTATTGGTATTTTGTTGGCCGGTTGGTCGAGTAACAATAAGTATTCGCTGATAGGAGCCATGAGAAGTGGAGCACAGATAGTGAGTTATGAGCTTTCGGTGGGTTTATCGCTGTTAACAGTGGTGGTGCTTGCAGGCAGCCTTCAACTTTCTACCATTGTGGAAGCACAAGCCAATGGCTGGTTCATTTTTACAGGTCATATTCCGGCCTTTATTGCCTTTATCATTTTCCTTATTGCCAGTACTGCCGAAACCAACAGAGGTCCTTTTGACCTTGCCGAAGCCGAATCTGAACTTACCGCCGGATTTCATACAGAATATTCAGGTATCAAATTCGCTTTCTTCTTTTTGGCCGAGTACATGAATATGTTCATTGTAGCTTCGTTGGCTGCCACTGTGTTTTTAGGGGGCTGGATGCCTTTCCACGTAGGTGGTTGGGAAGCATTCAACGGTATTATGGATTTTATTCCTCCTTTTATCTGGTATATAGGCAAAACCGCCTTTGTTATATTTATCATGATGTGGTTTAAGTGGACTTTCCCCCGTTTAAGGATCGACCAGTTATTGACCCTTGAGTGGAAATACCTGTTACCCATTAGCTTGGTTAACATCATCATCATGTCGTTTTTTGTATTAATGGGTTGGCATTTTTAGTATATGAAGAGCATTATAAAATACTTTGCAGAAATATTCCATGGAGTCATTGCCCTTGTTCAGGGGATGAAAGTGACCGGATATTATTTTTTTCATCCCAAAACCATTGTTACTCAGCAATATCCCGAAAATAGGGCCACATTGAAAATGTTCGAAAATTTCAAGGGGGAAGTTATTATGCCCCACAATGAGAAAAATGAGCATAAATGTACTGCCTGCGGCATTTGCGAGATGAACTGCCCCAACGGTTCCATCGAGATTTTGAGTAAAATGGTGGTTCAGGAAGATGGAAAGAAAAAGAAAGTTTTAGAGAAGCATATCTACCATTTGGGCATGTGCACTTTCTGTAATCTTTGTGTAAAAACTTGTCCGTCGGATGCCATAGTCATGGGAAATGATTTTGAACATGCTGTTTTTAACAGAGCAAAACTGACCAAAGTTTTAAATCAACCAGGTTCAATTTTAATGAAAGGAGTAGAATAATGTCAGCAGCAGATATCATGTTTTATATTTTTTCGGGATTGATTGTTATCTTCTCGATACTCACTGTAACCAGCAGAAGAATTCTAAGGGCGGCAGTGTATTTATTGATGGTACTTATCTCCACATCGGGATTGTATTTCCTGCTCAACTATCAGTTTATTGCTGCGGTTCAGTTGATTCTCTATGCGGGGGGTATTGTGGTACTCATCATTTTCTCCATACTTTTGACCAGTCATATTAGTGAAAAATTTGAGCCGGTAGCACCACGAAAACTGATTTTCTCGTTGATTGCCGCGGCAGCCGGTGTGGTTTTAACCACCATGACCATTGTTCAATATGGATTCAACAACACCATCACCAACAGCGAAAACCCAGATATGAAAGTTATTGGGAGAGCGCTTATTGGCTATGATAGAGATGGATATGCCTTGCCTTTCGAAGTCATCAGTATTTTATTGCTGGCGGCCATGTTTGGAGCTATTATTATTGCTAAAAAAGAACCAAAATCCAATTAGATATGACATCAACCATTCCATTGTATTATTTTCTAATCCTTGCCACCTTGATGTTCTTTATTGGTATTTACGGCTTTTTAACCCGTAAAAACCTGATAACCATTTTGATGTCGGTTGAGTTGATATTGAATTCAGTGAATATTAATTTTCTTGCAATCAACAGATACCTGTATCCAGATCAACTGCAAGGTCACTTTTTTTCGCTGTTTATTATTGCCGTGGCAGCTGCCGAAGCCGCTGTGGCCATAGCCATCATTATTAGTGTTTACCGTAAGTTTACCAATATTGATGTTGAACGAGTTAATACCATGAAGTTTTAAACATAGCAAACAACTAATCCATGAGTAATTTCTATTCGTACACAGTTTTAATTCCGTTGTTGCCCCTGATGCTGTTTTTTGTTATCGGGCTGGGCGGTCATAAAATGAAGCCCATGGTTTCGGGGTATCTGGGGTCCATAGGGATGGGTATTTCTGCCTTGCTTTCCTATTTCACAGCCTATCAATACTTCTTCAACCATTCGGGCGAGGCTTTTGAAAAAATCATAGCCTTCAATATCCGCTGGATCAATTTTACCGACAAACTTCATGTGGATTTGGGAGCTCTCATCGACCCCATTTCGGTCATGATGCTGGTGGTTGTAACCACTGTTTCGCTCATGGCGCAGATTTACAGTTTGGGATATATGAAAGGGGAGAAGGGGTTTGCCCGTTTTTACGCCTTTTTATCGTTGTTTAGCTTCTCCATGCTGGGGTTGGTTCTGGCCACCAATATTTTTCAGATGTACATTTTCTGGGAGCTTGTGGGGGTTTCATCCTATCTGCTTATCGGTTTCTATTATGAAAAACCATCAGCCATTCTGGCCAGCAAGAAAGCTTTCATTGTAACCCGTTTTGCCGATTTTGGTTTCCTTTTGGGAATTCTCATACTTTCCTATTACACAGGAACTTTCGATTTTATGGAGCTCACCAATCCCGAAAACAATATTGTAGCTTCACAGGTTGGAGCCACTTTTATGGGAATGTCGGTCATTACACTGGCGTTGGTACTTATTTTTGTGGGAGGTGCTGGTAAATCGGCCATGTTCCCGCTGCATATCTGGTTGCCCGATGCTATGGAAGGCCCAACACCTGTTTCGGCTCTTATTCACGCGGCTACCATGGTTGTTGCCGGTGTTTTCTTAGTTGCCCGAATGTTTTTTGTTTATGCCACAGTTGCCCCCGTCGCCTTACAAGTGGTGGCCTGGGTAGGAGGTATATCATCGTTTATTGCCGCCATTATTGCGCTAACGCAGATAGATATAAAACGGGTTCTGGCCTTTTCCACCATGTCGCAGATTGGTTATATGATGCTGGCATTGGGGGTTTCGGGTTACGGACACGAGCACGATGGTTTGGGCTACATGGCTTCCATGTTCCATTTGTTCACCCACGCCATGTTCAAATCGCTGCTGTTTCTTGGAGCTGGCTCTGTGATTCATGCGGTTCATTCAAACAATATGACCGATATGGGCGGGCTGAGAAAATACTTACCCATAACTCATATTACATTCCTCATTGCCTGTCTGGCCATTGCCGGGGTTCCTGGTTTCTCCGGTTTCTTTAGTAAAGATGAAATTCTGGTGGCAGCTTTCCACAGTAATAAAATTTTATTTGCCATTGAGTTTATCGTTGCCGGACTCACAGCATTCTATATGTTCCGCCTGTATTTCAGCGTTTTCTGGGGAGTAGATCGTCATTATCACCACACCCCACACGAATCGCCCTACATCATGACAGTTCCTTTGATGATTTTGGCTTTTGCTTCAGTTTTTGCGGGTTATATTCCTTTCCACAATCTTGTAACTTCCGACGGACATCACATCGAAACCCATTTTGAGTGGGCTGTTGCTATCCCCAGCATCCTTATCGGCTTTGCCGGAATTGGCCTTGCCTGGTTGATGTACAAGAAAGAGACTGCTATGCCAAATCAGTTGGCAGGAAGTTTAAAACTGGCTTATACCTGGTCGTACAATAAATTCTACATCGACGAGGTGTATATGTTTGTGACCAAGAAAATTATATTCAATTATATCAGTCGCCCGGTGGCCTGGTTCGATCGTCATGTGGTCGATGGGTTCATGAATGGCATAGCCTGGGTTACCAACTATGTTTCCGAATCCATTAAAGGATTGCAATCGGGTCAGCTACAGAAATATGGATTTGTTTTCGTATCGGGAGTTTTAGCATTGGTTATTTTATTTGTTTATCTAGTTAAATAATATAAGAACATGGATTTTCTATCATTATTTGTTTTAATACCGGTTTTAACCATCGTTGCCATATTCTTTTCGCAGAGTAATCAGCAAACCAGAATTATATCTGCGGTTGGAATGAGCATTCAGTTTATTCTTTCTATGGCTCTGGTGTTTTTATATCTGGCCGAAAGAAAAGCCGGAAATAACGCCGAGATGCTTTTCACAGCATCTCATATGTGGTTTCCCAGTTTGAACATTGGTTATAATGTGGGCGTAGATGGAATATCGGTGGCTATGGTAGCCCTTACCGGAATCATCATTTTTACAGGGGTTTTCGCTTCCTGGAATATAGAGTATCTGAGCAAGGAATTTTTTATCTCCCTCATTCTCCTTTCCGGTGGAGTGTTCGGCTTCTTCATTTCTCTGGATTTGTTCACCATGTTCCTTTTTTATGAAGTAGCAGTTATTCCCATGTATCTTCTGATAGGAATCTGGGGAAGCGGTCCCAAAGAATATTCAGCCATGAAGCTCACTCTGATGCTTATGGGTGGTTCTGCGGTTCTGTTGGTAGGTATTTTGGGAATTTATTTCAATTCGCCTGTCGATGCCAATGGAATCCACACCTTCAATATGTCCGACATCGTAAAAGGAACCATGCCCATTGAAGCTCAAAGGATTTTCTTCCCCCTCACTTTCGTTGGATTTGGTATTCTGGGTGCGTTATTTCCCTTCCATACCTGGTCACCCGATGGTCACGCCTCAGCCCCAACTGCCGTCTCGATGTTACACGCGGGCGTATTAATGAAGCTTGGAGGTTACGGTGCATTCAGAGTTGCCGTTTACTTAATGCCCGAAGCAGCTCATGAGCAAGCATGGTTTTTCCTGATTCTCACAGGAGCCAGCACTGTTTACGGAGCCTTTGGTGCAATTTTCCAAAAAGATTTGAAATATATTAATGCCTATTCATCCGTGAGCCATTGCGGATTGATTCTGTTTGCGGTTCTCATGATGAATCAGACAGCACTCAACGGAGCAGTTTTACAAATGATTTCCCACGGATTGATGACAGCCCTTTTCTTCGCCCTGATTGGGATGATTTACGGCAGAACCCATACCCGTATGATTAACGAAATGGGTGGCTTAATGAAAGTGATGCCTTTCCTTTCGGTGGTTTATGTTATCGCCGGTTTCGCTTCTTTAGGTTTACCAGGATTGAGCGGTTTCGTTGCCGAAATGACCATTTTCTTTGGTGCATGGCAGGAAAACGACACGCTTCACCGTGTGCTCACCATCATTGCTATTTCTTCCATTGTAATTACCGCCGTTTACATTTTGCGTGTGGTAGGAACTTTGCTCTACGGTAAAATAACCGACAAACACCACGAAGAGTTAACCGATGCCGTTTGGTACGAAAAACTATCGACCGGAGTACTTGTGCTATCCATTGCCGCCATTGGCGTTGCACCTTATTGGTTATCGGAAATGATAAATGCCAGTTTAGTTCCGCTTGTGAAGGAAATCAGTCAGTTTTTACATTAATAAACAAAGATAAACAGTCAATATATGAATATAGAGAGCCTGTTATTAATGCGCCAGGAGTTGGTTTTAACCTTAGTGTTAATTATCCTGCTCATCATGGAATTGGCGGCTAAGAATAAGCGGAGCATCATTCCGGTAGCCATCATTCTCATGGTTGCAACCACCATTATCGGATTTTTACCTACTGAGCAGGGAAGTCTTTTTGGTGATATGTACCGCACCAACTCGTACATCGTTTTTATGAAAAACGTGCTGAGTATCGGGGTTACCATCCTGTTTTTTCAGGTGGCAAGCTGGATAAAGCAACCCGCCTTCGAAAATAAAATCAGCGAGTTTTATTTGTTGTTGATTTCCACTTTGATTGGGATGAACTTTATGATTTCTGCGGGACATTTTTTAATGTTCTACATTGGTCTGGAGTTGGCAACCATTCCCGCAGCAGCATTGGCCGCTTTTGAAAAAGAGAAAAACATAAGCTCCGAAGCAGGTATCAAGTTGATTCTTAGCTCTGCCTTGTCGTCGGGAATTCTCCTTTTTGGATTGTCGCTCATGTATGGTATTGCCGGATCGCTCTATTTTACCGATTTGGCTTTGGCGGTTTCGCCCACCAATCCCCTCATGATATTTGCGTTTATCATGTTCTTTGCTGGCATGTCGTTCAAAATCTCATTGGTACCATTTCACCTGTGGACCGCCGATGTTTACGAAGGAGCACCCATTAATGTGGCTTCCTTTCTTTCGGTTGTGAGCAAAGGCGCAGCAGCGTTCATTTTTACCATCATTCTATATCAGGTGTTTTATGCCATCACCCCCATGTGGCGCAATCTGCTCTATATCATTGCGGTACTCACCATGACCATTGGTAACTTGTTTGCACTTCGTCAGCAGAATTTAAAGCGGTTTTTAGCTTTCTCTTCTATTGCTCAGGCAGGGTTTATTTTGCTGGGGATTATTGATGGAACCTCTTTGGGTATGGCCACAGTGATTTATTTTGTGCTGATTTATATCTTCTCCAACCTGGCAGCATTTGGTGTGGTTTCGGCCATTTCGGTACAAACCGGTAAGGAACATATGGACGATTATAACGGGCTCTATATAACCAATCCGAAGATGAGTCTGGTAATGACACTGGCTTTATTCTCACTGGCAGGTATTCCTCCGGTTGCAGGTTTCTTTGGCAAGTTTTTCCTGTTCACTGCGGCTGCTAATCAGGGATATTTCTGGTTGGTTTTGATAGCGGTGCTTAATGCTACCATTTCGCTCTATTACTATCTGCTTGTTGTAAAAGCTATGTTTATCAATAAAAACGATAGCCCCATAGCATATTACAAAAATGATATCAATACACGCATTGGCTTATTGATTTGTGTTTTGGGTATCGTATTTATTGGATTCATCAGTCCGCTTTACGAGCTGATAAAAAGTATTAGTATAGGAATGTAAAAAATCGGAAATTATGGCTCTTAAAAATGGTAAACATATTATAAAGGAAATCAACGGGGTGCTTTGCACCATCGTAGAAACCGGACTTACAAAAGAACGCAGGGATTTTTTGAAACATATTCTTCAAATCAATAAGTTGGATGTTCATGTGGAAGAAATAGTTGTCGAAACCGGAACAACTTATACCCTTGGGGTTAACGACTTGGTTTTTAATCCCATGATTGCAGTTTACGAGCGTTCGCTAAAGCGCGACGATGGCACTGTGGTTACTGTGGCTTTCTGGAATCAGGAAAAAGAGGAGATGGAATTGCCTTATTTTGAGTATCGTGAAAAAAATCCAGATGCTCCATCCACCGACGATTTTATCCATAATCCCTGGGCTTTCAGGACTATAGGTTAAACAAGGCAAGCCCGGAAGTTTAGAAACTTATTTCAAAATTATATTGTGCGTGGAAATTCTCCACGCATTTTTCTTATCAGATAATATTTATCTTTGGCACCGTTAAAAAACAGTATCCATGACAGAATTTTTTCAAACCATTTTTGAATGGTATATGGCAAACCTGAACTATTATACCATCACTTTGCTCATGTTCATTGAGGGGTCTTTTATTCCTTTGCCATCGGAGGTAGTTATTCCCTTCGCAGCCTACAAAGCAGCTCAGGGAGAGATGAATTTCGGTTTGGTTTTGTTTTTTGGAACATTGGGAGCTCTGTTAGGTTCATTATTCAATTATTATGCAGCCATTTATCTGGGTCGTCCGCTCATCTACAGGTTTGCCAAAACCAAATATGCCCGGGTGTTTTTAATCACCGCCGAGAAGATTGAAGAAGCAGAAGCTTATTTTAACAAGAATGGAAAAACTTCCACTTTCGTCGGTCGTTTAATCCCCGGAATTCGTCAGTTAATCTCCATTCCGGCCGGATTGGCTCGCATGAATATGCGCGATTTTGTTCTTTATACCTTCCTGGGTGCAGGTATCTGGAACCTGATTTTAGCTCTTGTGGGATATTATATGTATGAAGTAAAGGACAATATCATTCACTATATCGGTTATTTATTCTTAGCACTTGGAGCTTTATTTGTGCTGTATTTGGTTTTGAAACCAACCATTCAGAAAAAATTTAAAAAGTAGTTGCGGATTTTTATTGAGCCCGTTTATCCAATGAGAATATTGGCATTTGGATATTTATAATGACTTGTAACAGAACGGGTAACAAGAGCCAGCATCAGCGTTAAAGGACCAATCCGACCCACAAACATCGTAGCAATAATAATGTATTTTCCGGGTTCAGAAAGGTTGGCAGTTATTCCAGTCGACAAGCCGACAGTGCCAAATGCCGAAACTTCTTCGAACAAGAGCGCTAAAAATGATTTATCTGGCTCAAAAATCGTGAGCAGAAATACCGAAAACATGATGATGCTTATGGAGAAAAACAGCAAGGAATAAGCTCTGTCGATGATGTCGTAGGGTATACTCTTTTTAAAAATTACTAAATTCTTGTTTCCCTTAATGGCCGCAAATGCCGACTTAATAAGCAAGGCAAAAGTGGTAGTTTTAATTCCACCTCCTGTAGAAATGGGGGAAGCTCCGATAAACATCAGGACTATAAAAACTATTAATATGGGTTGCCCGAGTATGGTGAAGTCAACTGTGTTAAATCCTGCTGTTCTGGTAGTTACCGATTGAAAAATGCTCGACACAAAAGCTCCGTAAGCACTTGTTTGGTCCACTGCATTATTTTTTTCCAGAAGATAAAAAGCTATAGCACCACCAGTTATGAGGGCAAGCGAAGTGTAAAGGGCAATCTTGGAATGGGCACTGATTTTTTTCCAGGGATATTTTTTTCGCGTGATAAGACTTGTGGGGGCAAATAAATCATACATAACCGTAAAACCCAGCCCCCCGAAGAAAATCAGGAAGGCAATAGTCCATTGAACTCCATAGGCATGACGGATAAAATCTTCGAATAACCCATTGGTATAAATGGAGAATCCGGCGTTGTTAAAGGCCGAAATGGTGTGGAAAAGAGATGTGAACAGCTTTTCGCTAAAGCTGGTAAAAGGAGCATTGACGGGCCATTGAAAGAAAAGCACAAGGGTTCCGATGCCTTCCATAAATAAGCTAAAGAGAATAATACTTCTTAAAATTTGTTTGCTGTCGGTTATTTTTTCTGCGCTAAAGAGCTCTTTAAGAATCGATTGATATTTCAGCCCTGAATTTCGGAAAAATGTTGCAAAATAGGCTGCAAAAGTAATGATATTAAATCCTCCGAGCTGAATCAGTATCATAATAACTATTTTACCTTTTATGGTAAAATAAGTGGCTGTATCGACCACAATAAGCCCTGTAACGCATGAAGCGCTGGTGGATGTAAAGAGCGCATTGGTGAACGAAATAGTCCCTGTGGTGGTCATATTGGGGAGCATAAGCAATCCGGCGCCGGCAAGGATAAGAACGATGAACGAAAGCGATAGTAATCCGGCGGGACCCATTTTAAGAAAGCCTAGCCGTTGGGCGCCACGAGCCAAATCAATGACAAAGAAAAAAATGAAATAGAACTGAACCAACAGAATGGTAAAAGAACCAAAATTGGGGAAATAGTTGTTCATAGCTTCCCTGTCGTAGAAGGGAACATCGAAGAATTCAACCAAGATCCCATTGATAATGAGAACCAAAATAATGATGGCTTCGAACCAGTTGCGCTTTATAAACTGTACCGGACTGAATTCATAAAGCACTTGCACAAGAAATCTGATGATATAAAATACAAAGCTTGCCTCAATGACGAGCAGACAGATGGCTGTGGTTTCAGCTGTGGGAGGAAAGCCATAATAGTAAACAATACTCCCCAATACCAACAGCGAAAAAACAGCGCTTAGAATTTTAAATATAAGGAGGACAGCTTTTTTACTGGAGAAAAGCCGCAGATTGATAAACTCTCTGACTCTTTCAACTAAGAGATTTTTCATTGTAAAATGAATTAGTCGTTTATCTGCACAAAACGGTCAAAATCCTTGTTCTTTCCAAAAAGGATAAGGGTGTCGGCTTTCAGGATGATGGTTTCGGAACCAGGAACCCCTTCTATATGCTGTTCAATTTTAATAACTCCGTTTTTAACCGTTTCAAACTCCCGCTTTATCATAATCAAACTTAATTTGTATTTATCCCTGAGGGCTATATCCCCCAAAGTTCTGCCAATCAGTTTTATGGGAGCTTTTATCTCAGCAATACGGTAATTGTCGGGAAATTGCATGTAGGAAATCAAGCTGGGGTTTACGAGTCGCTCGGCCACAATAATACCTACTTCGTCTTCGGGCGACAGAATTTCGGTGATTCCGATTTTCTCGAGAATGCTTTTCTGGTTTTTTCCAGTGGAACGGGCAATAATTCTTTTAACCCCCAATTCGAGTAAGGTGACCGAGGTGAGCAATAAAGCTTCGAAATTCTGTCCTATAGAAACCACCACAGCATCGAAATCGTTGATGTTTTGCGACATGAGCGATTTTTTGTCAGTGGCATCCATCACCACTGCCAGAGCTACTTCCTCCGAAATGCTCTCGATAACTTCAGCGTCAAAATCAATGGCAAGAACTTCGGCACCTTTGTCCGATAAGGCTTTGGCAATGGCTCGTCCAAACTGGCCGATGCCTATTACCGCATACTTTTCAATTTTCATTTGATATTAAATTTTTCTGAAAGCACCTTTTCCCCAGGTTTGTAATGGGGAATTTTTAAGATTGAAATCTTTTGTCACTTTTAGTAGGCAATACTTTTCAACCATGGCCTTTTCATGATTAAATTTTCAATTTGCGGGGCAAAGGTATACTATTAGATATAATTCCAATGAAATTTCTAATATATTTTTATTGACCTTTCAGTAAGCCCGTCTTGTAGGTATCCAATGCTCTTTCCCTGGCCATTTTGTGGTCGACCATGGGTTTAGGATACTGAAAATCATCGAATTCCGGAATCCATCGTCTAATGTAGATAAATTTTTCGTCAAACTTTTTTTGCTGTTCGGTGGGGTTGAAAACCCTGAAATAGGGCGCTGCATCGCAGCCGGTTCCTGCCGCCCACTGCCAGTTGCCATTATTGGCCGAAAGTTCGAAATCGAGAAGTTTTTGGGCAAAATAATTTTCCCCCCAGCGCCAGTCGATGAGCAAATGTTTGCACAGAAAACTGGCCACCACCATTCGAACCCTGTTGTGCATATAACCGGTTGCATTCAACTGTCGCATTCCTGCATCCACCATGGGGTATCCTGTTTTACCTTCGCACCACAGTGCAAACTCATTCGCATTGTTGCGCCATTCAATTCCGTTGTATTTATTATGGAAATTCTCGTGAACCACTTTGGGGAAATGAAACAGGATTTGCATAAAAAACTCCCGCCAAATCAGCTCATTCAGAAATGACTCATGATGGGGTTTTAGTTGGGAAATCAGCTCCCTGATGCCGATGGTGCCAAACCGCAAATGGGGCGAAAGATAGCTTGTTGCATCGACCGAAGGTAGATTTCTGACATCGGAATAATGGTCTAATTGACTCAGATTAAAATTCTTAACAGTGATTTCAGAATTCTTAAAACCGATTTCTTCGAGGGTTGGAAATTTGGTTTCTGTGGTTAGCAATTTTTCAAAACCAGGCATTTCGACGGGTCCCCGAAATTCCTGAGCAAACAGCTGAAGCCATTTTTTACTGTAAGGAGTAAAGACGGTATAGGGCTTTCCATCAGGTTTTAAAACATCGTTTTCATGAAAAACAACCTGATCCTTAAAGCTAAGAAAACTTGCTCTGCGACTGCCTGCAAAGGCTTCAATTTCAGCATCTCTTTGGCGTGCATAGGGCTCGTAATCGCGGTTTACGAATACCGAATGAACCTGGTATTCATTGAAAAGGGTCTGAAAGGCTTCCAGCGGCGAGCTGTGAAAAACTCTTAATCCGCTCTTGCGCTCCAGAAATTTTAAATGAATAGAATTTAAAATCTGATGAATAAAGCTCACCCGCGCATCGTTTTCGGGCAATTCGCCAAGTATTTCGGTATCAAAAATAAAAATAGGGAGTACAGGATGGCCACTTTCCAAAGCCATTTTTAATGCTGTATTGTCGGTGAGTCGCAAATCGCGGCGGAACCAAAAAACGGAAATTTTTTGCATGAATGAAATTTAATTCAGGCTGCAAAAATAAGGATTAAAGCCTGATAAGGATTGGATTGGGGTTTGTTAAATGAATGACAATGCGCATCAACAGCGACTGTTGAAATTTTAAAGCGAGCTATTCCTCCGTTTCCAGAGTTTGTTTTTCAAAATCATAAATAATTTTTTCGGCGGTTTCGTAGTCCTGTAACTCCACAAAAATTTCGCAGGAACTTTCCTGAAATGAACCACCAAAACCAGCATGTAAAGACTCATCCATGCTGTTTCTCAACAGACATGCAATGTTTGACTCAGAAAAAATGGCTTCAAGATATTGGGCATTCAGTGTTGAACCCACATAAACGGAAACTAAATCATGTTCTTTCATAATCTCGATTTTTGTAACTGCTAAAGTTAACAAAAATAAACACGGATTAAAACAAAATTTTCAAAATAATCTCTAAATTTTTCGGGGAGGCTTTGTCCTTCAATAATTCCACAACTGTTTCTTTATCGTGAATGATGTTGTAAAGTAATGTAAATAAATGATTTAGCTCAGTTGGAAGGTCTTCGGAAGAATAAATTTTTTGAATTCTTCCCTTCACAACGGTGATTTTTATTTCAATTGTTTTAGAGTTGTATTCCAGCATCGACAATATTTCGTAGTTCGGACTATAGCCAAAATTCCATTCCCAGGTTTTGTATTTGGTTTCTGCCAGCCTTTCAATCTCGTCCAACTGACTCGTGGACAATTGATAATCAGTTATTTCTGGGAATTCATTTCTGATAAATCCCGATAGACTCTGAATAAAATCAGCAACATTCATGGGTTGGGGGAGATGGTCGGAGATATTGGTGACTGCACTGCGGTTGGAATTTACTGCCTTATCGGAGATGTTTTTTCCGGAATTCAGCAGGCTTTGGCTCAGAAAATCCAGGTTTGAGTTGAAGAGCAAAGTGCCATGATGAAGCACCTTGTTTCGGTACACGTGCGAGGCATTGCCCGAGAATTTCTTACCCCC
This sequence comes from uncultured Draconibacterium sp., assembly GCA_964293475.1. Taxonomy (GTDB): domain Bacteria; phylum Bacteroidota; class Bacteroidia; order Bacteroidales; family UBA12170; genus UBA12170. Next base: position 77,777 of record CAXYYJ010000019.1, read on the forward strand.
AATCAGTAAATCACTTTTGCCAACTAATTGGGCATCTACCCCCAAGATGTTTAAATACTTGAGAATGGGAGCGCTGTAACGGGCAAAATTGACCAACGAATCGGCTTTGCCCAAGTCGATAAAACTATAATTCACGTTGCCCAAATCATGGAAAACTGTTCCCCCTCCGCTGATTCTTCTAATCATGGGAATCTGATGTTTCTCCAAAAAGGCGAGGTTGATTTCGCGCAAAGGGTTCTGATGCTTGCCAATAATAACCGAAGGCTCGTTCTGCCAAAGCATAAAACACGGCTCTTCCACTGTCTTCACCAAATATTCTTCGGTGGCCAGATTGATCCAGGGATTGGTGCTATTTCGCTGAATAAACAGCATATTTCAGCGGTTAAGCTTCGTTGAGCTGGCTTAGCACTTTATTCACATCGTCTTCGGTCTGACGCAGCTTTTGCTGGCAATATTGCAATAACTCAGCGGCTCGTTTCACTTTTACCGACAAATCGTCGATGCTGATTTCTTCCTCCTCAATTTCGGCCACTATAGCCTGTAATTCGGCCATGGCGCCATCGTAGGTAAGTTTTTTACTCATGGTGTATCTTTTTTAATGATGCTGACGATAATTCCGTCCATCAATTGGGTTTCTAATTCTATATGTTCTTGAAGCTGATGGGTTTGGGTAATAACCTTCCCGTTTTGACGGGTGATGCTAAATCCCCTTTTCAGCAGGTTCTCCGGATTGGCCATTTGAATCACCTGATTCAGTAATTGTATTTTAACGGCTTCTTTATCAATAATATAGCTGGTTTTCGCTATTGATTTTCCGGGGGATAGTATCTGGTTTCTTTGGGTTTGAATGAGTTGCAGCGAGTTGGTTTTGAGTTTTCCGGGGATTTGGTTAAGCTCTGTTTTATTTGTTTTAACCAGGCGCTGTGCCAAATGAAATAAATCGGCTCTTTTCTGGCGGATGGTCATCTGATTTTCGTGCAATAGCTTCGTACTCCAGCGGCTAAAATCGTAGCTGAGTTCCTTTTGGGCAATATGCTGCATCTGAACAATTTTGGTGGGTTCCCAGGTGAGACTTTTTGCCAGATTTCTTATTGTAAGCTTTTCTTTTTCAACAAGATTCATGCATTTTGCCGTAATTTTCTGAAATTCCTGAACCATGAGATTTTCAAATTCCGCGTTATAGCTGATGATATACTCAGCAACGGCGGTGGGCGTTTTGAGCCGGGTATGAGCAATCATATCGGTTACCGACTGGTCGCGCTCATGGCCAATTCCGGTAAAAATTGGGAATATGGTCTGGGCTAAACGGGCATTCAGCTCATAATTATCGAAACAAGCCAAATCGAGATTGGAGCCTCCGCCTCTGATAATCACAATAATATCGAACTCAGTCTTCTTCAGTTCCAGCTGATTGAGCGCTTTCATGATGGAAGCCGGTGCTTGCTCTCCTTGCATAAGTGCCTGAAAAAGAAATGTTTTAAAGGTGTAGCCAAAATTATTGTGTGTGAGCTGATTCATAAAATCCTGATATCCAGCCGCCGATTCCGATGAAATAATGGCAATATTTTGAATAACTGCCGGCAGCACATATTGTTTGTTAAAATCCAGCAGTCCTTCGTTGTTCAACCGCTGAATGGTTTCCTGTTTTTGTCGTTCCATTTCCCCGAGCGAATAGTTGGGGTCGATGTCGACAATCTGAAAACTCAGGCCAAAAACAGGATGAAAATCGACGCTAAGCTGCATGAGCACCTTCATTCCTGCCTTGAGGGTTTCGTGGGTTACATGTTCAAAAGCGGTTATGATTTGCTGACGTCGTGAGCTCCAAAGATTGGCTCTGGCTTTCGCAATGATTTGTTGCTCAGCTTTTTCCACCAGCTCCATATACAAATGTCCGCGGGTAGAATCGGAGATGCTCGCCAACTCAGCCACCACCCAATAAGTCTTGTCGAACGATGAACGAATCACCATTTGAAGCTCATTCATAAAATGGGAAAGAGAAAGCGTGGGTTGCTCCATGGCATTTTTTTACAAAAATAGCAAAAGGGGCCAATAATCGCTATCAGCCCCTTTATTTCAATTGTTGTTCCTAATGGGTTTTAGCTGAAGTTTCCAGTTTACACCGGCCAAAGCCTGAAAACCAGGTTGTGGAACCCCAAACTCTACTACTTTCGAATCGGAAATATTGTGCAACTCCACAAAAAATTCCGCAAAAGCAGGCTTATAAACCACCCGCGCATTCCAGGTGAAATAGTCGGTATTGGGCCGGTTTTCATATTCTTTGGTGGTGAAATTGTAAATCTGATAGGTTCCAAGCCTGTCTTTATAGCTCCCCTGAATGCTTAAATACCAGTTTTTTAGTGGTTGAAACAGGGCAGATACATTCGCCTGATGCCGTATATTGTTCAAAGCATATTTACTTTGATAATCGCTCCCCACCTTGTCGATATTGAGATAAGTATAATTCACCATCAACTGCTTAAACCACTTGGTTTTCAATAATATCTGCGGATTTACTGAGGCATTGGCTTCAAATCCGAAAGTGGTGAGCCGGGTTATATTTTCGGTTTTCCAGATGGTATCGTACCAAATCCAATCGATGATATCGGTTCCTTTTTTCAGAAAAACATCGGATTCCCACGAAAAAGCTTCCGATTTGGTTCGAAAGCCCAACTCGTAGCTGGTGGCTCTTTCGGGTTTTAGCTGCGAATTTCCCATATTGGCCGGGCCAGAATAAAACAAATCGGTAAAAGTGGGAAGTCGCATGGCTTGGTTGGCCGAAGCAAAAAATGCGGACGAATCACTGAGAGCATAGCTGAGCTCAATGCCTGGATAAACATTCCAGCTATCGGTAGACGATAAATAATGCACCAAAGCCCCCAGTGAAACATGAATTTTGCTGGTGATATTCTTCGATTGCTCCAAATACAAACTTAGGTGATTGCGCTCGTAGGAGTACTTGAAAAACTGACCTTTGGCCCAGGGAATTTCGCGCGGTTCCTCTAATTTTTCGCCCATGGATGAGCTTTGGAGTTGCTCGCTGCTCCATTGTAAACCTATGGAAGTCTTCCCCAGTTGAGTCCAGGTGATGGCTTTACTTTGAACTCCCCAAACCGCAGTGTGATGGAAGTTTTGGTAAAGGGTTGGATTCTCGCGGTTCAATTGCCAGTTATCGCGATGTTGCCGGTACCATGGAACCACGCTCACCCGAAGCTTTTTGCCAAAATGAACCCCCAGCGAAGCTGTTAGATTTCTATTGAGCTCATATTGAAGCTCATATTTGGGGCTGTAGAACGAGTTGGCGCCGAAGTCTTTATGCTGAACCGCCAGTTGCGATTCCAACAAAAAACCAGAGCCTTGCAGCTGACTTTGCCAAAATCCATTATGACTCACAAAATCTGTATTTTTCATGTAGCCGGAGCTTTTTTTGCCAAAATAACTCCATTTCGATTTCATGAAATTTTTATTCAACTGAAGCGAAGTTCCCCAGTGGTAAAAATCGTTTTGTCCGGCCGACAAACGAGCCGCCACAGAATTTTCCTCATCAATTCGGGTAATTATATTCACAGCACCGCTATAAGCACCCGGGCCATAAATTCTGGCGGCTGGTCCTTTGAGCACTTCAATGCGCTGAATATCATGTAAATCGATGGGGATGTTGAGATTGAAATGGCCTGTTTGGGGATCGGAGATTGGAATGCCATTGAGAAGAACGAGTGTTTGGTCGAAGGAGCCGCCCCTGATGCTGAGATCTGACTGAATGTCGTTGGGGCCTCGTTGGCGGATGTCGACCGACTGAACAAAGATAAGAAGTCCGGCCAGGTCGCTCACCGGCGCCGACTGAATTTCTTTTTGGGTGAGGGTGGTGATGATTCTGCCGTGGGGTGTAAACACCAGTGGATTGGCCTGCGCCATGACTTCCAGCTCGTCGAGCTTCACTTCTTTTTCCGCTTCCTGACTCATTTGGTTTTGAGCCTGAAGTGTACAAACAGTTAAGGTTAAAATACTAAAACTAACCTTTAAGGGGCTGATTTTTATAATTTTACCAAGGCTGTTAAAAATCGCGTACGATTTTCGACTCCATCTGCGGAAATGAACAAGCTGACGACCACGAAAATTTGGGGTTTGTGTCATTTTGTAAAAAATTTTGGCGGCAAAAATAGGCTTAATCCGCTAAATGGCGCGGTTGAAAAACTAAAAACACCCAACCCGTTAGCGAAACAGATTGGGCTTTAGGGGGTTGAAAAAATGATTTATACAAATTCAACAGTATTTTCCCAGATTCCGTGCAAATTGCAGCCGGCTTCCACTTTTACTTTGTCCCCGGTTTTGAGATTTAGAAAATGCTCACCAAATCCCCTGATGGGGCCATTCTCCATCACCATATTCGAAACGAGTTTGTCGTTTACATAAATGGTCAGATAGTCAATCCAGTGATTCTCCAGAGTGGGATGAACGATTCCTTTTTTACCTATGGTGATGATAACCCGGGTGAATCCATTGGCATCTTTTTCCTTAAAACTGATGTCGGGAGTGTGTTTGAGTTCGTGGTCGGTGGGGTTGGCCGGATCGGCATAACTCATTTTCATTCTGTTGATAATGAGCTTTTTCTGCTCAATTTCCTGAGCTTCGGCAGTGGTTGATGATAGTAAAGTGCTACCTACAGCAACTCCGAGAGTGGCCAATCCAATTGTTTTAAAGATATCGCGACGTTTCATTTGCTTATAATTTTATTTTTAAAGGTCAAATAGCTTGCCCCGATTGTTTCGGGGGAATATCCATGATAAAAATTCCCGGTTTGCGTAAACCTTTTTGCATGGATATTTCATAGTTAATTTTTTTGGTTCAAAAATACATTTCTGGATTCAACATTGGTAAAAAAACCTGTTTAATAATATGTTAATCTGTGGGTTTTTAAAGGAAATTATAAATACTTCTTTTCGAGCAATTTACCCAGTTCTTTGCCTGCTTTGGCATAGGCTTCGCCCACACTTAAGCCAAAATCGAAGAGTGGAGTTCCGGGAGCTTTGCTGATGGTTATTTTTCCAAGAATTTCTTCAGGACTTGCGGTTTTAACAAAGGTAATATCCAAATCGATGGCAGCTGCCTTTGATGTAATGCCCACATTAAAACCAGGTTCGATGAAGGTTGTTTTAACAATCATGGTATATTCATAGTTGCTATTATCCTGATCTATATATAGTTCTCCTGTATACTCTCCCAGCAAAAGTATAAATTGGGGTTCAAAATGATGGGTTCTGTCGGCATAATAGTTTTCTTTCCATTTCTCCGATGTGCCGGGTTCTTTCTCTTCCGCCTCCTTCATTTTCTTGTCCATATACTCCTGCTGACTCAATTTTCCCAAAACCATATCGTCGGGATAAACAAATTGTACATTGAGCTCGGCAAGTCCTTTGAGAAATGCCAAATCACCACTTTCAACCTTGATTTTCTGAGCCTGAGTGAAACCAATAAACAGGAGGGATGCCATTAATAATAAAATTCCTTTTTTCATGATATTTGTTTTTGGATGTTTATACAGGGTCAAATTTAAGCATAGCTGAGTATAAAAACCTAATTAAATTAGTTTTTTTTACGGAACTAAAAACGGTTCTATTTCATCTGTTTATAATTTGTTTTTTAGTTGTCAGATGGAATCGCATGATTAAA
>CAXYYJ010000020.1:0-79665 GCA_964293475.1 uncultured Draconibacterium sp.
TTCGAGCTTCCAATGGTAAAGTATGTGGATTGACCGGGGGGGGATCAGAAGTGGCTGTTCTTTTCGAATACGCCCCGATTACCAATTCCTTTATAAAAAAAGTCGATTTTTATGGTTCAAATGGTAGTACTCCAGTTGGGTCTTTGATACAAGCCTCCAATGGAAAATTATATGGAATGACGGTAGAAGGAGGTAGTTATTACAGTGGGGTTATTTTTGAATTTGATATTGCCACCAATACTTATAGTAAAAAACTGGAATTTGATGGGGCGAGCATGGGGAAATATCCCAAAGGTTCACTTATGCAAGCATCCAATGGCAAAATATATGGAATGACTGCCTATGGTGGTAGCGTATACATGGGTGTTCTTTTTGAATACGACCCTATCACCAATATCTATGCTAAAAAAGTAGATTTTGACGGTGAAGACAAGGGTGGGAATCCTTATGGTTCACTCATGCAAGCTTCCAATGGAAAATTATATGGAATGACTACTGCCGGAGGAAGTTCAGACAGAGGTGTACTTTTTGAATACGACCCTGCTACCGATACCTTTACCAAAAAATTAGATTTTGATGGTTCAAATGGTTCAAATCCTTACTATACCCAATTAATTGAAATCAACTACGACCAATATACCTGGAATGGCGCTGCAAATAGCGATTGGGACAACGCAGCCAACTGGTCAACCAGTAAAACACCTTTAGGTACCAACTCTGCAGTAATACCTACTGGTTTGAGCACTTATCCAAGTATAACAAAAGCTACCTATGTGAATAATTTAAACATGGAATCGAATGCATCGCTCACAGGGCAGGAAAACCTGACCGTGAATGGTAATCTTATCATTGAAAGAGAATTCACAGGCTACACATCCACATCCGACGGGTGGTATTTTCTTTCTTCTCCGGTGAGCAATCAAATCATTGATAGCTCTGATTTTGTGCCAGTTCCAAATGTGGATTATCTCTATAATTGGGGAGAAGCCACCGGCGTATGGCTCAATTATACCGGGGGAAGTTTTGGAGATGCTCAGTTTGAAGTGGGAAAAGGTTATCTGGTAGCCTATGACACTACTTCAACCAAAGAATTTAGCGGAAGCTTCAATACCAGCTCTGTAATAAAAAACCTCAGCTATACTGACGGTATGGGCGATGGCTGGAACCTGTTGGGAAATCCCTATCCATCAGCCATCGATTGGGACCTGGTAACCCGAAGTGGAGATGTAGACAATGCTGTTTATTTTATAAATCCCACCGATGGAGCCTACAATTGCTGGGTGAGTGGCCTTGGAGAAATAAACAATGGTGAAATTCCGGCAAATCAGGGCTTCTTTGTAAAAGCCAATTCCGGAAAGCAGACAGTGACCATGGATTTGGCCGACCAGCTACATTCAACCAATGCCTTCAATAAATCGACCACCACATTGCCAGCCAATTCCATCAAAATCAGTTTAGCAGGCGCTGGTTCGGAGAACAATACCTACCTGCGCTTTGATGCCAATGCCACTGCAACTTTCGACAGTGAGTCCGATGCCTATAAGCTGTTTGGTTTTGCGGTAATTCCACAGGTCTACACCCAACTTGGCGAAACCGATTATTCCATCAACTCCGTCAGCTTCCCCACCGAAATCATGACCATTCCCCTGGGAATTTACCTGAACCAGGATGCCGATTTAAGTTTTGAAATAAGCGGGATAGAAGGATTGAACTCCAGCATCAGAATTGAGTTGGAAGACAAAGCAGAAAACAAGCTCGTAAATCTCAGGGAGCAAAACAGCTATACTTTCCGCGGAACCACTGCCGATGAGGCAGACCGTTTCCTTCTTCATTGCTCCCAGGCCACGGGGGTTGAAACCACCGAAGCACAAGATGCACAAGTATATGCTTTCGGCGGACGGGTTTATATCCTAATGGAAAAAGGCGCCCAGTACAGCGAGATGAGTCTTTTCGATGTGTCGGGACGCTTGATAAGCACCCAAAATATTACAAGCCAAAGCCTTCAAAGCTTTGATTTCAGACAATTAACAGGCGTTTATATTGTGCAACTCAAAGGTGAAAACTCTTCGTTAACAAATAAAATTACATTGTAAATAGATTATTCGGGAGTAGCTTAAAAACTACTCCCGAACAAAAACCACCATAAAATTAGACCCGACAAAAAACTGAATCGGATTAAAAACAATTCTTTTGGGAACCCTCATTTACTCACAATCTCAAGTCATTCCGTCCGGAATGCCCGGCAATGCAAATACCATCTCTAATGGTAATCTGTGCCAGGGTAAGTAAATCCAGATGCCATTTATCAATGAATAAATACCAGGCCATCCCCAAAATTGTCAATTCATGAGACAAATTGTCGAGAAATAAATTTTCTTTTTTAGCGTTAACTTTTGATTTAATGACGATTTATTCTTCCGGATAAATCTGTTAATTTGTCACACTCATAGTTGAAAGGGAATTTTCCATATTGAAAACTAAAAACAAGCATCATGCAAATAAAAGAATTTATTATAGTATTCATAATCAGCGTTCTGCCATTTCTGGGGATGGCTCAGCCCTGTGCCACAGGAAACGAGAAAGTGGTGAGTATCAACAGTCAGTTTGAGCATGAAGTGCTCCGGTTGACCAACGTGGAGCGGAAAAAACACGACTTGCAGCCTTTGGTATGGAACGAAGCATTGGCTTATTCTGCCCGTTATCATGCTCAGGACATGGCTTTGGACAACTATTTTGACCACGACAGCTTCGACCGCACATCAAAAGGACAGTTGAAAAAAATCTGCGGCACCTTCACACGTATCGAGGCTTTTTATAGCAGCAACTATATGGCTGAGAATATTGCCGCTGGAAGAATTACCCCCGAAGATGTGGTGAATGGCTGGATGAAAAGCGACGGGCACCGAAATAACATTCTCAACGGCGATTTCAATCAATTGGGGGTTGGATATTACGAGACCACTTCCGCAGACTATCCCACCTATTGGGTGCAGAATTTTGGCAGAAACTAAAAAACCCTTTACTTCATTGGCTGAAATAAAGGGTCCGTTCTGCGGATTTCTAAAATATTAGAAAGGCCAGAAACTATTGTCGTTCCAAATATCGGCTTTAAGCTCTTCGTTGAGTTCGTGCAGCATCTTTTGATGTCCCATTTCCCATTTGGCCAACATTTGATAAAGGGCTTTTTCGTTAGGGTCAATGGCTTCTTCGGCTCTCGAAGCATAGATTTTAACGGCACGGTCTTCGAAGTCGATGGCAGCAGAAATAGCAGCTGCTTCAAAGCTTGCAGCATTGATTTCCTTTTTCATTTGATCGCTGAGTACCCGCAAGGCCACTTCGTCTTCGGCAGGTTCTTCAAACCCTTCTGGTGACAGAAATTCGTGGTGGTGCTCGTAATGTTTAAACTGTTCCGATAAAAACCTGATGTGCGCATCTTCTTCATCCGCCATCATTTCAAATATCTTTTTAGCCGATTCTGAATCGGATTTTTCGGCTACTGTGCTATAAAAAGCTTTGCCGCGTCTCTCCAATAAAATAGCTTCTTTCAAAATATCGGTTGCTGTTCTTGCCATAATTTTTCTTTTTTTATTTTCACCAACAAAGATATAAAACTATCCCTTGGCTCAATGATTTGTCTTTTTTTTAGGAAAAATACTGAGGTAATTATAGAATATTAATGGGTCTTGCTAAAGTTATATGTTTTTAATCAATTCAAATTCTTTAATCGATTTCTAAACATGCTATTTCATTGAAATCTTGACTAGTAAGAAATTTCTCAATAATATGTTTGTTTCGAATAGTTAATTTGACTATCTCGTTAGTAGTCAAATTACCTGATCTTATCCATATTATTTTCGGTGGGTGCCCATAAATCAAACTAATGTCATAAAAATCAGAATCAAATGTTACTATCGAATAATTATTATTTTTAGCATATTCCCAAATATCAGGGTCATTGCTGCCCATTAATCCACAATCTGAAACGTGTTTGCAGTCTGGAAATGTGTCAATTAGTTTTTTTCTTATACGAAATGAAATATTTTGATCAAAAAGTAGTCTCATGAAGCATGTTGTAATTTATGTTCCCTATCAGCAGCGTATGACAAACAAGCTTTTATATCATCAGTGGTTAATTCAGGAAAATCATAAATAATTTCTTCGTTAGTCATGCCAGAAGCTAACCAACCCAATACATCAAATACTGTAATTCTGGTATCTCTAATGCAAGGTTTTCCAAATCTTTTGTTTGGATTTCTTTTAATTATAGATTTATAGTCGACCATCTTATTTTCTTTTTTACAAATTTAGTTTATTTATAAATTGGTTTCCAAATTATTGTTATGATGTGAGTCAGAAAGGTTTCAACTGATTGGCTTTTTTATCTTAGTTCGAAAAAATTTACAAAGACAGTTTAATAGTCGGACTATTGGACAAGCCAGAAAAAGAATTAAAAATGATTCTGTGCCAGGTAAATAATCCTGTTGAAAAGCAAGAGATTTTCAGAAAATAGACTTCTTATTCCGTTCGAAAACCAGAATGGGTTTCTTTTTGATAATGTATATGCAAATATTTGTATCCAGCAAGTATTCCCCCCGCTCGCGCGGAAATGCTTTCCGTTCGACATATAATACTGATATTCTGTATTTTAACCATATGTCTTTAATTCCGGTGTTTCTAAAATTATATCTAAAACATGTGGCAACTATGCATAATTTCGGGAAGAACTAAACATGTATTCTGGCTTAGCTCAACATTTATAAAATGTATAAATTTTTTCGTTTTGTTATATGCTCGGAATGCAATTCCGCGCTAGCCGTATATTATTCCTAACCGACACTAACCGACTTGATTGGGTCTATATTCCAATATATCGGCGGGTTGGCAGTCCAATGCATGGCAAATGGCTTCAAGGGTCGAAAACCGGATGGCTTTTGCTTTTCCGGTCTTCAGGATGGAAAGGTTGGACAATGTGAGGTCTACCTTCTCCGACAGCTCATTCAGCGACATTTTTCGCCGGGCCATCATCACATCTAAGTTTACAATTATGGCCATGACTAAACTGTTAAATCGTTTTCGTTTTGCAATTCAACGCCGCGCGAAAAAATAGTTGCAATGATATAAATAATAGCAGCCATGAAAATATATGCCTCACTATCAACCCAAAACTGGCTAAGAGCATCAATCTCAATTCCCCTGTGCATGAGATTTTCTGCCGTTAGACTGGCAAAAAAACTGATAAGCCCAATGGATAAGGTCAAATAACTTATTTTGGTAATATACTCAGCGGTAAAACTGCTAAATGGTTTCAGGAGATTGAGTTTGGTAACAAGCATGATGACCAGATAAAACATAAAAGCTTTCAAAATCATAATGACGAGAATCAAGCTATACATGCTGAAATAGGCCCATTGGCTTTGTTGATACATTTGACTTAAATCGAGCTTTTGATAGAGATTGTGCACCATTTCGGGTTTATATACACTAAAAATGAAATTGACAAGCATGGCACCCGCCTCAATGCAAAGGCCCACAAAAATAATCCAGGCTACTATTTTAAGGATTATAAATATGAAATTGTTTCTTTTTGACATAAGGGTTAATTTTTAAATGACCCCGCAAAAATAATAAATAATTATTGATAAACAATAAATAAATATTTATAATCAAGATTTTTACATTTAATTTATAACCAGGAAGTCTAAGGATACAATAAATACTTTGCTCTCAGCAGCCTGAAACTATCCAAATCTGATTTCCAGCTTTCGCGAATTTTTTCTTCACTCATGCCCGATTCTATCTGTTTCTGAAGCTTGTCGGTGCCAGCAAGCTTGTCGAAAAAGCGGGTGAAAAACTGACTCTTATCGGGATAGGTTTTGTAAAAATCCATGAGCCATTTCAAATTGAGTTGAGTGGGCCGGTCGTTGGCCGATTTAAAATAATGACGCAAATCTATGCCGTAGCAGGTCTCGTTCATATATTTGGGTTTAGCACTAAATCCTTCCTTACTTTTGGGGACAAAGGAAAAACTCTTATCGGCAAAAGCCGGATATCCAGCTACCTGAAAGGGGAAATCGGTGCCACGTCCCACACTGATTTTGGTGCCTTCGAAAAAACAAAGGCTGGGATAAAGATAAATAGATTCCAAATTGGGCAAATTGGGCGATGGGGGATGGGGAAGCTCGTAAACTGTTTCGTGGGTATAGTTTTTTATGGGAATACAAGTCAGCGGGCAGGGTTTTTCGTTCCATTTCTCGCCATTAATCATCAGCGCCAGCTCTGCATCGGTCATGCCATAAACCACGGGAATGGGCAGCAATCCCACAAACGAAATCTGTGACTTGTCGAGCATGGGCCCATCGATATAATGTGCGTGGGGGTTGGGCCTGTCGAGCACTATTAGATGAATATGGGCTTCGGAGCAGGCTTCCATCATATATTTCAGGGTAGAAATATAGGTGTAAAAACGAACTCCAACCCCCTGAAGGTCAAAAAGTACCACATCCACTCCGCTCAATTGTTCGGGGGTGGGTTTCTTGTTATTACCATAAAGGCTGATGATTTCAAGCCCGGTTTTAGCATCCTTACCATCAGCAATATGTGCTCCAGCCTCGGCTTCTCCCCTAAATCCATGCTCGGGAGCAAATACCTTCACCAGGTTCACATTCAAATCCAACAGACTGTCAACCAAATGTGTATGGTTTATCATACTGTTTTGGTTTCCAACAATCGCCACTTTTTTTCCATCAATCAGCGGAAGATATTCGTTGGTTTGATAAGCGCCCGGCAAAACCTGAGCAATGGCCATCCCCAAGGGGAGAATTAAGGCAGCAATGAGTATTTTTATTTTCACTTGATGGTTTTTTCTATTTTTACGCAAAATTAGTGCTTCTTTTTTTAATGGTAGTCATTATCCTTATTATATCGAATAAGTTGCTGATTCATAGGTAGAAATACATTGTAAACCCAAAATAAACCCATTCTGAGTGCTTTAATATCATGGCAATGAGCAGATTTTTTTCATCAGTGGAGATTTTTTTAGCTTCCAGAATGCTTAAACCACATAAGGAAAGCTTTTCGGGACCCATCATCTTTATTTCCATCATCAGTCTGGCTTTGGGGCTTTCGGTTATGATTTTGTCGTTGCTGGTTCTCACGGGTTTTAAGAAAGAAATCAGCGAAAAGCTCAGTGGTTTTACGGGTCATATCCACATTGTGAAGTACAATTCATCCAATTCTCTCGAAATGCCTCCTGTTCATTTGGACAGCATCGACTTGAAATCGTTGTCACAAAACCCCCGGGTGACTCACGTTCAGTCGTTTGTGTCGAAAGCTGCCATTATTCGCACCGACGAAGAAATTCATGGCGTCATGGTAAAAGGCGTAGGACAAGATTTCGACAGCGCTTTTTTTGCTTCCAACCTTGTGGCGGGAAAAATGCCGGATTTCTACGGTGATGAAAAAACCAACGATATTCTGATTTCCGAAAAAATTGCTCAGGTTCTTCAAGTTTCTGTGGGCGATTTTCTGCGGGTCTATTTTGTGAGTAATGAAAATGGCCAGCTTCGGGGAAGGCGGTTTCAGGTGGTGGGATTGTATAAAACAAGTGTGGAAGAGTTCGACGAGCGGTTTATCCTGTCCGATATCCGTCATTTGCAAAAGCTCAATAACTGGAGCGACCAAATGGTGAGCGGGGTAGAGGTGTTTGTGAACGATTTTGACCATATGGCTCAGATAGAAGAAAGCATTTATCAAAGTCTGCCCTACGATTTAACCACCGAAAACATCAAAGAGCGGTATCCGCAAATTTTCGATTGGCTTCAGCTTCAGGATATTAATGTGGTAGTTATTTTGGTGCTCATCATTCTGGTTTCAACAGTCAGCATGATTTCCACACTGCTAGTGCTCATTCTCGAGCGCACTCAGACCATTGGCATTTTGAAGGCTTTGGGAGCCCGGAATTCCTTAATCTGGCGGTTATTTATTATTCAATCGGCCTATATTATTCTTATCGGCATGTTTTTCGGAAACCTGCTGGGGCTTGGTCTGGCGTGGTTGCAAAAAACCTATGGCTGGGTGAGTTTAGACGCCGAGACCTACTATATGTCGGTGGTTCCCATTCATATGAATTTGGCCGCCGTTATGTGGCTCAATGCCGGGACCTTATTGCTGGTTCTTTTGTTCATGATTTTTCCCGCCTTTGTCAGTGCCAGCATCCAACCCGCCAAATCTATAAAGTGGCAGTAGGATATTGTTTATTGTGAATGCCATGCTGTAAACAAATTGAAATTATTTAAGAACTGTCTAGGATGCTCTCCAAGAGAAAATATAAATCAACATCAGAAACTATAGATTAGACAAAACCCAAATTACGCTGAATTAGATAGTTGGGTACAATTTCAAGGTTTTGGAGAAAGTTTGTGCTTAAAATTGTATTTTTGTTAAATGGAAAATACTAACTCCTTATTACAATTAATTAAGACTTCTGTAAATTTAACAGAACCAGATGCTATTTTGATTCTATATGGTTCATATGCAAGGGGTGATAATAGAACCGATTCCGATATAGATTTATTGGTATTAGTCAATAAGGACAAGGTAACTCGTTCTGATGAAAAAAGAATCAAATACCCTTTGTATGAAATTGAATTTCAGACAGGAACAGTGATTAGCCCATTAATTTTTTCGAAAAAAGAATGGGAAACGCAGCATAAAATTACTCCGTTTTATGAAAATGTATTGAAGGAAGGGCGTGTATTATGAAACCAGAAGAAAGACAAGCACTTGCAGAATATCGGATTCACAGGGCTAGAGAAACTTTTAATGAAGTTTCAATTCATATTGAGAACGAATTATGGACAACTGCAGTAAACAGACTTTATTATGCCTGTTATTATGCTGTAATTGCATTGTTGATTGATAAAGAAATTCAACCACAAACGCATATGGGAGTTAGGCAAATGTTTGGATTACATTTTGTTAAAACAGGAATAGTTGATAATATAACAGGCAAATTTTTCTCCGACATTTACGATATGCGACAAACAGGTGATTATGATGATTATATAGATTTTGATCAGGAAGATGTTTTGGATTTGCTCAATTCGGCAAATGATTTAATAACTATAGCAGAAAATCTACTCACAAAAAAATAGGCTAACAAATAAAGCCATCAATCAACATTCCATCATAATTTTGATACCGACGTTATCAGACAGAAAGTATCCTAAAAACAAACCATACTGGAAAAAGTAAAAAAGCCAATAATGCCGGAGTATTATTCACTCAATCTTACAATGTATTAAAATGACCTCACTCAATAGAATTTCGGAATTTTAGTTTCTGGCAAGTTATTCTCCGATTTGAAAAGCTTTGAGCCATGTTATCGTTTTTTTATAACGAATAAGCATAACAGGCTGACTTTTATTGAAAAAACTGTATTTTTACTAAAATATTTGCTTTATGATAGATTACAAACAAATAATAACCATTGAAGCTGGAAAACGGAGAGGAAAACCCTGTATTAGAGGTATGAGGATAACCGTGAGTGATATTCTTGGTTGGTTAGCATCGGGGATGTCCGTTCAGGATATTTTGGCCGATTTTGACGAATTGACCGAGACGGATATTTACGCTGCATTAAGTTATGCTGTCGATAGAGAAAATAAAATTTACCAGGTTGCAGTATGAGATTTTTATTTGACCAAAATATCTCGCATAGGATTTTGAAATTGATTCCCGTGGAGCATTTTGAATCTACCACTATTAAAAAGGAAGGTCTTATCAATACTCCCGATAGAGAGATATGGGAATTTGTCAGAAAAAACAATTATACAATAGTAACATAGGATTCTGATTTTAATGATTTAAATTCTTTATTTGGGTTTCCTCCAAAAATTATTTGGATACGAACAGGTAATTTAAAAATTCAGTCAATTGTCGATATACGGAATGATTACTCTTATGAAATTCAAAAATTTATGAATGTTAGTAAATATGGATGTTTTGAAGTATTTAGAATAAAAGACCATTAAACATTGGTAAAGAGAATTTACATAACAATGCGTCCGGAATTTTAAATATGAGATAGCTAAATCAACCGAAAAACATTAATAATCAATTTATGACAAAAATAAATCAAATATTCACCATCCTGATTTTGCTTATTTTAGTTCAATTCAAGCCCATTTTTGCACAATCCGATTCAACAAAGCAAATTCTTTGGACCACCGATTGGAGTCCCAATGGGAAATTCATAGCCATTGGCGGAAACGTAGATACCTTAAAGATTTTTAGTGCGAAGAGCTTATGTGCTGTTAAGTCGTTTCCAATAAAGAACACCATCACCCGCGTAAAATGGCATCCCACAAAAAATATTCTCGCGGTAGCAACACAACTGTCCGAAGATAAATCAGCCATTTACAATCTGGAAAATAATGAAAAAATTGAATTGACAGGAATTTCGCCAGATGGAGCACGGGGAATAGATTGGAATTATAATGGTGAATATCTGGCTGTTGCCGACAACGATGGCCAAGTATTGATTTATAAGTTTTCGGGCGAATTGGTTAGAAAATTTACCAATGAAAACACCAAAGGCATTACCGCTTTGGATTGGCATCCAACAAAAAATATACTTATTACCGTTGGCGATAAAATAAGAATCTTCGATATTGAAGGAAATCTGCTGAAATCAATAAAACATCGACCAGAAAATGTGATGCTATTAAGTGTTGCCTGGCACAATTCGGGGGATTTTTTTGTTACCGGAGATTACGGCGACGAGGTCGATAAATCATTGCTTCAATATTGGGATGAACAGGGTAATCTGATAAAATCGGTGGATGTCAGTCTGGGGGAATACAGAAATTTAACCTGGAACCGCAATGGCAACAGACTAGCCACCGCTAGCGACGCCTTGAGAATTTGGGACAAAGATGGAAATCTCATAGCCCAGGGCAACTCCATCGATTATCTTTGGGGTGTATCCTGGAATAAAAAAGGAAACAAAATCATCACATCAAGCCTGGAGCAAAGAATTATACTCTGGAATAATAACGCTTTGAAAATTAGGGAAATAGAATAAATATTTGATTCCTATAATTAAGAGTTTAGTTAAATCATACTTTGGGCATTTTTAACCGTAATACTTTATCGAAATCAATAACATTCGTTCCAGAAGATTTTGGTCAGAAGCTATTTTAATGTTCATCTCTATTCTTTACGTCAGGGTCGATACTTTATTATTTATAATTCAGAAAGTACTTTTATCTTTGCGCCCTTAATATAAAATGGTATCATGGTAGCTTTTCTTAGTAAAATGGCTTTAAAATTATTCGGATGGAAGGAAGAAGGCCGTTTTCCGGAGGGTAAAAAATACGTGGTGGTGGCTGCCCCGCACACTTCCATGTTCGATTTTGTCTGGGGACGGCTCTACTATAACTGGCGCAGAAAATCGGTTCGATTTATGGTCAAAGACAAGTATTTCTTCTTCCCCTTGGGCTTTTGGCTCAAATCGCTGGGTGCTTTGCCCGTCATCATGGACAAAAGAATAGGTCTGGTAAAACTAATGGTCAACGAGTTTCGCCAACGCGACGAGTTTCTTCTCACCATAACCCCCGAAGCCACTCGCAAAAGAGTAAACCGCTGGAAAATGGGCTTTTATCATATTGCCCTGGAAGCTCAGGTGCCCATTGTGCTGGGCTATATCGACTACAAAACAAAAACTCTGGGGGTAAAAACAACCATCATCCCCACCGGAAACGAAGAAGCCGACATGGAAATCATCAGAAAAGTGTATGAGTCGGTGGGTGCACGCCATCCGGAAAAATTCAACAACGAAAAAATTTAACATTCAAACGAAATAATTATGGCATTAAAATGCGGAATCATCGGATTATCGAACATTGGCAAAACCACCATCTTCAACTGCGTATCCAATACCAAAGCCGAAACAAGCAGCTTTGCATTCTCCACCAATAAGTCAAACATCGGAATGGTCAATGTAATCGATCCCCGCATGCAAAAAATAAACCAATTCATCAAGTCGGAAAAGATTTTAACCGCTACCGTTGATTTGGTCGATATTCCCGGCCTCACCAAAGGCGCCAGCGAAGGAGAAGGTGTAGGAAATAAATTCCTGGCCGATATTCAGCAAACCAATGCCCTCATCCACGTTCTGCGTTGCTTCGACGACGAAAACCTTCCCCACATCGAAGGCTCTATTGACCCGGTGCGCGATAAGGAAATAGTGGATTTTGAGCTTCAGGTGCGCGATTTGGATTTGGTGGTCCGTAAGCTCGACAGACTCAACAAGCTGGTGAAAGTGGGCGATAAAACTGCCAAACATGGCTTCGATATTCTTACTGCGCTCAAACAGCATATCGAGAATTTTGGCAATGTGCGCGATTTTGAAGTCGATGAAAACGATAAAGTTGAATTTATCAACGAGATGTATCTGCTCACCGACAAGCCAGTGGTTTATGTTTGCAATGTGGACGAAGCCTCTGCCGCCAACGGTAATAAATACGTGGAACAAGTGCGCAAAGCTGTGGGCGCCGAAGCCGAAGTTTTGGTGATTGCCGGTTCGCTGGAAGCCGAGATTTCGGAGCTGGATCCCGACGATCAGGCTGAATTTTTGAAAGATGCCGGACTCGGAGAGCCTGGAGTTAACAAGCTGGTGCGCGGAGCCTACCATCTGCTCAATCTCATGTCGTTTTTCACCGCTGGTCCTAAGGAAGTCCGTGCCTGGACCATCAAAAAAGGAACCAAAGCTCCCCAGGCTGCAGGAGTCATTCACTCCGATTTGGAAAGGGGTTTCATCAGAGCCGAGGTCATGCACTACGACGACTTCGTTCAACTGGGCTCCGAAGCTGCCTGCCGCGACAAAGGCAAACTCTTCGTAGAAGGAAAAAACTATATCATTCAGGACGGCGACATTCTCAATATCCGGTTTAACGTTTAGTAGCTTTTGATGAAGGCCTAAAAAAGGGGGGGAGATTCCTCAGTCTCATCAAAAACTCAGCTTTATTGGAATGATTTTTTTAAAACAAAAAAGGGCGCACAAACACAACTAAAATATTTAAGGAGTTTGTGCGCCCTTTTTCATTTATGACATTGATTCATAGTCATTTCGACGCAACCAAGCCTGCCAGTTTGCGCAGCCAAACTGGTGGAGGAGAAATCCCATTTAACAATAAGCGGCTTTCAATAAATTAGAACATTGTGCAGCAATCTGTTGACCCATAAAGCAGAAATCTAAATCAGGAAATTAGCCCTATTTCAAGAAATCTCTCACTACCGAAATAGCTTTATCCAATCCTTCGGGATTTTTACCTCCGGCTGTAGCAAAATGATCCTGTCCGCCGCCACCACCCTGAATAAACTTCGATGCTTCGCGAATAAGAGTTCCTGCTTTATGACCGGATATTTCCAAAGCTTTTTCGCCGAGAGCGATGGTGAGATTGGCTTTGCCTTCATCTTTTGCGCCAAGGGCAATCACAAGTTCAGGATATTTTTTGGTTAGTTGAAATACCATATTCTTCACATTCGACGCATCGATGGTGGTCAGGGCGCCCAGCCATTTCAATGAGCCCATAGTTTCAATTTTACTTTCGAGCACAATCCTTTCGTTTTGAGCTTTTTCGGCCATTAAATCTTCCACCTGCTTTTGCAGCTTTTTTTGCTCGTCCACTAAGTTTTGAACCCCCAAAAGAACATCTTTCTGATTCTTCAGTAAAATGCGCACCGAGTCCATGGTTTCCACATGCTCGTTCAGATAGTTCAGGGCTTTTTGTCCGGTATAGGCTTCAATCCGGCGGATTCCGGCTGCAATGGCACTCTCGTGAACTATCTTGAATAACCCAATTTGTCCGGTGGCATTCACATGGGTTCCACCGCACAGTTCAATGGAATCGCCAAACTGAACCACACGCACCAAATCGCCATATTTCTCGCCAAACAGCATCATGGCGCCCTTTTGCTGTGCTTCTTCAATGGGCACATTGGGGTCGATATGGCCGGCAAAATTGGCTTGTATATCCTGATTTACCAAGGCTTCCACTGCCAGAATTTCTTCCTTTTCCATTTTTTGAAAATGGGAGAAGTCGAAACGCAAATGCTCGTCGCTCACCAAAGAACCTTTTTGCTCCACATGGGTTCCCAACACACTGCGCAAAGCTTTGTGCATCAAGTGGGTAGCTGTGTGGTTTTTAGCGGTATTGGTTCTTTTCGATTCCGAAACCACTGCTTTAAAAGGCAGCTTGGGATTCGAAGGCAACTCATTGGCCAAATGAACTATCAGGTTGTTCTCTTTTTTGGTGTCGAGAATATGAATTTTGCCGAGAGCACTTTCTATATATCCGGTATCGCCCACTTGTCCGCCCGATTCGGCATAGAAAGGAGTGATATTGAAAACAAGTTGATACTGTTCCTTATTTTTAGCGGTTATTTTTCGGTATTTGGTAATATGAACGGTAGTTGAAAGATGGTCATAGCCGATAAATTCTTCCACATCGTCCACGCGAAGAATCACCCAGTCGTCGGTATCGGTTTGGGCAGCTTTTTTAGAACGGTCTTTTTGAGCCTGCATTTCGTCGTCGAACTCACGCTTGCTCACCACCATGCCTTTTTCCTTGAGAATGAGCTCGGTTAAATCGAAGGGGAATCCAAAAGTATCGTATAGCTCAAAAGCTTCCTTGCCATTTACAGTTTTATAGCCCTTGGCAGCCAGACTGTCGATAATTTTATCGAGCAATCCAATTCCGGTGCTCAGGGTTTTAAGGAAGGAGTTTTCTTCTTCCATCATCACTTTTTCAACAAGTTGCTGTTGTTTAACGAGTTCTGGGAAGAATTCGCCCATTTCACCCACCAAAACAGGCACCAATTTATAGATAAATGCTTCTTTAAATCCTAAGAAACTGTAGCCATAACGCACGGCTCTTCTCAGAATCCGGCGAATTACATAGCCGGCTCCTGTATTCGATGGAAGTTGCCCATCGGCAATGGCAAACGAAATAGCTCTAAGGTGGTCGGCAATAACGCGCATGGCGATGTCTTGCTTTTCGTCAGTGCCATAAACTTTGCCACTCATTTTGGCCAATTGCTGAATAAGCGGTTGGAAAATATCGGTATCGTAATTGGAAGTTTTTCCCTGAATGGCCATGGTGAGCCTTTCGAAGCCCATTCCGGTGTCCACATGCTTTGCGGGAAGGGTTTCCAGCTGTCCGTTCGATTTGCGGTTGTACTCAATAAATACCAGGTTCCAGATTTCAACCACCTGGGGATGGTCGTGGTTCACAAGTTCAGCGCCACCAATTTTGGCAATCTCGGCTTCCGAACGCAAGTCGATATGAATCTCGGAGCAGGGGCCGCAAGGTCCGGAATCGCCCATTTCCCAAAAGTTATCTTTTTTATTTCCATAAAGAATGCGGTCATCAGAAACATGTTTCTTCCAAATTTCGCGGGCTTCGTTATCGGCAGATGTTCCATCTTCGGCATCGCCTTCAAATACTGTTACATAAAGACGGTTTTTATCGAGTTTGAGTCTCTCGGTGAGCAGTTCCCAGGCCCAGTCGATGGCTTCCTGTTTAAAATAATCGCCAAACGACCAGTTTCCCAACATCTCGAACATGGTGTGGTGGTAGGTATCGTGACCCACTTCTTCCAAATCATTATGCTTGCCCGAAACTCTCAAACATTTTTGCGAGTTTGCCACCCGTGGGCTCACAGCTTTGCCATGACCCAGAAATACATCTTTAAACTGATTCATCCCCGCATTTACAAACATTAAAGTGGGGTCGTTTTTCATCACCATGGGCGACGATGGAACAATACTATGTTGTTTCGATTTGAAAAATTCGATAAAATTTCGTCTGATTTCTACAGCTTTCATCATATTACAATGGTTTTTACAGGAATGATGGAACACTCAAATAATGAGTATTTGCGATTTTTTTGCGAATGATGGCAAAACACAAGTGTTTCATCTGATGGATTTGTTTAATAGTTTTGACAATAAATAATTCCGCTGAACTCAATAAAAACAGCAGTTACAACCAGAATCCGAAGCCTGAGAATATTGTTTTCTACTCATTCTCAGCATCTAAATACGGTTGATTTTTGATGTTTTATATTAACTCAATATTTTACAGAACTATTTTGGGTTGCAAATTTAGTTTATTTCGTTAATTTTGTAGAACTAAAGCGAAAAGGATTTTAAGACCGGAAATGAGGAAGAGTCTATATTACTTTAATCACAAGAACCTGCAATACGAAAAAGTAAAGCCCACGATTAAAAATTTTTTAATCAGGGGGTTGTCTATCGTATTTTTTGGCTTGCTGTTTTCTGGCGTGGTTATCTTTATTGCCTACAGTTTCTTCCATTCCCCCAAAGAACTCATGCTACAGCGTGAAATTGAGCAGTTTAAACTTCAATACGAAATGCTGAACGAGAAAGTGGACCGCCTTGAAAAAGTGGCCGATAATCTTCAGGATCGCGACGATAATATTTACCGATTGATCTTCGAAGCTGAGCCTGTTCCCAAAGAAATGCGTCAGGCCGGCGTTGGCGGAAGCGATAAATATGAAAAACTCAAAGGATTTAAAAATGCCGATGTTTTGGTTAATTCCGCCAAAAAAATCGATCAGCTGAGCAACAGACTTTATGTTCAGTCAAAATCATACGACGAAGTTTTTAATATGGCCAGAAATGTGGAAGAAATGGCCAAGTGCATTCCCGCCATTCAACCCATCAATCAGCGATACAAAAATAGGATCACCTCGTTTTATGGTTACAGAATTCATCCCATCTATAAGGAACGTATTTTTCACGATGGATTGGATTTCTCTGCTCCCCAGGGAACTGAAGTTTATGCGGCGGGCGATGGTATTGTGGAGATGGCCAGCAAATCTGGCTATGGCTACGGTAACAAAATCATCATCAACCACGGTTATGGCTACGAGACTGTTTATGCCCACTTAAAAAGCTTTAAAGTTTCCGAAGGACAAAAGGTTACCCGCGGCCAACTCATCGGAACAGTGGGAAGTAGCGGTTTGTCGACCAGTCCGCACCTTCACTACGAAGTCATCAGAAATCATAAAAAGGTTAATCCGGTTTATTATTTCTTCAACGACCTGAATCCTCAGCAGTACGAAGATATTCTTTCCACTGCCAACAGGTCAATCGGCGGAAGTAGTTTTTAATTTCATCCCCAGAATTTACAAAATGGACCATCAGGATAAATTGTATTATAGTATTGGCGAGGTCGCGAAACTTTTCGATGTAAATACCTCGCTCATCCGTTTTTGGGAAAAGGAATTTGACATACTGAAACCCAAAAAAAACAAGAAAGGGAACAGATTGTTTACAACTAAAGATGTTGATAATCTGCACATTATATTTCAATTGGTGAAGGAGAAAAAATTTACACTACAAGGAGCCAAAGACTATATGGCAGCTCAGGAAAAAGCTCCGGAATTGACCAATCAGGAAGAAATCATCAAAACTCTTTTAGACACCAAAGATTTTCTCCTAAAACTTAAAAGTACCTTATAGCCAATTTGGTGGGGGATCTATTTCACCCAGATTTCGTCGGCAAATAGCCATGTAGCACCACCAGCTCCCAAATGCCAGTCGGGACAAGGACCAGCATTTTTAGCCACAATTTTCAGATATTTCACCCTTTTCGGATACATATTGATGCTGAATTCCTGAATGATTGGTGAAATCTTTTGGTCAGTTTTATTCATCTGGCTACCCACTAAAACCCAATCGGCTTTATTTTCCGAAACATAAAAATCGACCTGTTGGGGAAGAAAAATCCAGGAACCCTGATCCTGAATAAATCCGATTCCCGCCTTATTCATCATCGGTGGTTTTTTATAGCTGATGATGGCTTCGAAGTCTGTGTTATAATATCCTTGCCAGGTGCCGGTTTTAAAATTGGTGTTGCCGCGGATTTGGTCAATAAGTGCCAGGTCGCCACCTGCTGCGTATAGCTGATTGTAGGGAGATACCAATTCGATGCTGACGTTGGGGTCGGTTTGATGATATTCACTGGTGATGGTGGCGCTGCTTCCCCATTCTGGATGGATGGTTTTAACCTTAAATTGAGTAGATTTTTTTATCACAACCGGTTCCGAATAAAGGGTGGATTCTGTTGTGGGTTCCGAACCATCGGTGGTGAAATAGATTTGCGAACCAGGAGTGTGCGATGTCATGGTAACTTTTAACTCGTCGGAAAATGTTTTGGAAACGGAAAAAAGGGTAGGGGCAGCGCAGATTTTATGGTCATCAATTTTCGTTACTGGGCGGTCGCCAATGGCTGAACCGAAGTTTTTATTGGGTTTATTGCTCATTTTAAACTCGAGAATACCGCCCTTAAGCATGTCTTCATAAGCAATATAACTCTTGGTCCATGGGTCGGAGTTAAAGATGATTTCGTCAATATAAATATAGTCTTCGCTAAAAGGCGATACTTCGATAACCAGGTTTTTGTCGTTGGCCATCAGGAGCTCCACTTGTGCAAATTTGGGGGTGCCAAAGGTATATTTATTGCTTCCCGGGGTAACGGGATAAAAACCCATGGAACTCATCACATACCAGGCCGACATCTGCCCGCAATCTTCATTTCCACTCAAGCCATCGGGTTGATTGGTATAGAGTTCGCTCATAATTTTGTGAAGAACTTCCTGGCCTCTCCAGGGGGCTCCGGCAAAATTGTAGAGATAAGCCATATGATGGCTGGGCTCGTTTCCATGGGCATACTGGCCAACAAGTCCGGTAATGTCGGCTTGTTCCCGACCACTGAGCGATGCTGATGTGCTAAAAAGCTCGTCGAGTTTTGCTATAAATTTCTCGTCTCCCCCGTGAAGCTCTATGAGTCCGTTCACATCTTGTGGAACAAACATGCTGTATTGCCAGCTATTGGCTTCGGTGAAATGGAAATTTACTTCCGACGGATCGAAGGGGGTTTGCCATTGTCCGTTAATTTTAGCCCGCATAAAACCTGTGGAATCGTCGAATAAATTTTTATAATTCTGGGCACGTTGAATAAACTCTTCGTAAATATCATTGCGATCCAAGTCTTTGGCCATCATGGCAATACACCAGTCATCGTAGGCATATTCCAGGGTTTTTGAAACCGATTCGCCTTCTTCGTCAGCTTTTACATAGCCATATTTTTTATAGCTATCTAAGCCAAATTGGTCTTGACGTGCACTTACAATCATGGCATCTAATGCTTGATTTGGATCAAAATCCCCCAAGCCTTTTGCCCATGCATCGTAAATAACAGGGATGGAATGATAGCCAATCATGCAATTGGTCTCGTTGGCTGCCAACTCCCAAACAGGCAATAAACCCCCTTGCTGTTGCATGAGTAACATGCTCTTTATCATGGCATTAACCCGGCGGGTATAAATAATATTCAACAGCGGATGCTCTGTTCTAAAGGTGTCCCACAAAGAAAATACGGTGAAAACTGTATGATTGGCTTTGTGAATTTGTCCATCGTGGCCTCTGTAGCTGCCATCGCTATCCGACCAGGTATTTGGAGCCAATAAACTGTGATACAAGGCAGTATAAAATATTTCTTCGTCATTGTCATAGCCATCAACCCTAATGAGTGACAATTCTTTTTCCCATTCATCGTTGGCTTGTTTGAGCGTTTCATTAAAATTCCAATGGGGTATTTCTGTTTTCAGGTTTTGGCGGGCTCCATCAACACTCACTGCCGAAAGGCCAACCTTGACATATATTTTTTCGTCCTTCATGGTTGTAAAATCGAACCAGGCCTGAAGGTCTTTCCCCTGCGCCATATTGAGTTTTTGATTTTTTACTCCATCAATCTGAATCCCAAAGTCACTAAATTCCTTACTAAACTCCATCACAAAATAACAATATTGGTCTTTTGCCCACGAACCGCTTCTTCTTAAACCACTTACGGTGGTTGAGTTTTCGATGTTGATAATTAAATCGTGAATCAATTCTGTTCTTACAGCTTCTTTCAAATCGAGAACAATATGAGCTTCGGTAGATTGGGGGAAAGTATATTGGTGAAAACCAGCTCTTTTGGTGGCTGTTAGTTGAACATCAACATTATAATCATCCAGAAAAACCTGATAAAAACCAGGGGAGGCGGATTCGTTTTCATGAGAAAATTTAGAAAGATAACCATCGGGATTTTCTTTGCTTCCAGAACGAAGTTTCAATTCGCCAACAGTGGGCATAATTCTTATATCTCCCAGATCGCCAACACCTGTGCCGCTTAAATGCATATGGCTAAACCCTAAAATAAATTCATCAGAATAATGATACCCCGAACAACCATCCCAATCATCAATGCGCGTATCGGGGCTCAGTTGAACCATGCCAAATGGGGTGGTAGCACCTGGATAGGTGTGACCGTGTCCACCTGTACCGATAAATGGATTTACTTTTTCGGTGAGTGATTCTGTTTTATCACAACTTATCAGAAAAAGGCTTAAAAGGCTGATTAAGAATAGTTTGTTTCTCATTTCTTTGTAATTTTATTTAAACTAATTAATATAGTATCTATGATTTCATGAATTTGATTCTCAGTTATGGTTAATGGCGGCGCAATACGGAAAGATGTGGGATTGAACAGAAAATAGTCGGCAATAAGTTTGTGCTTAAACATGGATTGAAGTGCATTTTGACACAATGCTGCATCATTCAAATCAATGGCCAGCATTAACCCAATTCTTCTGATTTCATTTACCACGGGATGATTTTTCAATGCTTCTTCAAAGAGCAGTCCCTTTTCTTCGACCTGTTCTATTAGTTTTTCGCTAAGAAGCACTTCCAGCGAGGCCTTTGCAGCGGCACAGCTTACCGGATGTCCGCCAAAAGTAGTAATATGGCCGAGAGCAGGTTGAAACTGAAGCTGATTCATAAGTTCCTTCGATGCGATAAAGGCTCCAATGGGCATTCCGCCGCCCATTCCTTTAGCCAAAGTTAAAATGTCGGGGACAAAATCGAAATGCTCAAAACTGAAAAGCTTTCCAGTTCTGCCAAAACCCATTTGAATATCGTCTAAAATAAGCAAGGTTCCGGTTTCGTTGCATCTTTCGCGAAGCGCTCGTAACCAGCCATTTTGGGGGAGAACAATTCCCGCTTCGGCCTGAACTGATTCCACAACCACCGCAGCAGTTTTGTTGGTTATTTTTTGCAGCTGACCAAAACTATTGAAGTCCAGAAAGCGAATGTCGGGGAGAAGCGGACGAAAGGCATATTTCATAGCTTCGTTACCCAAAATACTTAATGCTCCCTGAGTACCACCGTGATAGGCATTTTTAAATGCAACAATCTCACTGCGACCTGTCGCCCGTTTGGCGAGTTTCATGGCGCCCTCGTTGGCTTCGGAGCCTGAGTTGACAAAATAAACTGCATTTAATTTGGGGGGAAGATGATGAGCCAAAAGCCCGGCCAATTGTACTTGCGGAGCCTGTATAAACTCACCATAAACCATCAGATGCATGTATTTATCCACCTGATTTTTAATGGCTTCAACCACCTTTGGGTGCCTGTGACCCACATTGCTCACCGCCACACCCGACACCAAATCGACCCATGGATTGTTATCGTTATCGAATAGATAGATTCCTTCTGCATGCGAAAATTCGGGCGCTTCGGGAACAAAAGCAGGAGTTGCCAAATGCTGATAATACAGTTGTCGGTTGCTTATGGGCATGAAAAACTTGTGTTTATTTTCAACAAAAATATGGTTTATCCTTCAATCCATTTGATAAATTTCAGCAAAAATAATCCACATGGCTTCGAATCTGTATTTTTGTAAAAAATATCATTATGAACTCTTATCAAAATATATTCGAAAATCTTTGGACAGACTATCTGACCCAAAATCCTGAAACAAAGAAAGTATACGAGCTATTTTTAAGTGAAGGTGAAGAAGTTATCAACGACCATATTGCTTTTCGTACTTTCGATCATCCCAAAGTGGGCATCGATGTTATCGCAAAACCATTTCTCGATGCGGGCTACGTGGTTAAGGGCTCCTACACCTTTGAAGCTAAAAAACTAAAAGCCCATCATTACGAACACCCAACAGATGCGGATGCACCCAAGGTGTTTATAAGTGCTTTACAGATAAGTCTTTGTAGCGATTTTCTTCAACAGACCGTTGCTGATTTGATGGAAAAAATTCCCGTAGAATTTGGCAAGGATGCTTCGTTTCTTTGGGGCGGGAGTCCCTGGGGCAAACCAGATTATGAAACCTATCTAAAACTTCGCGATGAGTCGGAATATGCCGGTTGGTTGTATGTTTATGGATACAGAGCCAATCACTTTACGGTGAATATCAACAAGTTGAAAAAGCATACTGATATATATGAGCTGAATCAATTTCTGCGAAATAATGGATTTGTAATTCTCGAAACAGGGGGAGAAGTTAAAGGAACGCCCGCGGAGTTGCTTGAGCAAAGCAGCATACGAGCAGGTAAAATTATGGTCGATTTTACCGATGGCCCACGCGAAATTCCATCATGTTTTTATGAGTTTGCCAAACGCTATCCCGATACCGATGGAAAGCTGTACACTGGATTTATTGCCAGATCGGCCGATAAAATATTTGAGAGCACCGATAATATCGCGGGAATGTAGCCAAAAAAAACACCCGGACTGAATTCAGGCGGGTGTTTATAAAATTGTTCTCCTGTAAGCGGGGTTCTGTTTTCATTTGCATGAACTTCTATCATCTATCTGGGATGCCGGTCGCCCGACACCTCTATCAACCTACCCTCCGGGATTGGCCGGGCAGGCCTCTCATTCCGACTCGCGAAAAATCCCCGGTTTATTTGGTCTTTCAACCCATAAGGTTTACATCAGGCACAAGTCACCTTGTGCAGGCGTGGGCTCTTACCCCTCGTTTTCACCCTTACCCCAAACCAGGTTTGAGGCGGTTTACTTTCTGTTGCACTAGCTGTTCACGGGTTATCCGTGCCCTTCCCGTTAGGAAGTATGGCGCCCTGAGTTGCCCCGACTTTCCTCATCCACCCATTGCTGGACGAACGCGATAGAACAGAGAACAAATTCTTAAAGAACTTTTATTTATAGTGTATTTTTATTTCAATAGCTCCGTAGCCATATTGCTGAAAACTCGCATCACGAACCTCAATTTCATCATAACCGGCCAACTCGTCTTTCAATCTTTTTTTCAAAGTGCCGTTTCCAATTCCATGAATATAGACAATTTTCTGGTATTGATGTAACATAGCATCCTCCAAAGTCCGGTTAAAATACCCCATTTGCTCAATGATGATTTCGTGGGGCTTCATGCTATTATAATCGTCCTTAAGTGCGGAAATATGCAAATCGACTTCGGCTTCCAATAGCGAAGTTTTGTGTTTTTCGATGAGCGATTTTGATTTGGAAATTTGAGCCTTCACATCTCTGGTTATTTCTTCATCTTTTACTTCAGGAGCATTTTTACTAATCATTTCCTGATAATCCATAGCAATCATTTCAACTACTAAAGCATTGGCATCCAATAGATCCACATGCCTGTAATTGGCCTCCTGAAAAAACTTTGCTCCCTTAATCTGATAGGATTTATTGAGTGGCGATACGATTTTATTCTGCGACTTCTTCATAAACAAAACCTGCAGATGTCCGTTGAGCCATTGGTTGATTTCTTCCCTGTGGATGGTTTCGATGGGGAATTTATTGTTCTCCCCACAAATATCATATTCAATCTGATTAAAGTTAGCTCCATCCTGTAGAAAAAGACTAAAAACAATCTCGTAATCGGTGTAATTCACTATGAAAATATCAATCAAACCCGTCATAAGCCACCGTTGGTCCTGTGGAACAAAGGCCAGATACACGCCTCTTTTCAAGTCAAGACTTTCTCTCTTAAACAATTGGCTTGAAACAATTTGCGGGTTGGCAACAGGTGGCAATGCCTGAGGTTTTGCGCCAAAATCCTCATCAAATATCCTGCTTGCCGCTCCCTGGTCGTCCACCCTAAGCAAATCTCTTGTGGCATAAGGAATATTGAAACCATCCTCCACACTTACCTCTACCATAGAACTGCTCAGAATTCTTGTGACATAACCGCCACCCGATTCGTTGAGAAATTTTACTTTATCCCCTGTTTTTAACGCCATAATCCTATTTTTTAATGGGCTGCGAATTTCGCATAAAAAAACCAATAAAACCCTTTATTTTTTGACAATCCAAAATATAAAAATTATTTCCTTATTAAAGAAATTTTGTAGATTTGACACGTAATAGTGTGCTTTGATGTTTCATAGTCATTATTGCAGAAAAAAATATTACATGAGACTGTTTTTGAGCTTGTTTTTGATACCCATTGTTGCGGCAACTGTGCTGCTTCATTCACCGGTTATTGGAATGGAAAAAGATGTTTTTCTCTCCGAAAGCCAGGTCAACAGCAGTCTTTATTCATTTGTGGTGAATAAAAATGATACTGGAGCATGGTTTTACAATATCAAAAATGGCCAAAAAGTTATCATCATTCAAAAAACTATTCCAGCTATCAACGGAAATAAGGCTTTTGCCGATACTACTGATGCAGCTCTTATTGCTCAACTCATGGTTGATAAATTAAATGCGGGTATTTTTCCGCCTTCTATTTCAATGGATGAGTTGAATCGTTATAATATCAAATTCTAAGAATCAATTTATGCACAATATGATACTATTTTCATTTCTTAAAAAGGCCTTCAGAAGAACTACATTCACAATGAACCTGATATTTGTGATGGTTCTTTTTTCAGGTACAACCCTGGCTCAAAGCGATCTTTGGATTCCGCAAAATAATTTGGGAGGACTTCAAAGGTCCGGTGCAGTAAGTTTTTCTATTAATGGGAAAATATATATTGCTTTGGGAAAAGATGGTTCAACTTATCATTCCGACTTATGGCAATACGATACCATTTCGGAAACCTGGACCCAAAAGGCCAACTATCCTGGTGGTGGCAGAGCCGGAGCTTTTGCTTTCGTTATGAACAATAAAGCTATTGCTGGTACTGGTGAAATTGCTGGTGGTAGTAGAACCAACTCCGTTTATAAATATGAACCTGTATCAAATACATGGTCTGGAGTTGCTGTTTTCGCAGGTGGAGTAAGGGCTTATTCTTCAGCCTTTTCAACAGGAACCCGCGGGTTTGTTGTTGGGGGAGACAATGGTTCTTTTCAAAACGATTTGTGGGAATATGATATAAACAACGATATCTGGATTGGCCGTCCGGTTTTTCCTGGAACTGCCCGTATGAAAGCGGTGGCTTTTACCATAGGAAATAATGCTTATTATGGAACTGGTGATATAGGCACTGCAACTCCAAGCAAGGATTTTTGGCAGTACAATATTGTTACAAATACGTGGCTTCTGCTTTCAGATTTCGCTGGCGAAGCTCGAGTTGGTGCTATTGGTTGTAGTAGTGTATCCAAAGGTTATATTGGTTTGGGTAAAGGAGTAGCCTTTTTGGCCGATTTTTGGGAATTTGACGGAGCCACTTGGACACAGAAAACAGATTTTTCCGGCAACGCACGTGAATTGTCTGTTGCTGCGACAGCTGGGAATAAAGTCTATGTTGGAACTGGTTTTGGCGGGAGCTACTACAATGATTTCTATCAATGGGATCCATGCGCTGTTCCTCAAATCACTATACAACCAGTTTCCCTTGATTTATGTGAAGGTACAGATGCAGTTTTTACGGTTGAAATCAGCAATATAATTGGTGGCGAAACCTACGAGTGGTTACTTAATGGCTCTGCTGTCGCCGGGGGCACTACCAACACATTGAATCTTACCACTGTAACAGAAGCGCAGGAAGGTAGTTATTCATGTAAAATAACAAATTCCTGTGGGACATCCGTTAGCGATGTAGCTACACTGCTGGTAACATCAATTCCGGTAAATGCTCCAACAGGTTTATTTGCCAATCCAGATACATTATGCCCTGGAAATACTTTCGATTTAATTTTGACTGCCGATAATAATGGGAATGATGAAGATACTTTGAATTGGTATTCAATAGCCTGCGGGGGAGATTTTGTGGGGACTGGACATCCGGTTAATGGAACCTTAATTGTACCTGCACCCAATCCATTGGTAACCACGGAGTATTTTGCACGCTGGGAAAACCAATGTGGTGCAACCGAATGTAATTCAGTTAACATTGTTGTGAAGGATCTTCCAACCGATCCAACATTAATTCATAGAAGCATCGATACAATTTGTAAGGACTACAACGACGAATTATTTCTTTTTGCGGAAGGTGGTACCGGTGATTCCATTGCATGGTATATGGGGAATATTTGTGTGAACGGAAACGCTACTCTAATCGGAAGGGGTGATACACTTGATTTGCAGGCGTTAGCCCAGATCCCAACCAATACAACAACTTACTCTGCTCGTTGGGAAACTTATTGTGGAGATGATGTGTTTTCATCAAATTGTTTAACAATAACAATCACAGTTAATGGTGAAATATCTATAACTCATCAACCCCAGAATAAAGCCCTTTGTGAGGGCGTTGATTCTACTTTCTTTAGAGTCATGGTAACTGAAAGCGAAAGCCTTACTCCAATAAATTATCAATGGTATTTTAATGGGTTGGCTCTTAGTGGTGCCAACTACGATACTCTTTGGCTTACAGGGGGAATAAATGCTTCTGATAGTGGCTATTATCACTGTAATGTTTATAATAGCTGTGATACTTTGGTTTCCGACAGTGCAAAACTCACTGTGAACCTATTGCCTTCAGTTATCATTCAGCCCACTATACTCGATACCATATGCGAAGGTGATAATGTGACATTATCTCTACAAGCTTTTGGATCAGGAGTTCTTCAATATCAGTGGTATTTCAACAGTATTCCAACTGCTTCAGTTGATACTTTTCTAACTATAAACCCAGTTACTTTTATCAATTCTGGTGAATATTTCTGTAAAATTACAAATGGCTGCGGAACTCAAAATACCGATACGGTAAGCTTCGAAGTTGATACCATTCCAACCATAATTAATCAACCCATTAATCAAACTGTTTGTTTGAATGGTACAGCTGAATTCAATGTAGTTTCCGGTGGAACTCAGCCAATTTCATATCAATGGTATAAAATCAATATCGGAGGTCCAGCCACATTAATGCCTGGAGAAGTTGGGGATATTCTTACATTAAACCCTGTGTTGCCCGCCGATACAGCATTTAACTATTTCTGTTTACTTAGTAATGAATGTTTCGATGGCCCATCAACCGATACAGTGAATCTTGCTATTCGACCTCAGGTTGCAATAATGGACAGCATTGTGAGTGATACAAATAATGTTTGTCATAACTATAGCACTTACATCACACTAACCGTTTATGGTGGCGAAGGAGATACATTAACTTGGTTTGCTGGTTCATGTGGAGGAAACGAAATAGTATCTACCACCGATACTACATTACTAATCACAGTACCCGATGTAACAACAACATACTATGCCCGCTGGTCAAGCCCTTGTGGAGTAACTGCCTGTGATTCTTTAACATTCTATGTGAAAGAACTCCCTGCCGATCTTTCCGCCATTCACCAAAATGTGGATTCCATTTGTAATGATTTTAACGATGAATTATTTTTATTTACTGAAGGTGGATCTGGGGATTCTATTGCATGGTATGTAGGAAATATTTGTTCTAACCCAAATGCTCCTCTTATTTTAAGAGGTGATACTCTTGATTTGCAGGCACTGGGGCAGATTCCTACCTCCACAACAACTTATTCTGCCCGTTGGGAAACATACTGTGGTGGAGACGTTTTTACATCAAACTGCTTAACAATTACAATAACGGTCAATGGTCAAATTTCAATCATTCAACAGCCTCAAAATAAATCGGTATGCGAGGGTATAGATTCAACTTTTTTTAGGGTAATAGTTAATGAAAATGTAAGCCTTTCACCTATCAATTATCAATGGTATTTCAATGGTCTTGCCTTAACAGGTATTCAACAAGACACTTTATGGTTGACCGGAGGAATCAGCTCATCGGATAGCGGTTATTATCATTGTACTGTGATTAATTCCTGCGATACCTTAGTGTCGGATAGTGCACGGTTAACAGTAAATCTGCTGCCTGATGTTTTGGTTCAACCCACCATTCTCGATACTATTTGTCAGGGAGATAGCCTAACTATGTTTATTCATGCCCAAGGCGCCCCTGTCTTACAATATCAATGGTATTTTAACAACAATCCAACTGCAACTGTCGATACATTTCTAACCATCAATCCTGCAACCTTTGCTAATTCAGGAAATTATTTCTGTAAAGTTACCAATGGATGCGGGGTTAAATTCACAGATACTGTAAGCTTCGAAGTTGATACAATTCCTTATATTTTATCACAACCTGTTGACCAGAATGTTTGTTTAAATGGCACAGCTGAGTTCAATGTATTAGCTCAAGGAACCCAACCAATATCATACCAATGGTATAAAATCAATGCGGGTGGTACTTCCGCATTATTGACAGGTGAAGTTGGCAATGTACTCATAATAAGTCCAGTAATACCGGCCGACACTGCATTCAATTATTTCTGTATGTTGAGTAATGAATGTTTCGATGGTCAATCAACAGATACTGTTAATCTCGTTATTCGACCACCTGTAGCAGTTATGGACAGCATTGTGAGCGATACCAATAATATTTGTTTTACTTATAACACTTATATTAAATTAACTGTTTATGGTGGTGAAGGCGATTCTTTAAGGTGGTTTACCAATTCTTGTGGTGGCAATCAAATAGCATTCTCTGTAGATACTACCTTATTAATAACTCCACCAGATACTACAACTACCTATTATGCACAATGGGAAAGTGCCTGCGGCGAAAGTACCTGTGATTCAATAACAATTTTTGTATCTCAGGAACCACAACCAATTGATTCTTTGTTTTTTGAGGATAATTATATTTGCTACAATGCTTACGATTCGATTCTTCTAACTGCGGTTGGGGGTTCTGGAGACTTCATCTATTGGTACGAAGGTTTTAGTTGTGACGGAGTGCCTTTTGCAATAACAACAGATACGTTTGTTTATGTCCATAACATTCCTGATAATTCTGCCCCATATGTTGCTAAATGGGTGAATGCTTGTGGTGAGTCAGCTTGCGAAAGGGTAGGTTTGTACATCAACGATTTCACTTATATTCCCAATCAGACGATGGAAGTTGAAGTGTGCGAAGGAGCCAATACTTCTATGTTTGTGGAACCTGCGGGAACTGACCCATTCTACTTCCAGTGGTTCTTCAATGGGCTGGCACTTGCTGGTGAAATTAACGATACCTTGCTGGTGAACACCGTTAGCTTTGCAGATACAGGAATGTATTACTGTCAGGTATGGTCAGAGTGTGATACTGCGGTTAGTGATTCTATTCCGCTCATTATGCTCGAGTTGCCTTATTTTACTCTTCAACCCATAGATGTTTCAATTTGCGAAGGCACCATTGATACAATTCAGATAAAAGTAGCGGGAGATATGCCGATTTTGGTACAATGGTATAAAAACAATCTGCCTATTGGTGGTTCTGCTCTTCTCGATACATTATTAATAATTAATCCGGTAGTTGAAACAGCTACTTATTTTGCCCGAATAAGTAACGGCTGTGGATTGGCTTATAGCGATACCATAACTCAACGTGCTCTCGATACTTTAATAATTCTTGAGCAGCCACTATATCAGAACCTTTGTCTCTTAGATACCGCTCATTTTAGCGTTACAGTTGAGTCAACAGAGTTTGTTGAGTATGCATGGTACAAACAAGGTTCTCCTACCTTATTGAGCAGTCAATCGAGCTTAACCATACCCAATTTAGATTATCCCGATGAAGGCTATTATTATTGTATTATCTCTGATACCTGTGGAGAGCTTACCACAAACCTGGCTTTACTCAACATGAATGTTCCGCCCAGAATAGAAACAGATCCATTTGGGGCAACGGTTTGTGAAGGCACTTTCTTCCAGTTTGAGGCTACGGTTACTGGCGATTCTCTTCTGTATCAATGGAATTATAATGGCAATTGGATTCCAGATAATAATGCAAACATTTTAACCTTCGATCCAATTGAGAGAGGTGACGAAGGAACATATTTTGTTCACGTATCAAATAATTGTGGGGAAGATGAATCTATTCCCGTTAATTTGTTTGTTCAGTATTTGCCCAACATCCTAGAATCCTTAAGTGTAACTCCCGATACCGTTTGCCCAATTTGTGAATACGATTCTTTAACTTTAATTGCCGTTGGAGATGGTGGTGGATATGGAGATTATATCGAGTGGTACGAAAATGATGTCAGCACTGGATCAATCGTAGGAACAGGTGCAACTCTTGTTCTTCCTTTACCAACAACAACTACAACTTATTTTGCTCGTTGGGTAAATGAATGTACAGCTACTTCTACTGGTGGAGGTACAGGTGGAGGCTCCACAGAAGCATTAAGTATTACCGTTGTTTATCAAGGTGATCCTGTGGCTCCTGATAATGTAAATGTGAATGTAAATAACTTCTGTATTACTTATGGAGAAGACATTACACTCTTTGGAGTTGGTGGATACGGAGATATACTAAAATGGTATATTATTGAAAATCAAACCGAGACATATATAGGACAAGGAACCCCACTAACTGTACCACAACCTATGGATACAACAATCTATGCAGCCAGATGGATCAATCATTGTGGTCAATCGGACAGTACAATTATTCAGGTAAATGTTGTGCCCTTGCCCGAAGTGATTGTTATTGCTTCTGATACTCTTTGCGGTGGACAACCTTATCAGATTTCTAATGTTTTTGTAAATCATCTTGATTCTCTCCGCTGGACATCTACAAGTTCATCCGGTGTATTTGATACTGCCACAATTCAATATCCAATTTACACGGATCTCAATATTAACTTTTACGATACCATCAGACAATATTTGATTTTAACCGCCTTTGGTAAGGCTGATTGCGAAGATGCTGTAGATTCGATTTTATTGGTTTATCTTCCAATTCCCAGCCTTTCTATTGATCCGGTTCTTCCATCTATTTGCCGTGATTCTTCTATAATTGTTACTGCCACAGGTGCTGAAGACTATTTCTGGCAGTCAATTACCAGCGATGAAGAAACAAAATTTGGTAATCCTGCTAACTTTAGTCCTGAGGAAAATACTAACTATTATTTAGTAGGAATCAGTTCGCGAGGTTGCGTAGATTCATTGTTTATGAGTGTCGATGTTTATCCAACACCTTATGTTGATTTGGGTGATTCTGTATTCTTGTATTCCTGTGAACCAGTCCAGCTGGATGCTGGCGGAGGAGACGGATCCGAATATTATATCTGGAACAATGGCTATAGAACCCGATCTATCACAGTATATGAAACTGGTAATTACTTTGTAATTGTAGGGAACCCAGGTTGTGAGGTGAGTGATACGGGCTATATTTCGCTTTGCAATGGTCGAATATTTATGCCAAATGCATTCTCACCCAACGAAGATGGTCTGAATGAAACTTTCAAACCCATTACATCAGATCCAACCGTAGAGTTTCGTATGATGATTTTCGATCGGTTGGGCCAAATGATATTTGAAACTAACGACATACACAATGGATGGGATGGAACAACCAAAGGTGATCCTTGCCCTGTAGGTAACTATGTGTGGCGAATAGATTATCAGGGCCAGGGTACTGACTCACCCGGAAAGAAAGGTAGTGAAGTTGGCACGGTGATGCTGGTTAGATAGTCCACACTCGAATAAATTAAAAAAGCTGTTCTACAAATAGGACAGCTTTTTTTATTCATTACCTTTGATTTGCTCCAATGCTAATAAAATCAATGCATACAGAAGGGTTTGGCCTGAATTTTGTCCTTTAAGCCAATAAACCTATAACAGAAGGATTAGGATGAAACATTGGAATGAAGAGGTTTAATTTGATGGCAGAAAAGCAATCATGCATCAATGCATTAAAATAGTTTTCTTCGCTTGTTTAAAAAGGGAAAAAGTATTTGATTAAATCCTTTTTCAATATCTGCGGATATATAATCAATGCTGTATTGTGCGCATTTCAGCCTGACACTTTTTTCAAAGGTTGTCATGTGCTGATTATAAAGGTTTTTTATTTCCTGGGGCTGAATTTTTATTTCTGAACCAGATTCCAAATCCACAAACCTATGTGGTCTGTTGTCGAAATTGAAGTCAATTTCGGTATTTTTGTCATGAACATGGAATACGATAACTTCATGCTTATTATGTCTGAGATGCCTGAGCGAATCGAAAAACGGATTCATATCAAGCTGTTCTTCCATCAAATCGCTAAAAATAATAACAAGGCTTCGCTTATGAATGGTGTTGGCTATTTGATGTAAAACTTGCGAAACGCGGGTTTTGTTCATTCTTGATGGAGTTGGCCCAATCTGAGCACTCAATCTGTTGAAAAGATGGTTTATATGAATCTCGCTCGACTTAATTTCTGTTTGCTCCACAAGCAAATCATTAAAGAAGCTAATTCCCACAGCATCTCTTTGTTTCTTTAAAATATTGATGAGTGCTGCTGCAGCAATAATTGAAAAGCTGATTTTGTTTTGTTTTTCCAACGAAAAATCAGTCATAGCAGGATAGTGCATCGATGAGGATATATCCAGCACAATTTGACATCTCAAATTGGTTTCTTCTTCATACCGCTTAACAAAAAGTTTCTCAGTTCGTCCAAATAGCTTCCAATCAATATGCCGGGTTGATTCTCCATTATTATACAACCTGTGCTCGGCAAACTCCACGGAGAAACCGTGAAATGGGCTTTTATGCAAACCAGTAATAAAACCTTCTACCACTTGTTTTGCAAGAAGCTCCAACGCGCTAAACCGCTCAATTTGCTGACGATCAATGTTTATTGGCATGTCTATAAACGATTAATGCTGTCTTGAATGGCAAAAACTCCAACAAGACAGCACAAGTGTACAATGATATCTTTAATTATGTTCTAAGAAAGTAATGGTTCAATTTTTCCCACCAATACTTGCTTTGGCACAGCACCAACTTGTTTGTCAACAACTTCGCCATTTTTGAAGAAAAGAATAGTGGGAATGTTTCGGATACCATATTTTCTTGATGTTTCCGGATTATTATCCACGTCTAATTTACCTACAACAATAGTATCCTTATATTCTTCGCCAAGCTCAGTTACGATAGGTCCAACCATTCTGCAAGGTCCACACCAAACTGCCCAAAAGTCAACAACAACTGGTTTGTCTGATTTTATTACCAACTCTTCAAAGTTGGCATCGGTTAATTCTAAAGCCATAATGAGTTTTTTTTAGCAAAGATAGGTATTTTCAATATTCTTGGGGCAACCTGTTGAAAAACTACCCTAAAAGTTAACAAAGGTTTGGCACTCCATCGGGTAAACCCATTTTTTCTTCTCTATGTGTCCGGAATCCCAATCTCCGATAGTCAATACGAGCACTTTTTGTTAACATCAGCCTGAAAATTTAGAAACCAGTTAATCAGAAAGATTGACCAACTGGTAAAACTATTGAATTCGAATTCCAAAGCAAGGCGGGAAAAATCGGGATGTAGATTTTCGAAAAAAAAAGTAATCGATTCTAAGGTTAGAAAATTATTTACTTATCCTTTATCCATTGTATGTTTTGACTAAGACCTTTATATCCAGCTCTTTTTACGGCGGAATTCCTAAATAATTCTCCAAACTCATCAGGTTTTAGAGCTTCCCAGCCTTGCTTTCTAAGTGAAAACAGGTTTTCATTTGGTTGTAATTCATCAGTCACATTCAACCGGGGAGTTTTATTGAAGGGACAAACATCCTGGCAAATATCGCAACCAAAAATCCAGCCGCGGAATTTCTTAGGCTCAATATCCTTTTCAGGGGACTTATTTTCTATGGTCTGGTAACTCAGACATCTGCTGGCATTCATTTTATAGGGTTCAAAAAGGGCTTGAGTTGGACAGGCTTTAAGACATTTGTCGCAATCAAGGCAAAGATCGGGTTGCCTTTGTTTAAATACTTCTAATTCGCGGTCGATAAATAAATGACCGATAAAGAAAAAGGATCCATACTCCTTATTAATGAGCAACGTATTTTTTCCAATCCATCCTAAACCGCCTTTTTCGGCCAAAAGTCTGTCGGCTATAGGCGCTGAATCACAGAATGAACGATATACGAATTCCCCATAAATATGTTGAGCCCTTTCTGCAATCTGGTTCAATTTTGCTTTTACAATGTGGTGATAATCTTTACCATAGGCATATTTGGCAATTCGGTAATTGTTATCAATGGTAAGTTTTTTATGGGGGTAATAGTTTAATAGAACCGTAAGGATGCTTTTAACTTCAGGCATCAACTCGTTGGGATTAAACCTCATCGTAATGTTTTTCGCGAGGTAATCCATTTTTCCATGATAACCTTTCGATAGCCAATCCTCCAAATATTCTTTATGACCTTCCAAAGTCTCAGTAGCAGTTATGGCACTTTGGAAAAAGCCAGCTTCGGACGCTTCTTTCAACAAATATTCAGAAAGAGAAATCATTCGGAATCGGAAGAATCTTTATTGAAATTCTGGCTAAACAAATCGGCTTGCGAAATTACAGGATATTTCCCCAAATGTTTGTAAGCCAGCTCGGTAACCTGGCGGCCTCTGGGTGTTCTCATCATAAATCCTTCCTGAATAAGGTAAGGTTCGTAAACTTCCTCAATGGTTCCGGCATCTTCACCCACAGCAGTGGCCACAGTAGTTAATCCTACGGGGCCTCCTTTAAATTTCTCGATAATGACACTGAGAATCTTATTATCCATCTCATCGAGGCCATATTTGTCCACATTCAATGAGTTAAGCGCATATTGAGTAATTTTTATATCAATGGATCCATTTCCTTTAACTTCGGCAAAATCTCTGACTCTTCGAAGCAAGAGATTTGAAATACGTGGTGTTCCACGACTTCTTCTGGCAATTTCGAGAGCTGCTTCTTCGTGAATGGGAACTCCCAATATACCTGCGGAGCGGATGATGATTCTTTTCAGTGTTAATGCATCGTAATATTGAAGCCGCGAAGTAATTCCAAATCTGGATCGGAGAGGGGCAGTTAGTAATCCACTTCTTGTAGTAGCACCAATAAGTGTGAAGGGGCTTATATCAATCTGAACTGAGCGGGCGTTGGGTCCGGTTTCAATCATTATATCTATCTTGTAATCTTCCATGGCAGAATAAAGATATTCTTCAACCACGGGACTAAGACGGTGAATTTCGTCGATAAACAATACGTCGCGTTCCTCCAGATTGGTTAGCAATCCGGCTAAATCACCAGGCTTGTCCAACACTGGCCCGCTGGTAACTTTAATTCCAACCCCAAGTTCATTGGCAATAATATTGGACAGGGTTGTTTTTCCTAACCCCGGAGGTCCATGGAGCAAAACATGGTCCATGGCTTCGGATCTGTTTTTGGCTGCCTGTACAAAAACAATTAAATTCTCAACAACTTTACCCTGCCCTGAAAAATTTGCAAATTGTCCAGGACGGAGTAATTGCTCCATTTCTTTTTCTTTTGGATTTAATTGATCGCCGGTGGCATCTAAATATTTATTCATTATGATGATTATAATGGCAAAAATAGATAAAATTGGCAGATTATTTCGTTTGAAGTTTCTTTAAGATAATGATATTTTCTAATAAAATCAAGCCTTTGAGAATAATTTATAAAAAAAACTAAAAAAAGTTAAAAAAATGTTTGGAAATTGGACAATTCTGTCTTATATTTGGACAGAAATTAATGAGGCTTATTTATTAACATAATGTAGAAAGGACAATTATTATGAAAATCTTTACAAATGTGAATGCAGAAACAAGAATTATCAATTCGCCAGAATATCAGGAATATTTGGAATTTCTTGAAGAAGAGATGATGAGTAAAAATCCAGATGATTTTTGCTTTATGAAACCACAAAAGGAAAATTATTCAGAGTCAGATTTTGATGTGTTTAGTGCGATGGAAGTTGAAGCCTATAACGACTCAGTTTTTAATGAAGAATTATTAACAGGGTACAGAATTATTCAGGCGGCCATTTAGTCATTTTGATTATTTAGTAGCCCATTATAGAGGAAAAGAACCAATCCTTTATAATGGGTTTTTTATTTTTTATTTGGTAATCATCTCCTTATTGCGGAAATAGAATTTACGACTTTATTGTTTATTTTGGTATTTTTACGACCTAAAATTCAGCTGATGAAACTTCTAAAACTACCTGTCATCATATTTTCAGTTTTGCTGAGTGTATTTATTATTTTCTACTTATGGGCTAAAGGCCCCAAAAGTTCACCAACAGAATACACCACCATTACACAATATCGTGAAGCTCAATTTGCATTACCCGATACTTTTTTGGTGATGACATACAATTTGGGCTATGCATCGGGCATGACCAATAATCTTCCAGTGGAAAGGCCTAAAAGTATGATTGAGCAAAATCTCAAACATGCTGATAAGCTACTTGGTGAAATTAAGCCACAAATTATCGGATTTCAGGAAATTGATTTTAATTCTTCGAGATCTTATCATATGAATCAAATGGAGCATATTGCTAAGGAATCTGATTTTGCTCAGGCAGCAGCAGCGGTGAATTGGGATAAACGGTATGTTCCTTTTCCCTATTGGCCTTTGAAATATAATTTCGGCGACATGCTCTCCGGGCAGGCAATTCTAAGTCAGATTGGTGTTGTTAGTAACAGCAGAATTGTATTGCCATTCCCCGATAATAATCCTTTTTACTACGATAGTTTTTATTTGGACAGGTTGGCACAAATTACATGGTTAAAGAACGGGGAGGATAGTTTGTTGGTCATTAATGTTCATTTCGAAGCCTGGGATGCTTCAACCCGCGAAAAACAAGCCGATATTGTTCTGGATTTATTCAAAAAATATGAGCTTAAATACCCAATTTTTCTCATTGGAGACTTCAATTGTTCACCACCCTTTGACGAAAATGCCATGAAAGAGCTTACAATAAGTAAACTTATCAGTCATCCCGCCATAAGCCTTGCCATTAATGAATCCAAATATAAAAGCTCACCATCTCATTTTTTTACTTTCGATAGCCAAAACCCTAATATCAAAATTGACTATATCATGTACAACAATAGGTTTTTGCAATGTATTGATGCGCAGGTTGTTAATAGGGCAGGGAGTATATCTGACCATCTTCCTGTATTGGCTCGTTTTGTATTTGCCAACTAAAATACTTCATTTTTTGGGCGGGTTAATTATCGTTAAAAATGCCCAAAGGTTACTAAATTAAGTTGATATTTGTCCCGGCCAATAAGGCTTCAGTGGATATTATTAAAATATTGTCCGACAGGTTTAAAATTAAATAAAAACATATACTTTTGCAGGATGTTAAAAAGCAGTTATATTATATTGTTCATGGGTGTAGTTTTATCCTTAACTGGCTGTAAGTTTCACAAACTTTTAAAGAGCAGCGATTATGAGGAAAAATATGCCATGGCCATAGAGTTTTATAATCAGAAAGACTATAACAGGGCTCTACAGCTCATGGATCAGATAGTTCCAATTTATAAAGGCACCGCTAAATCGCAGGAGTTGGAGTATATGTATGCCATGAGTTATTTTATGCAGAGCGACAATGTTTTGGCAAGCTACTATTTTAAGCGGTACTACAAAAACTACCCAACTGGAGAACAAGCAGAAGATGCCCTTTATTATAGCGCCTATTGCAATTACTTAGATAGTCCCCGTTCTTCTCTTGACCAGGAAACCACCAAGGCAGCAATTCAGGAACTCAAGCTCTTTATGGTCAGATTTCCATCGAGTAAAAGGTATGTAGAAGCCGAAAAATATGTTAACGAATTGGAAGACAAGCTCGAAAAGAAAGATTTTGATATAGCAAAGCAATATTTTAAAATGGAAGACTACAATGCTGCCATCATGGCATTTCAAACCTTCATTAAAAAATATCCAGATAGCAATTTTAAGGAGCAGGTAATGTTCTATACACTGAAATCCTATTATGATTATGCTTTGCTGAGTTTTAGCAAAAAACAGGAAGAGAGATTTACAAAATCAATAGGTTCCTATGTAGATTTTATTGCATTATATCCTGAAAGTAAATTTAAGGATGAAGCAGAAAAAATATATGAGAAAGCCTCCGAAAGTATCGGAAGGTCAACACAGAAAAATGATTTAAACAATTTATAATTATGGATTATAAAAGATTGAAAACAGATAAGGTAGCTGTTACCCGCAATTTAAGCGAATTCGATGTCCCAACAGGAAATATTTACGAAACCATCGCAATAATAGCCAAACGATCCAATCAAATTAGTAAAGAGTTGAAAGAAGAGTTGAATCGGAAAATCGAAGAATTTTCATCAACAGGTGATAATTTGGAAGAAGTTTTTGAAAATCGTGAGCAAATAGAAATTGCAAAACATTATGAAAAGCTGCCTAAGCCAACACTAATTGCCATTCAGGAGTTTCTTGATGATGAGATTTATTATAGAAACCCAACAAAAGAGGCTGCAAATCTTAAGTCTAATTAATCATATATAAGGTATTTTAGAACTCCTTTATTAGTGTTCATCATTAGTAAAGGGGTTTTTTCTATTTTTATACTTTATTTAATATATTCAGTATGCGATTAAAGGATAAAAAAATATTGATTGGAATTACCGGGAGCATTGCCGCTTATAAGACTCCACTTCTGGTTAGATTGCTTAAAAAGGAAGGGGCTCAGGTTCAAATTGTTATAACTCCTTCCGGAAAGGACTTTGTAACCCCTTTAACTCTATCAACATTGTCTGGGAATCCCGTCCTGTCCGAATTCTTTAATCCGCAAGATGGTTTCTGGAACAGTCATGTGGAAATGGGCCGGTGGGCCGATGTATTTATTATTGCGCCCGCTTCTGCTTCAACTTTGTCAAAAATGGCTCATGGTCTCTGTGATAACTTGTTGACGACTACTTATCTTTCGGCAAAATGCCCTGTTTTTTTTGCCCCAGCAATGGACTTGGATATGTTTGCTCATCCTGCAACTATAGAAAATATTGAAAAACTGATTTCCCGCGGTAATCGGCTTATTGAAGCGCAAACAGGTGAACTTGCCAGT
Organism: uncultured Draconibacterium sp.; assembly: GCA_964293475.1. Classification (GTDB taxonomy): domain Bacteria; phylum Bacteroidota; class Bacteroidia; order Bacteroidales; family UBA12170; genus UBA12170. The sequence goes on from CAXYYJ010000020.1 coordinate 39,160, forward strand.
GGTTTGTGTGGTGCTGGCAGAATGGAAGAGCCTGAGATTATTTTAGAAAAAATAGTAGAGCATTTTAATCCAGTCACCAGTTTTGTCAATAAGAAAATACTGATAACTGCGGGTCCAACTCATGAAGCTATTGATCCGGTTAGATTTATTGGAAATCACTCTACTGGGAAAATGGGCTATGCTATAGCCGAAACCATGGCCAGGAGAGGAGCAAAAGTTGTTTTGGTGAGTGGTCCTGTTAATATTAAGGCGCAAAATCCTAATATTCAAACAATTAATGTTGTTTCCGCATCCGAAATGTATAATGCAGCCCAGGAGCATTTTGGAGATTCTGACGTGGCCATTTTATCAGCCGCGGTAGCAGATTTTAAACCCATTGAAGTGTCGCGGCAAAAAATTAAAAAAGATAAACAGACACTTCAACTTCAGCTCGAATCTACGAAAGACATTCTTAAAAGCCTTGGCGAAATTAAAACCCACCAGTTTTTAGTGGGGTTTGCCCTTGAAACCAATGATGAGATTGCAAATGCAAAAGCAAAATTGGAATCGAAAAATTGCGATGCTATTGTTTTAAATTCTTTGAGAGAACAGGGGGCTGGTTTTGGAACCGATACCAATAAAATTACAATCCTTGGCAAAAATCATGAACCTGTAGTATTCGAGCTAAAATCGAAGGAGAAAGTTGCTGAGGATATTTGTAATTATATTGAATCTACTGGTTTTGGCAAGGCTTAGTTAGAGCTATAAATAAAATATTGTAAAATTATAAGCGTTATTTAATATCCTCATGCGATAGAAGTATACCTTTGGATAAAATATTTTTCAGCGGATTTTTAAAGTTGGAAGACAAAAAGTAAAATCGCAAGTTGACAACAGACAAAAAGTAACTTATAACAAAACGAATACTCATGAATATCAAGTATCTATTAATCATTTTAGCTTTGTTTACCTATCTTGGTGCGAATAGTCAGGAGATTAATGGCTCTGTGCAAGTATCGGCAAGACAGATTGAAGGTACAGACCGCGACGCCTTTAAAGAACTTCAGGACGGGCTCTACGAATTTGTAAATAATACAATCTGGACCAGTTATGCATACAAGGCTGAAGAGCGATTGGAATGTACCATTTTGCTTACTTTAAGCGAAAGAGTTTCGTCCGATCAGTATAAAGGAAAGCTCAATCTGGTGTTGCGTCGTCCTGTTTACAAAACAAATTATAACTCCACCATGTTTAATTATATAGATACGGATGTAGAATTTAAATATTCCGAAGGCGAACCTTTAACATACGCGGAGAATTCATTTACTTCAAATTTAACAAGTTTAGTAGCCTATTATATTTATGTGTTTCTTGGTATCGATGGCGATTCTTTTTCAAAGTATGGTGGAACACCTTATTTCGAGAAGGCTCAGGCTGTGGTTCAGGATGCGCAAAACTCATCGGAACCAGGCTGGAAAGCTTTTGAGAATATGAAAAACAGATACTGGCTCACAGAAAATTTACTGAATCCCCAATATCGACCCATCCGTGAGAGTATTTATGAATATCACCGACTTGGGTTGGATGTGATGTATGATAATGTGGAAAGTGGCAGAACAAGCATAGCTGAAAGTCTCAAACTTTTACAGCAGGCAAACGGGTCTAAACCAGGTTCATTTCTTTTGCGTTTATATGTTGACTCCAAACGAGATGAAATTATAAAGATTTTTGGTGAAGGAAGTCCAACCACCAAAACTGAAGTGGTTAATATTATGAAGGAAATAGATCCTTCCAACGGAGATAAGTATTCTGTAATATTAAAAAGCCAATAGTATGTTGCTTCAGCTTTCTATCTCCAACTATGTTCTAATTGAGAACCAAACCATTTATTTTAGTAATGGTTTCTCAGTTTTAACCGGAGAAACAGGTGCGGGTAAATCAATAGTTCTGGGTGCCTTAGCATTGCTTCTGGGCGAAAGAGCTGATAGTGATGTAGTTAAAGAAGAAGATAAAAAATGTATTATTGAAGGTCATTTTGATATTTCCAGTTTGGGGTTAAATGCCTTTTTTAATCAAAATGATCTGGATTTCGAAGATATCTGCATCCTGAGAAGAGAAATAACACGCGCAGGAAAAAGCAGAGCCTTTGTTAACGATACTCCTGTTAATCTCAATGTACTGAAGAGTTTGGGTGAAAATCTGATGGATATTCATTCCCAAAATCAAAATCACCAACTTAACAGCTCCTCATTCAGACTTTCTATTGTTGATGCATATAGTGCTCATCATGAGCTTCTTGGTGAGTATCATGAGCTTTATAAAAACTATAAAAAGGGGATAATTGACCTTCAAATTCTCAGGAATACGCTGCACAATCATCTTGTTGAACAGGAATACAGGCAATTTCTGTATAATGAATTGGAGCAGGCAGGTTTAAAGCCGGGTGAGCAGAATGAGTTGGAAGATGAATTACGAGTTCTAACTCACAGCGAGGATATAAAAAATGCACTGTTTTTTTGCGACAATAAATTATATAGCGGTGATTTAAATATAGTTGAACAGCTAAATGAAGTGCATGCACGAATAAAAAAGATAGCAGATTATAACCTTAAATTTGCCAGCCTTGATGGTCGTCTCACTTCATGCATTATTGAGTTAAAAGATATTGGTGAAGAATCGGCATCTTTAAATGATGAATTTCAGTTCGATCCACAAAGACTATCACAGATAACCGAAAGGCTTGATTTGATTTATACCCTCACCCGAAAACACAGACTAAATCATTCCGATGAGCTAATTGTACTTAGAGAAGATATATCTGATAAAATATTTTCAGTGGGAAATTTAGAGCAGGATGTGCAAAAATTGGAGAGTGAATTGGACTTGCAACTGAAAAAGCTCAGAGTTCTGGCAGCTCAACTTAATAAAAACAGAGTATCATCTGCGTCAATAATCGAAGCATTACTTGTGGAACAACTAAAAGAGCTGGGAATGCCCAAAGCAAGTTTTAAAGTCGAAGTAGTATCCCAATCAGAACTAATGGCTGACGGTACCGATTATGTTCAATTTCTATTTAGTGCAAACGCTGGTTCTAAACTTTCTGAAATGAGCAAAGTTGCATCAGGAGGTGAGCTTTCGCGGATAATGCTATCCCTGAAGTATGTTTTGGCACTAAAAAAATCAATTCCAAGCATTGTTTTTGATGAAATTGATAGTGGAGTTTCTGGTGAAATTGCAGATAAACTTGCAAAGCTTTTATCATCGCTGGGACTGCGAATTCAGGTGATTTCTATCTCTCATTTACCCCAAATGGCGGCACGTGCCCAACATCATTATTTGGTTTATAAGGAAAATGACTCTATTTTTACCCGCTCAAAAATTAAAAAATTGGATGAAAAAGAACGCCTTTATGAGATAGCAGCCATGTTAAGTGGTTCAAAAATAGGTGATTCTGCTTTGGAACATGCCAAAGAATTATTGAATAACAAAAGCTAAACTAAAAACTGAATCATGGCATATAATTTATTAAAAGGAAAAAAAGGAATTATTTTCGGTGCTTTAAACGAGATGTCTATCGCATGGAAAGTAGCAGAAAAATCATATGAACAAGGCGCCGAGTTTTTGCTGACCAATACTCCGGTTAGCATGAGACTTGGAACCATCGACGAGTTAGCTGTCAAATGCAATACAGAAGTTATCCCTGCTGACGCTACCAGCGACGAAGATTTGGAAAATCTGGTTTTGAAAGCCATTGAAAAATATGGTAAACTCGATTTCGTTCTTCACAGTATTGGAATGTCGCCCAATGTTCGTAAAAAATTAACCTACGATAAGCTTAACTACGAATATTATCATAAAACATTGGATATAAGTGCTTTGTCATTTCATAAAGTGATTGCAATACTTAAAAAGCACGATGCTATGAATGAATGGGGCTCCATTGTTGCTCTCTCTTACGTGGCGGCGCAACGCACACTTTACGGTTACAACGATATGGCCGATGCCAAAGCTCTTTTAGAATCTATAGCCCGCAGTTTTGGTTATATTTACGGTAGAGAGAAAAAAGTTAGAATAAATACCATCAGCCAATCGCCTACCCTAACCACCGCAGGTAGTGGAGTTAAAGGCATCGATGGTTTGATGGATTTTACGGAGCGTATGTCGCCACTGGGCAACGCCACCGCAGAGGAATGTGCCGATTATTGTATCACACTTTTTAGCGATTTAACTAAAAAGGTAACCATGCAAAACTTATATCACGATGGAGGTTTCAGTAGCATGGGTATGAGCTTAAAGGCCATGACGCAATACGAAAAAAGTTTCGACACGATAGGAGATTAAAAAAATCGGGCTGTTCCAATTCAGGAGCAGCCTTTTTTATGTCATTATCTGTTAACTTTCCGCAAGATTTTTTTATCCATTTTGGTTAATAAAATCTAATTTTGTTAATAACATTTTTATTCGCTTTTTGTAAAAATGAATATTTTTGCACCCAAAACTGAATAAATATTCTAAAATGGCAACAAAATCAGAACGACTCTCCGAAATTCGCAAGATTATAAATACCAACAAAATTCACAGACAGGAAGAATTATTATCGCTTTTGGTTAACAGAGGCTATGACACAACTCAAGCTACCCTGTCGCGCGATTTAAGAGAATTGAAAGTTGGTAAAATTCACGATATTCACTTTGGAACCATCTATTTTATCCCCGAAGAAATAATTCTCCTCGATGGAGAAGTGAAGCCACCGTTGCAAGGTATTGTTTCTCTGGAAGTTTCCGGACAAATGGGTGTTTTAAAAACTTTACCAGGTTTTGCCAATAGTGTTGCTGTTAAAGTTGACGAGAAAGAAATTCCTGGAATTATGGGTACCATTGCAGGAAACGATACCATACTAATGATTTTAAAGGAAGGGGTTGGAAAGCAACAGGCCTTGGATGCTTTGGGCTCTCATTTCCCCGAATTGTTAGATATTTTAATTTAATTGCGCTCCCCGCTCATTCAGCGGGGATTTTTTTTAAACGACCATGAGAAAGATAAAACTAATATTAGAAGATGGCCAGGTTTTCGAAGGAGAACATTTTGGTTTTCCAATCAGTGTGGCAGGTGAAATAGTCTTCAACACAGCAATGACAGGTTATCCCGAAAGTCTTACAGATCCATCCTATAAAGGCCAGATTCTGGTGGCCACTTTCCCGCTGATAGGAAATTACGGAGTGCCAGGTGATTCTGTTAAAAATAAAATTTTTGAGTACTATGAGTCCGATATTATTCATGTCGAAGCACTTGTTATTTCTCACTATTCTGAGGAATTTAGTCATTGGAACGCTCAAAAAAGCTTGCATGACTGGATGATAGAACATAAAATTCCAGGAATTCATGGTGTAGATACCCGCCGTATAACTCAGATTATTCGTGAAAATGGAACCATGAAGGCGAAATTAGTTTTGGAAGACGATGATATAGAATTTGTTGATACTGAGCTTATAAACTGGGTGGATCGGGTTAGTATTAAGAATAAGGAGGAATATGGTGATGGCGAATATAAAATTCTACTGGTGGATTGTGGGGTGAAAAACAACATCATCCGCCGCTTAATCCGCAATAAGGCTACTGTTTTGCGGGTACCCTGGGATTATGATTTTAATGCAGAAGATTTCGATGGATTATTTATCTCCAACGGTCCCGGCGATCCGGTTCAGTGTCAGGCAACTATACGCCATCTTGCATCAGCGCTTCAAAAAGACACCCCTATTTTTGGAATATGTCTGGGGCATCAGCTTCTGGCTTTGGCGGGCGGAGCAAAGACTTATAAATTGAAATATGGACATAGAAGCCATAATCAGCCAGTGGTTTATCTTCCCACACAAAGGGCTTATATCACATCGCAAAATCATGGTTATGCGGTTGACGAGCTAACCATTGGAAAAGAATGGGAGCCAACGTTCAGAAATCTGAACGACGATACCAACGAAGGATTGCGCCATATTTTTAAACCCGTTTTTAGTACTCAGTTTCACCCGGAAGCCAGCGGCGGACCTACCGACACAGATTTTCTTTTCGATGATTTTATGGAAATGGTTAAAATTAGAAAACATGCAAAATAAACCCCAAAAAGTTTTAATTCTTGGATCGGGAGCCTTAAAGATAGGCGAGGCAGGAGAATTCGACTACAGTGGTTCTCAGGCTCTTAAAGCCCTAAAGGAAGAATCAGTTTACACCATTCTCATTAATCCAAACATTGCCACAGTTCAAACCACAGAAGAACTGGCCAATAAGGTTTATTTATTGCCAATAACTGTTCCATTTGTTGAGAAAGTGATTCAGAAGGAAAAACCTGATGCCATTATTTTGTCTTTCGGCGGTCAAACTGCCCTAAATTGTGGTTTGGAGCTGGAGGAATCTGGAATTCTGAAAAAATATAACGTGAAAGTTTTGGGGACTCCGGTTTCATCAATAAAAGTGACCGAAGACAGACAGCTTTTTGCCGATTTATTGCGGTCAATTGATGTCTATACACCAAAGAGCGAATCTGCAATTAATATGCCCGAAGCCATGGCGGCGGCTCAAAGAATCGGATTTCCAATTATTGTTAGAGCAGCGTTTACATTGGGTGGACAAGGCAGTGGATTTTGCAAAAATGAACAGGAATTGGTGGAACTTGCAACACATGCCTTTTCCTTTTCAGGCCAAATTCTTATAGAAGAATCTTTAAAAGGATGGAAAGAAGTGGAGTATGAAGTGGTTAGGGATAGGTTCGATAATTGTATAACCGTGTGCAATATGGAGAATTTCGATCCTCTTGGAATCCATACGGGCGAAAGCATTGTGGTGGCTCCTTCGCAGACATTAAGCAATTCCGAGTATCATAAGCTAAGGGAAATTTCCATAAAAATCATTAGAAAAGTGGGTGTGGTGGGAGAGTGTAATGTGCAATTTGCGCTTGACCCAAATTCAGAGGATTACCGCGTAATTGAAGTTAATGCTCGTTTATCACGTTCATCTGCTCTTGCAAGCAAAGCCACTGGCTATCCGTTGGCTTTTGTGGCTGCCAAATTAGCCTTGGGTTATGGATTGCCCCAAATTAGAAACTCCATCACAAAGACAACCACAGCTTTTTTTGAACCCGCTTTAGACTATGTAATCTGTAAACTTCCCCGCTGGGATTTGGCTAAATTTGAAGGAGTTAATAGAAATCTGGGCTCTTCGATGAAAAGTGTTGGCGAAGTAATGGCCATTGGAAGAAGTTTTGAAGAAGCCATTCAAAAAGGGCTCAGAATGCTTGGCATGGGAATGCATGGTTTTACGGGCAATTTATTGCATCTTGAAGACCAAATTGAAGAAAAGCTGAAAAACCCCACAGATTTGCGGATTTTTTATTTAGCCGAGGCCTTTAAGTTGGGTTATACCATCGATGCCATTCATCAACTCACAGGAATTGACAATTGGTTTCTGGTTCAGCTAAAAAATATCATCGATTTCGAAAAGCAATTGGTAAGCCTGACAAGCCTTGAAAGCATTGACAAAAATACCATGAAGAAAGCCAAGCAATTGGGATTTTCCGATTTTCAGTTGGCTCGAATGGTCATGAAATCTGGAAATTTGAACGTGGATAAAGACCTGATGAAGGTAAGAGAATACAGAAAAAGCCTGGGGGTTTTGCCCGTAGTGAAGCAAATTGATACCATGGCTGCTGAATTCCCTGCACAAACCAACTATTTATATCTCACTTATCACGGCGATTTTCATGATATTGAGCTCGAAAAAGACGGAAAATCTATCATTGTGTTGGGTTCCGGAGCTTATAGAATTGGCAGCAGTGTGGAATTTGATTGGGCGGCTGTTACCACTGTTGAAAGCATAAAGAAGAAAAATTTCAGGGGTGTTATGATAAATTATAACCCCGAAACAGTCAGTACCGACTACGATATCAGCGATCGTCTTTTTTTCGATGAGCTTAGCCTTGAAAGAGTGATGGATATTGTTGATTTGGAGCAACCCAGGGGGGTTATTGTCTCCATGGGTGGACAAATTCCCAACTCTCTTGCCCGCCGTTTGGCTGCCCAAAACATCAAACTTCTTGGAACATCGGCCCAAAGTATTGACAGAGCCGAAGATCGGTTTAAATTCTCAGAAATGCTCGATAAACTCGGAATTGACCAACCCCGATGGCAGGAAGTGACTCATATGGAAGAAGTTTTTCAATTTGTTCAGGATGTTGGTTTTCCAGTTCTTATTCGCCCATCCTACGTTTTGTCGGGAGCAGCCATGAATGTGGTTTCCAATATTGACGAGTTAACCTATTTTCTCGAAGTAGCAACCGATGTGTCGAAGCAACATCCGGTGGTTATATCAGAGTTTCTAACGCATACCAAAGAAATAGAGTTTGATGCCGTTGCCCAAAACGGAGAAATTAAACTCTATGCCATTTCGGAGCATATTGAGTTTGCAGGAGTTCATTCGGGCGATGCAACTTTGGTTTTTCCTCCGCAGAAAGTTTATTTTGAAACCATCAGGCGGGTGAAAAAGGTTTCGAGAGAAATAGCCCGTGAGTTGAATATTTCAGGGCCTTTCAATATTCAATTTCTTGCACGCGATAACTTTATTAAAGTAATAGAGTGTAATTTAAGGGCTTCGAGGAGTTTCCCTTTCGTGAGCAAGGTATTGAACGAAAATTTTATTGATTTGGCCACCCGAATCATGCTTGGAGAAGATGTTCAAAAGCCTAATAAATCCATTTTCGACATAGATTATATTGGGGTGAAAGCCTCTCAGTTTTCTTTTTCTCGATTAACCCATGCCGATCCTGTTTTGGGGGTAGATATGTCATCAACCGGCGAAGTGGGTTGCATTGGCAACAGCTTTTACGAGGCAGTTTTGAAATCTATGCTTTCTGTGGGTTACCGTATTCCTGAGAAAGGCGTTCTCATTTCTTCGGGCGATTCGCGCAGTAAGGTTGAATTGGTTCAGGCTTGCAAAATGTTACAGAACCTCAATCTTAAAATTTATGCTACCCCCGGAAGTCATCATTTTCTCAAGGAACATGGCGTTGATTCTCAAATTGCCTATTGGCCCGACGATCAGGGTTCGCCCAATACTTTGGAGCTTTTAGAGAACAAAAAAGTTGATTTAGTGGTAAATATCCCCAAAAATCTAAGTTCCCAGGAATTAAACAACGACTATCAAATCAGACGGAATGCGGTAGACAGAAATATCCCCATTTTGACCAATGCACGTCTGGCTTCGGCTTTTATTATATCTTTCTGCACGTTCTCCATCGACGATCTGGAAGTGAAAAGCATGGGCGAGTACGAAATAGTCAGATAGTTTTTTTATTTATTGTGGAGAAGCGAATCTGAATTGATTATATTGTAGTCTTATTATTGACTAAAATATAATCAATGTTTCTCAATGTTCATAGCTATTACAGCCTCAGGTACGGAACTTTTTCTGTTGAAAGCCTTATCAAAAGGGCTCAGGAGCTGAAACTGGAAGAGCTTGTTCTGACCGACATAAACAATACCACCGGAATCCCCGATTTTGTCCGTTTGGCCAAGGAAGCCGGTTTGAAACCCATTGGCGGTGTTGATGTTCGCAATGGTGACAAGACATTATATATTCTGCTCGCTAAAAATAACGAGGGTTTTACGGAGATAAACAGGTTTTTGAGCCACTATCAACTGCTTCATTCCGACTATCCTGCCGAAACGCCACCGTTTTCCAATGTTTTTGTGGTTTATCCGCTGGAGTCATATCCACGCAAAATACTTAGCCATTACGAAATGATAGGGGTGAGGCCCCATCAGATTCTGTCGCTCTTTACTCACGAAGCCCAGGAACAGGCAGCGCATTTGGTCGTTTTGCACTCGGTTAGCTTTCAGAATGAGGAGTATTTCGAGCTTCATTGCAATTTGAGAGCCGTAGAGCATAACCTGCTTTTGTCGCGATTGACTCCGGAAAATACTGCCCATCCAAAGGATTTTTTTGTTAATCCGGTGGAGTTGGAAGAGCTTTTTCTGAACCACCAGCAAATTATTGTCAATACCCGCCGTTTGTTATCGCTCTGTCAGCTTGATTTTGATTTCAATACCATTAAAAACAAGGCTACTTTTACGGGCGACAGAGAAGATGACCGCATTTTATTGGAAAAGCTGAGTCGCGATGGGTTTCGTTACCGCTATCCTCAGGCCGATAAAAAGGCGACGCAGAGGCTGGAGCACGAGCTCAGAATTATTCACGAATTGGCGTTTTCGGCTTATTTTCTAATTACCTGGGACATTATAAGATACTCCATGAATCGTGGGTTTTATCATGTTGGAAGAGGAAGCGGAGCCAACAGTCTGGTGGCCTATTGCCTCAAGATTACCGATGTGGATCCCATGGAGCTGGATTTGTATTTTGAGCGGTTTCTCAACCCAAAACGTACTTCGCCCCCCGATTTTGATATTGACTATTCGTGGAAAGAGCGCGACGAGGTGATAGATTATATTTTTAAGAGATATGGGAAAGAACACACAGCTTTGCTGGGGACTGTTTCCACTTTTAAAGGAAAAAGCATTTATCGTGAATTGGGGAAGGTTTATGGTTTGCCCAAAGAAGAAATTGACCGAATGGTAAAGTACCCCGAGGAAGAGCTTGAAAAAAACGAAATCACTAAGAAAATTTCCCGTTTGTCGAAAATGCTCGTTGGATATCCCAATATGCGGAGCATACATGCCGGAGGAATACTCATTAGCGAATTGCCCATCAATAACTATGGAGCTCTGGATTTACCGCCTAAAAATTTCCCCACCATTCAGTGGGACATGTATGTGGCGGAGAGTATGGGTTTCGAAAAACTCGATATTTTAAGTCAAAGGGGCATAGGACATATAAAGGAGGCTGCTGATATTATCTTGGAAAACCAAAAAATTGTGGTCGATGTTCATGCTATTCAGCAGTTTAAGCAAGATGAAAAGATAAAAGAAACCCTCAGGGGTGGCGATTCTATTGGCTGTTTTTATGTGGAGAGTCCTGCCATGCGACAACTATTAAAGAAACTAAAATGCAGCGATTACCTTACCCTGGTTGCAGCAAGTTCCATCATACGGCCAGGAGTGGCCCGTTCGGGAATGATGCGTGAATATATTCACCGTTTTCATCATCCGCAGGGCTTTAAATATTTACATCCGGTTATGGAAGCGCAGCTTAAAGAAACCTATGGAGTTATGGTATATCAGGAAGATGTTCTTAAGGTTTGTCATCATTTTGCCGGGCTCGATTTGGCCGATTCCGATGTGTTGCGACGCGCCATGAGTGGGAAATACCGGAGCAAAAAGGAATTTCAACGAATTGTAGAAAAATTTTTTTCCAACTGCCAAAGCTTTGGCTATCCGGAGAGCCTGACCTCAGAAGTGTGGAGGCAAATTGAGTCATTTGCCGGTTATTCTTTTTCCAAAGCGCATTCTGCTTCCTATGCCGTGGAAAGCTACCAGAGCCTTTTTCTTAAAACCCACTATCCGCTGGAATTTATTACGGCGGTGATTAACAATTTTGGGGGATACTATCACACCTGGGTGTATTTTAATGAGGCCCGAATTTTGGGAGCCCGTTTAGAATTGCCCTGTGTGAACAGAAGTCGCTACAAAACCCGTTTGGTGGGCGAAACTATTTATATCGGTTTCATACATGTGCAGAGTTTAGAGCGTAAATTGGCTTTTGAGTTGGAAGCCAAACGATTGGAAGGTGGTGAGTTTCTTGGTTTGGCTGATTTTGTGGACAGAGTTCATGTGGGGCTGGAACAAATGATTTTGCTCATTCGAACAGGTGCCTTTCGGTTTACCAGCAAGTCGAAAGCCGAGTTGCTTTGGGAGGTGCATATGCTGTTGGGGAGAAAACAGGAAAAGGCTCAGTTGGAAACTCTATTCAGGCATGAAGTAGGGCATTACTCGCTCCCTGAATTTACGCATATTTCGGTGGAAGATGCTTATGATGAAGCTGAGTTGATTGGTTTTCCTGTAAGTTTATCTTTTTTCGATTTGTTGCAAACAGGTTTTCGGGGGGAGATAAAGGCAGGCGAATTGCCGGCTCATTTGGGTAAAAAAGTAAGGATGGTAGGGCAATTGGTCACCATAAAATATGTGAAGACCATAAAGAAAGAGTATATGAACTTTGGTACTTTTTTAGATTCCGATGGCAAATTCTTCGATACCGTGCATTTTCCTCCCACCTTAAAATACTACCCGTTTCGGGGCGATGGTGTTTATCTCGTTTTGGGAAAGGTGGTTGAAGAGTTTGGTTTTGCGAGTCTGGAAGTAGAAAAAATGGCCAAATTACCCCTTAAATCTGATCCGCGATCGCAATAAACGCATAATTGTCTACTTTTGCCACCCACAGAAAAAGAACCATGAACACAAAAATACCAATCGAATTAATTGATTTGCATGGCGATGGAATTCATATGGCCATATCAGTCCACATCAATAACGAACCCGCAAGACTTATTCTGGATACGGGAGCTTCGCGAACAGTTTTTGATAGCAACAGGCTTGAAAAATTTGTTCATCAGCCTGAATTTCAGCCTAATGAACAGCCAAGCACTGGCCTTGGAACCAACGAAATGCCAAGTAATTTTTTCAATCTTGAGCATTTTCAACTGGGAGATTTAATCATTAACGATTATCTCACACTGGCAATAGATATGGTTCATATAAACGAAACCTATGAAATGCTGCGACTCCCGCTGATTGACGGTGTTTTGGGCGGTGATTTACTAGCAAAGCACAGGGCAAGAATTGATTATAAGAAGAAAATACTCATGCTGTTTTATACTCAAAAACGAAAAAAAGTGAGATTAAAGTAGAATTTAGTCCAAATGGTGGACTATTGATTTTGTAATATTATCAACTATTATTTGTAAACAATTGAAAATCAGGTAAATAATAGTTTTTATTTAGAGATGATATAAAATTGGCATACCAATTGACATGCCTATATAAATCAAAATTTAGAAATTATGAAATCTTTCAATTTCCTGTTTTTCATTCTATTATCAGGAGTTATAGCAATTACTTCCTGTAGTAAAAAATTAGACAATCAGAATGACAATCCAAATGAAGAAACAAACCAGTTTGGTAATTTACAGGTTCCTTCACAGTTTGATTGGTCATCGGTATCCTATCAGGGTTTAGAAATTACCGCTTTAAATTCGAATAATGAAATTACCTCAGAATTTGATGGATTCCCGCTTCAGGTTACTACACTTGAAGGTGAATTGATTCAAGAAGGTGTTGTGTTTGAGAATCAGTTTGTTCTAACCTTAAATCTGCCAAAAACTATAGAATCAGTTCGTATTTTCTCTCCCGAGACCAATCAGGAGTTAATAGTAGCTGCAGATGCCAAACAAGTAAATTTTAGCTTTAACTCATCTAAAGCTAGTTCTTTTAAAATGCTAAAAGACTCTGATAATGACGGTGTTGTTGATAAATATGATGCTTTCCCAAATGATGAAACAAAATCGTTTAATGGGGGATATTTTTCTGGCTTAAGCGCCAACTCGTTGAAAGACAGTCCTGCCGGAAATAATTATTATTTTCACATTTTTGAAGATTTATGGCCAAGTGTTGGTGACTATGATTTTAATGATATCATTATTGCTTTAAAATTTTCCATTGTTACAAACAATAGAAACAATATTGTTGGTGGCCACGTTGTATGGTATGTTTGGTCAGTTGGAAGCAGTCAAGCTTATCCCACTGGTTTAGGACATGAATTCATGAAATACACCCCACAGGACAGCAGATTCTACTATATGAATCAAGGCTCTCTGACCAGTTATACAACAGAATTCGATGCTATTCACATTGATCCGGGAACCAATGCCAGCAATAACCTGATTCTTTATAATAATATTTTCGATCATCTAACTCCTTATTATAACAACTGTGGTGACGGTGTAACAGCTGGTCAAACCTGGGGAAAACCAGGAACTCCAATTAAAATTGAATACGATTTCACTATCAATCCTAACCAATATCTTAACGGAATTGCTTTATTCCCATACTTATTCCTGACAAACGAAATTGGTCATCAGATTAGAACCTATGGTATGCCTCCAAGTGCAACAGCAAATATGGCTTTGCTCAATACCAGACAAGATGTATCTCCAACCACCTGGAACTGGAATACAGGCAATAATTTCGTATTCCCATTAACCGGAAGTAATGCCTTCTACAAAACATCTAATCTTCACCCCTGGGGTCTGGAATTTGTAACAAGTAATTTCAAGGTGCCATTGGAAAAAGTTAGCATTCTCGAAGCTTATCCTCAGTTCCAAACATGGGCAGAATCTGGAGGAACAGTGAATGTGGATTGGTATAACTATCCTAATAACAGCAAGGTATTTGATGTAATGCCGTTGTTCGTTCCTTAGAAAAATCTTTAACTTATAGTTTAAACCTCTCAATTTTTCATTGGGAGGTTTTTTTTATATTTGTGCAATGGCAAGTAAAGCAAAAAAAAGCAAGTTTAGGGTTCAACCTATCTTGTGGACCAACTATATTTTTATCATTCTTTTACTTTCAACTCACCTGACTATGGTGCTGTCGCCCGAATTTTTCTGGCCACTATCCATTCTTAGTCTGGGATTTCCTGCTATTGCTCTTATTAATATTCTTTTTGTTGTTTTTTGGCTGGTATTATTAAAGAAGTATTTTGTGTATTCACTATTGGGGCTTATATTATCCTACTCCTTGGTGTTTAGTCATTTTCAGATTCCAGGGTTAAGTCAAAAATCCAATGCCGAAGGATCTATCACTGTTTTGAGCTTTAATACTCATAATTTGAGCAATTCTAATTTCAACAGAGGAGATAAAGAAATACGCGCAAAAATTCTCGATTTTGTTAAGGATCAAAAAGCTGATATAATTTGTTTTCAGGAATTTCAAAGCTACCCAACCCGGGGGGTTAATACGATTAATGACTTTCAGCGTGTATTAAAACACAAATATGTTCACACAGTTCCGTATCTGAAAAAGAACAAACATGAGTTTTTAGACCTATTTGTCATGTACTCAAAATATCCAATAAAAAATTCCAAAAGCTTTTTTCTTAAAGGGAAGAGTTTTGGTTTTTACTCCGATTTGGAGATAAATGGACAAGTGGTGAGATTGTTTAACTTGCATCTTGAATCGAACCATTTTAACAAATCAGATTATGATGTATTCGATGAAGATGATTTGGCTTTGGATGAAGAGAAAAGGAATCAGTTTTTATTATTGATACATAAAATAAAGAAATACAGCATTATACGAAGCCAACAGGTTAAAGAAATAAAAGAAGAAATTGACAATAGCCCTTACCCGGTTATTGTTGTAGGGGATTTTAACGATACCCCGGCAAGCTATACTTATAATAAAATAGCAGGTTCATTGAATGATGCATTTGTAAAAAAAGGAAGTGGTTATGGTGATACCTACAATGGGAAATTACCACCCATGCGCATTGATTATAACCTGTTTTCAGACCATTTCAAGATTTTGGATCATCGGATAATGAAGCCAGATTTGTCAGATCATTATCCAATAAAAACCAGATTTACATTCTGATATGAAATTTCAACTAACATCGGCATTCAAGCCCACAGGCGATCAGCCCGAAGCCATTGAAAAATTAACTCAGGGGGCTTTAAACGGGGATAAATATCAGGTTTTACTGGGGGTTACAGGCTCTGGTAAAACTTTTACAGTGGCCAATGTTATCCAGAATCTGAATAGACCTACATTAATTCTCTCTCATAATAAAACTTTGGCAGCCCAGCTTTATGCTGAATTCAAGCAGTTTTTTCCTGATAATGCAGTAGAGTACTTTGTTAGCTATTATGACTATTATCAGCCTGAAGCATTTCTACCATCAACCAATACTTACATCGAGAAAGATTTGAGCATAAACGAAGAAATAGAAAAACTTCGACTGAGTACCACAAGTTCATTGTTGAGTGGCAGACGCGATGTTATTGTAGTTAGTTCTGTATCATGTATTTATGGCTTGGGAAACCCCGACGATTTTACCAACAATGTCATTGAACTCAATATTGGTGATAAATTTCCGCGCGATGGTTTTTTGAGAAAACTTGTTGATAGTCTTTATTCCCGTAGCGAGATTAAGTTTGAACGCGGAAATTTTAGAGTAAAAGGTGACTCGGTGGATGTGTTTCCAGCCTATGCCGATAAAGGTTTTAGGATCGGATTCTGGGGAGACGAGATTGAAAATCTTGAAATTATTGATCCCATTACCGGAATGGTACAACAATCGATGGAAAACCTGATTATTTATCCTGCGAACATTTTTGTCACTACCCGCGATAAAATGAATCAGGCCATAAAGTTTGTACAACTGGATTTAGGAAAACAAATTCAATTCCTCTATGAAAACGGAAGTATTTTGGAATCGAAACGACTGGAAGACAGGGTGAGTTATGATGTGGAAATGCTAAAAGAGTTGGGTTATTGTTCTGGTATTGAGAATTATTCGAGATACTTTGACGGTAGAAAACCCGGTTCCCGTCCATTCTGTCTGCTCGATTATTTCCCTGAAGACTATTTGCTGGTGATAGACGAATCACATGCCACCATTCCTCAATTAAGGGCAATGTATGGCGGTGACAGATCGCGAAAACAGGTTTTAGTTGAGCATGGATTTCGTTTGCCCAGTGCCATGGACAACAGGCCATTGAAGTTTGACGAGTTTGAATCGATGGTGAATCAAACCATTTATGTAAGTGCAACACCCGCTGATTACGAATTGCAGCAATCAGAAGGCGTCATTATCGAGCAGTTAATAAGACCAACCGGCTTGTTAGATCCACCTATCGAGATTCGCCCGAGTTTAAATCAGATAGACGATTTATTGGATGAAATTGATTTGGTGGTGAAGAAGAATGAGAGGGTTTTAGTTACCACATTAACCAAGCGGATGGCCGAGGAGCTATCGAAATATCTGATAAATCTGAATATTTCAACCGCTTATATTCATTCCGATGTGGATACATTGGACAGGGTTGATATTATGCATCAGCTTAGAAAAGGGGAGATTGATGTGTTGGTTGGAGTGAACTTGCTACGCGAGGGTCTCGATTTGCCTGAAGTTTCGCTGGTGGCTATTTTGGATGCCGATAAAGAAGGCTTTTTAAGATCGGAACGTTCATTAACCCAAACTGCAGGCCGTGCTGCGAGAAATATAAATTCCAAGGTGATTATGTATGCAGATAAAATCACCGAAAGCATGCGAAAAACCATTGACGAAACGCAGCGCAAAAGAGAAAAACAAATGGCTTACAATCAGGCGAATAATATAACTCCAACCCAGATTATTAAACCCCTGGAAAATGTATTGGGGAATGTGATGGGTAAAACTGGTGATCCCAAGCCCTATATTGAGCCGCAATCCACAACCAATTTTGCTGCCGATCCCGTTACAGAGTATATGTCGAAGGAGCAAATCAAAAAGGCTTTGGATAAAGTACAGCGGGATATGAAAAAGGTAGTTAAGGAGTTAGATTTCATTTCGGCAGCCAGACTCAGAGATGAAATGCTAATTCTCGAAGATAAGTTGAAACAACTGACATAATATCAACAATTGGTAACAAAATTTCGAAATCCATCGTAAAATACTACTTGGATTAATAAAAATAAAAAACTATATTTGTTAGAAACAACAATCAGCGTAATGCTTTGTAAATATTAACCAATTAATAAAAATGGGGATGAAGAATAAAATTATAGCCATTGACGACGAACAAAGTATAAGGTTTATCATAGAGAATACTTTTAAAAAGGACTTTGATATTTCCACATTTAAAAATGGGGAGGAAGCTTTAGTATCCATGCAAACTGGTGAAATACCCGATTTGATAATATGTGATATTGAAATGCCCGTAATGAATGGCTTTGAATTTATAGACCAGGTTCGTTCGAGCGGTTTTTTTGACGATATTCCGCTGCTTATGCTTAGTGGTAAAGAGAATAGTGACGACAGAATTAAATGTTTTGATTCGGGGGCTGATGATTATATTATTAAGCCATTTAATCCCAAGGAGTTACTTGCCAGGGTAAAAAGACGGTTAGCAACCATCGATTTGTACGCTTCACGTAAAGGCCATTAACCTAATTTCATAATTATGAGTGATCGTGATAAAGGACGGATATTATACATTGGAAGAAATACCCGAGCCATAGAAGATTTGGAATCAAATCCTGAAATTATACTAACTGTTAAAGAAAACGGTTTGGCTGCTATTAACTGGATAAATAACAACATAGATAGTTATGATCAGCTTGATGCCATTCTATGCTCTTTGAGTATCAGAGGGATGAATGCCTATGCCTTATATAACCATATGGCTTTTCATAATTTGCTAAATAAGGTTCCTTTTATTGTTATTGCAAACAGGTTTGAATTTGAAAGTCGAATGCAGGCCTACGATGCAGGTGTTGATGATTACTATTCGTTACCTTTAAACATTGAAAGACTTAAACGAAGAGTTATCTTTCTCAAAAAGTTTAAAACTTCACACCAAAGGCTCAAACAGGAATTGGCTCTTAAAGACTTTGAAACTCACCCCTATAAAACCCCTTTCCTTAAACGAACTTTTGATGTGGTGATGAGTGGTTCGGCCATATTGGCTTTGTCGCCGGTATTGCTTGGGACCATGCTTGCAATTCGTTTAGAATCAAAGGGTAAAGTATTTTATGCTTCCAAAAGAGTTGGTGCAAATTTCAGAGAATTCGATTTTTACAAGTTTCGTTCCATGTATCCCGATGCCGACAAACGTTTAAAAGAGGTAGAACATTTAAATCAATACAAAGGCGAAGAAGTTGGTGATGAATGTCCTAGATGTAAATCGCTTCCTTCGGGCGTTTATTGTTCTCCGGTATTAAAAATGGATGATGGTTCAAATCTTTGCGAGTATTTCTATTTAAAACAAAAAAACAGCAAAGCTGCCTTTTTGAAAATCGAGAACGATCCCCGAATCACAAAAGTTGGAAAGTTTATTAGAAACACCAGTATAGATGAGCTTCCGCAGCTGATTAATATTTTAAAAGGGGACATGTCGGTGGTGGGAAACAGGCCTTTGCCTGTTGGTGAAGCCAACGCTATTACAAAATCAAAATGGGCACGACGGTTTAAAGCCGCTGCAGGTCTTACAGGTCTATGGCAGGTTGAACTTAGGGGTAAGGATGGAGTGATGTCGGAAGAAGAAAGATTTGAGCTCGATAATACCTATGCTGCCAATAATTCCTTCTGGGGCGATATTGTTTTAATCCTTAGAACCATGAAGATTTTCATCCAGCGGGGAAGTGTTTAATTAACATTCACCGCTTAATAAATCTAATAAACAAGTGTTGATTCATGTAAATACAAATATTAGATTTGACAAAATGGTAAAAGCTTGTTTGTACATGAGACCTCACGATTTATTTAGCCATAAAATTGGTAGTTTTATCTTTTTAATGCTTTGGTTATTAGCCTTCCCATTGGTTGGTCTGGCTCAGGTTGGAGAGCAAATTGATATAGGAGATGATGGATTTAATCCACTTACTGACGATATCACGAAGAAAATCCCCTCGCTGGAAGTACTCATTGATTCTGCGACAATTAATTCTCATCGGCTTAAGTATTGGGATAAGGAGATTGGAATATCGGAGTATGAATTAAAAACTACCCGTCGAGAATGGAGCAACTCGTTTGCTTTAACTGCCAATGTAAGTGAAGGACAATGGACTTCACTTTCGTTTTTGGAAGACCAGTTTGACAATACGGTAGGTACTTTGGGAACCACAAGTCAGACCAGATATTCTGTTGGGGTTTCGTTTCGTTTGCCAGTCATGACAGTGGTTGATTATAACAATCAAACAAAGATTGCTAAAATGCGAATCGAAAGTAAGATGGAGCAAAAGCTTCAGGATCAGAAGGCTATTAGAGCCGAAGTGATTAATCTATACAACGAGCTTGTAATTCAGCAACGGATGCTTCAATTGGATATTGACAATTTGGAGTATCTGGTACTTGCCACCGATATGGCGGATATTGAGTATCATCAAAACAAAATTAATTTGTTCGATATGTCAAGATTTAGAGATAATTTAGCCCGTGCCAGATATAGATATGTACAAACAAAGATTAATTTTATCAACGCCTATGTTATGCTTCAAGAGGTAACTGGCGTAAAGTTTTCGGAATTAAACAATTGGGAATAGGATGAATCTCATACAACTCTTTAAACTGCTCAGAAAAAATATTCTTTTATTACTGATTGTGCCAGTAATATTAGGGGGTATTGTGTGGTTTTTGACACGTAACGAGGTATTGGAGTATTCTTCGAAAACTACAATTTATACAGGGTTGAGTTCAGGCTTATCCATGGAATCGCTTGGTAAAGAAAGAGTTGACTTTTTTGGCTCCAAGATTGAATTTGATAATATCCTTACCATATTTAAAGCCCGTGAAACCCATAAAGAAATAGGAATCAGATTGTTTGCCCAGGGATTGACCCTCCAGTCATGGGATCCAAGATACATAAGCAGAGCCAATTATATCAGGCTTCATTCGTCAACACCATCCTATATTATGGAAATGGTTGTGAAGAAAGACACCATGACTCTGGCAAACCTGTTGAGCAAGGTTCCTATGGTGCTGAATGATACAGCCAATTTGAAAAACAAACAGCATTTACTTGAAAACAATTGGTATTCTGTTCTTCAGGATGAGACGCTTTTTACTTTGAGTAAAAAGTTTGGTACACCTGTGAGCGATATCATGAATTGGAACAGTCTGACATCAACAAGTTTAGAGCCTGGACAAAGAATTATTGTTAAACAAAAAGAAAAAATAGTTTATCAAAATATTGCTAATCAATATGATACAATAGATTTGTATGTGCCTGACACCACATTTTTCATTAAAACAGAAATTGATTCCGTTGCATTTGAACGAACAGTAGAACGTTTCAAAAGATATATGGAAAATGATGATACCAACTATATTTACCGCTTAATCAATAAAAATCACTCACATTACAGCATTTCTGCCATTTCAAATATTACAGCAAAAAGAATACAAGGAAGTGATTTGATAGAAATTTCATACAAGAATAATGATCCGGGGATTTGTGTTCAAACCCTGGGATTTATGGTTTATTCCTTTGAGAAGTATTACAGAAATTTAAAAGAAAATCAGAGTGATCATATTGTTGCCTATTTTGAGCAAAGAGTGAAGGAATCTGCAGCATTATTATTGGCTGCCGAGAACAGGCTGCTTAACTTCAATCAGGACAATAATATCATCAACTATTATGAACAAACCAGACATATTTCAGAACAAAAAGAAGAACTAGATTCTCGATATTATGATGAGAAAATGAAATTTAGCTCCGCCGATTCTGTTATTCGGATTCTTGAGGATAAGCTTAAATCCATGTCAGGAATCACAGAGATAAATACCAATATTTTGAGTTTGCGGAATCAATTATCGGAGATTACTTATAAAATTGCCATCAATGAGCTGAATGATAATAAGGACCCAAAGGCGGTTTCAGCACTCCAGGATTTGAGACTGCAGGCCGACGATATAAAGAAGAAAATTGCAGTGGAGTTAGATAAGGTTTTTAAACTTCGATATAGTCCGGAAGGAGCCAATGAGGCCGATATTCTTACCCAATGGCTTGCAAAAACCATTCAATTTGAAGAAAGCAAAGCTACGTTGGCAGCCTTGTACGAGCGAAAGAAAGAATTTCAGAAAACATACGAGATTTTTGCACCACTTGGAGCAACGCTAAAACGAATAGAACGTGAAATAGATGTTTATGAGCAGCAGTATTTGGGCCATCTAAATAGCTTAAACCAGGCAAAATTAAAGCAGCAAAATCTTGAATTCAAGTCCAATATAAAAGTTGTCGATCCCCCGTTTTTTCCTTTAAGACCCGAAGCATCTCAACGCACCTTGCTCATTGCAGCAGCCAGTGTGGTTGGACTTGTGCTCACCATTTTTATAATTTTGGCGCTTGAATATCTCGATCAGACTTTGAAATTTCCTAAGAGAGCTGAAAAATATACCGGACTTAAATTAATAACTGCCTATCCCATCCTTTTTGACCAAAAAACTGCAGTAAATTCTGAGTATGTTTCCAAAAGATCCATTCAGATTTTGATTCAAAATCTAAGGGGAGTTTTGCAAAAAATTCCAAAAAATGATGCCCGCGAACCTTTCAAACTTGTTGTTTTTTCAACTCAACGCACCGACGGGAAAACATTGATTCAGGAGCAATTGGTTCAGGAACTTCGCAGAATTGGACATAAGGTTCTGTCAGTGAATTACAAGAGTTTGGATTTTACCCCCAAATTTTCACATAAACCTGAGAAAGATTCTGAATATTTTACTTATCCCATTGATAATGATTATTTTAATAGGATTGATTTTAAGGACATTATTGTAAATACAGGTAATAATGTGGATTTGAGAGAATACGATTACGTGATTCTGGAGCTTCCTTCAATAGTACATCATCCTTATCCACCGGGAGTTGTAAAGGATGCTGACCTGGGTATTATGATTGTCAGAGCCAACAGAACCTGGCAGCAGGCAGATGTAAATAGTTTAGCAGGCATTGGTGAGTTTTTCAGGCACAAAGCAGTACTTGTGCTCAATGGCGTAAATCCGGAATTTCTACAGGAGCTTGTAGGAGAACTCCCCAAAAAACGCTCACGACTCAGAAGGATATTGAAAAAAATTGTGAGGTTACAAGTATTTGAACGCTATCAAATTAAAAAATGATATATAAGCTACGTAAGATAAGTCAGGAGAAAAATTTTCAGTCTTTGGCTGGAAATATGATTACAGCCATTTTTGGCTTTTTTATATTTCTGTTATTGGCGCGTACTTATGAGAAGGAGGTATTTGGTCAGTGGGTTCTATTCTTAACAGCATCAAACTTTGTGGAGATGTTTAGGTTTGGAATTACGCGTACTGCCCTAATCAGGTTTTTATCGGGGGCCAAGGGTGAAGAAGAAAAACAACTCATAGGCACCAATTGGTTTATAGGATTGGTTGTTAGCGCCATCATTGCCATCATACTTTTTGCATCGTTTCTATTATTTCCAACTGCTATTGAGTCGGCAGGATTCACGCTTTTTTTTCAATGGTATCCTATTCTGGCTTTTTTAAATCTACCTTTTAATAATGCGATTACAGTTTTTCAAGCCCGCCAACAATTCGATAAAATATTTATTATCAGATTTATAAGTTCAGGTCTTTTTGTTTTGGGGTTGGCGATAAATTATTTTTGGCTTCAGGTTGAAATGGAAATGGTGATTTGGTATTATCTAAGTACTGCCGCATTACTTTCATTGATGACCATACTGCTCAAATGGGAC
The DNA here is from genome assembly GCA_964293475.1 of uncultured Draconibacterium sp. Taxonomy (GTDB): domain Bacteria; phylum Bacteroidota; class Bacteroidia; order Bacteroidales; family UBA12170; genus UBA12170. The sequence goes on from CAXYYJ010000020.1 coordinate 62,547, forward strand.
GGTTTAAAATATGTGTTTAAAACCACAAGAGAAAAACTTTCTATCATGCTCAACTTTGGTAAATATACCACCGTTACCTTGATTGGAACCAATCTTTTAAGTAGTGCCGATTCCTTTATCATTGCTATGAGCCCTTTGGGTGTTGGTGCTGTTGCTTTATACAGTATTCCCCTAAAGCTTACCGAAATGTTGCAGATTCCGCTTAGGAGTTTTGTTTCCACAGCTTTCCCGAAAATGTCTAAGGCCAGCATAGAAAACGACCTTAAAATGGTTCGCTATTACTTCTATTCGTATAGCGGTGCCATCACTTTTTTGTTTATTCCCATTGCACTTTTCGGGGTTATTTTTTCTGATTTTTTTGTCTTGATTTTGGGTGGCGAGAAATATCTTGGAATTGATCCGGCTATAGGAGTTAGTGCAAGTACACTGTTTAAAGTATTTGCTCTATACGGCTTAATATTGCCCATTGACAGGCTCACCGGCGTAGGATTAGACAGTATTAATAAACCCAAAAAGAACTTCTATAAAATTATTTTTATGGTTGTTGCCAATATTATTGGTGATTTGATTGCTGTTTTCATTTTTAAATCTCTCTTGGGTGTGGCGATAGCTACAGTTATTTTTACGGTTATAGGTGTTGTTGTAGGGTATTACTATCTTGACAAAGAACTAAACTTAAATTATAAACTTATTTGGGTGGAGGGTTGGAAGGTTTACAAGGAAAAATATGACCTATTGATGTCGAAAAAATAAGGAATCCAATGATAACCTGGCCCATATTCGTTGCTTTAATTCTGGCTTTTTTTGCTGTCAGAAATACTATAAAGACTGAGGAAGCAGCCGAGCAGGAAGAAGAGATGAAAAAAAAAGATTCACGATCCGAAAAAGAATAAATAATTAAAATGAATGCGAAACCCCTTTGTACATAAAACAGGATCAGATAAATTGCTGACCCCAGTGTCGGTGACTATCGCTGTTTTAACTAGTGTAGTTCTGGGGGTAATAATAGCGCAAAAGGGTATAGGGATTTCTGCTGCTTTAATTGTGTTTCCTCTCATTGTTTTTTTTATAAACCAGCTTTTCACTAAACCTAAGCTGGGGCTGTTTGTTATTCAGATTGCCGGTTATTTTGTGGTTGGTATTTACAGGTATGTTGGGGAAGGTATACCTTTTGGACTTTTGGCTGACATTCTTTTCGTCGCTATCCTGATTGCTGTAATTTTTAAAAATTTTTATGAAGGGGTTGATTGGGAGCCACTTAGAAAGGATATCTCGCTTTTGGGAGCCATTTGGATGGGATGGATAGTTATGGAGATTTTCAATCCCGAAGCACAAAGTTTTGAAGCCTGGTTTTATACAATGCGCGGGATTGCCTTTTATTTTTTTATTGGTATTCCATTAGTTCTATTATTGATGCGTCAACCTCGTGATTTGGAGATATACCTTTATATTTGGGGGAGTTTTACAATGTTGGCAACTCTAAAGGGTGCTCAACAATTAATTCTTGGCGTTGATCCTTTTGAGCAACTATGGTTAGACAGAGGGGCACATGAAACACATATTTTATTTGGGAAACTAAGAGTATTTAGCTTTTTAAGCGATGCCGGACAATTTGGGGCTTCCCAAGCCCAGGCTTTTGTTTTGGGGGGCATTATAGCCTATCATAGTAAAGTTTTTCGCACACGATTATTTTTTGCTATTGTGTCTTTGGCCGGCATGTATGGTATGTTTATATCAGGAACCCGAGGAGCTATTGCAGTTCCTGGTATGGGTTTCTTCTTCTATTTGATTCTTACTAAAAATATGAGATTGGTCATTTTTGGAATGGTTATGGGATTGTCGGTGTATGTGTTTTTTGCCCATACAAAAATAATGCAGTCCAACTATCAGGTTGCCAGGATGAGAACAGCGTTTAATCCTGAGGATGCATCATTTCAAGTTAGACTATCAAATCAAAGAATATTAAAAGAATATCTTTCAAGTCGACCCATCGGTGGTGGTATCGGTCATGCTGGGAAAAGAGCTTTGAAGTACCTTCCCAATGGCTTTCTTGCCAATGTAGCTACCGACAGCTGGTACGTTTTAATTTGGGCAGAAAATGGAGCTATTGGCCTTTTAATCCACTTTTTTATTCTGTTCTATATCGTAATAAAAGCTTCCTACTACATCATGTTCAGGGTCAAAGACAGGGAATTGCAAGCGCGGCTGATGGCCATTCTTTCCAGCATCATGGGGATTTTGATGTCGAATTATGGAAATGCTGTTATGGGCCAATTCCCAACATCTATAAATACTTATTATGGAATGGCCTTTTTATTTATGGCCAAGCATTTCGACAAATTAATTATGGATGCAAAGGAGCAGGGTGTTAATTTATTAAGTGTTATTGCTCCTGATTGGCCAAAGAAAATCTCCTAAGGAAAAAAGGCTTTAATAAAAAATTTCGAAGTTCGATCGTAGAAAGTATCACAGAGCTGGGAATGGAATTTTGTGTGGTCTATAGGTTCTTCCCAATAGGTTTTGGGCTCTCCGGCCTGTTCGAATAAATCAATAAAATCCTGAGGATTTATCACCACATCTTCTGTTGCTGCCATGATAAACAAGGGCCGTGGCGAGATTCTGCGCACAAAGTTAATGGCAGCCAGACTATCCAGATTGTCGCTAAGAGCCAATTTTGTAGCCCGGATTTTTATATCTAAAAACGGGAAATCGGGTAAATCAGAATATAAAGAGTGCTTATAGGAGATGCTCGATTGGACAGATTTTGCCGGACATTCGGCCACAACTGCTTGTATGGCTTTATTTCTGGCTGCTGCAATAATTCCGATAGAAGCGCCCATGCTTCTCCCAATGACACCGATTTTCTTCCCCCCCAAATTTTGAATATAACGAACACAACTGTCCATTTGCATTATGGAGTATTTTCCATAATCAATCATAGTTTGAAGACTATCATTTCCATGCCCATAATATACGGGGATGAGCACCGAGAACCCCATTTTTTGCAGTGTTAGTCCGCCTTTGAGCATTGCAAAAGGACATTCTTTTTTGCCATGAATAAGGAGTAGATAGTTTGCTCCCGTATCGGCTTTTAGATATACAGCCTGTAATTTTAACAATCCGCTTCCTATTTCAATTAAATTAGTATCGCTCAGATTGTTATCTTTTAAAACCTGTTGAAAATCAAGAGAATCTACTGTGTTACATTTGTTTTGACGTTCAGATATTGGATAATAGAGAAACTCTGTAATGAATACCTTTCCATACCACACTGCTGTTATTATTATTAACAGCAGTATGGAAGAAAGGAAAAATGCAAGAAGACCAATTTTATTTCTCTTCTTTTTGTTCATCAGCGGAATTTTTATCTTCCCAGTTCATTTTGCGGTTACTTTTAACAACTTCGAACTTTCCTTTGATTTGGAGGAAGTAGGATTCGAAGTATTTAAATGATAATCCGGAGAAGAATAAGGTTAGAGAAATGGTGATGGAGTATAGAAATATATTGAACAAAATCATGTTGTCCTGAAATGAAAATCTCATTAAAAGATTCATTGTCAGTATGATAAAAATGTTGTGAAACAAATATATGCCATAGGAAATATTTCCAAGATAATTGAGTGTTGGTGTTTCAAGTTTGATGGGGAATTTTGGATTTGTTGAAATGTTCAATAAAAGGAAAGTGGCAATGAGCCCTTCCACAAAACCATGAAAATAGAAATCTACTTTAACGAAGAACAGGAAAATATAAAGCGCCACAATGAAAGTTGCAAAAAACTTGTTGTACACGAAATTCAGAATTTTTTCTTTTTCTTCAATAAAAATATAGGCAGCAAGCCCACCCAAGGCCATTTGTTCTACAGCAAATATTTCCCAGAATTTTATTAATGATCCCAGTTGATTGTAAGAAATTACGGGCAATTGATACAAGTCCCAATTTGCACTATAAAAGCGAAGCACCGCTTCAATTAATACCTTCCCGAGAATAAAAATAATCACCATGGGCAGGAAGCCGCGCTTAAAAATTCGGGTTATGGTTGGCCAAACTAAGTAAAACTGCTCCTGAACAGCTATGGACCAAAGTTGGCTAAGGCCGGGAACCGGCGTCCACAAAAAGCGACCAAAATTAGCAAACATGAACATATAAACCAGGAATTTAGACCAAAAGGAAATGGACAACATATCGTTAAATGCGGTGGGGCCAAAGTCGAATCCGCAATGATGACAAGTGAGCATATTGAACAAAGGGAGAATGAAAAAACTAAAAAGTACAATCACTATATAAAGGGGCCAAACCCTTAAATTACGCCGGATGTGGAACTTTTTTAGATCTATGCTTCCCGTTTTTTTCAACTCGGCAAGAAATAAATAGGTTATTAAAAATCCCGAAAGAACAAAAAATATGATTCTTCCTTTGTGACCTACATTATCCACAATAATATTATTCCATAAACTGGGTAGTTCAACCCAATATTTGGATTGTTCGGTATGATGAAAGATTACAGAGAAGGCTGCGATAAACCTTATTCCGTTCATCCCCGGAAAATACACGTTCTTAAGCTTTGCCATATTTAGATTTTTAGAAATTTCTTATTAATAATCATATTGTTTTTTAGTTGAACAACCAAAGTATAAATGCCATTTTCCAGACGTTTGGTGTTAATGGTCTCCATATTTGAATCTGTATTGATTTGTTTCATTAGTTTCCCATCGCAACTATAGATGCTTATGCTAATAATTTGGGTCTGACTTGTTGAAACGATGTTTATTTTATTGGAGCTTGGATTGGGAAAGACATTGATAAAAGAATCTTTATCTGCAACTATTGGAAATATATGAGTTCCTGTATATTCAAAAGCTCCAACATCATAATGTCGGCCAAAAGGTCTGATTTGATCAAGGATGTCAGTATTTATTCCATATTGACTTAGGTCTGCTCCGGCATCAATTGCTATCGACTCAGGAAGTAGATTGTAATTTCTTTCTAAAGTGTCGGTAAAGGCAATTTCTGTAGGTGTCCGCCTGAAAATATTGTTAAACTCCAGAAAATCAATGTCGTCATAATAAATATAGATGTAGCTGTCGGGGCCAGAGACCGATGTGTTTCCACTGTTTTCGTAGTAATCATAGGCGCCTGGATTAATGATAAGGTTATTGCAAAAGATATTGTCAGAGCTTTGTCTGTTTTGAAAACGTATTCCGTCGCTTTTTGGGTTTATGATGGTGTTGTTTGCAAACAGGAAAGAAGAATCAGTGCCTTCATTTATTTCATATTTGCAATAGATGCCAAATTTTTGGGCCGAAGTTTGGTTGCCGGGTTGGTAGTCTTTACCGGCATTCACTATTAGATTGTTGTAAATCTTTTGCCCCCCGATTCCTTGCATCGAAATTCCGGTTCCTTTTCCATTGATAATGACGTTGTTGTAAACATCACAGGAGCTACCTGGGTTTACCATAATTCCACTCATTTGATAAATTCTTTCCTCGCGGCTGTCAGAATATATCTGGTTATGGTGAATTTGAGAATTGTATAGGGCACATCCCAGTTGTATTCCGTCCCAACCTGTATACTCAATGATATTGTGGTGAATATCAACGCCATCAAGAATATGAGGCAATACAGTGGTATCGCATTCATTGAGAGTTACTCCCTGATAAAAAGAGTTTCCGATATACAACCCTTCATTCCCCACATGATGAATATAATTGTGATGAATATTTGTATTGTACATGGTAAAACTGTCTCTAACAGATTCGAAGCTACAGGTGGGATCGGATTTGGCAACGATACCAGAATATAGAGTATTTGATATTTCTAAACGGGTTATTTCCAGATTGCTCGTTAACATTCCGGCTTTTATTCCTGACCCATTGGGCACTGAGCTAATATGAATTCCATATTGTTCTGAATTCCCGCTACCCGATAAAACTATATACCGACAGTTTGCAACAGAGATTCCATAACCAAGATTGCTTTCTATTTCTACAATGCCTTCATGGTTTATAAACACCAGTGGTAGTTCAGGCGTTCCGGAAATATTTCCAATATATAGTCCAGGCCTTTTTCCTGGTTCAATACAAAAAGTATCTCCGGGGTTTACTTTTGTGCCATTTATATATTCAATTTCGGGACCAATAATATGGTCACAATGAATAGATTGAGCCAAAGAAAAAAAACTTGTAGCAACATAAAGAAAGGTGAAAATAAAAAATAATATTAACTGTTTATTTTTCATACTAAATCAGAATGTAAACTATTGTATAAATTTAGAAATCACAAAATAGTTTATCACATGGCCCATAACCACTAAAATAATGGCGAATCCACGAAGGGTTTGAACGGAATTGTCTTGCTTAGCCATAATCAATATTTTATCTAAATATAGCAATAATTTTAAAGAAATTCCAGATTTGTTGAAAAATGCTACATCAAATTTTTAAAACACTTATTTTAATAAACACAAGATGCTTTTCTATTTTATGCATCTGTAAATGATGTATTTAGCATTATTATTAATTACATGAACGCTTTTAAATATTTTTTGCAAATGCGGTTTGTAGTTTAAATGTTGGTTTGCTACCATTTGAAAGGAGCCATTTTTTTTCAAAATCCTGTGAACTTCTCTGAATAAATTCAGGCTGATTTCAATATTGTTTTCGTGTTCAAAATGGAATGGCGGATTGGAAAGAACCAGATGAAATTCTTCGTTTGCAAAGCAATCAAGATTGTCCTGATGATAAAAAGTTCCATCCTTACTGTTGAGTTTTGCTGATTCAATTGCAATATTTTGGTCGTCGATATAATGAACCTGTGCTTCAGGATTTATTTTGTGGGCCATAATGCCAATAACGCCATTTCCACACCCCAAATCCAGTATGTTCAGATCACTTTCTGTAACTTTCAGGTTTTCAATCAGATATTGAGTTGCATAATCAATATTGTTTGCTGAGAAAACCCCATAATATTGCTGAAAAACCAAGTCATGATATTCGATTTTATGAATCAATGACTCCTTTTTGCCACCCACAGGTTTGCGAAGTATCATTAGCCTGGCTTTTTTTAAAGCTTTGGTTTGTTCAACGCTGTCAAAATATTTTTTGGCCATTGCCAATGCACCGCTGCTGAAATTTCTCGTCATAAAGCCTACGTAAACGGTACCATCGTCATTTAAATTGTTTATAATATGGTTTAGAAACAACTCAAACAAGTCATTTGACTTTGGCATTTTCATAAAAACCACATCGGTTTTTTTCTCTAAATCGCATAGCGGATCGATGATGTTTAATCCATCAACAGGCTGTTTGTTGAGCTGCAAATTTCGAATAATGGCTTTTTCTTGCGATTTTGAAACGGTAACAACCTGAGGGCTAAAGGAATGAAGATGGCAGGATAGATATCCAAAGGTATCGTGATAAATAGCCAGTTGCAATTGCTTTGTGGCTAGATTGTCAGCTTGTTGAATTAATAATTCATCGGCACTATTCCAGGCTTGCAGGCTGGTAGAGTTTGTTGGGGGGTATCTTTCTATTTTCAATTTCGTAGTTTATTTTCGTTGAAAGTAATAAAAAAAACGATAGTGTTCCTAAAAAACTATTGGGTCAGTAATTTTGTAAAGTTGGATTTTCTTTATACATATTTTAACACAAAGCTAATTAAAGCATCGTTAAATTTGCCCTTTAAAATAACCCAAATGTCATTTTTCCGATTTAATTATTTTTGATGGAATATGTCCGGCAAAGTAATAGATAATCAGATTTACACAGTTTTTCGGGTTTTAGGGGGAATAATAATCTTATAAAATATTAGCACATGAAATCTTTTATGCTCGTTTTGCATTTTTTCGGTTTGGTTTTAAGCCTTGGATCGATGGTTACGTTTTTATTGATGCGCAGAAGTTGTTCGAAAGTATCATCATCGGAGGCCGAATTTCTTTTAATGAGCGTAAAAAAGTTTCTCCGGTTGTCGCATATAGGTTTGGGAATCATGTTTTTAACTGGAGGTTATCTTATGACTCCATATTGGAAGGTATTGGGAACAATGCCCTTGCTTCACATTAAATTTACTGTTTTTCTTCTTTGGTATTTTACTTTAATAGCACTTACTGTTTTTACTCGTCGTGCCATGAAAAGCCAGATAAGACTGTGGGATCCCAGAATTGGTTTTCTAAGTTTAATGAGCGTTACCTTTGGGGTTATTGCCGTTTCAATGGCAGTTTTACAATTTCAATAGAGCCTTGTTTTTATCCGTAAATTGCGCCCGGAAAAACTAAATTATGAACGGGCTTAAATCCTATTTCCCTTATTACTCCAGAAATTTAAAAATTGCCTTTCCTGTGATGCTCTCTCAGGCTGGACAGGTTTTGGTTCAGCAGGTGGACAATATGATGGTAGGGTATGTGGGTACCGACGAGTTGGCTGCCTCTGCTTTTGCCAATTCGGTATTTGTTCTGGGTTTGGTATTTGCTATGGGATTTACCTTTGGTTTAACGCCTTTGGTTGGACATGCATTTGCTCAAAATAATCGTAAAGAAGCCTCGTCGCTGCTCAAATGTTCCTTTTTAACCAATTCCATTATCGTTATCATATTGTCGGTTCTTTTGTGGGGGATAAGCTATACATTCCACCTGATGGGACAACCCGAACATATTGTTGAAATGGCTGTAAGTTATTACAGAATCCTTGTTGTTTCGTTGATTCCTTTTATTATGTTTTTTACAATGAAGCAATTTGCGGAGGGTATAGCAGATACCAAACATGCCATGGTTATCACCATTATTGCCAATCTCATCAATATCTTTTTCAATTATCTGCTCATATTTGGTAATTTTGGAATGCCAAAACTGGGGCTGGATGGAGCAGGCTATGGAACATTAATCTCAAGAATCTCAATGCCGCTCCTATTTGTTTTCTTTTTCATGCGAAAAGAAAAATTCAGTTCTTTTATACCGCTGCTAAAAACAGTAAAGGCGAGTAAAGCCAGAGTAATTCGCTTGCTGAGTGTAGGCTTCCCAATCGCTACGCAGATTTTGCTCGAAGTAACAGCTTTCGGGTTAAGCGGAATTATGATGGGTTGGCTTGGCGTTATTCCATTGGCAGCTCATAATATTGCTTTGGGATTGGCCACGGTTTCGTTTATGATAGTAACAGGCATTGGCTCGGCAACAACAATCAGAGTGTCGCATCAATTTAGTGTAAAGGATATCAATGCTTTGCAGATGGCAGCCAAAGCATCCGTGCATTTGGTTTTGATATTCATGACTTTCGCAGCAATAATGTTCGCACTATTTAGAAATCAGTTGCCTTTTTTGTATACGAGAGATGAACAGGTCGTGGCTTTAGCCGCGCAGCTTCTTGTTTTTGTGGCTGTATTTCAAATATTTGATGGACTGCAGGTTACCTTGCTCAGCATTTTGCGGGGGCTTGCCGACGTTAGAAATGCCATGATTTACGCCTTGATAGCCTATATCCTGATTAATTTGCCGGTAAGTTATTTCTTTGCCTTTGAGTTAGGTTGGGGAGCCAAGGGCATTTGGCTGGGTTTTGTGGTAGGATTAGGTCTTGCGGCTGCTTTATTTTACTCGCGCATTCACAAGCTATTCAAGAAATTCGATAGAATTTATTCCACATCAAAGTCGAAATAAGTATCGGGAAAAGGCTCATTTTGAAGCGTAAAATGCCACCATTCTTCTTTGTAAGGGGTAAATCCGTTTTTAACCATGACAAATTGCAGCATCATTCTGTTTTCTTTTTGCTTAGGGGTTACCAATCGACTCGAAGGCCACGATCTGCTTCCAAAATAATCGAATGGCGTGCCCATATCAAGCTCTTTGCCATTCTCGTCCACAATGCTTACATCAACCGAACTTCCTCTGCTGTGGGCCGATTTCTCCATAATGTAATTGAGCTTGATTAGATCCGATTTTTTCACATTCGGATAATAGGTGTCCTTATTTAAAGTATCGCTTAAGTCTTTTGCCCATGCCATGATTTGATTAACAGCCTTTTGTGGCCGATAGGCATCGTAAATAATCAGCGTTAATTTTTTCTCAGCCAATTCCTTCTGAACAGCTTGCAGTGCCTTGGCGGGTTCTGATGTGGTTATTGCAACAGGCTCTTTATAACCTTCAATTCTTTTTCCCACAAAGTTTTCCTTTGAATAGTATTTGATATCTTGCTTAATATCGGCACTCACATCGGCTAAATATACAAATCCCTTTGGAAGATCTTTTGAGCCAAATAATCCGCTGCAAGAAGAAAGAATGAGCGACATCACCAGAATAAGGGGGATAAAAAGCTTCATAATTAATTGTTTCATTTTCAGAGTTTTAATAATAATTTATATCAATGTTTAATATATGCCAATGCAAGTTGCAAATCTTCCGGATAGGTAATTTTAAAATTCAGTCTGTTTCCTTCTATCCATGATGTACTGCCAAGTCCATATTGTTCTATGAGACTAAAATCGTCTGCAACCGAAGTCAATTTATCGTTTAGGGCAAGTTCATGCGCTTTTTTTATAACAGAAAGTTTGAAAGCCTGTGGTGTCTGAACTTGTCTTATTACATTTCTGTCGAGCGATTGGGTTATTTTGTTTTGATGAACTTCAACAAGGCTATCGGGAACGGGTGCCAAAAGATTCACAGCATCGAATTCATCAAGTTTTGCCAGACTTTCGCTGATAAGCTGCTCACTGATGAAAGGGCGGGCTGCATCGTGAATCAGGACTTTTGCTTCCGCATCGTCTATTTGGCTGATCCCCAGTCGGCTACTAAAAAATCGGTTATTTCCGCCAGTGCAAACCCTTATAACTTTCGTAAGGCCGTTTTTCTTTGCAAGGGAAAGAGTTTTCGACTCGTAGCCATCAGGAACAACAACAATGATGTGGTGAATATCGTGATGATTTGAAAAAACATTGATACAATATTCCAATAACGGTTTACCATCAAGCTGAATAAAAGCTTTGGGAATGTCCAATTGCATCCTGCTACCAGAGCCGCCGGCCAAAACTATAGCGTAGTTTTTCATTTAAGTTCTTTAGTTGCTGCAAAGATAAAGGGAAAAATCTAATTGATTTGGTTTCTTAATGCAAAATGCAAACTATCGCCCCATTCGTCGTATCCAATGGCTCCACCTGCCATATGTATTCTGGCTTCTAAGCAGTTGTGGCATTCCGACGCTTCTTCGTCTATGCAGGGTTTGTCTTCGTACAGTAAATAGTTCTCACGATATTTCACAGGAGTAAGATTGGGCATAATGATATTGGCTCCAACCACCAGGGCTTTTTCACGCCCCTGTGGATCAATGGCTTGCATGGCTGTAGTGGCCGCTATATTTATTTTTGGCATGAGAATTCTTAATAAAGCAACCATATTTAATGAAAGATCGAATCGATCCTGCAATGACATCAGGGTTTCTCTGTACTGATACAATGGTGTTGATTTATGTTCAATATAAGGTCCCATGCCCACCATATCCACATCAAGATTCTGGAAAAAAATTAAATCATTGGCTAAATCGGTGGTTGTTTGAAATGGCAATCCAATCATAACGCCGGTTCCAACCTGATATCCGGTTTCTTTAAGCGTGTGAAGGGCTAAAACCCGTTCATCGAATTGATGCAAGGTATTTTGCGGGTGAAGTTTGATATAGAGTTCCGGGTTACTGGTTTCAATACGAAGCAAATAACGGTGAGCTCCGGCTTCTTTCCATCGTTCATAGGTTTCTCGTGATTGTTCTCCGCAGGATAGCGTGATACCCAGTTTACCAGCAGAAAGATTTTTAATTTGCTCAAGAAGTTGCTCAATTTTTGTAATAAAGGCTTTGTCATTGCGCTCGCCCGATTGCAAAACTATACTTCCAAATTTATTTTCCATGGCAAATCTGGCTGCTTCGAGAACTTCAGAATCTTCGAGCTGATACCGGTCGGGTATTGGATTTGAAGCTCTTACCCCGCAGTAATAACAGTCTTTTTTACACCGATTGCTGTATTCTATCAAACCCCTGAAATAGACTTTATTGCCAACATATAAATTTTTGGTTTCCGCAGCCTGCTTGCGAAGCAAGATTCTTTTATGCTCTTTCGATTCCAAGAGCTCAATATATTCTTCAATGGCTGAATTGCGGGAAATATGTATTTTATCGTTCGAAATCACTTCTTGTTAATTAGCTAACAAAATTACATTTAGATTTTATACAAAACCAATCCCCGGGTTAAAATAGGGGGAAAACGGAGTTTGTAAACAATTTTTTAACGTGATGCAGCTCTTAGCTTCACGAGTTTTTGGAGCAAACCTTCCAATAAATTCAATTGTAACATATTGGCTCCGTCGGACAAGGCGCAGGCAGGGTTGGGGTGTGTTTCGAGAAAAATTCCATCTACACCAACGGCTATTCCGGCTTTGGCAATAGTTTCGATGAGGTCAGGCTGTCCACCGGTAACACCCGATTCCTGATTGGGTTGCTGAAGGCTGTGGGTGATGTCGAGAATTACAGGGACATTGTTTTTCTGCATTTCAGGAATCCCCCTGTAATCGATAATAAGATCCTGATAGCCAAACATGGTTCCCCGGTCGGTGAGCATTACCTGATTATTGCCCGATTCTCTCACTTTTTCAACGGCAAATTTCATGGAAGCGGCGCTCAGAAACTGCCCTTTTTTAATATTCACGATTTTTCCGGTCTTTGCTGCGGCTACCAGGAGCTCGGTCTGACGGCATAAAAAAGCCGGAATTTGCAGAATATCAACGTATTCGGCAGCTAATTGGGCTTCTTCAACACTGTGAATATCGGTAACTATGGGAACATGAAGCGTTTGAGCCACATTTTTTAGGGTAGACAATGCCAGTTCATCTCCAATTCCAGAGAAAGAACCTAATTTACTACGATTGGCTTTTTTGTAGCTGGCTTTAAAAACAAATGGAATATTGAGTTTTTGGCAGATCGATTTGATTTCAGCGGCAATCTCCAGAGGCATAGTGGTATTCTCAACCACACATGGGCCTGCAAGTAGAAAAAAGTTGTCGGAATTGCTTAATTGGTGATATAATTGATTTGTGCTCATGATGTTAAAGTTGACAGGGGTGATGAATAACTACATAATGTAGTGGTTTGAAAATTGATTTGAAGAGGAAGACTATAGTATTTCAATGAGTTTTCGAAGGCTTTGGGAGATTTGCTCAGTTTCCTGTTCATTAATTTGAGCATGAATTTTATTTGCGCGGCCAAGACGATATTCATCAATTTGATTCATAACCTCTTTGCCTTTAGGAGTAAGTTTGATGTCGATTGCCCTCCGATCGAGTTTATTGGTTGTTCTTGAAAGGAATTCTTTTCCCACCATTTTGTCAATAATTCTACTAACCCTGGAGAGTGACAGATTCATTTTTTCCGCAACACTGTAGCTATTAAAGTGTTTGCAGTTTTTTAAACAAATAAACATATTATACTCAGCCTGAGAAATGTCGAAACTATCAAAGAAACTCTCATCTATTTGCAAACATTTCTTTCGCAGTTCATAAATCAAATCAATTATTGTAGAATCTTCCATAATCATGTGTTTATGCAAAAATAATCAGGCTGAAACAAATAGCAAAGTATCTTTGAATTTTCTGCTTAGTTTTCATTTGTTTCCTTAGTTTATTTATGTGAATTATTTAAAAGATGGTTTATTTCGTGTTTTGCGGAGTTCAACAAGTCTTGTTTTTCATCAAAAGGCAAAAAAGCATGCTCAAAAGCGTTGAGTATTATTTTCGAAAGCTCAGTGGGGTTAAAGTCGAAAAGGGTATGAGCGAGCAAGAGTTCATTGGTTATGGTAGTTCCCGAAATTAATGTGCTGTCAGTATTTATAGTAACAGGAACATTTTGAGCAAAATACGATTTAATCGGGTGATCGTTAATATGTGCCACACTTTTAGTTTGCATATTGCTTGTAAGACACACTTCAAGTGCAATTTGATGATCGATTACATATTGAAGCAAATCGGGGTCTTCGAATAAATGGGTTCCATGTCCAATACGATGAGCCCCAAGATAGTGAATGGAATCGGCAATGGAATGTGCTCCATCGGCTTCACCAGCATGGACAGTTCTGAATAAATTATTTTTAACAGCTATTTCGAATGAAGGTATATGGTTTTTGGCGGGTCTGCCCAACTCTTCCCCAGCCATATCAAATGCTGCAACTCCTTTGTTTTTATAATCCACAGCCAGCTGAGCCAGTTCCATATTTGTTTGACTGGAGTTTTGTCTAAGCCCGCAAACAATGATATTGCTTTTGATATTAAAGTCTTTTTCTCCCTGATTTTTCCCCCTGATAATAGCATTCATAACCTGATTTAGGGTCAGGCCATTTTTTAAGTGTAGCGCTGGCGAGAAGCGTGCTTCTATGTATTTGGTATTTTCAAGTGCCGCATCTTCCAGAAATTCATACATCACCCGTTCTATTGCCTCTTCTGTTTGCATTACATTAATGGTATACTCAAAAGGCTTGAAGTATTCCACAAGGCTCGCGCAGGTTTTGTCAATTTGAATGAGTGGCAAAAGCGTGTCAAATTCGAAGCTTGGCAAAAAAACCTTGTGTTTTTTCGCCAGGTCAATAATAGTCTGAACCCTCAGCCCCCCGTCAATATGGGAGTGCAATTCTGCTTTGGGGCTTTTCTCAATAAAAGATACAATATCCATTCTGTTGATTTGGCCTGCAAAAATAGGAAATTTAGGGGTTTATTTGCCCTGTTTGGAAATTATAATCCATCTCCGGATTACTAAAACGTGTAAGAAAAATGGGTTATTTAAGATAATGCCCCAGATGCCAGAATAGAATATCCTGCTGAATGGGTTTGGTGGTATATTCGTTGCAACCGAGACTCAGACATTTTTGTCTGTCGTCGGCCAACGCATTGGCTGTCACAGCAATTATAATAACTTTCGGATCTAATCTGCGTATTTTATAGGTGGCTTCGTAACCGTCAATAACGGGCATCTGCATATCCATCAACACCAAATCAACTTTGTTATGATTGTTGAAAAACTCCAGAGCTTCACTTCCATTTTGTTTCCAAACCACGTGAGCCTTTGTGGGTTGAAGGAGTGTTTTAAGATATAAATAATTTATTTTTTCGTCTTCTACTATTAGAATGGTTTTTCCGGTTAGATTGGGGGTGGATACATCTAATTCTTCAATAACCTGGTCTTTTTCATCCACAGGATTGTAGGGGAAAGTGAACGTGAAAATGCTTCCTTTTCCTAAGGTAGATTCAACTTTAATATCACCGCCAATCATATTACTCAGTGATTTGCAAATGCTTAGTCCAATGCCAATTCCCTCATAAATTTTACGGCTTGTGGTATTAAACTGACGGAAACTTTCGAA
This sequence comes from uncultured Draconibacterium sp., assembly GCA_964293475.1. Classification (GTDB taxonomy): domain Bacteria; phylum Bacteroidota; class Bacteroidia; order Bacteroidales; family UBA12170; genus UBA12170. The sequence continues at coordinate 77,914 of CAXYYJ010000020.1, forward strand.
TATAAGGGGCAGGTTTTCCTCCGCAATTCCCTGGCCCGAATCCTGAATGATGATGTCAATTACTTTATCATGAATAACGCAACCTATGCTCACAAAACCAGATTCTGTATATTTGATGGCATTACTAACCAGATTTTCAATTACTTGTTTAATTTTCATCTCGTCGGCCATGATATTGCTTTTGGAAATATCGATGTTATTTTCGAAAAGCAGTTTAATCTTTTTCTTTCTTCTCACCAATTCCGACTGGTATTTTGTGAAAACACCGTAAATTAACTGGTTGATATAGAAACTATTTTCGCTGATACTGTGATGTCCGGCTTCTATTTTCGAAATGGTGACAATGTCCTCAATAATTCTCAAAAGGTTATTTCCACTTCTTTTCACAATTCCCAGATATTCCTTGTAAGTGTCAGAAATTGTGTCGTCGTCGAGCACAAGACTTGTGAACCCCAGAATATGATTTAGGGGGGGTCTTATTTCGTGGCTGATATTGGATAGGAAAGCTGTTTTTAGTTTTACACTTTCTTCGGCGAGTTGCTGGGCTCTTTTTTGGTCTCTGATGTCTATAAAGCTTTCTATCAATACTTTTCGATCATTCAAATAGACTTCGTTTACGGTTTTTAAAATAGGAATTCGTTCTCCACGAGCTGTTAGCAAAATCCGTTCAGAATTATTTACCTTAACATCTAAATCTTTGACCGGGCATTTGCCTTTCTCAGCCGGACATGCAAAATTATGACATCTTTTGCCAACAATATTTTCTTTTGCAGTGCCGATATATTTGATGGCAGCTGTGTTTAATTCAGTGATTTCGAAGGTATTGGGGTCTATGAGCATGATGCCAAAAGCAACTGATTCTAAAATACTCAGCAATCGTTCCTGAAATAGTTTAAGCTCAGTAATGTCCGTGGCAATACCCGCAAAACCTATAGGCTGTTTTTCATTATTTTCCACTCTTATGGTGGTCATTAAGGTGTGAATTTCTTTACCATTCTTATCAATATGACCAATTTCATCGGTGGAACGACCCAATTCTAAACTAGATTTTAAATGGATATTAACTTGTTCTTCAAGTTGTTTTTTATTGTGAAAAATATTGAGTGGCCGTCCGATTATGTCATCTAAATTTTGGTATCCGTGCATTTTAACCCAGGCATCATTCGCTGTGTTAACGATTCCATTCAAATCGGCAAAGGCAATGGCATTGTGCGATTGAAAGACAGTCTGATGGTAAATATCATTTTTTTGATTTTCGAGCTCTGCAATTAACAAGTGTTCATTTACACAGTTTTGAATAAATAGCTTAATAATTGGCAATATTCGGGTGAATTCTGCATCTAAAAGCTCGGTAGAATTTACAGCATCGTTGTTGTCGGTAAATCCATAAGTAATATTAAAATCAAAACCCTTATAACTAAACTGTGACTTGCATTCTCTAAAACTAATATTACCATCATCACTGACCTCTATCGGAGCATTTGCTTTAGGTAATTCAGTAAATAATTGGCTTTCTGTTGAATTTAATATCTGAAAGTTTGGGCAAAGTTGGAGGTTAATATTGAATCGTGATGTTATGGTTAAGCTACGGTGCTCAGCATCAATGTAATGAATCAATAGTTCAGGAAGTTGTCTAAATTCTGTAATATTGAAAAAGCCGTGGTTATCCATTTTTTTAATAATGTTGTACTCAAATTTAATAACCTGAGTTCGACATAAGCAAATTGCTAAAAAAGAGCAAGTTGACCATTG
>CAXYYJ010000021.1:0-79438 GCA_964293475.1 uncultured Draconibacterium sp.
TTATTATTTCATATATACAACATTATACGACATTATATTATTCTATTTACTTATATATTTAAATTAAAGCCTAATGAATACAAAGAGAAATCAATAACATTCAATAGTAACAAAGCATCTGAAGTATTAGAAAAAATAAAGTCTAAAGGGGACTTTAATCTAACGGAAAAGGAAATAGCACAAGGCATTGTCCCCAACCCTGACGTCGTTAATTCCAGAAACATAAAGCTAATTGACAGCGAAAAGGTAAGTGTTGGGGAAGGTGTATTCGTAGTCCCGATTGATTTTTTTAATTCACTAGATTCAAAAGAGAAAAAGTATGTTAAAAGAGTATTTGAACCTAGTGAAGTGGATAAATATAGGTTCGTTTCAGAGTTTGAAAAGGAAATTATTTACATCACTAAATCAAATTATAAAAATGATGCCCCAAACCTTGTGAAGCATCTCAGAAAATATAGGAATATAATGGATGAAAGGAGGGAAAATCAGAATGGTAGATTAGACTATTTTCATCTTCACTGGCCTAGGGATGAAAAGTTTTTTAAAGAAGGAGAAAAAATTCTATCTGTTAGAAAGTGTATTTCCCCAACTTTCATCTATACTAAAGAACCAGCTTATGTGATGATGTCGTTTAATGTAATTCAAACTAGTAGATTGGACATGATGTATCTAACTGCAGTACTCAATTCAAAACTGATTGAGTTTTGGCTAGAAAATAAAGGGAAGATGCAGGGCAACAATTTTCAAATTGACAAAGAACCACTATTAGAGATTCCAATTTACAAAACTGATAATGTAGGACACTTCAAGCGATTCGTGGACTATATTATTTTCCTAAAAATCCAAAAGCTTATTAATTCACCAGTCCAACTTATACCTACCTACTTCGAGCAAATCATCGACGGCATGGTTTACGAATTGTATTTTCCTGCATTCCTAAAAAAACACAAGCGAGAAATCATTCAGCATCTTGGCGAGTTGCCGGAGTTTACCGCTGGCATGAGCGATGAGCAAAAAATGAAGATTTGCAGAAGGGTGTTTGACCGGTTGAATGATGCAGCACATCCGGTGAGCATAAACCTAACAAAAATGAAGGAAGAAATTCTGGAAATAAGAATTATTGAAGGTTTGGAAAATTGAGCTATTACATGCAAACACTCGACTGGAAACCAAAACAACATATACCAAGAGCTTTGTTAATTGGTCACGACCCGCGTTTGCAGCAATCCGATACTCAAGCGGAATATGCCTTGTTTGCCAATTACTTTTTTGATAAAACCATAAAAGACAGAGCTTTTGCAAGTAAATATGGTTTGGCAGCATCCGTCTTTAATCAGATAATCCATATCACCTTTGGTAATATAAAACCAGAAGAAATATACATTACAAATCTTTGCAATTCGGCTTTGCCCCATGCTCCCAAAAGTAAAACTGTTTACATCCCCGAAGAAAAGGCAATTCCAGGAGTTGAACATATAAAAAAGATAATCGCGGAAAATCCAACTATTGAGTATGTTTTCCCCATGTCGCTTCAAGTGAATTACTGGCTGCAAAAACTCGGTTTCTATTTTTCCAGCGATGAATTTGTAGAAAAATCAGCACCAAAAATTATTGGAATTCAGAATGTTCCACCCTATTACGAACCTAAAGAAAAAAGAACATTTCTGCTAATTTGCGGCAATAGGTATCTGGCAATTGGGGGCACGCAAATAGTAGTCCCCATTTTACATGCTAAGAATTTCCCATTGAACAGTCAATTTGCCGCTTATGAACCTGCATATGAGAATATAATAAACTATTTTAAATGCTGAAAAGCAGAAATATACCTCGCCCTATTGCAGAAATATTCTATTCACAATGAGCCAATACTGTTTCTGATGCTTTTTTAATTGTTTGAACATCCACTCAAACAAAGAAAAATCCAGTCTACCCCAAAAAAATCTAATAAAACCACCCCAAAATAGCAACCAATTCAATTTAAATACGTTATGAAGAATATTTAATAATCAGCCCTTTCTTCAAAGAGTTTTTATTAAATTTATGGGGTTGTATAAACATTAAAAACCTGGCTTATGTCATTGAAAAATATTCTGTTCTTTTGGGGGATTTCTCTTTTATTGGTCTCGTGTACTTCGAAAAAATCCGAACCTTCTGCCACCGATTATCCCATTCAACCCGTTGAATTTACGTACGTTAAACTCACCGACAATTTCTGGCTCAATCGTATCAAAACCAATCGAAAAGTAACCATCCCCTTCGATTTCGACAAGTGCGAACAAACTTCCCGAATAGCCAACTTCGCAGTGGCGGCGGGCATTGCCCAGGGAAAATTCGAAGGCTTCAGATATAACGACAGCGATGTGTTCAAAGTGATGGAAGGCGCGGCTTACTCGCTCCACACCTACCCCGATGCCAAACTCGAACAATATCTCGACAGCCTCATAAACCTTATTGCCCATGCCCAGGAACCCGATGGCTATCTATACACCTCGCGAACCATCAATCCGGCTTTACTTCCTAATGGTGCTGGCGATACCCGTTGGTCGAATCTCAAAGACAGCCACGAACTCTATAATATTGGCCACATGTACGAAGCCGCGGTGGCTCACTTTTTAGCCACCGGCAAAACCAATTTTCTGGATGTGGCCACCAAAAGCGCCGACTTAATCTGCAAAACTTTTGGCCCTGCCGAAAACCAACTCCACGATGTTCCTGGTCATCAGGAAATTGAAATCGGTTTGGTTAAGCTCTATCGAGTCACCCACCAGGAAAAATACTTAGCCATGGCCAAATATTTCCTCGACCAGCGGGGAAACTCCAAAAACAGAACCCTCTACACCTACGGCGAAAACGGGTCGAACAAGGATTATACCCAGGATCATATTCCGGTGATTGAGCAAAAAGAAGCTGTGGGTCATGCCGTGAGAGCTGCCTACATGTATTCGGGCATGGCCGATGTGGCCGCATTGACTGGTAATCAGGACTATATAAATGCTCTCGACCATCTGTGGAACAATGTGGTGGGCAAGAAAATGTATATCACCGGCGGAATTGGCTCCACCTACGATGGCGAAGCCTTTGGCGAAAACTACGAACTCCCCAATCTCACCGCCTATTGCGAAACCTGCGCTGCCATTGCCAATATGCTCTGGAACCAACGAATGTTCCTGCTTCATGGCGATGCGAAATATATGGATGTTTTTGAGCGAACTCTCTACAATAATTTCCTGGCGGGCGTTTCGATGAATGGCGACCAGTTTTTCTATCCCAATCCCTTAGAGTCCGACGGAAGCCATGAGCGAAGCCCCTGGTTCAGCTGCACCTGTTGCCCAACCAATGTGGTGCGCTTTCTGCCTTCGCTGCCCGGCTACATGTATGCCCATAACAACAACAATCTCTACATCAACCTCTACGCATCCAACCTATCGACCATTCAAATGCCTTTTGGCGATTTACAAATGGAACAAAACGGCAACTACCCTTGGAGTGGTGAATTGGAGATGCTACTGACAAATTTCCCCAAAAATTCCCCCATGAAACTGCATTTGCGCATTCCGGGCTGGGCTCGTAATCAGGCAGTTGCCACCCATTTATATACTTTCATGGAAACCGAATCTCAAAATATTTCCGTTAAATTGAATGGTGAAGAAATCTCCTATACCATGGACAAAGGATATGCGGTCATCGACAGAAACTGGAATCCGGGCGATCGCATTCAGCTATCTCTTCCCATGGAAATTAAGCGGGTTTTGTCGTCAGACAGCGTCGAAAATAACCGGGGGAAAATGGCCATACAGGTCGGACCATTGGTTTATGCCGCCGAAGGAGTTGACCATAATGACAAAGTGGTGAACCTGTTGCTCGATAAAGATATTTCACTTGCTTTTGAAACCGATAACAACTGGATTGATGGAATGCAAACACTTGTGGGAAAGGGATTGGCTGTAAGCAAAAATGAAAGCGGGGAAATTCTAAAATCAGAAACCGACCTCACCCTCATCCCCTATTTTGCCTGGGCTCACCGGGGTCCCAACGAAATGCTGGTGTGGTTTCCCTACGAAGAATCAGCATCCTCGCCTGCCCCACCACCATCGCTGGCTTCGCGAAGCAAAGCATCGGCTTCCTATATCTATGACCAACTCCGGGCAGTTAACGATCAGGTTGACCCCAAAAATTCCGCCGACGAAACCATTCCCCGTTTGACTTTCTGGGATAAAAAAGGAACCGAAGAATGGGTGGTTTATGAATTCCCCGAAACCGCAAACGTCAGTCGCACAGCTGTTTATTGGTTCGATGATGGACCAAACGGAGGATGCAGAATTCCAGCTTCTTGGAAGCTTCAATTCCGCGATCAAAAAACATTGGAATGGAAAAATGTAACCATTTACAACGACTATACGATTAAGATAAATGAATTTAACTCTGTGACTTTCATGCCCGTAACCACCAACGCTGTTCGATTGATGGTTCAACTTCAGCAGGATTATTCCGGGGGCATTTTAGAATGGAAAATACAATAGCTATGATGAAATTTTACAGTTTTTTACTCGCATTTCTCGCTTGGGCTTTGGTTGCCATAGTAATCATTTCCTGTGGCACTGAACCGAAAAAATCTGGCAATTCCGCCACATCGGAAGAACAAATTCAGTCGGATACATCCACTGCCATAGAGAAACAAACAAATGAAGTAAAGATGGCCGAATCCCATCCGTTGGCTGATAAAATTAAAACATTTACGCTCACCAACGAACAGGGCAACGATGTGAAAATCACCAATTTTGGGGCTAAAGTTATGTCGATCGTGATTCCCGACCGTCAAGGAAATAAATCGAATGTGGTGCTTGGCTACGATTCTGCCTGGGAATACCTCAATGGCAATCTGTATTTTGGCGCCATCATTGGCCGCTATGCCAATCGCATTGCACATGGGGAGTTTGAGTTGGATCAGGTAAAATATCAACTCAACAAAAACAATGGCCCCAACCATCTTCACGGGGGACCTGACGGATTTCACAATGTTATCTGGGAAGCCCGCCAATTTCAGAACGATGAAGACGATGTTCTGGAACTTACCTACGAAAGCAAGGATGGCGAAGAAGGCTACCCTGGGAAGCTCACGGTTAAAGTAGTCTATACCTGGACCAACCGCAACGAACTCATGATTGATTATGAAGCCAAAACCGACAAGAAAACAGTGGTAAATCTTACCCACCACTCCTTCTTCAACCTGCTCGACGGGGGAAAATCTTCCATCACCAATCACAAACTTATGCTCAATGCCGAATCCTATTTGCCAGTGGACAGCACCCTTATTCCTACCGGAGAAATAGCCGCAGTTTCCAATACACCCATGGATTTCAGAGTCAGCCGCCCCATTGGTGAATTTATCCAGCAACCTTACCCCCAGCTGATTGTGGGAAAAGGCTACGACCACAATTTTGTGCTCGACTATTACGAAGACTCCATGATTCTGGCCGCCGAAGTTTATGAGCCCGTCACCGGAAGGGTGATGCACGTTTACACCGACCAACCTGGAATGCAATTCTATTCGGGCAATTTTCTCGATGGTACCGATATTGGTCACGAAAATACCAAATACAAATTCAGGTCGGCTTTTTGCCTCGAAGCGCAGCATTTCCCCGATTCACCAAACCAACTAAGCTTCCCTTCTACCATTCTCGAACCTGGTGAAACTTATACTCAATCAACCATTTATGAGTTCTCAACCGATTACCACCTGGGAGAATAAGCCATGAAAATGCATCTTTTTCACCTTGGCAGAACTATTTTTTTTCTGGCATTTCTGGTTCTATCCGCCGTCGGGCTAAAGGCTCAAAATTCTTTCGAACCCGCGTTTTCTGATAAAGGATTGATATTGAAAAAAATAGGGGAAGTTGAAATTCCAGGAAATATCTCTTTGATTTCCTTCCAGACGAATGGTGAATGGCAGGATACAAAAGACGGGAAGATTACGGTGGTACAAGATTCCCTCACGGAACTTGGTCTGCAGAAACTTAGTATCACTTTGCAAACAAAACAGAATTTCAATTTGGGCTACAAGGGCATCATCACTTTTAAAAATACCTCCACCGATACGCTTTCGCTAAGCAATGTGCTCCCATTTTCACCCTTTCAGAATGAAGTTTACATTACCGGCCATGGCGATCACTGGTTGTCGCGAACCCATTTGTTCAGACCGGGATTTTCACCTGTTAATGTGATTGTCCCCGACAATGCCTGGGAGCTGGGTTTCAGCACCATGACTCAAAGTTCGCAACATTTCTGCGGCTTAACCCGACGAACCGGAAAATCGGAAAAAGCTCAGCGCCACCGCTTCGAAACCATATTGCCACCCGGCGAATGGGTCACCTATACCCTTTGGATGGAGCCCTTCGAAGGCGAATGGCATCAGGCTCTTGAACTCATGTTCCGCCAAAGAATGCTCTACGATGTGGAACCCGGAACCTTCAACAATGCCATGTATGAGCGCGAAGACTTAAAATGGATTAGAAAAGCCTATGTTTCGCATCTCATGATGACCTGGGACGAGAATTTCTATACCCCCGAAAAAAAATATGAGCCCTTCCTGCAATTTATTGAGCGGGGAAAAAAATGGTATGGTGGCGACGATTTCATTGGTATTTGGCCCACCTGGCCCACTTTGGGTCTGGATCCACGAAACCAATGGGATTTGTACGAAGATTTACCCGGCGGATTGGGTCAACTTCAAAATTTAGCTGCAGAAACCCGCCAAAAGGGAACCCGTTTTTTCATCAGCTACAATCCCTGGGACACAGATACCCGCAACGAGAATCATTATAGTGGAATGGGCAGACTTATCCATCAAATCACCGCTGATGGCGTGGTGCTCGATACTCAGGGCAGTTCCTCCCAAAAGCTTCAAAATGCTGCTGATAGTGCCAGAGAGGGCGTGATTATGTACAGCGAAGGGATGGCCGTTCCGCGCGATATGGAGAATATAATTTCGGGTCGGGTGCACAATGCGCTCTATTACCCGCCCATGCTCAACCTCAACAAATTCATCAAACCCGATTTTGCCATTTTTCGAGTGGCAGAAATCAAATTCGAACGCATCCGCCGCGAATATCTGTTGTCGCTCTTCAATGGTTATGGAACAGAAATCAATCTTTTTCCTCCCGGTCGTCCCCAATGGATTGAAGAAGATTACCGCCTGTTGGGCAAGACAAGCCGAATTCTGCGCGAGCACAGCTCCAATTTCAACTCCACACATTTTCAGGTACTTGTTCCAACGCTTTCCGACAGCATATGGGTGAACGAATGGCCCGCCGAAAACAAGACCATTTACACTGTTTTCAGTCTCCATCCACAGGGGTTTGATGGTCCGCTTTTTGAAAAATCAATAGCGCCAAATGAACATATTGTAGATATTTGGAATCACAAAGAACTGGAATCCATATCTTTAAACAACAAAACCTATATTCCCGCTTTTACGGAAAGCTTTCATAAATCCAATTTGGGAACCAATAACGAAGGAGCAACAACTGTTCTGGCTATTTTCCCAAAACTTCTTGCAACTCAGCTTGTAAGCGGGGATCATCTTTCCGTTTTAGCTGCAGAAGGCGATGAAATCAGAATCTGGAAACATGAACCTGATTATGAAAATACGCCCATAAGACTAACTCCCGGAAACCACCTCATCAATCTGACTCAGAAATGGCAAGGTTACGAAGGTAAAATAGTGATTCAGCTTTTGAAAGAAGGAGAATTGATTGACGAAACCATACACTATCTGGAGCCATCAACTCCCAGACTTATCAGCACTGCTTTTTCAACAAAACCCACCACTAAAACTCCCGAAGGAATGGTGTTTGTTTCTGGTGGATCCTATAAATTCACCACCAATCAGGGCGACAATTTTATTCCTTATCCAAAAAATTCGAACGATTCTGTGGTGGTAAAGAGCTTTTACATGGATCTATTTCCCGTGACAAACAAGCAGTTCAGCGAATTTCTAAAAGCTACAGCCTATATTCCGCAAGATACCAACCGCTATTTGAAGCATTGGACTGAAGGGAAAATTCCGCCGGGACAAGAGAATTTTCCGGTGGTTTATGTGAGTTATGAAGATGCACAAGCCTATGCAAACTGGGCCGGAAAAAGACTTCCCACCGAATGTGAATGGCAGTTTGCAGCCCAAAATGGCGACGATATCAAACTCTGGCCCTGGGACAATCAGCAGGTCAAACCTGTGAGCACAGAAAGCATCACATCAACCCTTACGGTGGCTAAATTTAGCGTATCCGACTCGCTGCTCTGTAATCCCGGAAACGGAATTCCACAAGCTGTGGGAAGCTATCCAAACGGAGCCAACCCACTAGGAATAAATGATTTAACTGGATGTGTTTGGCAACTAACCAATGATATTTACTATAACGGGGCATATCAATTTATCATCATGAAAGGCGGAAGCTATTTCAATCCGGGCTCCAGTTGGTGGTATGTTCAGGGCGGGCCGCGACCTTTAAACTGGAATCAGATGCTTTTGCGGGTTTCCCAGGAATTTGAGCGCAACGCCACCGTGGGTTTCCGATGTGTTAAAGACTACGGAAAATAGATTTAATTCTAATATAACTGGCTTGAGAAAAACTTGTAATTCAACCATATGAGTTCTTTTCAACCTTTTTAAAAACAATTCGGATATGACAAAACCATTGATTTCAATTTTTGTTTTTCAAATCTTGCTGGGGTTTTTTCTGGCTTTTCAGCCCTCGCAGAGTCTGAGTCAAACAAACCAAACTTCGAAAATAAAAATCGGTATTCTGGAATTCGCCAAAGGCCAGCATCCCCAGGAAATGGATTCTCTGTTTTCATCAATTCAGAAAAATGAATTGCTGGAATGTGAGCGAGTTGTCATTCATAAAAAATTTAAAGCGAGAGATTTAGATAAATTCCAGGTCATTTGGATTCATCTTACCGATACAACCATCGCCATTGAAAATATCCTCCCAAAACATGATTTACAATCTCTAAAAACCTGGTGCGAAAAAGGGGGAAAACTCCTTTTAACCCTAAAAGCTTTGGAACTTTTGCCTGAGTTAGGTCTGGAAAATCAAAAACCACAAAAACATGTGGCCGAAGCTAAAGACGAAGGATATGGTCGAAAACTGGGACTTCATGCACTCTACTCCCATCCCGTTTTTAAAGAAATGCATGGAGGTGCCTATATTTTTCAGCCCGACAAAGACACTACGACCATTCAATATGGCTATTTTGGGGAGAAAATGATTCCGCAGGGGAAAGTGATTGCCGTAGATTGGGCTTATATCCATCTCCACGAAAACAGCAAAATCGTTTTGGAATATGAGCTGGGGAAAGGAAAAATTCTGGCCATTGGGGCTTATACCCTGTTTTCGACATCCAACACGCATAAAACTGATTTAGAGTCTTTTATATCCAATTCAATACTATATCTTTTGGATGCAAACCCCTCGGAAGCCTATTTCTGGAATTATGCGCCCAATACAGTTCAATATCAGGAATTTGATGCTCCTGAAATCAATCTTTGGAGTCCTGCCACCTGGAATTTGGATAAGTCTTACATGTTTGCACAGAAAAAATCATCCAACGATTTTTGGGATTTGCCCGGACAGCAAATTCTATTGATGGGGAAAGAAAACGGTGGCATAGAAGAAATCTGGGCTCACCCTTTCATGGCTCTGCGCGATTATGAAGTGGGCATCAGAAAGAATCCAACCGATTCGGTGCTGTGGCTGAGTTCAGTACAAAACAGCATAGAAATAGCACCTGCCTGGTTGCTGAGAGTTTACCATGTGGATGGAATTGTTTTCAAGGAATTTCTAACCGCCGATATAGAAAGCCCCGTAGCCCTTATGCATTACGAATGGGAAGGCACCGACAGCCTTGAAGTTTTTGTCCGGTTTAAATCACGTTTACGTATGATGTGGCCCTACTCTTCACACGTAACCGGACAGATTTCATATTCCTGGAACAAAAATCTCAATGCACTGGTTTTCAAAGATCAATTGGATAAAATGAGTGTGGTTGGGGGCAGCAATGTGGTACCTTTTTCAAAAAAACTGGGGAATTATTCCGAAATCAATCCTTACACTTTACAAAGTATTGATGCCCCGAAAGGCGATTTATTATTAGCTGGTTTACTGCATTTTAAACTCAAAAACCAACAGATTCTCGAGCTGCAATGGGCCGCAGGAAGTGCTGGAGTTGAGAAAACAATAGAGCTATATGCCACCAACGCAAAGCAAACCGACGAAATTCTGACCCATGCTCAACAATATTATCAATTAGCCAACAAAAACCTACTTTCTATTACAACCCCCGATACCTTGTTTAACAAATACTTTCGATGGGCAGCCACCAGTGCCGGACAGTTTTTTGTTCACACACCCGGAATTGGCAAATCGTTGGTGGCTGGCTATGCCACTTCTGCCAGGGGATGGGATGGTAATCATGAAATTAATGGCCGCCCCGGCTATGCCTGGTATTTTGGCCGCGATGGGATATGGAGTGGATTTGCCCTCAATGATTTAGGGGATTTTGAGAAGGTGAAATCCATCCTGGAGCAATTCATTAAATTTCAGCATGAAAGCGGGAAAATCTACCACGAACTCACCACTTCGGGCGTAGCTCATTACGATGCCGCCGATGCAACACCGCTGTTTGTGGTGCTGGCGGGGCAATATTTCCGCTATTCCGCCGATAGTATTTTCATCCAAAAGAACTGGCCTGCTATTAAAAAGGCCATGGATTTCTGTGAGTCAACCGATGTGGATCAGGACCATCTCATCAACAATACCTTAGTGGGACATGGCTGGGTAGAAGGCGGCCATTTGTTCGGCGGACAAACAACCATTTATCTGGCATCGGTGTGGGCAGCCGCGCTCAAAGAAGCCGAAATCATGGCCAAAAATCTCAAATTAACCAACCTGGCAAATCACTATAATTTGGAGCGACAACTCGTTGAAAACAAAATAAATACAGATTTCTGGAACAGTGAAACCCACCATTTTAACCACAGCTTGAACAGCGATGGAAGCTATATTGAAGATATAACCATTATGCCTTCAATTCCCTTGTATTACAGGCAAATTAAAGAACCCAAAAAGGCCGGCGATGTGCTTAAAAAATTGAGCTCAAACAATTTCACCGCCGATTGGGGTGTGCGGATTACGGGAATGGACAGTCCGCGATTTAATCCAGCTGGATATCATACAGGAAGTGTTTGGCCGCTTTATACAGGTTGGGTGGCTTTGGCAGAATATAAAAACCAACGACCCTGTCAGGGATTCAGCCATTTATACCAGAATCTGAGCAATGGAAACGACTGGAGCATGGGCCACCGCGAAGAAGTTATTCATGGACTTCAATATCGCCCATCGGGAGTTTGCGCACACCAATGCTGGAGCGAAACCATGGCCATTCAACCAGCCATTGAAGGCTTACTTGGGCTCGATGTGAATGCAACAGAACACCAACTCACTTTGGAGCCCGCATTCCCGGCTCATTGGGACTCCATCAATGTGTCAAACATTCCATTTGCCCATCAGAAACTTCACCTAAAAATGAAACGGAACGCGGCTCATTGCGAAATTACATTCACCAATAATGCTGATAAACAAGGTATTAATGTATCATTTAATCCTTATCTCGAATCAGGTTCCCATGTAAAAAGCGTATGGCTGAACGAGCAGCCTTTGGAGTTTTCAGTTGTGGAAAACAACGAAAACATTCAACTGCTCACTTCATTTGTATTGAATGAAACTTGTCATTTGGTGATTGATTACGAAAGGGGAATTGAATGGATTCCAGTGGTTTATTCTGTAAAGCCAAATGATTTTTCCAAAGGCATAAGAATAATATCTTCAGCTTTCAAACCCAATGAATATTCCCTGGAACTCGAAGGCCTTTCAGGAAGTGAATATTCCCTTTACCTGAGCACAGGAATTTATTCTGTGGAATCAGCAGAAGGGGCAGAAATTTCTGAATCGAATGGTAAATTATTGAAAATCAACATATCATTCCCCCAAGATTCGCAAAGACAAGGCTATAAAAGGCATACCGTGAAATTGAAACTTCACTAAACAGTAAAACGCAAAATCTGAGTTTTATCTGGTTCCTGAATAAAGTTTTTCCCTCAGGGCATGAATTTTTTCGTCGGAAATATAGTCATCGTATTCCATATACTTATCGATGATGCCATTGGGGGTTAATTCAATGATTCGGTTACATACCGTTTGAATAAACTCGTGATCGTGCGACGACATAAAAATATTTCCGGGGAATTTGATTAAGTTATTGTTGAACGATTGAATTGACTCCAAATCCAAATGGTTGGTGGGTGTATCGAGCACCAAAGCATTGGCGTTCACAAGCATCATCTTCGATATCATACAACGCATTTTTTCTCCCCCCGATAATACGTCAACAGATTTTAGAATTTCTTCGCCGGTGAAAAGCATCTTGCCCAAATAACCTTTAATGAACAAATCGGTGGTATCGCTCGAAAACTGGCAAAGCCAGTCGAATAGGTTCAACTTTGAGCGGAAAAAAGTTGAATTGTCTAATGGCAAATAAGCATTGGTGATGGTTTGTCCCCATTCAAATCCCCCCGCATCGGGCTTCATATGTCCCATGATGATTTCGAAAAAGGTGGTCATTGCTCGTGGATCGCGCGATAGGAATACGATTTTATCGCCTTTGTTGGCATAGAATTCCACATCTTTAAAAATTACTTTTCCATCGATTGAAGCTTTTAATCCACTCACTTCCAGAATCTTATCACCAGACTCACGTTCTGGATTAAAAATGATTCCGGGGTATTTTCGGGTACTGGGTTTAATATCTTCAATATTAAGCTTTTCAATCATTTTCTTGCGGCTTGTGGCTTGTTTCGACTTCGAAACATTGGCGCTAAAACGACTGATAAACTCCTGCAGCTCTTTCTTCTTATCTTCAGCTTTCTTGTTTTGCATTTGCAACTGTTTCAAAGCCAGCTGACTACTTTGATACCAGAAGCTATAATTCCCCGCAAAAATCTGAATCTTTCCAAAGTCAATATCTACAGAATGTGTACTGATAGCATCGAGAAAGTGGCGGTCGTGGGAAACTACCAAAACAGTGTTTTCATAATTGGCCAAATAACTTTCCAACCACATCACTGTTTCCAAATCCAGGTCGTTGGTGGGCTCATCGAGAAGCAGATTATCGGGTTTTCCAAACAAAGCCTGGGCAAGCAAAACCCGCACCTTTTGCTTTCCGCTCATGTCTTTCATCAAGGTATAATGGTATTCTTCCTTGATTCCCAAATCGCTGAGCAGGCTGGCGGCGTCGCTTTCAGCATTCCAACCATCCATGTCGGCAAATTTTTCTTCAAGCTCCGCAGCCCTGATTCCATCGGCATCGGTAAACTCTGTTTTGGCATAAAGGGCATCTTTCTCGTGCATGATATCCCAAAGGTGCGAATGGCCTTTCATTACAGTATCGAGAACGGAAAACTCGTCGAAAGCAAAGTGGTTCTGACTTAAAACCGAAAGACGTTCGCCCGCCCCAAGACTGATATGACCGGCTGTACTCTCTATTTCTCCCGAAATGGCCTTAAGAAAAGTAGACTTTCCAGCTCCATTGGCTCCAATGACCCCATAACAATTTCCGGGGGTAAACTTCATGTTAACATCTTGAAACAAAACCCTTTTGCCAAACTGAATTCTTAAATCTGATACTGTAATCATTAAATTTTCTGTTAGTTGATACTCAATTAAAAAAGTTTGCAAAAGTAGTGATAATAATGTGATATATATCTTATCGCAATCTTATTTTATTAATTCCCCATTTCAACTCTGCAAACCATGTGCCTGCCTACAGGCTCGTTATACCTAAAGCAAAAACAAACGGGGCTTCCTCCCCGACAGAGAATTATTCTATTGATGAACCATTCAACTATCATTTTTTGAGTAACACTTTCGTTTCCAATGGTTACTGTGTAGAAATAAACTCCAGCATTTAGATTTTCAGCATTTATTTCAATACTTTGAGTTCCATTGATTGTTCCGGCATTGATTGTGGAAACAGTTTGGCCTAACATATTGGTTATATTGACCTTGGCTTCACCTGGTTTCACTGTGGATACTTCAATGGTGGTTGTTCCGCTAAAAGGATTGGGTTGATTTGAAGAAACTCTAAACCCAATTTCGGCATTCTGCTCACTAATTCCAACAAAATCGCCTATAGCAGGAAACTCAATACCAGTGATATAGCTAATGGATACAGGTGATGATGCTCCGTTGGATGCAAATTCACCAGGACTTATGGTTTGCATATAAGGAATGGTATAACTGTCTGTCCCTTCATCGTAGATGGCACGCTCAGCACCATAGGTATAATAATAGAAAGTTTCATACAAAGTTCCCTCAGTAAAGCAAACCGATTCGGATACCTGATTGGTATGAACATTTTTCGACCAGCCAAAAAGATCGGGGTTCGTATTATAACCCGAAGTTAAATCGCGGCTATCTATCCAGGTGAGGAATACTTCGTTTTCGAAATGGTTCTTAGCACTGCTGATGCGGTGTTGCCAGCCATCCCCGTTATAGTTTCCTTCGGTGGTTGAAGATAAATTTTGAGTATTCAATGAGTCAACCCACATAATATCAATAATACCTTCATCGCCAATAGTGAGATTGAATAAATCACCAGGAATACTCCATCCCCAACCCAATGAATCGGGATATGTCAGCACATCGGCACTGTGGCTCGAAGCTGCAACAAACATTTGTAGATTTCCTCTGTGGTCAACAACCCCAGTGCTCTCAAATATAGAAGGAATCATAACTCCCTCGCTGTTTTCGATAATATATGGCTCTAAAAAGGCTTGCATTTCGTCGGTGAGGAAATCAATCTCAATAAAATCCCAGCTATCGCCACCATCTACAGTTTTAAAAAGCAATGGGCGGTAACCCGATGGTGTACTGTTATTTACGCCAATCATCCACATATAACCAACCTGGCCATAATCGCTCCAGGCCATTTCGATTCCGCCGTCGTGAGCCTGATAGCCCCCGATCCAGGCCATAGTGCCATCTTCGGTGCTTTGATACAGATCCATTTCAAGATATTGTGAATCATCCCAGTTGAAAGAGGTACCGTTAAACTCACCATAAATTGGTTGCAATTCGGCAGTTTGATAGTTTCCCCAGTCGCCTGTAGGCAACATATTTAAACAACGAACTTCGTTTCCAATTTGAGTCAGGCCATACTGATTCCAGTATCCATCTTCAATATTGTCGGCATTGTGCGAAACTTCAATGGCTCTGTTGTCGCCATTAAGCTGAATACTCGACCACATTTTGTAACCCCAGTCGGCACCAACATGGCTGATGTTTTGTACTACTCCAAAAGCATTGTCTAATTCACTATTTCCAGCGGGATTGAAAACAATGCCCGAAGGGAAATCATTGATAAAAGAACCACCATTATTCACCACATTAATTGCCTCAGACCAGGTTTCGCCCATATCGGTGGAATAAACCATCCCAATATCAGTTCCTGTGGAACCATAGGTTGCAGGGTCCATAATAAATGTAATGGTTATAACACCCAATTCCGGATTATAAGAAATAGCGCGGGTGTCTTCTTTTCTAACGCTTCTGTAATCCTTGGCTTTGCCTACATATATTCTGTTGACATCATTTATAGCCTTGGCTGAGGTATTCAACACAGGTTCCGGAAGATTGTTCTGCTGTGTGAGCTCAATATCTTTCGACTTTTTTAAAAGGTTGGTTTGCACTTTGTTCTGGGCCATTATACTGACCGAGAATACAAGTACCAATGCGAATAGTAAAAATTTTTTCATAGCTGATTTTATTAATGATAAAAGGCAAATATAAATAAAAATGCAGCCACATTGCATAAAACCTAAGTCTGGCGCAGGTTTAACATTATTTTGTCCTTTCAAAGCAAAAAATCAGCCTTTTCCCTGCCATCAAATCAGCGTAACTAAAAACAAATAAGAGCGTAGAAGCCAGAACATTTGTGTGTTAAAATTTAAATATGAAAAGAATTACGCTGGTTATTGCGCTTGCCTTAGCTCTGGCTTCATGCAATAAAACAAAGGAAAATCCTGAATCACTGCAAAATACATCCGATTTGACCATCAATACATCTGTTGAAGAGCTTAAGGCGCGGATCGAATATTTAAATACTCCTGTCAGTTTTAGTAATAATGGAAAATCGCTGGATTATAATCTGGTCGCCAGCATTCATCCTGCAGAAATAAATGGGGTTAAACTCTCGGCAACCTGCGTGGTGGCAGGTACTGAGAAAGCTTATGTTGCTTTCCACACCAAAGGGAATCTTATCGGGGGAGAACTTCTCACCATCGACATCATTGACCCTTCCTCGCCGGTTATTGTTCAATCGGCACAAAGTGAAAGCCTTGATTTCAACGATATTTACAGAACCGATGACGACCTGTCTCTATATGTGTGCGGAGATGAAAAAAATCAAAGCCGCGCTCAGGCTTTCTTTGCCGAATTAACACTCGACGAAAACGCAGTTCCGGGCGATATGTTCAACTGGAAAAGAAACGCCAACGCCTACTCAGGAAACTCTGTAACCATCACCAGCAAAGATGGCAACGAATACATCTGGATGACCAGCGGAAGCAATGGCGGCCTGGAAGTTGCAAGCCGCAGCAATCCCGATGAGATGATTTTTTCTTTCAACGCATCCTACACCAAACAATTTGATGCCGATCGCAATTTCGGTGCTGTTGTCTTTGGCATTCAGGAGAATCTTTCGGTCATCAGAGTTTTTCAATTGGACAACGAATTCCAGTTTACCGATTATCAAATTCCCTACGATGTGACGCTTCTGGGGAAAAACAGCTTAGTTGTGGAACGAAATCTGGCCTATCTGGCCATGGGGAACAATGGTCTTGTAGTTTTCGACCTGGAAGCAGGCGAAATAGTTCAAACCTTTAAAGCCGATGGTGGAACAGCCAATGCCGTTTTTGTGGAGAAAGATTTTGTTTATCTGGCCTACGGAAGTGCTGGTCTATATATTTTGGATGCTGCCAGCCTCGAAAACTTAGGCAATTGGCGCTACGATGGAAGCTGCAATTTTGTTTATGTGGAACACGAAACCGTTTTTGTAGCCAATGGCGATGGAGAAGGTTTTTTAGTGCTTCAGCAAAAATAATACACCCGAAATCATCAGGGATTATTGATTCCCTTTTTTAAATTCATAAGTCAAAATTGATGTTTCAGATGGCTTGGCAATCAGCTTTGGTTCTTTGCCCTTCAAATACATATCGAAAAAATCGACCAAATAGTCATTAAGCTGCACAAGTGCTTCAGCACCATCAATTTTCCCAACCATACTATTCTTTAAATCAGTGGATTGATAGGGCATAACCGCGCCATCGCTAAATAAAAAATGGCTGGCATTGGGGAACGACAAAAAAGAAAAATCGCTGATGGTATTCTTAAAATTTACGGTATTTCCAAGATTCCATTTGGGGTTGTAGTCGCTCTGAACCAACATAAAGGGCTGTTTCATAGGGTTATCTATGGTGGTGCCAAACTGAAAACAATCTAAATTTATCCCCGCTTTTACTCTCAAATCCTCCTGACATAGCTCGCCGGTTACAGCACCTCCCACAGACTGACCAAATGCTCCAATGGCTGAAAGGTCCATCTTTCCAAGTATGGAATGGCTTTTTCTATGTTTCTCATCGCTGATATAATCCACAAAAAACCTGGAATCTGCTACCCACCACCCTATCACTTTATTGAAACGATGCAGCATTCTGTGATAATATCGTGTTATCTCTTCTACATTTTCAGGGGAATTGGTTGGCTTCCACTGAAAAAAATTAGCCACTACCAGCTGCAAATAAGCCCATTGCGCTCTCTTTCTCTTTAAAAGCATTACCTGATTTGGCGGGAAAGTCATATAAGGCTGCTCGTAAGGATGGTTGATGCTGCAGACAATATATCCCTGGCTGGCCAAGGCTTCCATCATGGCGGTGTAGAGCTCCGGCAATCCAAAATAATAGCCTGGATTAAAAATAATGACAGGCAAATTAGAATCACTGACTATGATGGGGGCTTCGGAATAGGAATGTGTTGGATATTTTTGAAGTTCCAGCATCCATTCCAGGGGTAATTTTTTCGATTTAAATGTCTCGTAAATGGTTTCGGTTGGATAGGTTGACAAATAAGCCTCTACCTTTTGACCTTTATTTGGCACAGCCGGATACCAAATCTTTATATATAACCTCCTATATTCCTTTCTTTCAAGGGGATTTATCCGGCTGGAATCGGTTAAGAACAGTTCGGTGGTTCCAATTTGAAACGGGCCTTTTGGCTTTGGTAAAAAATCTGTCGTGCTCTGAGAAAAGGAAAAAGTGCATAAACCAAGAAAAATAGCAATAAGACCTGGCAACAAGCCTTTATTCACCAGTTTATTCATCTTCATTATGTTGCGTAATTAACAAACGGCTATTGAGCTCAAAAGCCAGTAGATTTCCAAATCCAGCTTTTCGGGTCATATAAACTCCGTTGTCCAGGTCAATAAACTCGTGCTTCTCCTGATTGATGCAGTGATGGATATATTCCAAATCCACAGGAGTATGCCCGTGAATAAGTTGACGATAGCCAATTTTTGATGGAATAATTTTAAACTCCTTAGCCCAAAGCATGCTTTTTTTATCCATAAAAACATTGTCGGGTTTAAAATTCAAACCAGCATGAACAATTACATAGTCGTTGAATTCCAGATAATATTCCAGATTCTCCATCCACTGAATGTACTTCATGGGAACTTGTTTCACCGATTTTACCTTAAACGACTTCAAGGTATCTTTCCCCCCAAATTCATACCACTCCTTGCGCAACATATTGGTCTCAAAGAGTCTGCCCAATCCTTTTTTCTCGCGCAAATAATACAAATTCTGCAGCAAAAACTCCTCGTGATTGCCCATGAGAGTAGTGGTTTTATAGCCACTTTCCTGCAACCGCATAATCTCGTCAATCACCCCTTTCGAGTCGGGGCCACGATCGATATAATCGCCCAAAAAAATTAAATGATCTGTTTTATTGGGTCTTATCTGAGCCAATAATGACTTTAATGTGTTCGAATAGCCGTGAATATCGGGGATTACCCAGCGCTTTTGGTTCATGATGATTTTTTTCCGGGGCTAAATTACAAATTTACTTTACTTTTGCTTTTATGTATTTGGTTAAAACTCCGGTAATATTATCAAAATTGTCAAGCAAATTGCTGGTGTGGAAAATTGAAACCACCCAGCCCGAAATATTTCTCACCTTCGACGATGGCCCAATTCCTCATCTAACCATGGAAATACTAAGCATTTTAGCAGATTATGAGGCCAAAGCAACTTTCTTTTGCGTGGGCGAAAATGCGCAACGAAACCCCCAACTTGTCCAACGAATTTTGAACGATGGTCACGCCATTGGAAATCATTCTCACCAACATATCAGCGGATGGGATACGCCTTTAACCACCTATGTCAACAATGTTCACGAAGCTTCCAAACATATCAGCAGCAAGCTTTTCCGCCCACCCTATGGGCAAATCAACTATCAGCAAATCAAAGAGTTGAAAAATGATTATCGAATTATCATGTGGTCTGTTTTAAGCGGTGATTTCGATAAAAATATCAGCCCCCAGCAATGTCTGTTCCACTCGCTTCAAGCGGTGCAGGGCGATATCATCGTATTCCACGACAACCATAAAGCTCAGGAGAATATGCTCTACGCTCTTCCTCGTTTCCTGGAGCATTTTACTGCGAAGGGCTTTCGATTCAGTACCCTGAAAAATCAATTTGCTGATTAACTCATCAATTTTTCCCTATTTAACAAATGATGATTAAATTTGTCCCCCTAAACAGATTCATTTTGAAATTCAACCGACTATACCTTTTATTCATTTTTCTGCTCATGGCATCCGCCATGCAGTTTTGCGCAAGCCCGGGACCTCTTGTTGGGGGTGAGAAAGATGAAGACCCACCCGTTTTTCTGGGAAGCAATCCTGCCAAATATGACAGAAACATCAAACCACGAAAAATTACTTTGCAATTCGATGAATTTCTGGTACTTGACGATTTAACAAAACATCTCATCATTTCTCCACCCATAAACGAAGACCCTGAAATTAAACTCAAGGGGAAAAAAGTTCTGATTAAAAACGATCAAGACCTTGTTTTAGAAGACAATACAACCTATACCTACTATTTTGGCGACGCCATTTGCGACCTTCACGAAACTAACCCCATCCGTAACTTTGAATTTGTTTTCAGTACCGGGCCCAATCTCGATAGTCTCAGCATCCGCGGCCTACTTCGACAAGCCAAAACCATGTCGCCCATTGAAGGAGCTTTCGTATGTCTTTATAAACCCAATACCAACGATACCATTCCTTTCGATAGTCTTCCCTATTTGGTTCGACCTTATTATATCGCCCGTACCAACGAAATGGGAGAATATAATTTAAATAACTTAAAACCTGATACTTACCTCATGTTTGCCCTCGTTGATGCCAACGGAAATTACTTTTTCGATATGCCCAACGAAGAAATTGCCTTTGTCGATACGCTGGTTTTCCCCCAGGAAGTGTTCGAGATTATTCCCGATTCTATTCCAGTTTCCGACTCCGACACAGCACTTATGGACAGCCTTTGGCAATATCATAGCTATACCATGATTAAAAATCCGGTCGACCTGTTTCTCTTTCTGCAGGACGACTCCATTCCCCGGCTGCTCGAAACTAAAGTGGACCCAGGGAAAAAAATCGATATGGTATTTAAATTCCCCATACGCGATAGCCTAAATATCAATTTAGTAAATGACTCTACAACTCAAAGCTGGTATTTGGAAGAATATTCTCAGCATAGAGATTCTCTGACATTGTGGCTCAAAGAAATTCCAAAAGATACCATTCAACTTCGGGTTCAAATTGATACCATCAGCGCCGATACACTTTCTTTGGTTTTGAAAGAACCCGTAAAAAAACCTGAAAAATCGAAAAAATCAACCCGCAAGAAAGTCGCTAAAAAAGATAAAAAAGAAGAGAAACCCGTGGTGAAATATTCCACCAGCACCAAGCAAACGCACCTGTTTAGCTCCGATGTTTTGGTCAATTTTGAAACCCCGCTGGTTTATGCGAATATGGAAAATGTGGTGATTCAGGAAGATTCAATCTGGGTAAAAGGTCTTTATGTTTTTACCGATTCGCTAAAAAGGAAACTCAGAATAACCTACCCCTGGAAAGAAGCCACCAACTATAATATCATCATACCACAGGAGGCTTTGCGCGACTTGTTTGAACTGGAAAACGACAGCATAAAAATTAAATTCAAAACCACCTCAGCCGATAATTACGGAAAAATAGTTGTGGATTTAAAAACAGACTCCACTTTTAGCTATCCCGCAGTTATTCAATTGATTAAGGGGGAAGCTGAAAAAGAACAGATTGTACAGAAACAAACGCTAACTTCCGACACCACTGTTGTTTTTCCTTATGTTGGAGAAGGCGAATTCTACATAAAAATCATTGAGGACAAAAACAAAAACGGACGCTGGAATTCGGGGGATTTTGGAAAAAGACTTCTTCCGGAAAGTGTCTACTATCTTCAAAAAATAATCCCCGTAAAAGTTGGATGGGATGTTCAGGAGGTTTGGCAACTAAAAGCTTCGGATAAAAAGCGCCCACCAGCCTTGAAAAAGGATAACAAGAAGGACAAGAAAACTGCGAAGAAAAAATAGAATAACGGATTCGTGGCTAAAATCTGCTAATTACAACGACTCAGGCAGTTAACAATTTCGCTGATAATTTCACTATTGAGGCTATAAACAATATTTTTTCCCGAACGCTCCGATTTTAAAATTCCGCGGTTTTTCAAAATATTTAAATGATGGGATGCACTGGCCTGCTCAATATCCAATTTCGAAAAAATATCGCTAACACACAGTGAGCCATTAACTTCAAGCATTTCTATAATGGCAATTCGCACAGGATGAGCCATGGCTTTCAACCGGTTGGCTGCCTTTTCCAAATGATTTATATCAAAATCGGTTTTATTCATTTTGAAAGTCAATATTTTCTGGGGGCAAATTTAGAAAAACCAGCTATACTTTGCCTCTAATCTGGTAGTTTATAACCATTCTACAAAAAGAATGTAAAGGATTTTAAGCCTCTGCCAAAGCAGTAAACTGGAAATTCTGTCCGTCAAACAGCCCTTTATCGCTCAATTTCAACTGTGGAATTACCAAAAGTGCCATAAATGACAGGGTCATAAAAGGCGCATTGAGCGAACTCCCCATCAGCTTTGCCATTGCATCCAATTGCTCGTATTGCTCAGCTACTTTATAACCATCGGCCTTCGACATAATTCCAGCCACTGGTAATTCCAACACCAGCTCATTCCCGGAATTCACAGCACAAACTCCACCACCACACTCGTTTATAAGCTCAATGGCTTTGAGCAAATCGCTGTCAGCAACGCCCACAGCCACAATATTATGACTGTCGTGCGCAACACTTGAAGCTATGGCGCCACTTTTCAATCCAAAACCCTTGATAAATCCAAGAGCTGGTTTCGATGGCTCGTATCTGTTGAGAACTACAATTTTTAAAATATCGTTTTCCACATCGCTTTCCAAAAACTCTCCTGCCTGACTCATATCAACGAGCAGTTTATTGGTGATTAATTCGCCCTCCAAAGCTTCAATCACTTTAACAGAAGTGTTGGCGTTGGGGATTTGCAAATCGTTCAATTCTAAATGATTGACATAGAATTTGTTAATAGGTGTTTCATCCACAGGCATTATCGTAGTTTTGCCCGATTCGGCGATTAAAACTCCATTACAATAGGTTTTTATCACATTAAAATTCTCTAAATTATCAATCAGAATACAATCCGCCGCATCGCCTGGCTGCAACATTCCCACAGGTAAATTATAGTGTTTAATGGGGTTGAAAATACAACTTCTAAGCACATTCATCAGCAGAAATCCATCGGCAATGGCTCGCCGAACCAGTTGATTGATATGACCCTTGGCCAAATCGTTGGGATGTTTGTCGTCAGAGCAAAGCATCACCTGTTGGGGGTGAGATTTCAGCAACGATTTAAGACTTTCGTAGTTCTTTGCAGCGCTCCCTTCGCGAATTTGAACGGTCATGCCGCGGCTTATTTTGTCAATGGCTTCGTCTAATGTAAAGCACTCATGATCGGTGGTAATTCCTGCTTTGATATAGGTATCGGCATCTGCTCCTTTTAGGCCGGGCGCATGTCCGTCAATGGGTTTATTCAATCTTTTTGAGGCATCCAATTTGGCCCACACCTCAGCATCATGATAGAGCACCCCCGGAAAATTCATCATTTCCGACAAATATTTTATTTCATCAAGACTCAGCAATTTTTCAACTTCTACACTACTGAGCGAAGCTCCGCTCGTTTCAAAACTGGTTGCCGGAACGCAACTCGGTGCGCCAAAAAAGAATTTAAAAGGCACTTTCTTCCCGTTTTCAATCATAAACATCACGCCTTCCATGCCCAAAACATTGGCTATTTCGTGGGGATCACTCACCGTGGCAACAGTTCCATGAACCGATGCCAAACGAGCAAATTCCGAGGGAATGAGCATGCTGCTTTCCACGTGAATATGAGCATCCACAAGGCCAGGAAGAATAAAGTTTTGCTCTTCAACATCTTCCCGCGCAATAACCTGATCTATTTTCCCATCTTTTATGACCACTTCGCCCTTAAAAATCTTCCCGGCAACTATATCTACAATCTGACCACGTAATATCATGACTAGTTTTTTTGAGGTAAAGATAGATATGTTTTAGAAACTTTTCAAGTGATAGGATATCGGGTTGAGCCACAGATTCAGCGGAAAAAAACTGCCGGTTTTTAAGAAAATCTCTTCACAAATAATGTTATCGAAGCTCATAAATTGCCTTCCAAATAGCCACAAACTTGTATATTTGCACAAAACCGAAGAGCATGGAAAGAAAGCAAAATGAAGAAAGGCCAATTATTGGCATCAGTCATGGCGATATTAACGGAATTAACTACGAGATTATAATTAAAGTACTGGAAGACAAAAGAATATTCGAGCTCTATAACTGTGTTTTATACGGATCATCAAAGGCTTTAACACACTATCAAACAAGTCTTAATCTTCAACCTGTGAACTTCAATTTGATTAAACGAATGGATCAAATGAATCCAACAGCTTTTAATCTCCTGAATATTAATGATAATGAATTAAAAATAGATACCGGAAAAAGTACCGAAATAGCTGGCAAAATGGCTTTCGAAGCTCTCAGAAAATCGGTGAGTGATTTGTCGAAGGGGTTTATTGATGCCCTGGTTACGGCTCCGATCGACAAGAGCAATATTCAGTCGGACGAGTTTAAATATGCGGGTCATACCGACTATCTGGCCGATGCTTTCCAAACCAAGGATTATCTCATGTTTTTGGTATCGAACAATCTGCGCATTGGCGTGGTTACCGGGCATATCCCCATTAGTAAAGTTGCCGAAACCATCACAACCGAATTGATTTTGAGCAGGTTAAAAGTGATGCACAAATCACTAAAATACGATTTTGGCATCAGAAACCCCAAAATTGCCGTTCTTGGACTTAATCCACACGCTTCCGACAGCGGATTGATTGGTAATGAAGAGGAAAAGAAAATTCTTCCGGCCATTGAACGTGCCCAACGCGATAAAATGCTGGTTTACGGCCCCTACCCCGCCGATGGATTTTTTGCATCCAATGCATACCAGAAATTCGACGGAATTCTCGCCATGTATCACGATCAGGGCTTAATTCCTTTTAAATCGCTTTCGTTTAAAGATGGAGTGAATTTTACTGCAGGTCTTCCTTTTGTTCGTACTTCACCGGCTCACGGCGTCGCCTTTGATATTGCAGGTAAAAATCAAGCATCTGAAGACAGTTTGCGTCATGCAATTTACCTGGCGGCAGAAATTGTTGCTAACCGTAAGGAACATGATTTTTATAGTAAAAACCCACTGAAAACCAAAACTATTCACGATTCTGGCAAGGACGAAGATATTTCCAGTCTTTTGGAACAACTCCCCGACAGCCCCATTGGCCTAAGCATTTAATTTATGACCGAAACAAATTATACCATTTCACAAATTGCAAAAATTGTAAATGGCCGGCTAATCGCTCCTTCTAACAGCGAAATCACTATTAATGAGTTACTTATTGACAGCCGAAAATTAGTCAGCACAGAAAACTGTATGTTTTTTGCTCTCAAAACCAAACGCAACGACGGCCATAAATACATTGGAAATCTTTATCAGGCTGGTCTTCGAAATTTCATGGTGAGTCAGTTGCCCGATGAAGTAGAAGAATATCCCGGTTCTAATTTTATTGTGTTTGCCGATACTTTAAAAGCCCTGCAAAAATTAGCTGCAAATCACAGGGCTCAAATGAAATATCCTGTGATTGGAATCACCGGAAGCAATGGAAAAACGGTGGTTAAAGAATGGCTGTTTCAGGTGCTTCAAAACGATATGCGGGTATACAGGAGTCCAAAAAGTTATAACAGTCAGGTGGGCGTTCCCCTGAGCGTTTGGCAAATGAACCCAAACTACGATTTGGCTATTCTCGAAGCTGGAATCTCCGAGCCCAACGAGATGGAAAATCTTCAAAAAATAATACAACCCACCATTGGCATCTTTACCAATGTGGGCGAAGCTCATGGGGAAAACTTTATCAACAAAACCCACAAGGCTGGCGAAAAGCTAAAGCTGTTTACCAAAGTTAAAACACTCATTTACAGCCTCGACCAAGATCATATTCAGGAAGTTCTCATTAGGTCGGAATTGCTTGAAGACGTTAAAGCCTTTACCTGGAGCATGCACCAGTTTGCCGATTTAAGAATTGAACGAATTCAGCGGCAATCCTTTCAAAGCGAAATATTTGCCCTATACAAAAACGAGCATATTTCTATCACTATCCCATTCTCCGATGAGGCTTCCATTGAAAATGCCATTCAGGTTTGGTGTCTGTTGCTTCTTCTGAATTACAGTCACGCCGATATTTCTGACAGGTTTCTTCAGCTGAATCCGGTGGCCATGCGTCTCGAATTGAAAAACGGAATCAACAATTGCAGCATTATCAACGACAGCTATAACTCCGATATTAATTCCATTAAAATTGCACTTGATTTTCTTCAACAACAAAACCAACACACCAAAAACACGGTTATTCTTTCCGATATTTTTCAGAGCGGCAAAAATGAACCCGATTTGTACGAAGAAATAGCTGAACTCATTGCTAAAAATAATATCGACAGGTTTATCGGCATTGGTCGCGCCATTCGGAAGTATTCTGATAAGTTTAGCGTTTCAAAGAAATTCTATGAAACAACCTCCGATTTCCTAAAAAACATCAATCTAAACGATTTCAAAAACGAAAATATCCTGCTCAAAGGAGCCCGCTATTATGAATTTGAGCAAATCAGTAAAATTCTTCAGCAAAAAAGCCATCAAACAGTACTGGAAATCAATCTGGATCATATGGTTGCCAACCTGAATTATTTTCGTTCTAAACTCAATCCGCAAACCAAAGTCATGCTTATGGTCAAAGCTTTTTCCTATGGTAGCGGAAGCTTTGAAATTGCCAATCTCATGCAATATCACCATGCCGATTATTTAACGGTGGCCTATGCCGACGAAGGAGTTGAATTGCGCAAAGCTGGAATTACACTGCCTATCATGGTGATGAGCCCTGACGAGGATAGCATGGACACCATCATAAAACACGATTTAGAACCCGAAATCTATAGTTTTAAAATTTGGAACGAGCTGGAAAAATCAATCCGAAAACATCAGAAAGATTCTTTTCCTGTAAAGATTCATATAAAGCTCGACACAGGAATGAAACGCCTGGGCTTTGAGGAAAAAGACCTGCCCGAATTAAAAAACAGAATTTCCAGCAGTGAGTTAATTAAAGTTCAATCAGTTTTTAGCCATTTAGCTTCCAGCGATAATGCGACATCAAGCGAGTTCACTCATTTGCAATTTCAGAGGTTTATGGCCATGTCCATAGAAATCGAAGCAGTTTGCGGTGGCCAGGTTTTAAAACATATTTTAAATTCCGCTGGCATCACAAAATATCCTGAATACCAATTGGATATGGTGAGACTGGGGTTGGGATTGTATGGATTCTCTCCATTTGCAGAGGAAGAAGAAAAGCTTAAAAACATCCACAAATTAAAAACCAGCATTACCCAGATTAAGCATATTTCCACCGGAGAATCTGTGGGCTACGACCAGGCTTTTGTGGCAACTGAAGATATGAAAATAGCCACCATTGCCATTGGCTATGCCGATGGGATTCATCGTTATCTGGGGAATGGTCAGTACTCCATGCTCATTCATGGAAAGGCAGCTCCAGTGATTGGGAAAATTTGCATGGATATGCTCATGCTCAATATTAACGATATTGATTGCATTGAAGGCGATGAAGTGATTGTTTTTGAGAATCAGCAGCACATAAAACAAATGGCATCTATCGGAAATACCATTCCTTACGAAATCCTAACCGGAATTTCTCAAAGGGTTAAACGGGTATACTTTAAAGAATAAAACGGGGACAAAAAAAAAGCCCACGAAGGACTCGTGGACTTTGCATTTACCAATTATCTATCTCGATTCACTTGCAAATATAAAGCATATTAAAAATTTGTCAAGTGTTTTGAGTACTTTTTTTTAAAAAATTTTAATATTTTTTTTAACCCTTTGTTAATCAGTTATCAATATCAGGTGTTACATTCTTTCAGGCACTTCAATTCCTAAAATTCCCATCCCACTTTTGATTATTTGAGCAACCTGAGCCGATAAATCGATTCTAAAAGCACGTTTTTCTTCATCTGTTTCTTTTAGTATGCTCAATTCCTGATAAAACTTATTATAGTCCTTCACAAACTCAAAAATGAAATTGGCAACCATGCTTGGGCTATAATTACGGGCTGCTTGCAAAATAACAGCGGGATAGTTTCCCACATGCTTTAGCAATTCCTTTTCCTTAGCATCTAAAGTCAACTTTTCAGAATAAACCTTGCCTGCAAATCCATTTTCGGTGGCTTTACGCAAAACAGATTTTATGCGTGCATGGGTGTATTGAATAAAAGGGCCCGTATTTCCATTAAAATCAATAGATTCCACTGGGTTAAACATCATTTGCTTTTTGGGATCCACCTTCAGGATAAAGTATTTCAATGCCCCCAAACTTACCGTTTTATAGAGCACATTGGCTTCGTCGCTGGTAAAATCGTCAATCTTTCCAAGTGCTTTGGTTGTTTCAATGGCTGTTTCGAGCATATCCTGCATCAAATCGTCGGCATCGACCACGGTTCCTTCCCGCGATTTCATTTTTCCATGAGGCAATTCTACCATGCCATAAGATAGGTGATGGATATTATTTGCCCACTCCTTCCCCATTTTTTTCAATACAATTTTGAGCACATCGAAATGGTAATTTTGCTCATTTCCAACCACATAAATCATTTCGGTGGGATGAAAATCCAATTGACGAAGCTGAGCGGTTCCCAAATCCTGAGTCATGTAAACCGAAGTTCCATCGGCACGCAGGAGCAATTTCTCGTCCATGCCATCCTGCGTCAAATCGCACCAAACAGAGCCATTGTCCTTAACAAACAGAACCTTATCCTTCAAGCCATCTTCCACCAACTCTTTTCCAAGCAAATAGGTCTCCGATTCATAATATACCTTATCAAAATCCACCCCCATTTGAGCGTAAGTGGTGTTGAAACCGGCATAAACCCATTGATTCATTGTATTCCATAATTGGCGGGTTGATTCATTCCCCAATTCCCATTTTCTTAGCATTTCCTGGGCTTCCAGAATCAGCGGAGCATTCTTTTTGGCGTCATCTTCCTCCATTCCCGTCTCCATAAGCGCCTTGATTTCTTCTTTGTAATATTTATCGAACATTACATAATAATCGCCCACAAACTTATCGCCTTTCTTTTGTGTGCTGTCGGGAGTTGCGCCATTGCCCCATTTTTCCCAGGCGAGCATCGATTTGCAAATATGAATCCCACGATCGTTAATCAGGTTCACTTTTTTCACGTTTTTACCGCTGGCTTTTAACAATTCAGCCACCGACCAGCCCAGCAAATTATTGCGGATATGCCCCAAATGCAAGGGTTTATTGGTGTTGGGCGAAGAGTATTCCAAAACCACCACATCCTTTTCGTCTAGGCTAACTTTGCCATATTCGGGTGTGTTTTGAGCATCTTTGAGAATTGAAATATAATAACTATCGCTGAGTTCCAGATTTAAAAAACCATTGACCACATTAAAGCGCTCTATAAGCGATTCGCGTTTCATCATCTCATTCCCCAGTTCTGTGGCTGTTTCTAAAGGCGATTTCTTTGAAAACCGTGTAAATGAAAAAACCACCAGAGTAAAATCGCCCTTTTGGTCTTTTCGGGTTTGTTGCAAAGGAATTTGTTGCAAATCGAGCTGTTGTTCATACAATTCCTGAATGGCTGCCTGTGCATTGAGAAGAAGCTGGTTTTCTATATTCATCTGTGTAAAATTGGGCTGCAAATATAAGTTTTTAACCATAACCATTATTCATCTTTCGCCAGGTTAGCTTTTAGAGATATGCAAAATGCTCCTCTTTTTTTCATTTTCCTGTCACCAAATTATTCTCATTTAATTCTATTTTTGGAGAAAAAAAATAATGGAACAACTTAAACATATCGACAAGATAAATTCATTCTGGGAACAATACACCCCGCTGGCTGTGGAATACGGCTCAAACCTGTTTTTTGCCCTTCTGGTTTTCATCCTTGGATTCTGGTTTTCAAACCTGTTCTCATCCTCTGTAAAACGGATGATGCTCAAAAGCAAACTCGACAAATCACTGGTTCCTTTTTTAACCAGCTTATTACAAACAGTGCTCAAAGTACTTGTGGCCATTACCGCTTTGGGGGTTCTTGGCATTGAAATGACTTCGTTCATTGCTATTCTTGGTGCCGCGGGATTGGCTGTTGGTATGGCCCTTTCAGGAACACTTCAAAACTTTGCCGGCGGCGTGATGATATTGATTTTTAAACCGTTTAAGGTGGGCGATTTCATTAGCGCTCAGGGACATAGCGGCTCTGTGAAAGAAATTCAGATTTTCAACACTTTGCTCACTACCCCCGATAATAAAGTTATTATCATTCCCAATGGCGGATTGAGCACCGGAAGCATGATAAACTACTCTGGAATGACCATGCGACGTGTGGACTGGATCTTCTCCATTTCGTATAGCGATGATTATCAGCATGCCGAAGCGGTCTTGCGCAGACTGATAGAAGCCGATAAACGAATTCTCGCCACCCCCGAACCCTTTATTGGCATCAACGAGCTGGCAAGCAGCTCCGTAAATATTGTTGTGAGAGTTTGGGTAAACCTCGACGACTATTGGGATGTTTTCTTCGACATGAACAAAACAGTTTTTGTAACATTCAAGCAGGAGAATTTACACTTCCCTTTCCCGCAAATGGATGTTCATTCCAAGTAATTTTATTAATTACTCTCAATTTTCCTTCCAATGCTTTCACGTGGCAATTAAGGCGCTTCGTTGTTTTGCTTAGTTTTGCATAAAAAATATTTATGGGAACCTTTCTGTTTAACGAAATAATATTTGGGCCAGTAAAAAGCCGCCGCCTTGGGGTTTCGTTGGGTATCAACCTACTTCCAACCGACTATAAATTCTGCACATTCAACTGTGTTTACTGTGAGTGTGGCTGGACCATGAAATCTGACAAAAAAATTACGCTTCCAACCGCCATTGAAGTCAATGAAGCTTTGGAACAAGTTTTGACAGATTATAACCAAAAGGGCAAAACCATTGATTCTATCACTTTTGCGGGAAACGGAGAACCCACCATTCACCCTGATTTTGAAAAAGTTATCGACGATACCATCGCTTCCAGAAACCGATTGATGCCAAATGCACTAATTTCCGTTCTTAGTAATGCTTCGCAACTCAATAAACCCAAAGTTACCAATGCCCTGGCTAAGGTGGATAGAAATATTCTGAAACTCGATGCCGGTACTGAAAGGACCTATCAACTTATCAATCAGGCACAAACACACTTAACATTCCAAAAAATAGTGGATTATCTGAAAGGATTTCAAGGAAATTTAATCATTCAAACGCTCTTTATTAGAGGGGAGCACAACGGTGAAAAATTCGACAATACCACAGAGGAAGAAGTTGTCGCCTGGCTCAATCTTTTAAAAGAAATCCAACCAAAATCGGTGATGATTTATCCTATTGAACGCGATACTCCCGAAGAAAATCTTGTAAAAATTGACCAAAACACTCTTAACAATATTGCTCAAAGAGTTGAATTTCTGGGGATTAAAGCTGAAGTTTATTAATGAAAAAGGTGGTAAGTGTAAATACAAGTCGATGTGAGTTAACGGGCAGGCTGCTGCAGACCGTTCAATTTCGCGATTCATTTATTGGCCGCCCCTTTATCAAAAACAATCTTTCCGATGAGCTGAAAGCGCGCATGTATTTTTTTGCAGTGGGCATTTGTCATCAAACTTATAATTTGGTAAACAAAGAGCTCAATCTCTTTGGCTGGGATTATCTGGAGCATGGCTTTTTGGAAATTGCCCACCAAAAACCCGATTTGCTATCCCCTAAATATATTCTGTCCATCACTCAAAATGAACTCATTGACCAAATCAGGCCTTTTTTTTCCCCCAACCACTCACCCGATTCCTGCACTCTCGACAGATTGGAAGAAAGAACCCTGCTTTGGCAAAACATGGCTGGCTTTCTGTCCGACAAAAAAAATAGCGTCACAAAGATTCTTGAAGAATCCCGGGGGGATATTCTTTGGTTTTACGAGTCATTTAAGCACATTGAAGCCTATTCCGACCCCTTGCAAAAGAAAACCAGCTTCCTTGTCAAACTACTCGAAGACAGCGGATTAATCACCATAAAAAACCCTGGCTTCATTATTCCGGTTATGGATTATCATATGCAACGAGTTTTGCTGCGCACGGGTTGTGTTGAGATTGAAGACAAGCAATTGAGAAGTAAATTGCTGCAAAAAATTCTCTTAGAATCGGACGAGGAAATTCGCCAATCGTGCATAGAAGCCATGAAATTAATTGCATCTGTGGCACAGATTCCAGTGCTTAAAATGAACGATATTTTCTACATGCTGGGCAGAAGTTGCTGCAATCAAAAGCCCCTTTGTGTGAGCAATCAATGTGATAAAACGCCTTGCAGCCTCACTCTCACACTCCATTTAACCAGCCATTCAGAATGCCTATTGCTACCAATTTGTGCTGGTTCAACTTCGGTTGATTATAGAACTCTAAATGAACCCGCTGTTTTAACACATTTCTATTAAATCTCTGTAAATAATTACTTTCAATAAAAAATAATCCCTCAGTAAGATTATTATTGTAAAGTAAAAAGCAATTTGTTATTTCAATTTTTTTTATAAATTGCTCCATAATTTAAAATCATGGAACATGACTGATACTCTTCAAGCACTGGATCACATCCGATTAAACTTTAGTCCATCAAATTTACATGCTCTCAATATAGCCATTGGTATTGTTATGTTTGGAGTTGCACTTGAAATTAAACTCAATAGTTTTAAAGAAGTATTCTTATCGCCAAAGCCCGCCATTGTTGGTTTTTTATCTCAGTTTTTGCTCTTACCCGCAGCAACTTTTTTAATAATCATTCTTATGAAAGACTGGTTAACCCCCACCATGGCCCTGGGAATGGTTTTGGTAGCCGCCTGTCCGGGAGGAAATATTTCAAATTTTATTACATCCTTAGCCAAAGGGAATGTGGCACTTTCTGTCAGTTTGACTGCCATTGGAACGCTGGGCGCAGTTATATTAACCCCCTTGAATTTTGCCTTTTGGGGTAAATTGGTCATTCAGTTTTTTGAGAATCAAAGCGCGGGCAATTTGATTCGTCCCATAGAAATTGATATTATTCAGGTATTTCAAACCATTTTTATAATTTTGGGAATACCCTTGCTCGCCGGAATTTATATCAACAGTAAATTGCCTGTTTTTACAAAAAAAATATCTGGCATCATTAAAAAAATATCTATCATTATTTTTGTAGCTATCATCATAATAACTCTTTCCAAAAATTTCAACTTCTTTCTAAGTGCCATCCAATATATTTTTCTTATCGTTCTAATTCACAATGGTGTAGCATTAATAACGGGTTATGGCATAAGCAGCATATTC
The DNA here is from genome assembly GCA_964293475.1 of uncultured Draconibacterium sp. Classification (GTDB taxonomy): domain Bacteria; phylum Bacteroidota; class Bacteroidia; order Bacteroidales; family UBA12170; genus UBA12170. The sequence goes on from CAXYYJ010000021.1 coordinate 33,344, forward strand.
AAATTGCCTCATATCGACCGCAAGAGCATCACCATAGAAACGGGCATTCAAAATTCAGGGCTGGCACTGGTTCTGATTTTTAATCCTAAAATATTCCCTCCTGAACTGGAGCTTGGCGGAATGGCCATTATTGCAGCCTGGTGGGGAATCTGGCATATGATTTCAGGCCTGGCTATTGCCACCTATTGGGGCACTTCTTTCTCTTTTTTCGGTCTTAAAAAAGCAACCATAAGCGGTACCTCTCATGGGAATAAATAAAGTTGACCAAAAATCATTTTTCTACAAATTGATTTGGGTTGCCATAAAACTTTGGCATCACGCGTTTTATTACCAAAAAATAGAAATTGCTAACAAGGAAAGGGTGCCAAAAACAGGGGCTCTTATTTTTACTCCAAACCACCAAAATGCTCTGATGGATGCGCTGGCGGTGCTTTTCAGCACTAAACGGACTTTAGTATTCTTAGCCAGAGCCGACATATTCTCAAAAAAATTCTTTGCCGAAATTCTCTATTTTTTTAGAATTTTGCCCGTCTACCGTCCCCGCGATGGCCAGGGTGAAGTGAAAAGAAACGTTGAAACATTCGAAAAAACATCGGAAGTTTTAAGAAAGAATTTCAGTTTGGTGCTTTTCCCCGAAGGAACCCACTCCGAAAAACAAAGCCTCATCCCCCTGAAAAAAGGTTTTGTAAAAATCGCCTTGCAAACTGAAGAATCCAACGACTTTAATTTAGGCATTAAGCTGATGCCTATGGCCATTAGCTATACCAATTACGCCCAATGTCAAACTACGCTATCAATAAATTTTGGCCATCCCATCGATCTCAAACCCTTCTATGAATCGTATAAGGAACATCCTGCTGTGGCTTTCAATGCCGTTAGAGATCAACTTGAGCTTGCATTAAAAGACATCATGATTCACATAGATGACGATGAATTTTATAAGACTCAGGAATTTTTATTGATGGCCTTTGCCGAACCAGTTTTGAAAAAGCATAAGTCATTGGCCCATCATAGAATAGTTGACGGAAAAGCATTCCTGGAAAAACTAAACAATTGGCGAGCTCAAAACCCCGCAAATTTTAGCGATTTACACATCTCCACTCAGGAATTTATTGAATTATCGAAAAGTTTAAGCAACAGGCAAAAAATAGTATTCTCAAGTTACTCCTTAGCTCGTCTCACCTTAAAAACACTTTTTTTCCTCATTGCTCTGCCTGTAATTCTTCCATCATTAATAATTCAATATCCCAACTTTTTTCTCTCAAATTTACCAACCCGCTATATCAAAGATATTCAGTTCTTTAGCTCAGTGAGATTTGTTGTGGGCTTTTTGGTTGTGCCCATTGTTTTTTTAGCGGAATGGTTGGTGATAAAAATTCTTTTTGATGAGCTGAGTCTATTTCAATTTATTACCATTTACATTTTTTCAATATTGATTAGTACACTGATGTTGAACTGGTTGCGAAATCTGTCAGCCATGTGGAAAATCTATATTTTTTCGGCATTCGACAAGCAGAAATTTGAGCAATTAAAAATTTCAATGAACAAGATAAAAAAATATATTAATTCAATTTAACTACTCTATTCCAATAGATTACGATTAAAAAAAGCATTTACCATGGAAAATTTTTCAGTAACCATATTAGGAAGCAGTTCGGCATCGCCCACGAGCCACAGAAACACAACCAGCCAGCTTATCAATTTTTACGACAGGCTCTATCTTATCGATTGTGGCGAAGGTACACAGGTTCAATTGCGTCGGCATCATACCAAATTGTCCAAAATCAATCATATTCTCATCAGTCATCTGCATGGCGATCATTTTTTTGGTTTGGCGGGCTTAATAAGCAGTCTTAATCTTTTTGGCAGAGCTAAAACCCTTCATATTTATTCCGACCCAAGAATAAAGCAAGTAATTGATTTACAACTCGAAATATCGGAAACTGTGCTTCAGTTCGACATAGAATATCACCCACTTGATTTTGAAAAGAAAGCCTTGATTTTTGAAGATAAAAAACTTCAGATTTATAGTTTTCCGCTGAATCACAGAATTCCAACCTGCGGATTTCTATTTCAGGAAAAGCCATCCTTACCCAATATTAACAAGAAAGTTATTGCAAGGTATAATCTGAATATAGAGCAGATAAAATCGATCATCGATGGCGAAGACCTGATATTGAACGACAAAACGCGCATCGAAAACGAGCTTTTGGTGGTTCAGCCGGCCCCGCCCCGCTCCTATGCCTTTTGTTCCGACACCAAATACTTCGACGGGCTTTATAAATACTTCGAAAATGTGGATTTACTTTACGCCGAATGTACTTTCATGAACGATTTGCAGGAAATTGCTCACCAAAAATTTCATATGACCACCAACGATGTTGCCCAACTTGCAAAGGAATCGTCAGCTAAAAACCTTATTGTAGGACATTTCTCCGCCCGATATCGCGATACTTCTCAGCTTCAGACTGAAATTCAAAACCAATATCCCGATACCACTTTGGTAAACGACTTCGATACTTTCTTTATTAACAATGCTGACCCCGATTTGCAATAATACTGAATCTAGATATTATTGAATTCGGTAAAAGCTTAATAAATCCGAAGAGAAAACAAGCTCCGAATTTGGCGGTGGAACTGGCTCTTCCAGCTGCTTGGATGGCCCCAGGTCCGGCAGATTTTCAAGATTCACAAGATAGTAGATATGTGGATATTTTTCCCAATCATCTTTAGTAAAACCCCTTGTTTGAGCAATTTTTGTTTCACATTCCCATGCCACCCACCATTCAACACCATGTCGGGCAACAATAATTGTTTTGTCAATATCTTTTGGCAGATAAGACTTCAGGGTTTTTAATTCAGTAATAAACTCACTTTTTACAACAGTCGATTTGGGTCGAACTATAAAAAAGAAGGTTGATAACACACTAAAAGCAACGAGCCCGAAACTCATTTTTCGCAATAAAGTTGCCGATAACCAGGGTGTTAAAAATATAATCAGAAGAATTTGAGCAATATACAGAAACAGGTTAAAGCGACGAAGATATTCCATATCGAGAAAAGGGAAGGAATAAATCAGTAAAACTACCATGAGCGTAAAAATAATGCTTCGATGTATTTTAGGAATATTAAACTGCGAATTGCGGAGAGTCCTGTAACCTAAAAGAACCAATATCCAGGAGAAAATTAACATAATCAGCTCTGGAAAAGAAGGAATTCCTGCCAAAAAAGCAGGATGCGCAAATATTTCACCCCCAATAGTAAGCAATCGGTAAAATCTGGTTTCATCGAGAATGAAAATAATAATCAAAGATACCACCAGCAAACCAGACAGAAGTTTAAATGCCCGACTGTTATACCATTTCAAAACAAAAACAGCGATAAGCAACAGGAGAAAAATAAAAGTGCCAAAATGAGATAAAGCAACGGCAAGTAAAAACAGTATTGAAACTAAAAGTGACCCTTTTTTCCCGGCTTGAAGGTATTGGAGAATAAACATAAAGAAAAAAAGCATAAGCAAAATGGCCAAAGCGTTCTTTTGCAAGTCGCTCGTTAACACCAAAGGAGAAAAGGAGAATCCTGCAAAGGCTGCGAATGAGATGGATAAAAGTCTGTGCGTCTGCAATTTCAATGAATGCAATATTTTAAATAAGGGGAGCAGAGTAAGTGGAATAAACAAAGAATCAATGGCTTTATTTACAAATATAATTATTTGATTATCAATAGATAACCCAAACACCGAGAACAATTTCAAAACAAAAACATTGATGTAAAAAACCAAGGGCATATCGTTAAAACCCAGGCTACCAGTTCGAATGATTGTTCTTATTTGCAACGGATAATATCCACCATTGGTACCTGGAATTAAATCGCAGGTAAAGTTCAGATATAGTTTTACAATCAAAGCAGCTGCCCCCAAAAGGAAGAAATATGCCTTCAAATTCAGATATTTTTCTGAGTTATTCCAAATCATTTTTGCAGCCTTTTCCTGAATACAAATTGAACGAAGTTAACCTGATATTGGGTAATCAAAAATAACCGATATTTAAATGAACAGGGGTTTAAAAAAACCTAAATTCTACAGAAAAAGGAACAAAGGGATTTTACTCTTCATCTTCCATATGATGAAAGTCGACTTTTTGCAAAATATTGAGCTGTCCTTTGCCATCGACACATTCCATTATTTTCTTTTTAAATTTCCAGCATGTCATTTGTCTGATTTCCATAACTCTGCCAATTTCGTGTGAAGATATGTCAGGATTTTGACAAACCATAAAGCTCAATTTGAAAGCTTCTGGCAACGATATTTTACAACCATGGAAGAGGGTATGAGCTGTTGCCGATTCCTGATGTTTGCACTTGGTGCAGCGCCGGCTGTAGGGCTGTCTTCCCTCGCAACTGTTGGTATGGCCACATTTTTTGCAAACAAAACCCTCTTGCCATTTTTCATTGGCCAAATAGGACAAGCAATGCTCTTCAGTTGGAAATTGTTGCTCAAACTCACTGAGTGACATATTTTTAAAGGAGATGTCCATATTTTTTCTGACAATTTGACTGCAAAAATAGAAATATTTTGTTGGCACATAAATTGAGAAGCGAAAAAGTGATATTAAAGCGATTTATTTTTTTATAAATTTGCAAAAAATTAAACCTAAAAAAAATTTGATAATGAAGAAAATAGGAATTTTAACTCTTTCTGCCATCATGGGTTTGTTGAGCATCAGTTGTAATGGTAACGCCACCGAAAAAGGTCAACCTGTTGCTAAAGAAACCTCCGAAGCCAATCCTCAAGCTCCTGCCAACAATAGTGGGAAAGTAATAGTTCTGGACGAAGCTGCTTTCAAAGACAAAGTTTGGGACTACGATGCTAATCCACAGGCATGGCTTTACAAAGGTGAATTACCTGCAGTTATTGACTTTTATGCCGATTGGTGTGGCCCATGTAAAAGAGTTGCTCCTATCATGGACAAATTGGCTAAAGAATATGAAGGTAAAATCGTGATATATAAAGTGAATACTGACAACAATAAAGAATTATCATCTGTGTTCGGTATCAGAAGCATCCCTTCAATTCTGTTTATTCCTAAGGATGGTCAACCAGCTATGCAGGCAGGTGCCATGCAGGAAGAGCAGTATCGTCAGATTTTCGAAGACTTTGTGTTAGGCAAAAAGAAAACAGAATAGGCCTCCATTATTATTTCAAGAGATTATAAAATTTTAAAAAACACATAATATTTTTCAGATGGAACATTTAACAAAAGAAACATTTTTACAAAAAGTCTTCAATTACGAGGAAAACAAAGAGTGGAAATTTGAAGGTGAGTTACCTTGTATTATTGACTTTTACGCCGATTGGTGTCAACCTTGCAAAATAGTTGCTCCCATTTTAGAGGAACTTAGTAAGGAGTATGCTGGCAAAATTAATATCTACAAAGTAGATACTGAAGACCAGCAGGAATTGGCAGGTGCTTTTGGCATCCGCAGCATTCCTTCACTGTTATTCTGCCCAAAAAACGCCCAGCCTCAAATGGCTCAGGGTGCTCTTCCTAAAGATACTTTAATTCAAGCCATTAACGATGTGTTATTAAAGTAATTACCCCCCTTTTCATATAAATACCTTATATATTTGCTTTTAATGGATGCGGCTCTTATTTTTGCCGCATCTTTTTTTTTATGACAACTTTACTCTCAACCGCTTACTTCCCCCCCATTTCGTGGATGGCATTGCTTCTCCAGGCTCCTGCTGCATCTATTGACCTTTGGGAAACATATTCCAAACAAAGTTATCGCAACCGCTGCCAGATTTCTACATCTCTTGGGGTGTTAGACCTGAATATCCCAGTTAAAAAACCAAATGGAAATCAAACTAAAACCATTGACATTCTCATTGACTACCAGCAAAAATGGCAGCTATTACACTGGAAATCAATAAAAACCGCATATCAGTCTGCCCCGTTTTTTATCTACTATCAGGACGAAATCGAAGCTCTGATTTTTGGAAACTATTCTCATCTTTATCTTCTTAACGAGGCCATTATTCGAAAATTTCTAACCATAAATGGCTCAAATTCAATGATTAACTATACTTCTGATTTTATTACCCCCAACTCGCATGAATCCGATTTTCGCTTCTCCATCCACCCAAAAAAACCCAACCTTTGGCCAACCCCTAAATACTACCAAACTTTTGAAGATAAAATTGGTTTTATGGAGAATCTCTCCGTTCTTGACCTTCTGTTCAATTTGGGTCCTGAAATTCCTGAATATCTCAGGCACTTTAAATTTCATGTTTAAGTACTGAATCACTGCAAGCAAAAAATCCCTGCTTACCATTTTTTTAATCCTTGATTTAAAATTTTATTCCTTCTCCATCCCTCGAAAAAACAATAAAATGAACCGAAAAACGTATTAGGTTTAAAATTATCTTTGTCACCATGATAAAAACGAATCTACTTTTAATTATTTTCCTGTCTGTCATATGGTTGGCCTTATCAGTATTTTCCTCTTGCAGGAAAGATGAATCTTTTAGCGACGACCCGGCTCTTAAATTGAATTTCTCCAACGACTCCATTATTTTCGATACAGTTTTCACTACAATGGGCTCTGTAACTCAGCAACTCAAAGTATATAATCGCAATAAAAACGCTGTTATAATTAGTAAAATTAAGCTTGCCGGCGGAAGTGATTCTCCTTACCGAATTAATGTTGACGGCTCATCCGGAAGTTCATTCAGCAACATAGAAATTGGGGGAAACGATAGTATTTACATCTTTGTTAAAGTAACTGTCGACCCGCAAAATAATAATTTGCCTTTGGTAGTGAAAGATTCTGTGCTTTTTGAGACCAATGGTAATGTTCAGGATGTGGACCTGGTAGCCTGGGGACAAGATGCGCATTTCATTCTTGGAGTGAAACAGCAGGAAGGCCTGCCTCCCTACAAAATTATTGCAGCTTCGGGCGAAGATGCCCACTGGATTAACGACAAACCTTATGTTATTGTTGGTTATGCTGTGGTTGATTCTGCGGCTTCTTTAACCATTGATCCGGGCTGCCGCATTCACTTTTACAACAATTCGGGTCTCTGGATTTATCGTTATGGGAGTATTCAAGTTAACGGGACTTTAGAAGAACCAGTTAATTTTCAGGGGGTTAGATTAGAAGAAGATTATCAGAATATTCCTGCCCAATGGGATAGAATCTGGATAAACGAGAGCAATATAGATTCAGAGATTAACTATGCCATCATCAAAAATGGCACCATTGGTATTCAGGCGGAAACTTTGGAAGGCGGCCTTGGCAATAAACTCACCATTAACAACAGTCAGATTTTAAATATGCAGGGATGGGGAATTTTTACCCGGTTCTACCATATCGAAGGCAATAATCTGGTGGTGGCCAACACCGGAAGCAGCTCCCTAAACCTAACCACCGGTGGTAGCTATAATTTCAAAAATTCCACTTTTGCCAACTTCTATGGCTTCGACATCAGAAAAGACCCCATTTTACATCTGGCCGATTATTATATCTACTACAATGGCACCGACCAAATTGTGTATTCCGGCGACCTGGAAATGGCCAATTTCACCGATTGCCTTTTCTATGGCAACTTAGATAACGAAATCTTTATTGACCGTTATCCTGAGAATCTATCGGTCTTTAATTATAGTTTTGACCATTGCCTGTTGAAGGCTATTAATACAAGTGACGAAAATTTCACCAACTGCATTTTTAACAACGATCCGCTTTTTAAAGATTATCAGGAAAATGATTATCACTTAGATAGCCTTTCGCCTGTTCGAAATTTGGGAATCCCCACCGAAAATATTCTGGACCTTGATGGCGTTTTGAGAAGCCAAACCCCCGATTTAGGTGCCTACGAATGGGTTCCAACTGTTGTAGAAAAAAAATTCTAGACTATGATTGGAACCTTAGCAAATGTAGTGGCTATTCTGGTGGGAAGCAGCATTGGTCTTATTATTCACAAAAATCTACCCATCAGACTCGTCAACGTCACTTTTCAAATCATGGGTCTGTTTACCCTGGTTTTGGGAATTAAAATGGCTCTCGATAGTCAATTCCCTTTGGTGTTGATTTTTAGTCTTGTATTGGGGGGAATTTTGGGAACAGCGCTCAATTTAGACGACAAAACCCAAAGTCTTTCGGGTAAAATTAGCGGCAAACTTGGTAGTAAAAACGAGAATTTCTCCAAGGGACTCTTAACCGCATTTTTACTTTTCTGTGTTGGCTCCATGACCATAATCGGAGCACTTGAAGAAGGCATGAAAGATGATCCTAAGCTCCTGTTGGTTAAAGCAGTGATGGATGGTTTTTCGAGCATTGCGCTCACCGTAACTTTTGGTATTGGGGTGATGTTCTCTGTGATTCCGCTTTTTCTCTTTCAGGGTGGAATTACTTTGTTTGCAACAACTATAAGCACCTGGCTACCTGCAAATTATATCACTGAAATCAGTGCTGTTGGGGGAATTATTCTAATAGCACTTGCACTTAATTTACTGGAAATCACAAAAATTAAGATTATCGATCTTTTGCCAGCCATTCTCCTGGTTCCCATTATTATGTGGGCATGGGAATTAATTCCACAATAAATATTTTCGGAAAAGGATAAACAAAATTATATCCAATAATCCACCACTTTCGATTCTGCTACCACCTCATCAATATACTTCAACACATCAATGTGCTGTGGATGAACGCGATATATATTCAGAGCTTCTTCGGTTTTAAACGTTGAAACCAGCACCAAATCCATGGCCTGAGGCCTTGTTGAAAAATTCAACCCAACTTCCATGGATTCCAACTCTGCAATGTGGTTTTTTAGCTCCACAAGCATGTCTTTTAATTTTGTTTGCCGCTCTGTCATTAACTCCAAATGAGCGGGCTTTAGTTTCATCATTACAATATGTTTCAGCATATCACAGTTTTGTTAATTCCTTAAAAAGATTATCGTCAATGAGTGTTTTATCTATATCAATCCACTGAATGTCAGCATTTTTACTAAACCAGGTCATTTGCCTTTTGGCGTAGCGCCGGCTGTTTGTTTTTACTTTTTCAACGGCCCATTCGTAGGTTTCCAAACCGTTTAACCAAAGAAAAAACTCGCGGTAGCCAACGGTATTCAAAGCATTTAATTGTTGAAACGGAACCAGAGATTTCACCTCGTCTAACAACCCACCGCTCAACATTTTATCCACTCTGATATTTATTTTATCGTAAAGAATTTTCCTGCTTTGGGTTAAACCAACCCATTTAATACTAAACTCTCTTTCTTTTTTTACCCCCAAACGCAATTTCGAATAGGGAATTCCGGTGGTTATACATACTTCCAAAGCTCGTTTAACGCGGTTGGGGTTTTGTAAATCTACCGAATTATAAAAATCAGGGTCCAATTGCTGAAGCATTTTCCCAAGCCCTTCCAATCCTTCAGTTTGGTAAATATTGTTCAGATATGCCCTTGTCTCTTCTGACGGGTCGGGCAACTCGTCGATTCCAAAAGCCAAAGCATTCAAATACAAACCTGATCCCCCAACTACCACAATATCACCATATTTTGCAAAAAGCTCTTCTATTTTCTTAAGAGCATCCCTCTCAAATTTGTGCACATTATAATCTTCATGAATACTCAAATGCTGAATAAAATGATGCGGAACAAGATTCAATTCTTCGGTGTTTGGAACTGCCGTTCCAATGCTCATTTCACAAAAAAACTGTCGCGAATCGGCCGATATAATTTCTGTGTTAAGATATAGAGCAAGTTTAATGGCAAAAGCTGTCTTTCCAACCGCAGTTGGTCCTGCCACAATAAAGACCCGTTTTCTATTCTTTTGCATTAAACCTGTTTTTCTTTTGGATAAATCCCAAGCTTGTTTGCTTCCTGAATCATCAATTGATAAGCAGGCTCATATTCATTTGGGATAATTCCATCGAGTATGGCATCTTTAACCGCATTTTTAATGATTCCAACTTCGCGACAAGGAGAAATTTCAAACGTATTCATAATTAAGTCTCCGTCCACAGGTGGTTGCCAGTTTCTAATGCGGTCTTTCTCTTCTATTTCAACCAGCTTGCGTCGAACCAAATGAAAATTCTCCAAAAACCGTTTCACTTTTTCCTGATTTTTCGAGGTAATATCTGCCTCGCAAAGGGTCATTAAATCATCTATGTCATCGCCTGCATCAAAGAGAAGGCGGCGAACTGCCGAATCGGTAACTATTTCCTGGGAGAGAACAATGGGCCTTAAATGAAGCAAAACCAATTTTTGCACGTATTTCATTTTTTCATTTAGGGGTAATTTAAGCCTGGCAAATATTTTGGGGACCATTTTGGCTCCTGCAAACTCGTGACCATGAAAGGTCCAGCCTATTCCCGGCTCAAATTTCTTGGTGGCGGGTTTGGCTATATCGTGCAAAAGAGCTGCCCAGCGCAACCATAAATCATTGGTATTTGGTACTATATTGTCTAAAACCTGAATTGTATGGTAGAAATTATCCTTATGGCCAATTTTATCTTTAATATCCACTCCTTTCAAAGCTTGTAACTGGGGGAAAAAAAGTTTTAGCAGGCCAGTTTCTTCGAGCATTTTAAACCCCACCGAGGGCTTTTCGGTCATAATAATTTTATTCACCTCATCCATAATTCTCTCTGATGAGACAATTTCTATCCGGTGGGCATTGCGGGTTATGGCTTCATAGGAATCGGCATCGATGGTAAAATTGAGCTGACAGGCAAATCTAATGGCGCGCATCATTCGCAGCGGATCGTCAGAGTAGGTAATATCAGGATCCATAGGGGTTCTGATTATTTTGTTCTCCATGTCAGCCATGCCATTAAACGGATCGATGAGCGCGCCATAATCCGGCAGATTTAGACTGAAAGCCATGGCGTTGATGGTAAAATCGCGTCTCGACTGATCGTCGGCCAAGGTACCATCTTCCACTATGGGTTTACGGCTGTCTTTGCGGTAGCTTTCTTTGCGTGCCCCAACAAACTCAACTTCGAGCCTGCCATCGTCAGTTTCGTATGAAAACATGGCGGTTCCAAAATTCTTAAATACTTTGACTTTCTTTGTCCCCAGTTTTTTTGCTACTGCTTCGGCCAGCTCTATTCCACTGCCCACCACCATAATGTCTACGTCGTCGGAGGGCCGGTTCAAAAAAATATCGCGCACATAGCCCCCGATAACATAGGCTTTCACCTGCAAATCAGCAGCGACTTGTGCTATAGTTTGGAAAATAATATGATTTATTTGTGGTTGAATCACTTTAAAGACTGAATTAAAACAGGTGCAAAATTACGAAAACAAAGCCATAAATTATTCAACTGGGCTAAATTGCAATTCGTCCTCATTTTTTACCGAAAGAATTCGTTGCTTTTCTATTTCTTCTTTTCTCTTTTTTTCACGCTTTTTCTGGCCCAGAAATAATTCCTTCAGTTGGTTGAACTCCTTTCGGTAGAAAATACCAACTCCCTGAGTGTAAGGCGAAGTGTTATCAAGTAAATCAACGGTATTGGTCCTGTTAAAAGCTTTAAGCCGCAACCTGCCATCTCTGGTAATTTTTACCTCCACATTGATATCGCCCACAATATTCGATGTGTTTGAATTGGCACTATTCTGTGCATTTTGATATCCAAAATTTCCGTCAATGGTCACCCTCTCATCAAAAAGCTGTGTACTGAGAGCCACTTCAACCTCTTCGTTGGTCAAATCGCCTCCCGGCCTGTAATTAATTCCAATATCCACATCTTTACTAATTTGCGACAGCCAGTTACTTAACTGATTAGCAACAATTTGCATGGATGTTCCACTCACACTATTGGCAAGACTGGTGTTCCCCCCTGTTCCACTATTAAAACTAAACGAATTAAAAATGAGCAACGAAAGCATTTGCTGCGACATTTCTGATGCATTGGTGGTATCTATTTTTGTGAAAACAAATTGTTTCACCTCTTCTGTGGCATTGGGAAAATCGAACCTGAATTTCACATTCGGATTCATGATTGGGCCTGTTAAACCAATAATACAGTCCACCGGTACTCTGCTTTTGAAGGATGAATCCTGCTCAAGTCCTAAACTACTCAAACTCGTTTTTAATTGATATTTAGCGCTCATACCCAGAGTTCCATTGTAGGGATTTCCTGTCCAGCTAATGGTTCCTCCTTCGTTTAGCACAAATTTTCTATTGAGTAAGTTTCTGATTTTAAAGAAGAAAAGACCATTATCGATGGTATAATCACCCGACATTCTAAAGTTTCCGGTTCTGGATAAATTCATATTCAAATCGCCACTTCCTCTTGCCTGAATAAGGCCAAGTTGGGCTGGAAGACTTATTTCTACCTTGGCATCGTTGGTTATAGATAAATCCATGTTGAGGGAGAAATTCGAAATTTGCGGCTTATATTTTTTAGCAGGACCAAGGTTTATGGTATCGTTGTTCGAAACAAAGACAATAAAATTATTCTCAGAAACAGCCAAAGTGGTGCTTATTGGAATATGGATGTCGGTCCCATTTCGTGAGGTTGCTTTAATATCGAGAAAAACGTTATCAAAAGATCCATCAATCAAAACTTCACCATCGACAATGGCTTTTCCATAAAACATCTCATTCATGCCTTTGTGGGTATTTAAAGCCACAAAATTATTGGGCAATACCTTTAAATCGACTCCAAAATCCTTGAGCCGGTTATGAGTTAAACCGCCATAGAGCAATGCAGTATTTCCCAGGGTATCATAAACTGTTATCTCATCAAATCCAATTCTGTTATTATCGAGAATTAAATGGCCCGACATAGAATATAAGGTATTGAGATAGGATATGCGAAACTGGGTTCTGGACAAATCCAAACTTCCTGAAATGTCTGGTGCATCGAAAGTTCCACTAACATTAATCTCGCCAGTGGCTTTCCCTTCCAAATTGCCAACATACTCATCGAGAAAAGGTTTTAGAAAATCAATGGATAAATTATGCAAAGAAATATCCAGGTCGAACTGATTATACTTCTCGTTCGGATAATAGTAACCTTCCACATAAAGTGGTTTAAACAGCCCCTTATTCCCCTGTTTTTGGAGATTGATATTTAAAAATATGGATTTATCATTGTTATAGGTCGATTTGATATCTGCCAATCCTAAATGTTGCCCATTTACCGTAAAATCAGCCAGTTGTAAATTGGCTAGAAAATCTAAATTATCATAAACATTGATTAATTGAATATTTCCTGACAAATCGCCCTGAAGTGTTATACCTGATGGCTCGGTAATCAGGTTAACAGCTGAGATATTGAAGCCATCGAATTGAATATTAAATCCTGTGTGGATAGAATCGGAGATTACGCCGTTAAAAACTATGCTTTGATGGATCGATTTAAAATACATACTATCAACTTCTATATGGCTCCCAGCAATGGCTATACTACCCGGCTGCACCAACCTCCACGATGAATCGTTGATTACAAAATCAGCTTGTTGAAAAGAAATTTCGTATTGCTGCGAATCGCGCACCAGAGCATGACCAATAATATCGCCGCTATTCCTGATTTTGTCGCTCAAATTTAACCAATCGAGATGATAAAAAGCGCTGTCATTTTTGATTTTAACATCGAACATGATTTGGTCAAGCCCAAGTTTGAGACTGTCCTGCGGCTCAGGTTTTTTAAAAATCAATTGGTGCAAAGAAACCTTGGCGTGAGCAGCTTCTGCTGTTGTTTGAATACGAATATTGGGGTTTAATAAAGATATTCCACCAAAATCCAATTCAGATGTTTCCAATTGAGCTAAAAAATTCTTGTCGCGCGATTTAAAATTTCCACTCAGAGTTAGCTCATCCTTTAATCTTAGCTCCGGAATAAATAAATCTGATAATTCATCTGTTTTATCTATAACGAAGTTGAATGAAAAATCCTCATTGACAAATTGTGGTTCTATATTTTCTTCGAGACTAAATTTACTAAGATAGCTGCTTAACAACATTTCAAAAGCCCCCGGAAGTTTTTCAATATTATAAAGACCTGTTAATTCACCATTGATAAAATCAGAATGAACAGTTATTGTTTTGCTAAAGGCGTCGGTTCCTTTGTGTGACGAATTAACATGAAGTTTTTCCATGTCGTATATTTCGTTTTTGTATTTAAAGACCGTACTATCAACCACAATGCTTCCAAGAAACTCGTCGATATTGTCGCCAGTAAAATCCATGTGAATTTTAGTGGAAAGGTTGGCAGAGGAGTCGATTTTCATTAAACCAAGTTCGGCAAGCATAACATGCTTAAAATCAGCTCTGAAATCGAAATTTGGTTTTTGCGAATTGAAATTTATCAATCCTAAAAACTTGGCATCTATCAACCGGTCATCGATGGAAACAGACCCTTGAAATTTATTTTCGCTTATGGCGGCATCAATAAAAATTGTTTCTAGCTGATTTCCCCGAAAATTAAGCCCGTCAATATTCCCGTCAATTTGAGTTTTTAGGGTTGGCAGGGTAACACCCTGTCCTTTCACATGAAGGTCGAAATTAAGGGCCCCGAAGTCCGATTCCATCTCAATCAACTGACCTAACTGGAAACCAGTTGCCTTGAAATCGCCTTGATATACAATGGTCTCCTTCTCTTTATCGCTTTTTATCTGAACATCGGTGATTAGTTTTCCGATATCGGTATAGACTTGAGCGTTTGATACAAAATCGTTATAAAACCCTGTAAATCTGCCTTTTAGTCTAATGCGCCCAAATTTCTCAATTTCTTCGGGTATCATATCAAGCTGCAAATTTCCCGGAAGTTTAAACCTTTGCAAATCGCTCAAATCGGTGGTAAAATCATCCACTTTTAATTTAACAAATGTTTCGTAAATATTGGGCAGACCAGTCATTTGAGCATCGCCACGAAACAATGTAGAGTTGCCAAAATACAGCTTAATATCCTTCCCCTTCATGTTTTTAATAGGCCCTTTAACTCTTCCTTGCAATCTAACCTCGTTTTCCATTCCATCAATATCGGGGGCAAAAAATACAATATCATTCATATGCACCATAGATGGTTGAATATCAGCATCAAGAATTACATCATCTATAAAATTCAGATAGCTACTCCAGCCATTATAGTTAAAGGTTAAATTTAGCGAAGCATGCGATAAGGGAGTTATAAGCTGAGCATCGGTTAGAGTCATGGTGGTGGGACTTACAATTGCTTTTGCCTCAAGATTACTCAATACAACCCCGCATCTGTCTTTCCCCGACAATGATTTGATGGTTCCCGAAATGCTATCGTCAATCACCTCAACATCCTCCAGGTCAAGGTTTATGGCCGAAATATCCAAGTGCTCATAGTTCATGTATGGACTATTGTCAACACTATCAGTTTCAATATAATAAACAAAGCGGGAATCGGTAATTTTCAAGTGCCGAAGTCCCATTAAAAATTGCTTTCCACTTGTGGTTTCTTTTATTGTGGTATCGACAGATGAGTCAATTTGATCCAAAAGAATGTTCAAATTCAAATCATTATCGCCTTTATACTGAACCAAATTGAAAAATGCACTGTCTATGGTCACACTTCCCAAAAGCAGTTTATTCTTTGCAGCCTGAGCCAAGGGGTAGTAAACTTTAATGTTTTTGGCGGTTATCATGGGCTGGTTTTTATAGTCGTTAATTCGAACATTCTCCAAATTCACGTGAATAAAAGAAATAATTCGAATTTTGTCTATCCATACCGATACCCCCAGATAATTGGAGATATAGGTAGAACCGAGCCTGCCTAAATATGCCTGAACACCACTATTTCGAAGAACTGATAAAAGAAAACCCAGGCTAATTGTAACAATCAGCAATATCCTTATCAGTCCTTTTATAATTTTCCAAATCAATGAATGATTGTTTTATTTTTGCCAAAAAATTTATCCATGAGCACTTATATTTTAGGAATAGAATCATCTTGCGACGACACATCTGCTTCAGTAATTCAGGATGATACTATTCTGTCTAATATCATTGCTAATCAGAAAGTTCACCACAAATATGGCGGCGTTGTTCCTGAGCTGGCTTCCAGATCGCATCAACAGAATATTATTCCGGTAATACACAGTGCATTAATGGAAGCAAATATAAATAAAAATCAGCTCAACGCTATTGCTTTTACACGTGGCCCGGGACTTTTGGGAAGCCTTTTGGTTGGTACATCATTTGCAAAAGCCTTTTCCATGGGTTTGCAAATACCTTTGATTGAAATTGACCATCTTCAGGCTCATATTTTAGCCCATTTTGCTCAAAAACCATTGAACCGGAAAGCAACACCAAAATTCCCCTTTTTATGCCTGACTGTTTCGGGGGGTCATACTCAAATTGTGAAAGTGAATGACTATTTTGACATGCAGATTATTGGCCAAACCATTGATGATGCTGCTGGAGAAGCCTTCGACAAGTCGGCTAAAATCATGGGATTACCCTATCCCGGTGGTCCGGTAATTGACAGACTTGCAAAAATAGGTAACCCCAAAAGGTTTTCATTTCCCATTCCACAAATTCCGAACTTAGATTATAGTTTTAGCGGTTTAAAAACATCGATACTCTACTTTTTGCGCGATGAGCTGAAGAAAGATGAAAATTTCATCGAAAAAAATAAAGAGGACATTTCAGCCAGCATTCAGTACACCATTGTAAAAATTCTCCTCAAAAAACTCATCAAAGCATCAGAAATTACGGGGATAAAAGAAATTGCCATTGCCGGCGGAGTTAGTGCAAACAGTGGCTTGCGGTTAGCCATTCAAAATGGAGAAAATGAGTATGGATGGAAAACCTATATTCCAGATTTTGAATTTACTACCGATAATGCTGCTATGATTGCTATTACTGGTCTATACAAGTTCAAAGAAGGACTATTTAGCGACCACAAAACAGCTCCATATACGCGCTCAATCTTAAAAGTTTAATTTCATCCAAATATTTTAACCATGAAGATATTAATGATTTGCCTTGGAAATATTTGCCGCTCGCCCATGGCTGAGGGAATAATGCGGTCAAAAATTGAGAAAAACAACCTTACTGCCAAGGTAGATAGTTGCGGAACAGCCAATTATCATGTTGGGGACTATCCTGACTACAGAGCTCAAAGCACGATGAAAAAGCATGGTATTGATATTTCGGCTCACCTTGGGCGTCAATTCCAAATGGATGATTTCGATACATTCGATTTGATTTATACCATGGATCAAAACAATTTTAACCACATTTTCTCGTTAGCACGAAATGATGCAGAACAGAAGAAAGTAAAAATGATTATGAACGAAGTATTTCCAGGCGAAAATCGTGATGTCCCTGATCCATACTATGGCACGAACGAGGGTTTTGAAGAAACATATAAGCTGCTGGATTTAGCTTGTGAAAAGATTGCAAATGGGGTAAAAAAATTAAAGGTGTGAGAACCCACACCTTTAAACACAAACCATAATTAACCAAAAAATATTAATATAAATTAATGCCCAAATATACACGGTAGATTATAACTTGTCAAGAAATTCCTAAAAAATCTTTTTAAAATTTTAATCTTTTTTAAGAAATCCAGCATTATCAATACTTCCAATAGGATTCCTTATCCTTTTCATAATAGATTTATCCTTAAACACTTATAATTTTTTATATTAGTCTTTATGACTTTTTAAAATTTTTATTGAACATTGGGAGATTTCGGAATAAATTTAAAGAACTGGCGACCTATTATTTAACAGATTTTTCTTGATTTTTACTTTTTGAGCAATTCCTTGAAATAGTTTTTATGTTTGATAAATCTGCTTGAAATAAAAAAGGCGCCGAAAGAAATCCAGCGCCTCAATACAAACCATATTTAACCAAAAAATTTAATATGGGTCAAAAATAGCATTATTGTTATTACAATGACAATCTAAGAACCACTAAAAAGACAATTTGTTAATAAAATAGAATGAGTCTAAAATTAAAAAATCACATAATAATGATTATCAATAACTTAAAAATTTTTCAAACGTTTGAATTTTTTTCCAATTTCGATAAAAATACCCTGTATAAGAATAATTTCATTTGCACATACAAATCCAAAATTGCTTATAATTTACAAATTCAGCGGGTTAAACTGAAATAGCAATTATATCATACTCATATTAGTGTAAAAAAGCAATAAATAAAAGGCAAGAAATTGATTGTCAGGGAATTAATTATTTCTTAGAATCTCTCCCACATCAACCATCATTTTTTTGGATAAATTTTCGGATGTATTCACTGAATTACTTTCAGAATAAATTCTTATAATCGGCTCAGTATTCGATTTTCTTAAATGTACCCATCCTTCGCTGAAATCTATTTTAACGCCGTCGATGGTAGAAACTTCCTCGCGATTATATTTTTTCGCAATTTTTTGCAAAATATCGTCCACATCCATTTCTGGCTCAAGGTTAATCCTATTCTTTGAAATGAAGTAATTGGGATATCCTGATCGTATTTTGCTAACTTTTTGTTTCTTCTCGGCCATTAAGCTCAAAAACAAAGCTATTCCAACCAAGGCATCTCTACCGTAGTGAAGCTCGGGTAAAATAACGCCACCATTACCTTCGCCCCCAATAATGGCGTTGGTTGATTTCATCATTTCTACAACGTTTACTTCACCAACCGCAGATGCATTATAATCAACACCATATTTACGAGATATATCGCGCAATGCCCTTGTACTACTCAGATTGGACACGGTATTTCCTGGTTTTTTCGACAAAATATAATCAGCAACAGCAACTAAAGTATACTCTTCACCAAAAACTTCACCATTTTCACTAATAATCGCCAACCGGTCAACATCGGGATCTACAACAAATCCAACATCAGCTTTGCGCTTTATTACTTCGTCACTTATTGATGTCAGATTCTCTGGCAGTGGTTCCGGGTTATGAGGAAAAATACCATTGGGGGTATCGAACAACGGAAATACCTTCTTTATTCCCAATTCTTCCAAAAGCATTGGAATAGCTATTCCGCCAGTACTGTTCACAGCATCAAAAGCCACAGAAAATCCAGCTTCTTTAATGGCTTCAACATTAACCAAATCGAGTTCCAGTATTTTTTTAATATGCTTAAGCATCTGTTTTTCATCCTGTTGAATACTTCCCAACTGATCAACATTTTTATACTCCACCGACCCTGCCGCTACTATATCAAGCAGCATCTGACCTTCGGATGCGGAAATAAATTCACCTTTTTGATTTAGAAGTTTCAGAGCATTCCATTGTTTGGGATTGTGGCTTGCTGTGAGAATAATTCCTCCATGAGCAGATAAATCAACCACCGCCATTTCTACTGTAGGCGTGGTACTTAAACCCAAATTTATTACTTCAACTCCCATGGCCACAAGGGTATTGTTCACCAGTGCTTCTACCATCTGCCCGCTCATTCGTGCATCGCGGCCAACCACAATTCTAATTTGCTTGCTTTTGGTACTTTCGTAAATAAATTTTGCAAATGCTGCGGTAAAGTCAACAATATCAGCAGGGGTTAGATTTAATCCTTGTTTTCCTCCGATTGTTCCTCTAAACCCTGAAATAGATTTAATTAATGTCATATTGGGATGTCCTCTTTATTAATGCGTTTAATTTTGCCACAAAAATAAAACAAATACATTTTGATAGCTTCAAAATTTCTAATTTTGCAAATACTAATCAAAAACTATGAGTGAAGATTTCGATCAGTTTTCGGAAGAAGAATTAGAAGAGTTGCGCAATAAGTTTTTTTCGTTGAAAGAAACCGGCGATTCAATGTATTTTGATGTTACCGAGTACGAAGAACTCATCGATTCATTTTTCGAGTCGGAAGATGTTGAAAATATTGAATTTGCACTGGGAATTGCATTGGCTCAACATCCCGACAATTATGAATTCTTATTAAAAAAGGCTCAGCTTCATGCAATTAATGGGGAAGATGAAAAAGGCCTTCAAATTTTAGAAAAGCTTAAAGGTTTTGGCTCCGATCCAGATTATTTCATGATTAAAGGAAGCCTTCTCAGCAATCTGCAAAAATATACCGAAGCCATTGAAGAATATACAAAAGCGCTGAACCAAGGCCAGGATCTGGAAGATGTTTACACCAATATTGCCTACGAATATGAAAATCTGGAGCAATACGATAAAGCCATTGAATATCTAAATAAAGTTGTTGAGATAAACCCACAAAACGAAGCTGCCCTCAATGAGATTGGTATTTGTTTCGAAATGAGCAATCAGTCGGAATTTTCGGTAAAATATTTCAATAGTTTTTTAGACAATAACCCCTATTCACGTTCTGCCTGGTTTAATCTGGCTATTGCGTATAATAGCCTGGGTGAAAACACCAAAGCTATTGATGCCTACGAGTTTTCATTGGCCATTGACGACGATCAACCCAGCGCATACTTTAATATTGCCAATATTTATGCGGGAATGGAAAACCACCCCAAAGCCATTGACTACTACAGAGAAACACTACTGAAAGAATCGCCCGACGCCATTACCTATTATTTCATGGGCGAATCGTTTGAAAAAATGGACAGATTCGACGACGCGCTGGATGCCTTTGCCAATTCCTACCATATAAACGATCATTTTCACGAGGCATTGCTGGGGATTAGCCGTTGCCATTTCAGCATCGGAAATCTGGAGCAGGCATATGAATTTATGGATAAAGCCATAAAACTCGACGAACCTTTTCCTCTCTTCTGGAGTATCAGATGCCTGAAGCTTCAGGAAATGGGCTTCTTTCAGCTGGCCGAACTGGCTCTCACCAGACTCATCGAAAACTATCCAAACGAAATAACCTACAAATTAACTCTAGCCGTTCTCATACACAGCACCAAAGTGGACGAGGCCTTAGAAATACTTGAAATTGTGCTTGCCGATTTTAAAGAGCCCCATGAACAAGCTCTCACACTATTTTTAAAAAGCCTCTATTTGTATCAAATTGGTCTGCCCAAGGAAAGCGCAAAATGCTTTAAAAATGCCATAAAGCTAAATAAGGATGAATACTATAATCCGCTGGTTCAAAGCGAGTTTAATATAAACCCATACCCCGGATTAATGAAATTGGTTAAAAAATACGATTTGTAAATCACTTTTTCAATTTCTTTCCTAAGTCAATTTTTATAAATATTTCCGACAACAATATTTCAACTTGTTTTTCAGTTTATTGATATGGGGTTTTTACAATCCTGTGTTAATTATTATTTCAAAATAAAAACTCAATTAAAAAAAAATCCTTATTTTTACTATGAGCCCACTCAGTTAACCATCTGATTTTTTAAACTGAATAAAATCGGAAACTAAATGTTGAACAAGTTACGACTGTTAATTATACTAAATCTTATCTTAACCACTGTTAATGTTGATGGTCAGGAAATGGCCGGGCTTGTTCATTCGAATCATGCCGGGACAAATGTTCTGTTTTTTAATCCGGCAGGACTTCACCATCAGAAAGATTACCTTTCTATAAACCTTATCACTGCTGACTTTTTCCTCGGTACCGATTATTTATATCTCGATAAAAATGAGTTTTCATTCCTGAATTTGGTAACCGGGAATTTAAATTTACCAATGCACCCAACTGGCTATAGTCAGGGGGAAAGGCCATTTTATATCTACGAAAAAGGAAACAATACAAGGTTCGATTTTGACATTAAAATTCAGGGGCCATCGGCCATGTTCATCTATAGAAACCATGCCATTGCTCTTTTTAGCGCTGCAAAAAGTTATTTAACCATGCGCAATATCAGCCCCGATATTGGCAACCTCCTGTATTACGGCTTTGGATATACTCCTCAGCATCAGCAGAAATATCTGGTTAAAGATTTGGATTTTAGTTATCTGGGGTGGGGTGAAATTGGGCTAAGCTATGCATATCAATGGAATAGCCGCTCATTTTCCAATTGGAACTTTGGCATCAGCTTAAAATATCTTTTGGGGGTTGGAGCAATCTCCTTTCATGCCGACGAAATAGAATATACTCTCAATGATGATACTACCATCGATATTGATAAACTGGAGGCAGATTTTGAGTATTCTTTACCATCAAACTATAACACCGATGAGTTCCCTGTTGGTCCGTATATCAATGGGAAGGGGTTTGGAGTTGATATAGGCATTGAATATCAAGAACTTTTGGAACGACAAGCAAAAAGAAGAGTCAGAGCATGTGCTCAATCCTACTACCCCTACAAATACAGAATTGGAGTGAGCTTAATGGATATTGGCTATATAAATTTTAAAAATAATGCTCAAGTTCATAACTATACCAATACAGACTACACCTGGTATCGCATCGACACAATGGAATATGTAAACTGGAACGCTCTAATGCAGGAAGCAAGCCAGCGATTTTATGTTTCTCCTACTACAACATTAAAAACCAATGTTTTTAAAATGTGGCTCCCCTCTTCAATAAATATTGATGGCGATTACAATTTTGAAAATGATATTTATCTCAATGCAAGCCTGGTTTTGGGATTGCCCATAAACGGAAACTATTTACAAAAACCAAGCATCGTCTCCATAACTCCCCGATTCGAACGACGAAATTTTGAATTTAGCATTCCCGTTAGTTTGTATCAATGGAAATATCCCCGGGTTGGAATGGCTTTAAGGCTCTATTATTTCACCATTGGCAGCGATTATTTTACATCACTCTTGGGCATCCACGATTTTAACGGAATGGATTTATACTTCTCGCTGAAAATAAACTTTGAGAAAGGTAGCTGCGAAAGACGCAATAAAATCAACCCCTGCGGCGATTCTCACAATAAATTTCCGTGGAGCAAATAGATTTTTACTTAAAACTGCTTCTGTTTTCCCCCCACTAAATCAATCAGTGGTTTTACGAAAAATTGCTGCAAAACCTCCGGCTTTATGTATAGAAACTGATAATTTATCACCTGAATTAATAACCATCTTTCCATGTTTGTAATCCTGGGCGTTTCTATCAGAATTCACTCCATCCTGCATGTACTCAACCTCATATTTGCCTTTTGGAAGAAACCCTAAATCTATTTCAACAGCTTTCTCGTTTACTGCCATTCCGCCAACATACCAACTGTTGCCATTTCTGCGGGCCATTAGTATATTCTCCCCTATTTTTGCGTCCAGAACTATGGTTGTATCCCAGGTTGTTGGGATTTGAGCAATAAACCTGGTTGTTTCCTGCTCTTTGTAATAGTTCGAAGGATTATCGGCAAGCATTTGCAATGGCGCTTCATAAACAACATACATAGCCACCTGATGACAGCGGGTTCCCATACTCATTGGTCGGCTCCACCGAATGGCAAAATCCTTTTCATGCGCATTATCCATAGCTCCTGGGGTATAGTCCATTGGTCCGGCAACCATCCTGATAAAGGGAAGAGTCAGGTTATGCTCAGGAGTAATCAATTTGCTCCATTTAGTGTTTTCAAGCCCTTTGAGCCCTTCATAGTTTACAATGTTCGGATAGGCTTTGCGCATTCCTGCAGGCTTAAATGCTCCATGAAAATCAACAAGTAAATGACGCTTGGCTGCCTCTTTTGCAGCTTTTTCATAAAAGCTTACCATTGCCTGATCGGCTCGTTGCATAAAATCAACTTTAACTCCTTTTACCCCCCATTTTTCATACAGATTTAAAACTGAGTCCATCTTTAAATCCAATGGTTTCCAGAGTGTCCACAGAATAATCCCCACATTCTTTTTGGCACCATACTGAACCAGCTCGGGCACATTAATATCTGGATTACAATGCATTATATCTGTTGTTGTTTTAGACCAACCTTCGTCGAGAATAATATATTCCAGACCATATTCCGATGCAAAATCGATGTAATATTTGTAAGTTTCATTGTTGATTCCCGATTGAAAATCAACACCATAAATATTATTATCGTTCCACCAATCCCAGGCCACTTTCCCTGGCTTTATCCAGTCTGTATTTTCGAGTTTTAGTGGAGATGAGAGCTGATAAACCATGTTATTTTTGAGCAGCCCGGCATCGGACTCAGCCAAACCAAAAACGCGCCAAGGCAGATTTTTAAAGCCTTCTGCAATAGCAATATAGGGGGCTTCTTCGGTTATGGTTTCGTTCCTGTCGCTTCCGTTATCTTGAACGGAGAGCACATAGTGCGGGAAAATAGCTTTAAAAATTGTTTCCTTATCGCCTTTTTGCAAAAAGAGATTTGGATAGTTAAATAAATTCGCCTCCGAAAAGAAAATATTCAACCCATTTTCCTTTTGAAACAATACCGGTAATGAGCAAAAATCGTAGGTTTTAATGCTATCCACGGGAAGTTTTAAATACATTCGTTCATAATGCGAAATCAATTTGTCTTCTTTAGGAAACCATGAAATATCTTTTTGACCCAATTCGAAACTTAGAAGCTCATTTACAATAGTCGTTGAAATTTGCCGGTTAATGGTCCACCGGTAAGCCAGGCCTTCGTCGCTAATCATCAGCTCCCATTGAATTCCGTTTCCAAAACTTAATATAAGTTGACTAAATTCTGTAATTTGATTACCAAACTTAACTGGAACAACATCGTGCGAAACCACTTTAATTTGCTCTGCTTCAGTAGCATAAATGCTATAATCTATTGCCTTTCCTTCCAAATCCAAGCCTATTTCAACTGATTTTAGAACCATTACATCTTTATATGCGACGTCCATTTTCAAATGTTTGCCAGTAAAAATATCGGCTTTAATGTTTTGAGATGGTGAAAAATGGCTTATTTCCTGAGAAAACGATGCCTCAATAAAAAATACCAAACCAAAAGAAATGGCTAAGCTTAAAGACTTCATGCGTAAAAAACTCATATTATAAATTATTGATTTACAATTAACAAACTTTATTTAGATGATATTAATAACTGAAATTTAGAGAGTTACAAACAGCTCTATACTACATACCCATTATGCAAATATATTCTGATTCCTATGGCCAATACAAGAAAAACTGCCAATGCCCAATAATCAAAATCAACCCAATCGCGGCGTTTTTTAAATCCAATGGATGCGGGCTGAAGTGTTCCCCAAAATACGCCAAGAATAAAAATAAAAACTGTCATATGTACCAGAGTATCGCGAAATTGGTACGCTGCCTGGTAAGGAATCCGAAATATAAAATAGGCAATAATGCCAAGAATAGCAGGAAAAAGCAACTGAGCCTTTACAATATAGAAGTTTTTATCAGAATGCAAATGTCTGAAATACATGTTGCCGGTTATAAGAACATGTTTTCTGGATATCCTCCCCAGAAAAAATAGCAGAAACATAAATATTATCGAAATCATAATTCTTATCGACATAGGTATCCTGAGTGTATCCATTACCGATCCAACGCTAAAATTGGAATAAGCACCAACTATAATGTTTCCCAAAAACCAGGTGATGGCTAAGATATAGCACCAAAGGAAAAACAGCTTAATATTTCCACGATAAGCCCTGCGCCATTTATATAATCGCTCAAATAAAATAGCAAAAAAAAGGGTAAACATGGTGGCAAACATAAAAATCAAGGCAATATCGTCGTGACTCCAATGACCATCATTCGGATTTATTATATAGCCATAATAGAACAATTTTCCTGTAAACTGATTGTACTGACCCAATAACAATGCGAAAAAATTTGATGAAATGATGACAGTAAATATTGCCAACATATAGTAAATAAGCGAGTTAAAAACAATAATCCAAAAATCGGAGTTTTCTTTTAGTGTGAAGTCTGAGAGTTTTACTTTAATTTTCATGTGCTGCAAGAATTTATTTTGGTTAAATGAATTTCTGGATTCCTTCTATAACGATGTTTATAAATTTATTGTTCCGGTAGTTTATTATATACCCTTTTCTAAATTAACCGTGAATTTATAAAAAATACCCACAAACCATCAACTTTTTTATCTTTAGTTCTATTTTTGTGAAAAACGAATCTGGGGAATGAATTCAGCGAATTTCCTTTTTGAATTCACTGTATAGGATTGGAAAAACAACATTTCAAAATTCGCTTTATCGGCATTCGAACCTATTTTTTAAAACAATTTGCACATGAAAAACAAATCTTTCATCACCCTAATTTCGAATTATTTACCTATAATTCTATTAATTCTATCTGGTGTTTTTCATATAACCGGCAAATGTCAGCAAAACAAGGGGCTTATTCGAAAAAATCTGTTTGAAAACTGGATGTTCTATTCCCCGGTTGATTCATTAAAATATCCCGCTAAAATCCCCGGTAATATTCACTCCGATTTATTAGCCAACAACCTTATAGCCAACCCTTTTTATTCAAACAATGAACTCACATTGAAATGGATAGAAAATGAAAACTGGACTTATGAAACCCAGTTTACTCTGAGTGATAGGGAGCTCAATTCAGGCTTTATCAATCTAACTTTTGAAGGATTGGATACCTATGCCAAAGTCTGGCTGAATAATAATCTTGTTCTGTCGAATGAGAATATGTTTGTGGCAAAAACCATTGACATTAAACCCTTTGCACTTTTAAAAAACGAATTACGAATTGAATTTAAATCGGCCATAAAAACTGCAGAACCCATCTACGATTCTAACTATATCCGTCTGCCCGCTGATAACGATAGAAATACTAAAGCCACCAGTGTTTTTACACGAAAAGCCCCTTATCAATATGGCTGGGATTGGGGTCCGCGATTGGTGGGAGTTGGAATTTGGCGACCCGTTTTTCTGGAGCTTTCATCCAGGGCACTGGTGAAGGAAAACCGACTCTATCAAAAGTCTCTTAGTGAAGAATCCGCTGTTATTCATTTTGACCTAAATGTATATTCACCAGAGCCTTTTGATGCAGAATTAGAGATTTATAATCAGGACAATCTTCTAATCTCCAAAAAAATCACAATCCTGAATGGCGAAAATAACATCTCAGAGCTTTTCGAAATTAAAAACCCCAAACTCTGGTGGCCCAACGGCTATGGAGAGCCCTATTTATATTCCTTCACTGCAAAAATCAACTCTGAATCATTAAACTGGGAAAATATTTATTCCATTGGTTTTAGAACCATTGAACTTGAAAGAAAAAAGGACAGTATTGGGGAGAGTTTCAGCTTCCGGGTAAATAAAATTCCGGTTTACATAAAAGGTGCCAACTATATTCCGCAAGATGCTTTTCCTTCAAATACTACTGAAGCCGACCATGAGCAGCTATTATCGCTTGTTAAATCTGCCCATATGAATATGCTAAGAATCTGGGGAGGTGGAATTTATGAATCTGACGAGTTTTACAACCTTTGCGATAAATTGGGGATTATGGTTTGGCAGGATTTTATGTTTGCCTGTTCTCTGTATCCCGCCGATAGCGCATTTTTGAAAAATGTTGAAACCGAAGCTGATTTTCAAATCAAGCGTCTTCGCGACCATGTCTCCCTGGCACTCTGGTGCGGAAACAACGAAATGAACGAGCTTTGGCACAATTGGGGATATCAAAAAGCCTATCAATATTCCGCCGAAGACTCAGCCAATGTTTGGAAGGACTATCAGAAGATATTTAATGTTCTGCTACCGAATATGATAAGTGAACTCAACCCCCAAACCGCCTATCTGGAATCGTCGCCCGTTATAGGCTGGGGCCATGAAGAAAGCTTGAAATCAGGCGATTCGCATTATTGGGGAGTTTGGTGGGGAAAGCAGCCCTTTGAGATTTACCAGGAGAAAATACCCCGATTTTCATCGGAATTTGGATTCCAATCGCTACCACATCTAAATACCATTCTTAGCTTCACCGACTCATCTCAATTGGAATTATTTTCGGATGATATGAAAGCCCACCAAAAAAGCTCCATTGGAAATCAAACAATACTCGATTATCTGCCTCAATACTATCCTGAGCCCGATAACTTCGAAGAAATGATCTATATAAGTCAGCTGTTACAAGCCTACGGAATGGATTTGGCTTTTGTGGCTCAGCGAATGGCTAAACCCCGCTGCATGGGGACATTATATTGGCAATTGAACGATTGCTGGCCCGGACTTAGCTGGTCTTCAGTAGATTACCACAAACAAAAAAAGGCTACCCACTATATTGCCCAGGAAGATTTTGGAACCTTTTTGCTTCAATCGGAAATTAAAAACAATCAAATTTCCACTAAGATCGTTAGTGATAGTTTGCAGTCTGTTCTTGCCACTCTCAATGTGACAATTCTGTCATTTAAAGGCGATACCATTAAAACTATGGTTGAGCCAATTATGGTTTCTGCAAACAGTGTCAATTCTATTAACCTCTCCAAAATAAACATCAGGCAGTTTAATCCGGGAAAAGCTTACATCCATTCCAAACTTCTGATAGAGAATAAAATACTTACCGAAAGAATTGATTTTTTTGGGAAACCCAAAAATTTAAACTTACCTGAAGGGAAGTTAATTGTTGAAGAAACTGATGATAATGAATTCCTTATCAGCTCATCACCATCAGTCTTCCACTATAAAATCTACATGAGCACAAAGGAATTTGGCAATTTTGAACCCAATTTCTTTCACCTCCTACCCGGCGAAAAGAAAAAAGTAAAATTTGTTTCTATCCATCCAAACACCAAAATCCAGAAAGAAAAAATCAGAATTCTTTCTTTAAATAATGTGGATTAAAGGTTTAATAGCCTTAAACTTTAAATTTATAATGTAATTTAAAAAGCGCCTCGTTGGCTTGAACTATTTTCTCCTTTAGGTTTTCTTTATAAACCACATTCTTTTTCATAATGTCTTCATTTCCAACCGCAATGATTTGTGATGCAAGTATTGCTGCGTTTAATGCTCCATCTATACCCACAGTTGCGACAGGAATTCCGGGAGGCATTTGAACAATGGCCAACAATGAATCCAGGCCATCCAAACTTGCTTTTATGGGAACCCCAATAACTGGAATTGGTGTCATACTGGCAATCACACCGGGGAGATGAGCCGCCATACCAGCAGCTGCAATAATCACTTTGATTCCCCTGTCTCTGGCTCCTTTGGCAAAAATCTCAACCTCAGCAGGAGTTCTGTGGGCCGAAAGGGCATTTATTTCAAAGGGAATCTCCATTTCCTCAAAAAACTGGGCTGCCTTTTCCATCACCTTTAAATCTGATGTGCTCCCCATAATAATACTAACTAGTGGTCTCATAGGCTGTTTCTAAATATTTTGACAAAAATAAGGGTTAATCCGTTTATCCATTTGTTATTTTTTAAATATTTTCAATGCCTAATCGCCCTCCTTTCCAAATATCGATGGTCTTCCAAACTGGTTATTTTTTTTCATATTATTGTATTCAGAATTCAATTGAATTGTTCGAAAAATTCCAGGTCGCGATTTAATAAATGTGACTTTCAATCTTAAAAAACAGAAAATGAAAAAACTTTGGCGTATTCTGCTCACCATTATTATTGTTTTGGTCGTTGGCTATTTTTTCCTCCCCGCTTATGTTCAACAGGCATTAATCCATCAGACTCCTGATATTGATGATTATAAAATATTTCACAACCGAACCATCGAAGCCGGAACCCCAAAACCCTGGGCTCTTGATGAACAATACAACTCCTTTACAATTTCTGCCGAAGACCGTGCTAAAATTGAGTCTTTTAATACAGTGGCTTATTTGGTTATTCAGGATCAGAAAATTGTTTATGAAGAGTATTGGGACGGCTATAGCAAAGAAAGCTTGTCTAATTCGTTCAGTGCAGGTAAATCTGTGGTTTCTTTACTCATCGGCATCGCTTTAGACGAAGGATATATTAAAAGCCTAGACCAAAAAGTAATGGAATTTATTCCAGAATATAATACCGCTGAAAACAAGGATTTAACAATAAAGGATGTGCTTACCATGAGCTCTGGCCTAAACTGGGATGAGTCGTACAGCAGTCCATTCAGCCTGACCACTGAAGCATATTATGGAACCGATTTACCAGCCATTATTAAGAGGTTAAAAGTTGTTGAACAACCCGGAAAGGTTTTTAAATATTTAAGCGGCAACACCGAACTCCTGGCCATGATAGTGCAATCGGCTACCGGTAAAAATATAAGCGAATACGCCTCGGAGAAAATATGGAAAAAAATTGGCGCTGAACATGATGCGCTTTGGAATCTCGACAGCGAAAATGGCACCGAAAAAGCCTATTGTTGCTTTAATACCAACGTTAGAGATTTTGCCCGCTTTGGCCAATTGATACTCAATAATGGCACCTGGGACAGCACTCAAATAGTCTCATCAACCTACCTGACCGAGGCCACTTCATCTGCCAGTTGGCTTATTGATGAAGATGGAAATACCGTCGATTATTATGGTTATCAATACTGGATTTTGCACCATCAGAACTTAACAATTCCCTATATGCGCGGAATTTTAGGGCAATATATTATGGCCATAAAAGACAAAAACGCAATTGTTGTCAGATTAGGCCACGATCGTAGCGATGAAAAAATCAATCACCACCCAGCCGATGTCTATCAATATCTGGATGTGGCTCTTAAAATATTGAAATAGGTTATTTATCATCATTTCATGTTCTGCAAATATGCAGACACCTATGGGTTTTTGATGGTTTTTTCCTATGTTTGCATAGTAATTTTTCTACTCAAATCAAATCCAAAACATTATTATGAAAAGCAATATTTCTGTTTATAAACCAAATAATCACATCCGTATTATTACCGCCGCATCCCTTTTTGATGGTCACGATGCTGCAATCAATGTAATGCGACGCATTATTCAGGCCAGCGGGGCAGAAGTTATTCATCTGGGCCACAACCGCTCGGTAGCCGAAATAGTTGATTGCGCCATTCAGGAAGATGCTCAGGCCATTGCAATAACCAGCTACCAGGGAGGACATAATGAGTTTTTTACCTATATGTTCGATTTGCTTAAGGAACGAAATTGCGAACACATCAAAATTTTTGGTGGCGGGGGCGGGGTTATTCTCCCCACAGAAATTGAAGAACTCCAGAATTACGGTATCACCAGAATATACTCTCCCGATGATGGGCGTGAAATGGGCTTGCAAGGAATGATTAACGATTTACTTGAAAAATCTGATTTCCCAACTGGCAAAAATGTTTCTTTAGATTTGAATAGGCTGAATGCCAAAAGCAATAAGCATATTGGCGAACTCATTTCTTCCATGGAAAATTTCCCCGATGAAAGTGAGAATTTGCGCAAAGAAATTGAACAATTCGTAAACCCCAATATTCCCGTTCTTGGAATTACCGGAACCGGAGGAAGCGGAAAATCATCGTTGGTCGACGAGCTTGTTCGCCGTTTTCTCAGCGATTTCGACGACAAAACCATTGCCATAATTTCGGTAGACCCATCCAAGCGAAAATCAGGCGGAGCTCTACTTGGCGACCGGATAAGAATGAACAGCATCAACAATCCCAGGGTTTATATGCGCTCGTTGGCAACCCGTCAGGCCAATTTAGCTCTTTCACGCTATGTTGCCGATGCTCTTAACATACTAAAAGCCGCCCAATTCGACCTAATCATCCTCGAAACTTCGGGTATTGGCCAATCAGATACCGAAATCACCGACTTCAGCAATACGAGTCTCTATGTTATGACTCCAGAATACGGAGCAGCTACACAACTTGAGAAAATTGATATGCTCGACTTTGCCGATTTTATTGCCATCAACAAATTCGACAAACGCGGAGCCCAGGACGCGCTGAGGGATGTGAGAAAACAATACAAAAGGAATCATAATGTTTTCGATACCGATGATAACAAACTGCCTGTTTTTGGTACTGTGGCATCTCAATTTCATGACTCAGGCGTTGTTGAATTGTACATTCATCTCATGGAGAAAATAAACGAATTAAGTCATGGGAATTTTGCCACCAAATTGAAGAAAGAAAATATCCATGAAAAAACTTATATCATCCCCCCACACAGAACCCGCTATTTAAGCGAGATTTCAGAAACAATCAGAGGTTATAATATCTGGGCACAAAAACAAGCTCAAATTGCTCAACAACTCCAGGGACTTTCCATGGCCAAGGAAAGTTTAGTTAGTTTTGGTGCAGAAAGTCAGACAATTGCCGATATTGAAAAAGCCATTGAACAAGTTTCTCTGGATTTTGACCCAAAAAACAAGGCAATTTTAGGCCAGTGGAACGAGAAGGTAACAGCATTGAATTCAGACGATTATGTTTACCAGGTCAGAGGGAAGGATATTCATGTGAGTACAAAAATCCAAACTCTATCAGGTTTAAGCATCAATAAAATTGCTCTCCCCAAATACCAAAGTCAGGGGGATATTTTAAAATGGTGTTTGATGGAAAACCTTCCCGGAGAATTTCCTTATGCTTCCGGCGTGTTCCCCTTTAAGCGCGAAGGCGAAGACCCCACAAGAATGTTTGCGGGCGAAGGGGGCCCCGAAAGGACCAACAAAAGATTCCATTATGTTTCAAAAGGACTTCCCGCCAAGCGTCTTTCAACTGCCTTCGACTCAGTTACATTATACGGAGAAGATCCCGACCGCCGGCCCGATATTTATGGTAAAATTGGCAATGCTGGGGTAAGTATTGCCTGCCTCGACGATGCGAAGAAACTCTACTCTGGCTTTAATCTGGCCGACCCTAAAACATCGGTTTCCATGACAATAAATGGTCCTGCTCCTATTTTGGTTGGGTTCTTTATGAACGCTGCCATCGACCAGCAATGCGAAATATATATCAAAGAGCATGGTTTGGTTGAGGAAGTGAATAAGAAAATCGAAAAAATATATCAGGACCGCGGAACTAAACGCCCCTCCTACCAGGGTGAGCTGCCCGATACCAATAATGGATTGGGGCTCATGCTTTTGGGAGTAACCGGGGATATGGTTTTGCCCGCCGACATTTATAACAAAATAAAGGAACAAACACTGTGCAGCGTCAGAGGGACAGTTCAAGCCGATATTTTAAAGGAAGACCAGGCACAAAATACCTGCATCTACTCCACCGATTTCAGCTTGAAACTCATGGGAGATGTTCAGGAGTATTTTATCAATCATCAGATAAATAATTTTTACTCCGTTTCCATTTCCGGATACCATATTGCCGAAGCCGGTGCCAATCCAATTACCCAACTTGCTTTCACTCTGGCCAATGGCTTCACCTACGTAGAATACTATTTAAGCCGGGGAATGGACATAAACAAGTTTGCCCCCAATTTATCCTTCTTTTTTAGCAATGGATTAGAGCCCGAATATGCTGTAATCGGTCGGGTGGCGCGGATTATCTGGGCCAAAGCAATGAGAAATAAATATGGTGCCAACAGTCGCTCCCAAATGCTCAAATATCATATTCAAACCAGCGGAAGGTCGCTTCATGCCCAGGAAATAGATTTTAATGATATCAGAACAACTCTGCAGGCTCTTTATGCCATTTATGACAATTGTAACTCCCTACATACCAATGCCTACGACGAAGCCATTACCACTCCCACCGAAGAATCTGTTCGTAGAGCCATGGCCATTCAATTGATTATCAATCACGAATTGGGATTGGCAAAAAATCAAAACCCACTGCAGGGTTCCTTCATTATTGAAGAGCTCACAGATTTGGTTGAGGAAGCTGTTTTGTCAGAATTCGACAGAATTACAGAACGTGGAGGAGTATTGGGAGCCATGGAAACCATGTATCAAAGGTCTAAGATTCAAGAGGAATCCTTGTTTTACGAGAATTTGAAACATAGCGGTGAGTTACCCATTATGGGGGTCAATACGTTTCTAAGTTCTTTGGGGTCTCCCACCGTAATCCCACAAAATGTAATCAGAGCCCGTTTCGACGAGAAAGAGTATCAGATAGAAATGTTAAAACATCTCCATAACACACACACAGATAAGGCATTAGATGCTATTTCAAAACTAAAACAAGTTGCTTCTGAAGGAAAAAACATTTTCTGTGAGCTAATGGAAACCTCAAAATATTGTTCCATCGGTCAAATTACAGGGGCATTATTCGATATTGGCGGTCAATATAGGCGTAATATGTAACCAAATTTTGAAGAAAAGATTAATTTCAATTCAAATTAATCTTTTTATATTCGCTCATTGAATTCCTCCAATAACAATAAATATGATCTCAAAAGAAATATTGGTGATTTACCCTGAGGTAAATCAAACCAAAATGGCGGTATATCGTAACTCAAATATTACGTTTTTAAAAACCATAAAACACAAAACCGAAGATTTGCAAAAATTTGCAAACCTAATGGATCAAGTGGAGTTTCGCACAAAAGCCATCATCAACGAAATCAACGACAATGATCTCAATAAACACGCAATTGAGTTTATTGCCGCCCGGGGTGGATTGATAAAACCTATTAAAATTGCCGGAGTTTATGAAGTTAACGAGCTGATGATAGAACATTTAAAAACTGGCTATCAGGGTGTTCATGAAACAAATATGGGGGGTATTATTGCCGACAATATTGCAAAATTTCTTCCAAACGCAAAGGCCTATCTGGCTGACCCGGTTGTGGTCGATGAATTGGACGATATTGCCAGAGTTACTGGCCATCCTGAGTTTGAGCGCAAATCAATTTTCCATGCACTCAATCACAAATACATTGCCCGCTCCTATGCCAAAAGCAATAATAAATGCTACTACGATTTGAATTTAATTGTGGCGCACATTGGAAGTGGGGGCATATCTGTGGGCGCTCATAAAGGTGGTAAAGTAGTTGATGTTAATCAAGCCTTTGATGGTGCAGGCCCATTTTCTTTAACCCGCGCAGGTACATTGCCTCCAGGAAAATTAGTGAATGTTTGCTTCAGTGGAAAATACACCAAAGAGGAAATCACCAGGCTGATTACGGCCAAAGGGGGAGTTATGGCCCATCTTGGAACCAGTAATATTCACGAAATCTATGAGCGAATAGATGCAGGCGATGAAAAAGCAAAATTTATTATGGATGCCATGGCCTATAATGTTGCCAAACATATTGGAAGCATGGCGGTAGCGCTTGATTTTAAAGTGGATGCTGTTCTTCTTAGTGGTAGTCTTTTCAATTATTCAAGCTTTACAGATTATATTAGCACTAAAATTAAACCAATAGCTCCTATTGCACTATTCTCTTCAATTAACGACATGGATGCCCTTGCGATGAATGCTTTTCTGGCACTTAAGGGCGAAATTGATATTCACCAATATAACTAAATACCCTATGAGTCATTGGTTGGAAGATGCTGAAAAGAAAATCAGCAACAGACAAAATCACAAGGTTGAAATAAGAGAACGCATCGATCATAAAAAGAGCGATGTAGATTCAAATCGCCTTGAAATTGAGGATGATTTTTTAACAGTTATCGAAAAATTAAATTCTTTGATGGAACGAATTAACAATCTTCCACGTCACGATAGAATTCCTTTTGGTCAGATATTTGGGAAATCCAAGCTCAACAAACTTGATAACCAGCTTCACAAATTTCACAGCAGTAGAAGAGTGATTATAAAGGAATTTTCCGGCATCCTAAAACCCTTCAAGTCTCAGCATTATAAAAACACGAGATCTTTTTTTATCAGTATCGACCGGCAAAAATATCATGTTTTGTTGGAATATAAAGAAATCAAAGCCAAACGGGTGAGAATAAACGACCAAATAAAAAGCTTGTGGGAAAAAATTAACTTTCTAAAAGCAATGCAGAAAAAGGAGGAATACGATGTTAAAGAGAGTATTCAGCATATCCATATCAATGAGTTCAACGATACTTTCATCATGAAACATATGGACTGGTTGGCTTTTAAGGATAAAGGAGAAACTTTCTTTATTGAGCAGCCCGCATAGATAATTCGAAATTGGAATAAAAAAAGCCCCATAAATGGGGCTTTTTTGTTTTTTAAGCTTCTGCGGTGGGTCCACCCATTGTAAATTGCATTCCTCCATCGGCAGCTTTAGACTCCTTAATGGGGCCATGAATACTTTCGAATTTCCGAATATTATCAGCCAAAGCTCTGTACAATCTTTTGGTATGTTCCGGAGTCAAAATGATTCTTGATTTCACTTTTCCCTTTGGAACTCCGGGCATCATCTTAACAAAATCTACAATAAACTCTGCATTCGAGTGAGTAATGATTGCCATGTTTGAGTATTGACCTTCGGCCACTTCGTCAGACAATTCGATATTTAATTTACTTTGATCCATATTTACAAATTGTTAAGGTAAATCACCTATTTTCTTAGATTCAAACTTTCGTCGCGGCTCATTAGCAAAGCCTGATACTCTTCACTTGAACCCACTATCAAATTCTCATATTCTCTTAAACCAGTTCCAGCGGGAATTAAATGTCCAACGATAACGTTTTCTTTCAATCCCATCAAGTGATCTCGTTTAGCATTGATGGCAGCATTGGTCAAAACTTTAGTTGTTTCCTGGAATGAAGCCGCAGAAATAAAACTATTGGTTTGCAACGATGCACGTGTAATACCTTGAAGAACCTGGCGACCAGTGGCTGGTTTAGCATCACGAGATGTAATAAGGCTTAAATCCTTTCTGCGAAGTTGAGAATTTTCCTCACGAAGTCTGCGGGCGGTAATAATTTGACCAGCTCTGAGTTCTGTGCTGTCACCTGGGTCTACAACAACTTTTTGACCAAAGATGCCATCATTTTCCTCAAGGAAGTCTATTCTGTTAATCAACTCACCTTCAAGGAATTTAGTATCTCCCTGATCTTCAATTTCAACCTTACGCATCATTTGGCGTACAATCACTTCAAAATGCTTATCATTAATCTTCACACCCTGTAAGCGGTAAACCTCCTGAATCTCGTTCACAATATATTCCTGAACCTTCATGGGGCCTTTGATTGCCAAAATATCCGAAGGAGTCATTGCACCTTCTGATAAAGGAGTTCCTGCTTTAACAAAGTCGTTCTCCTGCGCAAGAATTTGCTTACTGGTAGGAATCAGATAGCGTTTCTCTTCGTTGGTTTTACTTGTTATAATAACTTCACGATTACCACGTTTCAATTTCTTCCCGAAGCTAACAACCCCGTCAATCTCAGCCACTTTAGCTGGTTCAGAAGGATTTCTGGCTTCGAAAAGCTCAGTAACACGTGGCAAACCACCGGTGATATCACCCGATTTACCAACTGCTCTTGGAATTTTTACCAGAATTTCTCCGGCTTTTATACTGTCCTTATCATTAACAATGATATGTGCTCCAACAGGAATATCATAGTTTTTAATCTCTTCACCTACGGAATTTACGATGTTAATAATAGGATTGGTTGCTTTCTTTTTCGATTCAATAACCACCTTATCCTGAAATCCGGTTTGTTCATCTGACTCCACACGATAGGTTATTCCTTCAATCACATTTTCAAAAACAATTTTACCCTTGGCTTCCGAAACGATTACAGCATTATATGGATCCCATTCGCAAATCATGTCATCTTTTTTGATGATATCGCCCGATCTCTTATAGAGTTTGGAACCGTAAGGTATATTTGCTGAGGCTAAAGCAACATTGGTCTTTCTGTCAACAATTTTCATTTCTGCCGAACGACCAATAACAACATCATATTTAGAACCACCAGACTCAACATATTCTACTGTCCTGAGCTCATCAATACGAAGTTCACCCTCGAATTTTGCAATAATCTTCGATGCAGTAGCAATATTTGATGCAGTACCCCCAACGTGGAAAGTACGAAGTGTAAGCTGAGTACCTGGCTCACCAATGGATTGTGCTGCAATAACACCAACAGCTTCTCCTTTTTGTACCATTCGGGCACTTGCCAGATTACGGCCATAACATTTTGCACAAACTCCAATTTTCGACTCACATGTCAATACTGAACGTATTTCAATTGATTCTAAACCTGAGTCCTCAATTTTCTTGGCATACGATTCGGTTATTTCTTCACCTGCACCAATAATGAGTTCATTTGTTTCGGGGTGATATACTTCATAGAGTGTCACACGTCCGAGAATTCTCTCATACATGGTCTCAACCACCTCTTCATTTTTCTTAAGTGCTGACACCGAAAGTCCCCTTAAGGTACCACAGTCTGTATCGGAAATAATAACATCCTGGGCAACGTCGACCAATCTTCTGGTTAAGTAACCAGCATCGGCAGTTTTAAGGGCAGTATCGGCCAAACCTTTTCTTGCTCCGTGGGTCGAAATAAAGTATTCCAAAACCGACAGACCTTCTTTAAAGTTCGACAAAATCGGGTTTTCAATAATCTCGCCGCCTGAAGCACCGGATTTTTGTGGCTTGGCCATCAATCCCCTCATGCCGCTGAGCTGACGAATTTGTTCTTTAGAACCCCTAGCTCCGGAGTCAAGCATCATATAAACCGAATTGAACCCTTGTTTGTCTCTGATGAGCTCATTCATTAAAGTATGAGTCAGGTGAGAGTTGGTATGGGTCCAGATATCGATAATCTGATTATATCTTTCAGTATTGGTAATGAATCCCATATTATAGTTATTCATAACCTCTGTTACTTCTTCGTTTGCTTCCTGAATGAGTTGCTCTTTAATTTCTGGAATTAATACATCCCCTAAATTGAATGACAAACCGCCTTTAAAAGCCATTTTATATCCTAAAGATTTAATATCATCAAGGAATTGAGCGGTTGTTGCTGTTCCAAATTCTTTCAGAATATCACTAATGATATCTCTTAAAGATTTTTTTGTCAACAATTGGTTGATATATGGGAAACCAACAGGAACAACCTGATTGAATAAAATTCTACCCACGGTAGTCTCAATCATTCTATTGACAGCTTTACCATCCACCACATCATCAACTTTAACATTGATTATGGCATGTAAATCAACTTTCTTTTCGTTGTAAGCAATGATAACCTCTTCCGGACTATAAAATTTATATCCTTCACCTTTAACAGCTAATTCAACAGTACTTTTCCTGGGCTTGGTCATATAGTAGAGCCCCAATACCATGTCCTGAGAAGGAACAGTGATAGGTGCACCATTGGCAGGATTTAAAATATTGTGCGAAGCAAGCATCAGTGTTTGTGCCTCAAGTATAGCAGCATTTCCCAGGGGAACATGCACTGCCATCTGGTCACCGTCGAAGTCGGCGTTGAACGCAGTACAAACAAGTGGGTGCAATTGAATGGCTTTACCTTCAATAAGTTTTGGCTGAAAAGCCTGAATACCCAATCTGTGGAGGGTGGGAGCCCTGTTTAGAAGAACAGGATGTCCTTTCAAAATATTTTCCAGAATATCCCAAACAACAGGGTCTTTTCTGTCAACTATCTTTTTTGCTGATTTTACAGTCTTTACAATGCCTCTTTCAAGTAATTTCCTGATGATAAATGGCTTAAATAATTCAGAAGCCATATCTTTGGGCAATCCACATTCGTTAAGTTTTAACTCAGGACCCACAACGATAACCGAACGACCGGAATAATCCACACGTTTACCTAACAAATTCTGACGAAAACGGCCTTGCTTTCCTTTTAAGCTATCGCTCAATGACTTCAATGCTCTATTACTATCAGTTTTTACAGAATTTGCCTTGCGGGAATTATCATACAAAGAGTCAACTGCTTCCTGAAGCATCCTTTTCTCATTACGCATAATTACGTCAGGAGCCTTAATTTCGATTAACCTTTTCAATCGGTTATTTCTAATGATAACACGACGATAAAGGTCATTGAGGTCGGATGTAGCAAAACGGCCACCATCCAGCGGAACCAATGGACGCAATTCAGGTGGAATAACAGGAACAACTTTAACAATCATCCACTCTGGTCTGTTTTCAACCCTGCTTTGAGCTTCACGGAAAGCCTCGAAAACCTGAAGACGTTTTAACGCTTCCTGTTTTCTTTGCTGAGAAGTTTCAGTATTGGCAACGTGACGAAGATCATAGGATTCTTTGTCAAGATCCAGATTTGATAAAATTGTATAAATGGCTTCAGCACCCATTTTTGCAACAAATTTATTTGGATCGCTGTCATCTAAATATTGATTTTCCTGTGGAAGTGATTCTAAAATATCAAAATATTCCTCCTCAGTAAGAAAATCCATTTTATTAAGCTCGGTACCATCGGGCATTCTGGCGCCTCCGGCATTTATTACCACATATCGTTCGTAATAAATAATTGAATCTAATTTTTTGGATTGCAGCCCCAATAGTGCTCCAATTTTATTTGGAAGCGAACGAAAAAACCAAATATGAGATACTGGAACCACCAATTGGATATGTCCCATCCTTTCACGACGAACCTTCTTCTCGGTTACTTCAACACCACATCGATCGCAAACAATCCCTTTATATCTGATTCTTTTATATTTTCCGCAATGGCACTCATAGTCTTTTACAGGTCCAAAAATCCTTTCACAAAACAAGCCATCACGTTCTGGTTTGTAGGTTCTGTAATTGATAGTCTCTGGTTTTAACACTTCACCACTCGATTGCTCCAACACCTGTTCGGGGGAGGCAAGACTGATGGTGATGGAAGAAAAACTCCCCTGTGTCAGATAATTATCTTTTCTAAAAGCCATAATTTAAAGAATATTATTAAACTGAGTTATACTCAATATTTATCAAAATTAACACTCAATCCCAACCCTTTAAGCTCGTGAACTAACACGTTGAAGGATTCAGGAATACCGGGTTTAGGCATATTATCGCCCTTAACAATAGCTTCGTAGGCTTTGGCTCTACCAATCACATCGTCTGATTTTATAGTCAAAATTTCCTGCAAAATATTGGCTGCACCAAATGCTTCAATGGCCCAAACCTCCATCTCTCCAAAACGCTGCCCCCCGAATTGAGCTTTACCGCCCAGTGGTTGTTGCGTAATAAGCGAATATGGACCTATAGACCTGGAGTGCATTTTATCATCGACCATGTGGTGCAGTTTAAGCATATAGATATAGCCTACTGTTGCCTTTTGGTCAAAGCGCTCACCGGTTCCACCATCATAGAGGTATACCGAACCATTTTCAGGTAAATTGGCCTGACGCATATAATCGTTAATCTGATCCAGTGTTGCACCATCAAAAATTGGAGTGGAGAACCTTAGACCCAATTTTTTACCTGCCCAACCCAATACGGTTTCATAAATCTGACCCAGATTCATCCTTGAAGGTACACCAAGTGGGTTAAGAACAATATCCACAGGGCTGCCATCTTCGAGAAATGGCATATCCTCTTCTCTAACAATCTTAGCAACAATACCTTTATTTCCGTGACGACCAGCCATTTTATCGCCCACTTTGAGCTTGCGTTTCTTGGCCACGTATACTTTTGCCATCTGTACAATTCCACTTGGAAGCTCATCACCTATTGTCACCATCATTTTATTGCGGTTGAGTTCGGCTAAAGCTTGCTTATACTTAAGGGTGTAATTGTTGATGACTTCTTTTATCATCTCATTTTTCTCAGAATCTGTCGTCCATCCGGTAGGATTTACATTGAGATAATCTATCCCCATTAACAATTTCTGAGAGAATTTAGATTTCTTTGGTATAATGGCTTCGTTATAATTATCAGTAACACCCTGACTTGTTTTACCACTGACCATTATTATGAGTTTATCTACCAATTTGCTTTTCAACTCGGAAACTTCTTTTGTAAAAGTTTCTTCCAGAGTATCCATAAGGTCTTTTTCTTTGGTCTTGGTCCTTCTGTCTTTCATCTTTCTGGAGAAAAGCATTTTGTCAATTACAACGCCTTTCATCGATGGTGGTGCTTTAAGTGATGCATCTTTCACATCGCCAGCTTTATCACCAAAAATAGCCCTTAGCAATTTCTCTTCTGGTGTTGGGTCGCTCTCGCCTTTTGGAGTAATTTTTCCAATTAAAATATCGCCTGCACTGATTTCAGCGCCAATTCTAATGATACCATTTTCGTCAAGATCCTTGGTAGCTTCGGCACTAATATTTGGAATATCGTTGGTTAATTCTTCAACACCTCTTTTTGTGTCACGCACTTCCAGGGAAAACTCTTCAACATGCACAGAAGTAAAAATATCCTCTTTTACAACCCTTTCGGAAATCACAATAGCATCTTCGAAATTGTAACCTTTCCAGGGCATGAATGCTACTTTAAGGTTTCTACCTAAAGCTAATTCTCCTTTTTGTGTTGCATAACCTTCGCATAATACCTGACCTTTTTCCACTTTATCGCCTTTTTTAACAATAGGGCGGAGATTTACGCTGGTATTTTGGTTGGTTCTCATAAATTTCGACAGCTGATAACTCTTGATATCATCGTCAAAACTTACAAGTTTTTCTCTTTCATCACGCGAATAACGGATTATAATTTCCTTAGCATCAACATATTCAACTACTCCTTCACCTTCGGCATTAATTAAAACCCGTGAATCGCGGGCAACATTACCTTCAATTCCAGTTCCTACTATAGGGGCTTCAGAATTGAGCAAAGGAACAGCCTGACGCATCATGTTCGAACCCATCAGGGCACGGTTGGCATCGTCGTGCTCAAGAAATGGAATTAAGGAAGCAGCTATGGATGCAATTTGATTAGGTGCTGTATCAATTAAATCAATTTTCTCTTTAT
Organism: uncultured Draconibacterium sp.; assembly: GCA_964293475.1. Classification (GTDB taxonomy): domain Bacteria; phylum Bacteroidota; class Bacteroidia; order Bacteroidales; family UBA12170; genus UBA12170. The sequence goes on from CAXYYJ010000021.1 coordinate 75,825, forward strand.
CCACAATTGGATAATCGGCTAATGACCTGGCTTTTACCTTATCATTTTCAATTACCCCTTCATAATTCATTAAAGTTGTAGCCTGAGCAATAATTTTATTCTCTTCCTGCTCAGCACTCAAATAGATAGGATCTTCAAACTTTTTAACGATTCCTTCTTCAACCTTATAATAGGGAGTTTCAATAAACCCAAGTTTATCAATTTTTGCATAAACGCAAAGAGAAGAGATAAGACCAATATTTGGACCTTCGGGGGTTTCAATGGTACATAAACGACCATAGTGGGTATAGTGTACGTCCCTTACCTCAAAGCCGGCTCTTTCGCGAGAAAGTCCGCCCGGACCTAACGCAGAAATTCTTCTTTTGTGGGTTAATTCAGAAAGCGGATTTGTTTGATCCATGAATTGTGAAAGCTGATTAGTCCCAAAAAAGGAATTAATTACAGACGATAATGTTTTTGCATTGATAAGTTCTGTGGGAGTAAAAACCTCATTATCACGCACATTCATTCTTTCACGTATCGTTCTGGCCATACGAGCCAACCCAACGCCAAATTGCTGATACAGTTGCTCTCCAACAGTTCTAACACGTCTGTTACTTAAGTGGTCAATATCATCAACATCAGTTTTTGAATTAACCAGCTTAATCAAGTATTTTATTATATTGATGATGTCATCTTTTGTAAGAACTCTGACATCTAAATTGGTGTCTAATTGTAATTTGGTATTTATTCTATAACGACCCACATCTCCTAAGTCATAACGACTGTCAGAGAAGAATAATTTGTCAATAATACCACGGGCTGTTTCTTCATCAGGTGGCTCAGCATTACGCAATTGTCTGTAAATATATTCAACTGCTTCTTTCTCACTGTTTGCAGAGTCTTTTTGTAAAGTATTGAATATGATTGCATAATCTTTACTTATATCTGAATCCTTATGAATAAAAATTGTTTTTATTCCTGAATCAACAATCAGGTCAATATGGTCTTTTTCCAGAATAGTCTCGCGTTCTATTAACACATCAGTACGCTCAATAGACACAACTTCTCCAGTATCTTCGTCAACGAAATCCTCTATCCACTTGCGAACTACGTGTGCAGCTAAACGATTTCCGACAATTTTCTTCAAACCAGTTTTAGAAACTTTAACTTCCTGAGCTAAGTCAAAGATCTCAAGAATATCTTTATCACTCTCGAAACCAATGGCTCTAAGCAAAGTAGTAACCGGTAATTTTTTCTTACGATCTATATATGCATATAGAACACCATTAATGTCAGTAGAAAATTCCATCCATGATCCTTTGAAGGGGATGATGCGGGCGGAATACAACTGAGTGCCATTGGCATGTCGGCTTTGACCAAAGAAAACACCAGGAGAGCGGTGCAGCTGCGATACAATAACGCGCTCGGCACCATTTATAATGAATGTTCCTTTTGGAGTCATATAGGGAATTAATCCCAAATACACATCCTGAATAATGGTCTCGAAATCTTCATGTTCCGGATCGGTACAATAGAGTTTTAATTTGGCTTTTAGAGGCACACTGTAGGTGAGTCCCCTGTAAACACATTCATCCATTGAATATCTCGGCGGATCGACGAAATAGTCTAGGAATTCGAGCACGAAATTATTCCTTGCATCAGAAATTGGAAAATTTTCGCTAAATACCTTGAACAATCCTTCGTTACTTCGGTTCTCTGGATTGGTTTCCAATTGAAAGAACTCCTGAAAGGATTTTAATTGTATATCAAGAAAATCTGGATAATCCAATTGAATCTTTGATGATGCAAAATTTATTCTGTCTGTTTTATTAGTTGCCAAAGCTTATTTTTTTAATGGTTATATTTTTTGACGAAAAAGACCCCTGATTATACGACGAAAAATAGACAAGCAGGAATAGCCCTGCTTTGTCTATTTTCATAGTTTTTGAACAAATGTTACAACTACTTGATTTCAACTTCAGCTCCTGCTTCGGCCAATGCGGCTTTGAGAGCTTCAGCTTCGTCTTTGGTCACACCTTCTTTCAAAGGAGCTGGTGCACTGTCAACCAAAGCTTTGGCTTCTTTCAAACCTAAGCTAGTTAACTCTTTAACCAATTTTACAACTGCTAATTTTGAAGAACCAGCTTCTTTAAGAATTACATCAAAAGAAGTTTTTTCTTCAACTACAGGAGCATCTCCTCCGGCTACTGGACCGGCATAAGCTACAGCTGCAGCTGCTGGTTCGATACCATACTCTTCTTTAAGAATTTTTGCTAACTCGTTAACTTCTTTTACAGTTAAATTGACTAATTGTTCTGCAAATGCTTTAATATCTGCCATTTTATTTAATTTTAATTGTTTTTAAAAAATTACTATTCAGGACGCTCAGATAAAGTTTTTACCAGGCCAGCTATTGTATTACCACCACTTTGAAGGGCAGAAATAACATTTTTAGCAGGCGATTGTAACATTAATACGATATCTCCAATAAGCTCCTCTCTTGACTTGATGCTTGCTTAAGCATCTAGTTGATGATCGCCAATATAGACAGATTCTTCAACATAAGCCCCTTTAAGAAATGGTTTATCTCCTTTTTTCCTCAAACTTTTGATGAGGAGCGCGGGAGCATTACCAGTGTTTGAAAGCATGATAGAAGTGTTACCTTTAAGAATTCCGTAGAGTTCCTCAAAGTTTTTCTCAGATCTATCCATTGCTTTTCTTAGCAAGGCATTTTTAGCTACAACCAATTTAATCTCTTTCTTGAACGACTCACGACGAAGATTGCTGGTACTTACGGCATTTAAACCTTCAATATCAGTTACATATACATGTGCATACTCATCGATAAGTGATTGCAGGGATTCGATTAATTGATTTTTGTTTTCTTTCTTCATAAAATAATCTATTTTATAGATCGCCGAAACAATTGAATTATATGATTATTGGGTAACTGATTTAGGATCAACCTGAATACCTGGACTCATAGTACTGCTGATAAAAATACTTTTAACATAGGTACCTTTTGCTGCGGCAGGTTTCAATTTATTGATAGTTGAAATAAGTTCCTTTGCATTCTCAAGAATTTGAATACTATCGAACGAGATTCTCGCTACACCTGCGTGTATGATACCGAACTTGTCAACTTTAAAATCAATCTTACCAGCTTTAGCAGCAGCCACAGCTTTACCTATTTCCATAGTAACTGTGCCTGTTTTAGGGTTAGGCATTAAGCCTCTTGGTCCAAGAATTCTACCGAGTGCACCGACTTTTGGCATAACACTTGGCATGGTGATCACCACATCAATATCCGTCCAACCGCCTTTAATCTTTTCGACATACTCGTCAAGACCTACATAATCAGCTCCGGCTGCTTTAGCTTCTTCTACTTTATCTGGTGTACAAAGCACCAATACCCTGAGAACTTTACCTGTACCATGAGGTAAGGTAACCGAACCACGCACCATTTGATTGGCTTTCCGGGGATCTACTCCCAAACGAACATCCAAATCAACAGACGCATCGAAGTTTGTTGATGTAATTTTTTTAGCAACATCACCAGCTTCCTGCAAGGTATAAAGCTTTGTAGCATCAAATTTTGCTAAAGCTTCTTTTCTTTTTTTTGTGATTTTACC
>CAXYYJ010000022.1:0-78102 GCA_964293475.1 uncultured Draconibacterium sp.
TAGGTAGCATTTTTCTTTTAAAAAATGGATATTTAGATGCTGCCCAAAGATTCTTGTATAAAATGGAAACCATTAGTTATCATTTAGCCGCTGGGCGGATTGAGAAAGAATTTTTAAGAGATATTATTGACTCTCTGGTATATGAAGAAGATTTTTCAGAAGAAATAAAATTAAGATTAATTCATTGTATATCAGACGAAAATAACAACGAGTAGTAATAAGTAGGACTTTGAGCGGTAGGCACTACTTGTCCCGAAAATCGGGAACTTGTCCTGAAAAGCGGGGAGCCAGCGAGAAGCCCCTGTTGAGTCTACCAGACGGCGAAGCCCGGCTGGCTACATCCCCAACCCGGTCTCAGAAGTGAAAATCTATGGAGTTATTGTGCTTTTATTGGACAATACAATGTTTTTACATGGTTTTAACATGACTTTTACGTCTAACAGCTCTGAAAAGCTATCTGAAGCGAAGTGTTGAGTTTCGCATAAACTATGGTTTCACGACTCGTTGAGAGGGCTTTGGTTATAGGTGATTCCCAGCTTTTTCATCAGGCCTTTTATGCCTTTTTTCACCCGTTCGGCCTGCTCGTGCTCCCCACGTTTTATTAAATCGTTATACCGCGACAAGGCTCGTCTAACAAGCTCGTGCTTCTCTTTTTCGGCATAAAGATTATTGATGATTTCTGAGGGATATTTTTGTTGAATTTCTGTAGCCTGATCCAGATATTTTTCGGCCATTTCGAAACGGTTTCGCTCAATGGCTTGTCTGCTCACGTCGATGTAGGATAGATAGATATCGTATACCGCTTTGGCTTTGAAATGGTTAAAAGTAGTTGTTTGAGTCAGATATTTGGAAAGCTTGTAAAAGGTTCCAAGCCGTTCCACCTGAAAAAGCGCTTCCCGCGGTTTTTTCTCATCAATAAGCTGGGAAATCAAACCAATACTCTGACGCTGAATTTCATATTCAAAAGCTTCCTGCTGGCTGTTTCCAGCTGAGCTTGTGAGTATCTGCGCCATATTATTCATGCAGAAATAGGGTTCGCTTTTGGGTTCGAAGGCAAAATACAAATCGCCAAACAAGTTGGTTGAACCCGCCGAAAAACTCAATAAATCGGTTTCAATTTTAAAATAGGCTTCCGCCATTTCCTTTGCCGACGGAGATTCCGATGTCTGAGACAAATCAGCATTTAAACTCTCTATTTCCTGTTGAAGGACGAATTTCCGAATATTGATTTTCTTTTCCAGCTCGCGGGGGTCATCATGATTTTTAATGATGAGTTCCTGGTAGAAGCTTAGTTTTTCGAGCTCTGTGAGCCATTGCTTTTGCCTGATTTTTTGAATGACAGCCAATTGTTTTTGACTCGAAACAGCTTTCTTTTCCAGCTGAACTAACCAATCCAAAGCCATTTGATAGTCGTTTACCCACTGCCATTTTTTCTGAAATTCTTCTTCGTCAAAAGCAAAATGCCATTTTTCTACTTCTAATTTAAATTTCCAATCAGATGAGTAGCGTTGATGATCGAATTTGAGATAAATATGGTTTTTAGTTGAATCGGCTATTTGGAAAGATTTCACGTAAATAAACTCATTTCCATTGGTATAGGTGAGCTTTAGGGTTTCAATTCGTGGCAAAATCTCCCTGGAAAAATCGAAGTCCAAAAGCTTTGTAACGCCTGTGAAAACCGGTGGGAAAACATGAATAATGGTTTCGAACCCTTGCCCATTGTTTTTTATAATCCGAAAATTCGAAGTGTAGGTAATGGATGCTTCCACATCGCTCACTTCCCGCGAAGCGGTGTAGGCCATGGCAAAAACCAATCCGTTTTTATCTTTATAATGATCCTGCCCTTTGAATCGATAGGAGAAATTGCTGTTATTGCCAGTTTTTATAAGCTGCTGCGAATGGCTTTCCCCCGACCAAATAAAGGCCAAAACAAAGAGTAACATGGGTAGAAATATGGGTTTGATCCTATTCAAGAGCTTTAAGTTTTGCAGTTGAATGCAAAATTACAAATGAGAGGGTTTTGCACACCCGATTCAAATTTTTTTATTCACAACTCAGACACAATAAATCAAGTGGATTTTCCGCTCAAGGATTTAGGAAAAATACGCTAATTAAATGATAATTAAATGATTGGAAGGTTAATTAGTCTTTGCTATGGTAACTCGGCACATCTTGCTGCAATAAATATTCTAAACCACTGTTCCATGGTCAAGGGATTTTCAAGAGCGTCAACGGCAATTTTTATGCGTTCAATTTTTCCCGATCCCACCACCGGAACTATTTCGGCGGGATGCATCAACAGCCAGGAATAGACTACCGATTCCACCGAATTCTGACTATTTTCTTCTTTAATCTGATTAAGTACAAGCTGAATTTGCTTGCTTTTTTCGTCTTTCGCAAAAAGGAGCCTTCCACCAGCCAAAGGCGACCACGCCATAGGTTTAATTTTATGCCTGAGAAAGAAATCCATATTTCCATTGTCGAAATGCTCAAGACACCAGGGCGAAAGTTCTACTTGATTGGTTACCAATGGCATGGAACAATGTTGCTGAAGCATTTCGAACGACTGGGGAGAAAAATTACTCACCCCAAAGGCGCGGACTTCTCCCGATTTTAACAGGAAATCGAAGGCTTTGGCCACTTCCTCGGGATTGAAAAATGGCGAAGGCCGGTGAAGCAGCAACACATCGATATAATCGGTTTTTAGGTTTTTTAGAGAATTTTCTACTGAATTGGTGATGTGGTTGTAGCTATAATCGTAGGTTTTAATTTTTCGGTCGGGATATTTCTCCGAAATGAGTTTTATGCCGCATTTGGTTACAATTTGAAGTTGTTGTCTCAATTCGGGCTTCAGTAGTAACGCTTGCCCAAATAGGGCTTCATTGCTGTAGTTTCCGTAGATGTCGGCATGGTCGAAACTTGTAACACCCAGTTCTATACATTGTTGCGTTAGTTTTAAAAGCTCCTGAGGAGCCAGTTTCCACTCGTTTAAACGCCAATGGCCATGAACAATTCGCGAAATATTAAGTTGATGAGAGCTTTGCATGAGTTAAATTTTGAATTTGCAAATAAATTAAAAATCGTGGTTAGTTCGAAAAATTGTGAGGATTTAAGCAAAAATAGGGTGGAGAATAGCAAGCAGGAATGAGTTTTTTTGAATTACGTGAACAATTGAGTTGATACTTAGAATAGTTGACGAATTGGTTTATTTTTGTGCAATGAACATTTCTGTGATTAAATATAATCTGCTTTTTACGAGACCTGCGGGCACATCGCGCGGCGTACTCAACAGCAAAGATACCTGGTTTGTAAAGGTGTTCGATGAGAATAATCCTCAGGAAATTGGATTGGGCGAAATCAATATGTTCAAGGGGTTAAGCTATGACGACCGACCGGATTTTTACGAAATGCTCCAGTGGTTGCAGGCAAATCCTTCGGAATCCATTGAAAATCTGCACCATCAATTCATTGATTTTCCATCCATTAGGTTTGGTATCGAGACGGCTTTAATGGATTTTAAAAACCAAAAGAACCGAATTCTCTTTCCATCGGCTTTTACGCGGGGCGAAGAAGGAATACCCATTAACGGGCTCATCTGGATGGGCAATGCTCAAAGCATGCAGGAGCAAATTGAGCAAAAGATAAAACAGGGATTTCGCTGTTTGAAGCTTAAAATAGGAGCCATCGATTTTGAAACAGAGATAGCCATTCTAAAAAGCATTCGTGAAAAGTTTTCAGCCAGTGAGCTGGAACTTCGGGTTGATGCCAACGGGGCATTTCATCCCGAGGAAGCCCTTACTAAACTCGAACAGCTTAGCCGATTTCAGCTGCACAGCATAGAGCAGCCTATTCGTCAGCATCAGGTGGAAAATATGCGACAATTGTGCAGCGAAACCCCCGTGCCTATTGCGTTGGACGAAGAACTCATTGGCATTCATAATGTTACTGATAAAGCTCAGTTGCTCGATTATATTCAACCCCAGTATATTATTTTAAAACCAGCGCTCACAGGTGGATTTAATGCATCACTGGAGTGGATTCAGCTGGCACAAAAAAGAAATATTGGCTGGTGGATTACCTCGGCATTGGAAAGCAATGTGGGTTTAAATGCCATTGCTCAATGGACTTTTTCTCTTGGAACATCACAGTATCAGGGCTTGGGAACAGGTCAGCTTTATCAAAACAATATCAATTCTCCGTTGCAAATTCAACAAGACAAGCTCTTTTATAATCCGTTAGTAAAATGGGAGACAGACATAGCGTTGAATAGAAACAATCAAAATCCATAGAAATATGATACGAAAAGCAGAGTTTAAGGATCTAATCAGTATTCTTGAGATTTACAATCAGGCCGTTGAACATCGTTTTCAAACAGCCCACCTTAAGCCAAAAAATCTGGATGAAATGAGCCTTTGGTGGAAGGAACATAATTCAAGCCGATGGCCAGTTTTCGTTATAGAACTTGCCGACAAAGTGGTTGGTTATGTAAGTTTAAGTGCCTATAGAAGTGGCAGAGAAGCATTTGCAAAAACAGCAGAAGTGTCATATTATCTCCATGCCGATTTTCAAAATGGTGGACTTGGGGGTGATTTAATGCATTATGCAATCCAAAAAGCCCCCGAATTTGGCTTTAAATATCTCATAGCCATTTTGCTTTCCGAAAATACCCGAAGCATCCGCTTATTGGAGAAATACGGATTCAAAGAATGGGGCAGAATGCCCGGAATTGCTCATTTTGATACTTTGTCATGCGATCACTTGTACTATGGGCGCATTCTTTCCTAAAATTCAGGATTAAAAATGTGCTTTGTCGCATGATTTGAATAATTCAGAGCTTTGAAAAATTTGTAAATTGCCAAAAAAATATCCTATGAAGAATATTATTATTTTTCTTTTTGTCATGCTAAGCTGGACATTGAGAAGTCAAACACCTGAGCAGGAGCGCGAAGCCATTGAAAATATTATTCAGGTTTCCTATGTGGAAGGCATTCAGAACGAAGGGAATTTTGAAAAAATAGATCGTGGAATTCACCCTGAATTCAGGTTGCTTGGGGTTGGCGACGACAATAAACTCTGGACACTAACCATAGAGCAATGGAAAGAAAGAATAACCAAGAAATTGGAGAAAGGCGAGCTGCCCCGAAAAGCTGATGAGCTCATCAGCATAAAATTTCTAAGTGTTGATATTCAGGGGAATGCGGCTGTGGCTCAATTTGAGTTTTTTGTTGGCGAAAAACTGGTTTTTATCGATTTAATCTCGCTCTATAAATTCAACGAAGGCTGGAAAATGGTTAGCAAGATATTCTATAAAATCCCCTGAAAATGGCGGAAAACTATTTTTGCTTAAGCCCGTATAAAACAGACTTCATCTAATCAATTTAGAATAAAGCAATTACATTTGGTTTTTTTAAAGAACTGGATTATGAAACGGAATATATTAAATAACAGAATCTTATCCAGGCTAATCTTATTGTTCCTGGTAGTTGGACTTTGGGCTTGCGCGAAAAAAACCGAAGAAGAAACCGTAATCCTTGTGGTTGATACCAAAACGTTCACAGGAAGTTTGATAAACCCCGACACAGTTTTGCTCAAATCCATTTTCGATGCCAAATACGAAATAATTTCTGAAGATGTAGTTTTTTCGCACAATAGCCTTGTTCAGCTTAAATATCTGTCCAATATCAAGGAAATTTCGGGCGATTTTATTATTGAAAACTGCCCAAATATCACAGATTTTTCAGGACTTGACAGCTTGAAAGCTTTGGGGGGAGATTTTGTTGTTCAGTCGAACGAGCAACTAACGAGTTTCGATGGATTGAAAAATTTGGTTTTCGTAAGAAAAAATTTCTCCATTGCCAACAATAAAAGCCTTGTAAACATTGAAGGTCTGACCAATTTGAAGGAGATAAAGCAAAGTCTGTACATTCAATTTCAGGATGAAATATCAGACCTGTCGGGTTTCGAAAATCTTGAAGAGATTGGTGGAAATCTAATGCTTTATTCCAATAAAAAAATTCAAAGTTTTGAAGGACTTGTCAAACTAAAAAGAATCTGGGGAACCATTCTCCTTTCTGGCGACAATGAGTTTGTAAATTTTCGTGGGCTCGAAAATCTCGAAAGTATTCACATGGGGTTGAGAATCAGTAATTACCAAAAAATGGAATCTTTAACCGGTCTTTCGGGGCTTAAGTATATCTTTGGTAATCTCGAAATCATCAATAATCCACGCCTTAAATCATTGAGCAGTATGCCCGATTTGGACAGTTTGAACGGGCATTTGCTGATTGTTAACAACGATTCATTAATTCATCTGGATGCTTTTCATGTGTTGCACAAAATCAAAGATGATTTATCCATCGAGTCCAATTCAGCTTTAACTACCATAGACGGGCTTGAACAGCTTGATTTTGTGGCAGGCCGCATTCGAATCATTGACAACAAATCGCTCATTCATATTAACGAATTTCAGGAACTTCGAATTGTTGCCGATGGTATTGCCATCTACGACAACAGGATTTTAAATAGTCTTCATGGCTTGTCGGCCCTAACAACCGTTCGCGAAAAGGTTTATGTGGGAAATAACGACAGTCTTACAAGTCTCGATGGTTTGGAATCGCTTCATTTTATCGACGGGGATTTATCTGTAACAGGAAATTTTTCACTTAAAAACCTTTGCGCATTAACGGCCTTGTTTTCTGGCGACGGAATTATGGGAAATATTGATATTCGGGGAAATTACTATAACCCAACTGCGGAAGATATTTTAGCCGGACAATGCAGTATCAACAATAAATAATAATATGGTCAAACTCAAAGAAATTCTTCTAATTGCCTCCATTCTAATTGCATCAACTGTTTTTACCCAGAATAGCGAACCTGTTCTGGTCAAGGAGTTTGAAGATATTAAAGTCTATGAACTAGAGAATGCTCACGGAAATGTCAATAGAATAATAGCCCGCGCTAAGTTTAACGCCAATTATATGGATATTCTTTGCTTGCTAAAAGACAGCGACAATCATAAAAACTGGATTTATGCCAACAAAGGTGGTTTTATACTGGACAGCATAAGTCCCTACAAATGGGTTTATTATTCCATTTCCGAAACCCCGGTTTTACTGGCCGACAGAGATTTTATTACCGATGTGGAACTTACCGTAGATCAGAGTAAAAAATCAATTCTGGTGCATTCTGTTGGTAATCCAAAATATAAGCCCGAAGTGAAGGATTTGGTTCGAATTCAAATGATTGATTCTAGATGGACCATTGTAAAAATTGATGAGACACACTCCGAAGCTGAGTTGAATTTGCTCATTGATGTTGGGGGGAGCCTGCCTTCGTGGTTGGTGAATATGTTTATTGCCAATGGCCCCTTCAATAGTTTCAAGAATATGAAGGAGCAACTAAAACTTCCCAAATATCGCCATTGCAAATGTGGTTACGACAACCTAATCAACTAATTTCTTCGACACAACGCTATGATAAAGAGCTATTTATGGCAGGGGAAAAGCTATTCAAAAGCTGAATTGGTTCACTACCTAAGGCAACAATCAGAGCAAACGAATTCGGAGTTTGAGAAAGAGATTTTTGAGTTTGCGCTTAGCTGGCTCAATGAAAAACAGAATGTTTTTTTTGTAAAAACATCGGGCTCAACAGGCATTCCGAAAGAAATAGCATTGGAACGAAAGCATATGGAAGCCAGCGCGCAAGCCACTGGTTCCTATTTGAATCTACAGCCCGGACAATCGTGCCTTTTGGTATTGCCGGCTTCGTTTATTGCGGGTAAAATGATGATAGTGAGAGCTTTGGAGCTGGGTCTCGATTTCTATTTTGAACCACCAAAAATCGATGTGCTGAGCCAGATTCAGGGCAACTACGATTTTGTAGCATTAATTCCTCCACAGATTCTCCATGTTTTGAAACTAAACGAATGGGAGAAGCTCAATCAATTTTCGAAAATTATTGTGGGGGGAGCTGCACTGAACGATGGTTATAATGAGTTGTTTCAGCAATTGGAAGCCAGTGTTTTTAGCACCTACGGCATGACGGAAACCATAACCCATGTGGCCATGCGACCGCTCAACGGCCTGTTGAAATCGAACTTTTTCCATTGTCTTCCTGGAATAACTGTAAGTCTAAATCAGGAAAAATGCCTGGTTATTCACAGCGACAGGTTGCCACAGAAAACCATCGAAACCAACGATTTAGCCAATATTTTGAGCGATAACAGCTTCGAAATTCTTGGCCGAACCGATCATGTAATTAATTCCGGGGGGTTGAAAATTTCTCCCGAATCGTGGGAAGAGAAAATTAAAGCATACTTGCCATTCGAAATTTTGCTTAGTTATGTAGACGACGAGTTTTTGGGGCAGAAACTAGTTCTTTTGGTCGAAGCTCCATCAGACTCAAGAACTACAGAGACCATTCGGGCGCTCATAGACCAGCATTTTTCGGCTAAGTATTCCCCAAAACATATGTTATATTTGCCGCAGCTTTTTCGCACACCCAATGGAAAACCCGACCGCAAAGCCTGCCAAAATTGGCTTTGTGATCAGAAATTGTAGTGGCAACAGTCAGTGTTTTGTTTCGGAATATTCATTTCTTATGCAAATTCCTTTATGAATTAGTTTGCCTTGAAGTATTTATAATATCACTGCGGTTTGAAAAAGAATGAAGGAAATTTAAATTTTTTCTTTTTTATTGATAAATTTGTGATATGGTAGGAAAAGAAAAACATTTGGAATGGTATTATCAGTCTGACTATGATTTGGGAACAGCTCAAGATATGTTAACATCAAGACGAACCGTCTATTGTATTTTTATGTGCCATTTATCTTTGGAAAAAGCCTTGAAAGGATTGTTAGTCAAGAAAACTGGTGAGTATCCTTCAAAATCGCACAGTTTGATATATTTTGTTGAAAAAATGAATCTAAAAATGGATGAAGCATATTATGAGTTTATTTTTATGTTGAACAAGATTTCTGTTCCAACAAGATATCCCGATGACTTAAAGATGCTTTTTGATGTTTAAACAATGGATAGAACTGAATCAATTTTAGTTAAAACAAAAGAAATACAATCATGGATAAAGCAACAATAAATGAGGTTATTATCTTCCTAAAGCAATCATTAATTCAAAGTGGAATCCAGGTGGATGCAATTGCATTGTTCGGGTCTGCCTTGACTGGTGATATGAATAAAGATAGCGATATTGATTTGATAATCATTTCATCTGATTTTAATAATCTTGACTTATTCGACAGAGCAAAACTGACCATGAACCCTGAAACTGAAACCTTAAAGAAATTTAAAATACCTATGGACATCATTAATTTGTCCCCACAAGAATATAATGATTCCAATTTGAAGGCATTCAAACAAACAAAAATAGTAGCTTGAAGAAACCATGGAATTAGAAAACTTTGAAAAGGAAAAATTGACGGTTGATATAGTCAAAGCCAATATTTACGGAATATTTTCTATCATTCCCATTGCAATTGTTTATGGTGCTCCTTTCTATTTTGCTTGGAATGAGAAGTTTACAACGGATAATTTTAAAAATTCATTGGATAATGTTAGCTTGTTTGGTAACGGAATTACAGCTTCACTAACAGTCATCGGAATACTTATTGCCGGAATTGTGGTGCACGAACTCATCCACGGGCTCGTTTGGTCACTTTTTGCCAAGAATGGACTGAAATCAATCAAATTCGGAGTTTTGATTAAACTGCTAACGCCCTATTGCCATTGCAAAGAGCCCTTAAAGGTGAAGCATTATATTTTGGGTGCCATTATGCCAGCTATTGTATTGGGTTTTCTTCCGGCAGTTTTTGCCATAATTCTTGGAAATATCCCCCTTTTACTGTTTGCAGTATTTTTTACCATGGCCGCCATTGGCGATGCAATGATTATTAACCTCATTCGAAAAGAAAATAAAAATTCACTGGTTTTAGATCATCCAACAGAGGCGGGCTGCTATATTTTTAGAGAAAAGTAATTAAATTCTGATGATGGATTTAAGATAGTGGTGCTTCAAAAACACCAGGAGTTATTGAACTAGTAATCATTATTCTATGAAAAGCATCTTCCCGGATAAAGAAAAAAAACCAACTCAAGATGATTTGATAAATCATTTGGGTGAAACCTGTAAGATTTGGCAAGACATTAAGGATTATACACTTGCCAAATATCCAAAAGCAAATGAAGAGTGGAATTATGCATCATCGGGCTGGAGTTTTAGGCTAAAGGATAAAAAGCGCGCCATAATTTATCTGCTTCCGCGTCAGGGATTTTTTAAAGTTGCCTTTGTTTTTGGTCAAAAAGCGGTGGATAGGATTATGGATTCAGAAGCAGACCAGTTCATTAAATCAGAGTTACAATCAGCCAGGCCTTATGTTGAAGGACGTGGCATAAGAATAGATATCAAAGACCACAGATTATTTAATGATATCAAGGCCTTAATTGACATTAAATTATCCCATTAATTCCTTGGATTCGCTTTTAATTTGTTTTCTAATGAATTCATCTGCTATCATTTGGGCCTGCTGCCAATTTGGCTCTATGGATAAAACAAGCCAATACGTAACGAAAGAGCAAAAAATTCTCATCAATCATAAAAAAAAAAGCACCCCACTGTTGGAATGCTTTTCAGGTATTCGATATGTTTACACTTAATATTATTGCTCTTCGCCCAAAAGTATTTTAAGCATCTGAATACCACATTCTGAGATTACGGTACCAGGACCAAATACTGCTGCTGCTCCGGCTTTGTAGAGAAAATCGTAATCCTGATGGGGAATTACACCGCCCACAATCACCATAATGTCTTCGCGTCCTAGTTTTTTTAGTTCTTCAATCACTTGTGGTACAAGTGTTTTGTGACCTGCTGCCAGACTCGATACGCCCAGAATATGCACATCGTTCTCCACAGCCTGACGGGCTGCTTCGGCGGGTGTCTGGAATAACGGTCCAATGTCTACGTCGAAGCCTATGTCGGCATAACCTGTGGCAACTACTTTGGCACCGCGGTCGTGTCCATCCTGACCCATTTTGGCTATCATAATCCGTGGACGGCGGCCTTCGAGCTCGGCGAACTTGTCGGCCAATCGGCTGGCTTCTTCAAACATTTTATCGTTTTTACTTTCGGCAGAATAAACCCCCGAAATGGATCTGATGACTGCATTATACCTTCCATAAATTGCTTCGAGTGCGGTGGATATTTCACCCAGACTCGCTCTGAGTTTGGCGGCTACTATGGCCAGTTCCAGCAAATTGCCTTTTCCTGTTTTAGCAGATTCTGTAAGGGCTTTTAAAGCTTCCTGAACTTGTGCTTCGTTTCTAATTTCCCGCAGTTTTTTCAATCGTTTTATTTGAGCTTCTCTAACCGCAGTATTGTCAATATCAAGAATATCCAGCGGATCTTCTTTTTCTAACCGGTATTTATTTACGCCAACAATTGTATCTTTATGCGAGTCGATGCGGGCTTGTTTGCGGGCAGCGGCTTCTTCGATGCGCATTTTTGGGATTCCGGTTTCTATGGCTTTGGCCATACCGCCTAACGATTCCACTTCTTCTATTAAAGCCCAGGCTTTTTCGGCAATCTCTTTGGTGAGATACTCCACATAGTAGGAGCCAGCCCAGGGGTCGAGTGAGCGACAAATCTGGGTTTCTTCCTGAAGGTAAATCTGAGTGTTACGAGCGATACGTGCACTGAAATCAGTGGGCAATGCAATGGCTTCGTCTAAGGCGTTGGTGTGCAACGATTGGGTGTGTCCCAAGGTGGCACTCAAAGCTTCGATACAGGTGCGGGCAACGTTGTTAAACGGGTCTTGCTCTGTTAAACTCCATCCCGATGTTTGGGTATGGGTACGCAGTGCCATGGATTTAGGATTCTTTGGATTGAACTGTTTCACCATTTTGGCCCAAAGCATCCTCGCAGCGCGCATTTTGGCAATTTCCATAAAATGGTTCATTCCTGCAGCCCAGAAAAAGCTTAAACGGGGAGCAAAACTATCGATGCTCATTCCAGCATTGATTCCCGCTCTCAAATATTCAAGCCCATCGGCCAATGTATAGGCCAGCTCAATATCGGCGGTAGCGCCAGCCTCCTGCATATGATAACCGGAGATGGATATAGAGTTGAATTTGGGCATGTTTTTGCTGGTATATTC
Source organism: uncultured Draconibacterium sp. (assembly GCA_964293475.1). GTDB lineage: Bacteria > Bacteroidota > Bacteroidia > Bacteroidales > UBA12170 > UBA12170. The sequence goes on from CAXYYJ010000022.1 coordinate 12,168, forward strand.
AAAAATATCGGCAATAATTCTCATGCTGGGCAGGGGAGGGTAAATATAGGTGTTGCGCACCATAAATTCCTTCAGAATATCGTTTTGAATGGTTCCGCTGAGCTCTTCGAGTTTAACACCTTGTTCCAGTCCGGCCACAATATAAAAGGCTAAAACAGGCAATACCGCACCATTCATGGTCATGGAAACCGACATTTTATCCAACGGAATCTGATCAAAGAGAATTTCCATATCGAGGATGCTATCCACAGCCACGCCGGCTTTTCCCACATCCCCTACAACTCTTTCGTGATCTGAATCGTAGCCACGATGGGTAGCCAAGTCAAAGGCAATGGAAAGTCCTTTTTGCCCTGCGGCTAAGTTTCTGCGATAGAAAGCATTGGACTCCTCCGCGGTAGAAAAACCTGCATACTGACGCACTGTCCAGGGGCGCATGGCATACATTCCCGAATAGGGGCCTCGAAGGAAAGGAGGGATTCCCGCTGCAAAATTAAGGTGTTCCATATTTTGCAAATCGCTTGTACCGTAAACAGGTTTGACCGATATCTTTTCGGGGGTTTCCCAAATTGGCGCTCCGGTAGCTGCAATCTCCTGATTTTCTTTCGGAAAACTAAGTTCAGGAGTCGATTTTATATTGATGTTTTTAAAGTTTGGTTTCATAGTATCAATTATTTAAAAAATCAGTGATGCCTAAATCTTTTTGGTAGGATTTGAGCTCGTTGAGCAGGTTCGATTTTAAATGAATAAATCGGGTAAGCCCTTTGGCTTTCAGTTCTTCCAATAAATCTTTAGGATATCCAGCCAAAACAGCAATATTGGTTGTTGAAGCTTTTTCAGCAAATTCAGGAGCCAGGGAAACATACTCGTCGTCCGAGCTACAAAGCACCACTATTTGAGCGTTTCTCTCTTTGGCTGCTGCAAGACCTTCGTCGATGGTCGCAAAGCCATTGTTGTCAATCACTTCGAAACCTGCCACCGCGAAGAAATTACAGGCAAACTGAGCCCGGGCTTTTCTCATGGCCAGATTTCCGATGGTGAGCATAAAGGCTTTTGGCCTTTCATTTTCCGCCGAAAACATATCGGTTGAGTATCTTAAACGCTCAAAATCCTGAGTAACACGGAATTGCTTGATTGATTTTGCAAAGGCTGTTTTCGATGTTTGATCGTATGGTTTAAAGCTATCGGGATTTATCTCATTTTCAAAACTTTCATTAAAATTGGGGTATTGGTTGGTCCCCAGATAAATATCCTTGCGGCCCGATGCAGCATCTTTGCGTTCCTGAGCAGTTTTCTCAATCTGTTCCTGAACAAAACCCTGTTTCACAGCTTCCACATAACCCCCCAAATCATCCACTTTCAGGAAAAGATTCCAGGCTTTGTCGATAAGTTCATCGGTTAGACTTTCAATATAATAGGAGCCCGCTGCAGGGTCGATAACTTTATCCATAAAGCTTTCTTCTTTCAGAAGCAGCTGTTGATTCCGGGCAATACGCTCGGCAAAATCGCTGGGCCACTCGTAGGTACTGTTGTAAGGAAGAACTGTTAACGAGTCAGTTCCGCCAAGAATAGCAGAGAAGCTTTCGGTGGTAGTTCTCAGCATGTTCACCTGAGCATCGTAAATGGTTTTGTTGAAATTGATATTGGCCGAATGAATATGCATTTTGGTAATGGATGCATCACTGGGACCGAAAGCGTTAACAATTTTAGCCCAAAGAAAGCGGGCAGCTCTCAGTTTTGCTATTTCCATAAAATAATTGGAGCCCACGCCCATATTGAATTTAATTCGGGGAGCAATATCATCTACCGAAAGGCCCAAATCTGTAAGTCGGCGCAGGTAATCGGCACCCATGCTTAAGGTGAAGGCTAATTCCTGAACTATATGAGCTCCGGCGTTTCGCAGGTTGATTCCATTTACGCAAAGGGTACGGAAATGGGGGAGGAACTCTGCAGCCTGAATTATCTGAGCTGCATGATTGAATGCATAGGTTTCGTTTTGGCAAAATCTACCGCGGAATGTAATGGCAAACATGGGGTCGAAATCTACCGAACCCTGAATTTTTTCAGGATTTCTATTGTATTTTTTTACAAGTTCCTCATAAACAGAAACAACTTTGTGTGAGCCAGGTCCTACCATAAAATTCACTTCCACTATATCCGAAAAGATATTTTCCATGAGTTTCTCGATGTCCGAAACTTTGGCCATATAACTATCGCTAAAGATAAATCCCAGAGAATTTACGCCTTTCATCAGAATCTCCAGGGCTTTTTTATTGGCTTTTTCAATATCGTCAACATAGATATCCTGTCTTACAAGCCAGTCGTTGTTGGATTTGTTATTTCCGCGAACAAATGGAAAAACATTGGGTTTGCTTTCCAGATATTTGAGTTTCTCCAAATCATCGGCATTATAAAAAGGCTTCACCACAATGCCTTCAGGGCTTTCCCAAAACAGCTTTTTCTCATAGTCGGCACCTTTTAAATCAGCTTTAATGACATCAATCCATTTCTCGGTAGAAACCGGTGAAAACTCTTCAAACAGTTTTTTATTTGTTTTATCCTCAATCATATATATTAGCTTAATCGAAATGAAAAATGCGGAACAATCCAAACATAGCCCATTTCTATTTTCAGTGGGCAAATTTAGGATAATTAAATTTTGGAAGAATCTATTTTGTTATAAGAATAACAATATATAATGAGTCTAATTATTCTGTGAAGCAAAAAATGAGCATTATTTTTGAGTAAAATCAATGGTTTTGAGAGGGTGAATTCGTATTATTGTTGCCATGAAACAGGCATTAACGGATAAGGAAATCTTAATTTTTGGGCTTCGTCATATTTATGGCAGGCTCGTCGGCGATGGTTATGAAGTTCTTTCAGTTCGCGATGAACCCGAAATTGATCCACAAATTGTTGCCCGGAAGGACGAATTGTTGTATTTTTTTGTGGTTCGCACAGCGGTTTATCCTGGGAAGGGTTCCTGGCCTTCACTTTCCAGAATAAAACAAATTTCCGACCATGCCAAATTGCATCATGCGAAACCTGTTTTTGCATTTCTGGGGCTTACCAATGCCGATGCTACCACAGAAGCTGAAAAATCGAAGCTTTATAAAGGGGGTACTTTTCTGATTGATTTTAGTGGATTTCAGGATTTGGGGAGAAATCCCGAGTCAAATAACTAAAACTAATCCATGGCTTTATTGGTCAACAATGGAACAAACCGGAACTTTCCATGACTTTGTCGTTCGAATTCGGTTTCAGAAACCCGTTTTATGAGAATCATTTCCTGATAATCGTTCTCTAAATCGACTGGAATTACCAGTCTTCCGCCAATTTTTAATTGCATTAGCAAATCGTTGGGAACTACTGGAGCGCCAGCAGTTACTATCACTTTATCGAAGGGACCAAAGGTGGGTAAACCCTTATAGCCATCGCCATAGAAAGTTTTAATGGAGAAATACTTGAGATTTTCGAGAAGTTTTTTTGTTTTGTCGAACAGTTTTTTTTGCCGCTCAATGGTAAAAACTTTAGCTCCCATTTCGGCCAAAACACAGGCTTGATAGCCCGATCCGGTTCCAACTTCGAGCACTTTTTCGCCTTTGGCTACTTCCAGCAGCTCGGTTTGAAAAGCCACTGTGTAGGGCTGACTAATGGTCTGCCCGCTTCCAATGGGGAAAGCCTGATCCTGATAAGCGAAATTCAGGAACGAGGAGTCTAAAAAAAGATGGCGTGGAATATTGTTAATGGCATTAAGAACTGCCTCATCCTTAATACCTTTAGCCCTAATGGTATCGACTAATTTTTTTCTGAGTCCCTTGTGTCTGTAGTTATCCTCCAACATTCGTTAATTTTTTGCGAAAATACAGATTTAGTTCAGTGCAAAAAAATTACTTTTGCACAAAAAAAAGCATGGCTACAATAAATATTGGCCTTTTAGGCGCAGGACATCTTGGAAAAATTCATTTAAAATGCATTCGTCAGGTTGAACAGTATAACCTGGTAGGATTTTATGATCCAAACGAAGAGCTGAGTCAACAAGTTGAAAATGAGTTTAAACTGAAGAGATTTCCGTCCATAGAAAGTCTCATCGATGCCTGTGAAGCCATAGACATTGTAACCCCAACCATCAATCACTTCGAGTGTGCCGACAGCGCTTTAAAGGCTGGTAAACACGTATTTATCGAGAAACCGGTGGTGAGTACCCCCGAAGAAGCCCAAAGCCTGATAGCCACTGCCGACGAAGCTAAAGTGAAGGTACAAGTTGGACATGTGGAGCGTTTTAATCCGGCCTTCCTTGCTATTCAAAACCGCCTGGATTCGCCCATGTTTATCGAAACCCACCGTTTGGCTCAGTTTAATCCCCGCGGAACCGATGTTCCTGTAGTTTTGGATTTAATGATTCACGATTTGGATATTATTCTGAGTACTGTGAAGGCTCGTCTGCGGAAAGTGAGTGCCAGTGGAGTAGCTGTGGTGAGCGATACCCCCGATATTGCCAATGCCCGTTTGGAATTCGACAATGGATGTGTAGCCAATTTAACTGCCAGCCGCATTTCGCTCAAAAACATGAGAAAAACCAGATTCTTCCAGAAAAACGCATACATCTCGGTCGATTTTCTTACCAAAGAAGCGGAAATTATTTCCATGTCTGATGTTGATGAAAATACAGATCCTTTGGCCATGGTTCTGGAATTGGGCGAAGGTAAGGGAAGTAAAGAAATTCATTTCGAAAAACCCACCGTAGAACCCATAAACGCCATTGTTGAAGAGCTGAGAAGTTTTGCTATGGCCATTATCAATAATACCGAACCACCTGTTACTCTGTACGATGGATATCAGGCACTCAAAGTTGCCCATCAGATTGTGGAAAAAATAAAATTGTAATACTAAAACAACTCTTGTTGCGTTAAGCTTAAGAGTTAAATGTCCTAATCTAGTTTCATGAGAAAAATTTACAAGGTTGCATTATTCTTTTTTTCTTTACTAATTCTTGGTTCTTGTGCCAAAAAAATGGACGAAGCCTATATTCCATCTTATATAAAGGTTGACAATATTGTAATTAATACACAAGGTTCACAAGGCTCATCATCAAGTAATATTACCGATGCCTGGGTTTATTTAGATGGTTCTGACCGTGGAGCCTATCCACTTCCAGCTAATATTCCCCTTTTGGCCGATGGAAAACATACCATAAAAATCACCCCCGGAATTAAACTAAATGGAGTTGCCGGAACCAGAGTACCCTATCCTATGGTTGAACCTGTTGAAGTAGAAGTGAATCTGATTAAGGACAGCATTGTTCCGCTAAACATCAGGTCGAAATATTATAGCACCAGCAAATTTGCACTTATTGAGGGTTATGAAGATTTAAATACCCGATTTGAAACCACAACAAACAATCTGGCCACCTGGCGCCTTTCTTCGGCTTCGACCGATCCTGAATCCTATGTTTTTGAAGGAGTACACAGTGGAATGGGAGTTTTGGATAAAGACCATGATTATCTGCAAATTATAACCAAAGAAGATTTTGACTATTTGCCAAAAAATGGTGTTCCGGTATTTATCGAACTCGACTTTAACACCAACACAACCGTAGTATTGTCGGTATTATCCTACAGTAATTCAGGGGTTGGGGAATCATCCGATTTAATCTATTTAAATCCAACTGAAGGGGAGTGGAAGAAAATATACATCAACCTCACCACTTTTATCAGTTACGATGTGAATGGCGAGCTTTACAAGTTTCTTTTTAGCGCTTCACACAATAGCAGTCTTGAAGAATCTCATATTCTGCTCGATAATTTTAAGCTTATTTACCGGGAAATAGAAGAATAGCGACGCATGAATAAGTTCCTCCAGAAATTAAAGTATATCCTATGGGATTTGTTTGCAGCAAGTATTGCCTGGAGCTTGTTCTTCATTTACCGAAAGCTGCTCATCGAACCCAATATATTCGAGCATTTAAATATTGTTTATGAGGATATCAATTTTTGGGTAGGATTGTTTATCATTCCCATTTTCTGGAATATTCTCTATGTTTCAGTGGGAACTTATCGAAAAGTTTATCGCAAATCGCGCTTGAAGGAGTTAAGCCAGACCATTACCATATCTGTTTTTGGAGTAGCCATCATTTTCTTTACACTCATTCTCGACGATCAAATAGTATCATACAAAAATTATTACGACCTTATTTTTGTTCTTTTTACTGCGCATTTTGGAATTACCTATGCCGGAAGGCTATTGATTACTTCCCGAACCATTAAACGTATTCACCGGGGAAAAATCGGCTTTAACACACTTCTAGTTGGAAGCAATGGCAACGCCGTAAAATTGTACAACGATCTTATTAATGAGGAGTATTCCTCAGGCAATTTTTTTATTGGATTTGTAAACGCCAAGGATTACAATAAGTTTAAAATGAGCTCCATTTTACCACATCTTGGCTCCGTGAACGATATTTCTCAAATTCTTACCAACTATAAGGTCGAGGAAGTTATCATCGCCATAGAACGAAGCGAAAGCGACAATATCACCTCCATTATTACAGAGCTCGAAATGCATGATGTGGTTATTAAAATTATTCCGCTATTTCAGGATTATATTTTTGGTAATGTCAAAACCAATGGCATTTTTCAAACCCCTTTGGTAGAAATTTCTCCCGATGTTATGCCAGCCTGGCAGAGCACTCTGAAGAGGTTATTTGATATTGTGGGAAGCATTATTGCCATGATAATATTGCTACCAGCCTATATTTTTACAGCTTTAGGAGTTAAACTTGGAAGTAAGGGGCCCATAATATATTCTCAGGAACGAATTGGGCGACATGGAAAAAAATTCATGATGCACAAGTTCCGATCCATGTATTCCGATGCCGAGAAAATTGGAGCTCCCCAGCTATCCAGCAAAAGTGATCCACGGATAACTCCATTTGGAAAGTTCATGCGCAAGGTTCGTCTCGATGAAATTCCACAGTTTTATTCGGTCGTTAAAGGCGAGATGTCTATTGTTGGTCCGCGACCGGAGCGGCAGTATTTTATCGATAAAATTTCGGAGCGTGCACCACATTACCGGTTATTACACAAAATAAAACCAGGAATAACAAGCTGGGGACAAGTGAAATATGGTTACGCCGAAAATGTTGACGAGATGATTGAACGTCTCAAATATGATATTCTCTACTTAGAGAATATGAGCCTTGCCATGGACATGAAAATTCTCATCTGGACTGTTTTAATCGTAGTTCAGGGAAGGGGCAAATAGAAAATTTTAAGGCCTGATAACCGAATAATTTCCCGATAAATCAATTTTGATAACACTACTCGGTTGAGCGGGTGTAATGATGTTTTGATCTATATTCACCACAAAATCAACATTAGATTTAATATAGTCCGATATATCGCGAAAAGCTGTAGGCGTGTAACTTCCCGAAATATTGGCTGAAGTGGAAACCAATGGTTTACCGAGCTTTTGTATCAACAATTCGCAAAATTTATGTTTCACAATTCTGATTGCGATGGATCCGTCGTCGGCTATTAAATTCTTAGCCAGCTTTTTAGCTCCGGGAAAAACTATGGTTAATGGTTTATTATAGCTGGCAATTAAATCCGTAACATACTTTGGGTATTCCTTTACATAATCTTTTATTTTATCGGCATCATCCAAAAGTATTATCATGCTTTTGCTTTCGCTCCGGCTTTTTAGTGCAAATACTTTTGATACTGCTTTAGCATTGGTGGCATCACAACCAATCCCCCAAACAGTGTCAGTAGGATAGAGAATCGTTCCGCCTTTTTTTAATATCTGTAGTGATTTTTCGATTTCGTTAAGCATAGGAAAGTTTTTCTAATAGTTGTTGATTGTCAATTAAATAAGCGCATTTAAAATGGCCTTCGGGGCAGGCTTTGTGTCCATGTAATCCACAGGGCCTGCATTTGAGTGTTTCGGGACTTTCGATAATAAACGATTGTGATGAAAGTGGTCCAAAACCAAAATCTGTGGTTGTGCTACAGTATATAGTAGCTGTTTTGGCATCAAAACACGATGCAATGTGCTGAGCTGCACTGTCGTTTACATAATTCATCTGGGCTTCGCGCATCAATACTCCACTTTCTATAAGACTCAGTTTACCGGCAAAATTTATGCAGCTCTTATTCCCGCTGGCTTCTATAATTTCATTGCAGAGTATCTGGTCATTTTGCCCCCCCAAAAAATATACGGCCAGATTTTCAGGGAGCAATTTTAGAAAATCGATCCATTTTTCTTTTGGATATTGCTTTGTGAACCACAATGAAGCAGGTGTGATGGTAATATAGGCAACAGTTTTATAGCCCGACAGCCTGGCTTCTTCTTTTTTGGTGGAATACATTTTTGGCCTGGCAGGAGTGGAGTCAGTAAAATGAGCTATGAGTTGTTGGTTTCGTTGAGTTTCATGCCAATGGGCTTTGTACTCGTGTTTAAAGCTTTTGGAGAAAAGCAGCGAAAGCGGATTTTTCTTAAAACCCAGGGTCTTCTTTGCTCCGGAAAGAATAGTAACAAAACCACTGCTGAAAAAACGTTGCAGGTTAATGGTGAAATCGTATTTCTGTTGCCTGATTAGCAAAATTATTTGGAGAAGGTTTCGATATTTCCTGTGTTTTTTGTCCCAAATAAATACTTCATTCACATTTTTATTTCCGTGAAAAATACTTTCGTTACCTTTTTTAACAAGGTAATCAATCTGACATTCAGAATCATACTCGCGCAATTTCTCTCCAATGGCGGTGGATAAAATTACGTCTCCTATACTGGCAGTTTGAATTATTAGGTATTTTTTCAATTGAAATCCGGATAAAAATCGTGCAAATATAGCGCTTTAACGGTTTTGGAGAATAGTTTAATGGGATATTTTTTATCCCCCCCCAACTATTTCATTCCATCTAAAATTTTTATACCAGTTTGATTTTCAAATTAAAACCTACACCGGAACATTAAATTCGCGAAGGGCATCGTTGAGCGATGTTTTTAAATTGGTGGAGGGTTTTCTTTGGCCAATGATGAGTGCACAAGGTACCTGAAAATCGCCGGAAGGAAAGGTTTTGGTATAGCTACCGGGTATTACAACCGATCTCGGAGGAACCACCCCGCGATATTCAACAGGTTGTGCACCAGTGACATCAATGATTTTGGTAGAATTGGTAATGACCACATTGGCACCCAAAACAGCTTCTTGTTCAATTTTAGCTCCTTCTACAATAATGCAACGTGAGCCAATGAAACAACCGTCTTCGATAATCACTGGTGCGGCCTGAACAGGCTCCAGAACGCCGCCAATCCCAACGCCACCGCTTAAATGCACATTTTTCCCAATTTGAGCACAACTTCCAACAGTTGCCCATGTATCAACCATGGTTCCACTGTCCACATAAGCTCCTATATTCACATAACTGGGCATTAATATTACTCCAGGCGCCAAATAGCTTCCAAACCGGGCCACGGCATGAGGAACAACACGAACTCCTTTTTCTTTAAAGTCGTGTTTCAAGGCTATTTTGTCGTAAAATTCAAAAGGGCCAACCAAAGTAGTTTCCATTTGCTGAATGGGGAAATACAAAATCACCGCTTTTTTAATCCACTCGTTCACAATCCAACCTTGTGGCCCGGGCTCGGCCACTCTTATTTCGCCTTTTTCCAATAAGTCAACAACCTGTCTAATAGCTTGTTGTGTGGTTTCTTGCGATAATAAATCCCGATTGTCCCAGGCCAAATTTATATTTTGCTTAAGTTCTTGAATCATATGGTCGATTTTTTATGCAATGATAGGAAATATCTAAAAAAAAGAGCTTAAATGGCTTTATTAAAACTTCAGGCTCCCCTTACATAGAAGGCGAAAAATTATCATGATGCTATTATATTTTTAATTATTACTTTTGCATCACAATAATGGGACGAATTCTTGCAATAGACTATGGAAGCAAAAAGTCAGGCATAGCCGTGACTGACGAGCTGCGTATTATTGCTAACCCGTTGACAACCATTGAGTCATCTAAGTTAATAGATTTTCTTAAAAAGTATTTTGCAGACGAAAAAGTAGACATAGTGGTGGTTGGCGAGCCTAAAACCATGGACAATCAACCCAGCGATGCCAGCAGATTTATAAATCCTTTTATGGGGAGATTAAAACAAAGTTTTCCCAATTTGGTTATCGACAGGATGGACGAGCGTTTTACGAGTCGTATGGCGTTTCAAACCATGATTGACAGCGGATTGGGGAAAAAAGCCCGACAGAACAAAGAATTGGTGGATAGCATAAGTGCAACCATTATTCTTCAATCGTATTTAGAATTTAAAAAGTTTTAAAAATGGTATTACCTATTGTGGCCTATGGTCACCCAACATTAAAGAAGATGTCGAAGGACATTGAACAGGATTATCCGGGTTTGGAAAAACTCATAGAAGATATGTTTGAAACCATGTATGCCACCAATGGCGTGGGATTGGCAGCTCCACAAATAAATAAAAACATTCGCTTGTTTGTGCTTGATGCCGAGCCTTTTAAAGAGGACCATCCAGATGCAGAAGGCCAGAAACGTGTTTTCATCAATCCCCTGATTCTTGAGGAAGAAGGCGAGGAGTGGAGCTATGAAGAAGGTTGTTTGAGTGTTCCTGATATTCATGAAGCCGTGCAGCGTAAACCACGCATTCGGGTTAGATATTTTAATGAAAAATGGGAGCTTCAGGATGAATGGTTCGATGGTATTGTGGCGCGAATCATGCAGCATGAGTACGATCATATTGAAGGCAAGATATTTACAGAAAAGATAAACAACATGCGGAAGCTCATTATTAAGCGTAAGCTGTCCGATATTACCAACGGTAAAATTGATCTTAAGTATAAAATGATTTTTGCAAGTCAGAAAAAGACCAGCTAAACATGACAGATTCAGGCAAAAAAAAACCGTAGCTCTATGAACTACGGTTTTTTTTGTTGGACTTTAGGCTAAACCATTCCGGAGAATCCCATAAAAGCCAAAGCCAGAATACCAGCTGTGAGTAAAGCTATCGGTACACCTTTCATTCCTTTTGGGGGCTCCATTAGCTCTAAATGCTCTCTTAATCCTGCAAACAAAACCATAGCCAGGCCAAAACCAATAGAGGTAGCTAATGCAAAAACAACACCCTGCATCAGGTTAAAGTCTTTTTGTATGGTAAGAATTGCAACCCCCAAAACAGCACAGTTGGTGGTGATTAAAGGAAGAAATACCCCCAGGGCAGCGTATAAAGGAGGGCTTACTTTCTTTAATATAATTTCTACCATTTGCACTAGCGCAGCTATAATTAAAATAAAGGTTATAGTTTGAAGAAAACCAATGTTCAGAGGAACCAGAACATTATAGTTGATAATCCAGGTTACAATCGTGGCCAGAGTTATAACAAACATAACCGCTCCACTCATTCCCAGCGATGTGGAAAGTTTATTCGATACCCCCAGAAAGGGGCAAATGCCAAGAAATTGTGCCAATACTACATTATTGACAAAAATGGCTGATATTATTATGAGTATATATTCCATAACCTTAGAGATTAAGCCTTTTTATTTATTTTGTTAACCACAGCAATTACATAAGCAAGTGCTATAAATGCACCAGGGGCAAGGATGAAAACTAAAATGGCATCAGCATCAATAAATTTGTAGTTGAACAAGGCGGCACTACCCAATATTTCTCTTATTCCTCCTAAAATCGTTAGTGCCATACTAAATCCTAAGCCCATACCCAGTCCATCAACAATTGAAGATACCACCGTGTTTTTTGATGCAAAAGCTTCTGCACGACCCAAAACTATACAGTTGACCACAATTAAAGGGATAAACAGGCCAAGCTGTGCATATAGAGCGGGAATATAGGCTTGCATAACCAATTCAACTATAGTTACAAAAGAAGCTATAATAACTATGAATGCAGGAATTCTGACTTTGTCCGGTATAAAATTTTTAAGTAGACTAATCACCAAATTGGAGCCAACCAAAACAAATGTTGTTGCCAATCCCATCCCCAAACCATTGATGGCCGAAGTTGTGACACCCAATGTTGGGCACATTCCTAAAAGAAGCACCAAAACAGGATTCTCTTTAATAAAACCTTTGGTAAAATTCTTTAACTGACTCATTATTTTTGTCCTCCTTTACTTTTAGAAAATGTGGCATAGGCACGTTGTGTTGCATCGCAAAAAGCTCTGGAACTGATAGTAGCCGCTGTAATTGCATCCACTTGCCCTCCATCTTTCTTAACTTTAAGGGAAAAGTCTCCAGGGTTTTTATTCTCAAACTGATCCTTGAATTTTGGTTCAGCCATTTTGGTTCCAAGTCCTGGGGTTTCTTTGTGTTCAAGCACCGATATATTGTGAATGGTACCATCGGGTTTAAATCCGATCATGAGTTTAACGAGACCACTGAATCCCTTCAAAGTATAGGAATCCACAGCTGTTCCAACCCATAGACTGTCCTGATAAGCATCATAAAAAACCAACGAATCGGCAGGGCTTGTTCCATCAATGGACATCACCTTGTAATTTGGCTTAAGTATATTAAATTCTGGCAGAACTTCCTTAATAGCGTTTTCAATTTTTTGTTTTTTGGCCAGCTCAATGGGCTCTTTGGTAATGGAATATACTGAACCTAATGCCAGTCCGGCTATGGCAGAAACAACAAACAATACCATGACCATGTTTACTAATGTCGACTCTTTTTTAGCCATTTTTCACCTCCTTCCCAAATCTGGTGGGTTTAAAAGCATTATTTAATAGAGGTACTGTTGCATTCATGATGAGAATGGCAAATGAAACCCCTTCGGGATAAGCTCCCCAGATTCGTATAATGATGGTTAGCAATCCGATACCTACCCCAAAAACCAGTTGGCCATTTCTTGTCATGGGAGAAGAAACCATATCAGTTGCCATAAAAATTGCTCCCAGAAGCATTCCTCCTGTGAGTATATGAAATAAAGGATTTGCGTATTGTTCAGGATTTATAAGCCAAAAGATTCCGCTAAAAATTGCGGATGTTAGCAGTATGCTTACAGGAATTTCCCAGGTAATAATTTTCTTCCACAACATGTAAATACCACCAAGTATAAGTGCAATAGCGGAAACTTCGCCGAGACTACCACCCATATTTCCCATTAATAAATGATTAATATCTGGCATTTCGGGCGAATTAAGAATCTCACTAACTGTTTTTCCCGCACCCAGTCCTTCTTTTAACAGACCCAGAGCAGTTGGGCCTGTAACCGCATCGGCAAGACCATCAAAAATTGGTTTTGGGGTGGGCCAGCTCGTCATTTGAACGGGGAAAGAGATTAGCATAAAAACCCTGCCCACCAATGCCGGATTAAAGGGGTTCTTACCAAGACCTCCATAACTCATTTTTCCCATACCAATGGCAACCAGTGAACCGATTACAATAATCCACCAGGGCAAATTACTGGGGACGTTGAAGGCTAATAATAAACCTGTTATAGCGCCCGAACCATCGGATATGGTTTCAGGTCCTTTAATAAGATACTTTTGTATGGCCCATTCAAAGAAGAGTGATGCTGCTACAGCCAGAAATATGACTCGTAAGGCATCAATCCCAAAGAAGTATATGGAAACCAGCATGGCTGGAATCAATGCATATACCACCCCCCACATTATTTTTTTTGTGGAGTTGTCGCCATGAACATGGGGTGATGCCGCAATTGTTAATAAACTCATCGTTTGGTCTTATTTTATTATTTTTATTTCTTGCTTCTGTTTCTAATTATTTGACCCACCTGGTTTTTGCCGTAACGGATATAGTCGAGCAAAGGAATGTTAGCGGGACAAGTATAGGAGCATGAGCCACATTCAATGCAGTCCATCACTCTTTCTTTTTCAACCCGGTCGAATAGTTTTAGTTTGCTGGTTTTTGTGAGCAGAACAGGTTCCAGACCCATGGGGCAAGCCTGAACGCATTTGGCGCAGCGAATGCAATTCGATTCGGTATGACGGTGTGATTGGTCATCGGGCATTAAAAGTATTCCTGAAGTTCCTTTTACAACAGGTATATCAGCGCTAAGAAGTGCTTTCCCCATCATAGGCCCGCCATTGATTATTTTTCCTGTATCTTCAGGTAATCCACCGGCGGCTTCAATAAGTTCCCTTACAGGAGTACCAATCCGAACCAGAAAGTTAGATGGATTCTTAACAGATGACCCAGTTACGGTGACAACCCTTTCGAACAGTGGTTTGTTTTTTTGAACTGCTTCGTACACAGCCACTGCAGTACCCACATTGTTCACCACACAACCCACTTCTATGGGTAATTTACCAGATGGAACTTCGCGGCCGGTAAGCGCCTGAATCAGTTGCTTTTCGCCACCTTGTGGATATTGTACTTTGAGTGGATGAACAGAAATGCCATTGAACTTTTTGCACAGTTTATCCAAAGCATCTATAGCATCTGGTTTGTTGTTTTCAATGCCAATCATAGCTTTCTGAACTTGTAATCCTTTCATAAGAATTGAAACGCCAACAAGCATCTCTTCTCCACGTTCCAACATAATCCGGTGGTCGGAGGTTAGATAGGGTTCACATTCTACACCATTAATTATTAATGTATCCACTCTTTTTCCCTCCGGAACCATGAGCTTCACAAACGATGGGAAAGTTGCTCCTCCAAGTCCAACAACGCCCATCTCATTGATTTTATCAATAATTTCCTTGCTGGTAAGTTTAATATCGTGGATTATTTCCTTGCTGGTATTAATACTCTCCATCCATTCATCGCCTTCTACTGCAATAATAATAGATGGCTTTCGGTAACCACTGGAGTCGTATACATCGTCAATTTTCAATACCTTCCCAGAAACAGAGGAATGAATATTGGCAGAAATAAATCCTGCTGATTTGGCTATGAGTTGTCCCACTTTAACCACATCGCCTTTGTTAACAATTGGTGTTGACGGAGCTCCTAAATGTTGCCCCAGCGTTATGTTTACCTGCTTGGGCAAGGGTAGGGGCGCTATGGCCGCGTGAGCCGAAAGCTTGTTTTCCGGAGGATGAACTCCACCTAATTTAAAGGTTTTCATTGAATGTCTCCTTTTTATTTTGTTTTCGCTTTTCGATTAAATTTTAGCAGATTCGTCCGAATTCTCAACTTTTTTAGAATTAGGACTAATTTCTTTTTCAGGGGCTTGTGACACCATATTTTTCTCAGGGGTCACAATTATAGTAGCCTTTGGTTTGGCTGGTTTCTCATTATCCGCTGGTTGAGTGGCTTTTTCAGTATTATCTTCGGTTTTCTTCAATTTCTTTAATGGGAAATTGATTTCGTGTATGGCATGAGTTGGGCAAACAGGTTCACATTTGCGGCAAAGTTTACATTTAGTATAATCGATGTAGGCGCGGTTATTTTTCATTTCAATGGCGTCGAAAGGACAAGCTTTAAAGCACAAAGAACACCCTATGCAAGCCACTTCACAGTTTTTCCTGGATACAGCGCCTTTCTCTTCGTTGACGCAAGCCACAAAAATTCTCAATTCTTTTTTCCCAACATTTCTCAACTCAATAATGTCTTTCGGGCAGGCAACAACACAGGCATTACAAGCCACACATTTATTGTTTACCTCGGGAAGCATGGTTTCGGGATTAATCTGAATAGCATCGAAATCGCAAGCTGCAACGCAGTCGCCAAGGCCTAAGCAGCCAAAAGAGCAACCTCCTTCGCCAGAATAAAGTGTTGCAGCAGCAGCACAATTGCTGATTCCTTCGTATTTTACTTTTGATGGTGAGTTAACAACAGAACCATTGCAACGAACCACAGCAATTTGGGGTTCAAGTATTTGAGCTTCAAGGCCGAGTACCTTACCTACTTGTTGCATCACATCGATACCCCCTACAGGGCAATTAAAACCCTCCATGCTCCCGGCCTTAACTATAGCATCGGCAAATGCCCGGCAGCCGGCATAACCGCATCCACCGCAATTAGCACTGGGAAGTACAGATTCCACCTCATCAATTCGGGGGTCTTCGTAAACTTTGAATTTTTGGGCGATAAAAAAAAGGACGACAGCTGAGAGAATTGCCAGAACTCCAAGAGATCCAACGGCATAGATAATAACTTCGCTCACGATATACAATTTTGGTTGTTATTTTTTATATTGCTCTTTATCTATCGACTGGAATGGAGAATTTAAGGCTGATAATGTACTGATTTCTAATACTCAAACGATTCTTAACTACCAAATAATCATAACATCATTCATTCTTTTAACCATTCATTTTAACGAAGGATAAAATTGCGCTACAAAAATAGGAACTAAAATAGTATTAACACTCAAACCTATGACTGGGGCTGGGTTTGTGCAATTGAATGACATTCAATTGATTAAAAAATGTGTAAAAATTTTGTTAAATTTGGCAGTTGGTAATAGATTGTAAATCAAATCACTGAATGTCAGTTTAGACGCTTTCTAAATTTGATTCTAAATTACAAGGGAAACATGGCGATAATATGTAATATGCTGATGGTAAGTAAATTATGAATTCAAAACTGTTTAATTGATAAACAACAGATGAAATTGCTTAATTTATTGTTATTCGTCAAGCTTGTGAATTGAACTAACTCTAAAGGCTTAGAACTACATGTTCAGGAGTTTTTCAATCCCAGCCAGAATTTCTTTATTCTCGAAGGGCTTCTCAAATATCATATTAGCGCCTAGCAACTTAGCTGATCTTAAATTATCAACAGCGTTGGTTCTGCCTCCCCCCGAAATTGCTATTATTTTAATAGCTTTATTCATTTTTTTAAGTTCCAGGATAGTTTCTATACCCTCTTTATCGGGCATTATTATATCCGTGATCACCAAATCGGGAGAATGTTCAATAAAAAGGGATTTGGCATAGCGACCATCACTTGTTTCAATGACGTGGTAATTGTTTCTTGTTAACAATTCGGCAAACATTTCTCTAAAATGCTCGTCATCATCGATTAATAATATTTTATTCATTTCAAATTTGTTTTACGAAATAGTTTATGATATCAATGGTAAATTTATATAAAAAATGCTTCCAATACCTAATTCAGATTCAACTTCAATATTGCCGTTGTGTTTTTTAATGATTCCTCTGGCCATTGAGAGTCCAAGCCCGGTTCCTTTACCAACTTCCTTGGTTGTGAAAAATGGTTCAAATATTCGTTTCATGGTAATAGAATCCATGCCAAATCCATTGTCCGAAATTTTTATTGTAACTGTATTTTTTGTTGAAATACTATCTTTTAAATATTTGGTATTGTGATTTTTAAGTATTTCTACCTTTACTAAACCATTTTCTTTCACAATAGCGTGAAAAGCATTGGTAACAATATTAACAATAACCTGGGTTAATTGATTTGCATCACCCAATATTATGGCTCCCGATACGCTTCCGGGAAATTCCAATAAAATATCTTTGGGCTTAGATCCTAAAATTATATCATGACAATCAACCAGCAAATCGTCTAGATTTACTTTCTCTAACTCAATCTCAGTTCCTCTACTAAAGGTCAGGAGTTTCTTGATTGTTAGCTGAGATTGGTTTGTAGCTTTAAGACTGGAAGATAAATATCTGTGTATCCGTTGGCCGGGGTCGTTAATGTCTTCGAGCGACATTTCCAAATATCCTTTTATGGTGCCCAAAAAGTTGTTCAAATCGTGAGCAATTCCGCCGGCAAGTGTACCAATAGTATCGAGTTTTTGTGATTGGATTAATTGTTCCTCCATTTTTTGTCTGGCCTTTTTGTCAGCTTCAATCTGGGTCACGTCCTGAATATAGAAAGCAACAGAACCTACTTCGAGAACTCCGTCGAGAATGGGACTAATCTTGAGATTAAAAATCCGATTTTCGACTTCGGTAATTTGTATTTCTTTTATAACCTTACTACTAATGACCAGATCCATGTAATTTTGTAAGATTTTTTGGTTGGTCGGGCTAAAGAGATTAATGAGTTGGGAGTTGATAAGCTTACTAAAATCAGGTAAATAGCCATTAAGATTGTTGGTATTTGCAGTTCTAACCTTGCCGTCCAAATCCACAAGTATTGTGGAATCGAAACTGGCATCGAGCAAGGCCTTGTTTTTCTGCTCGCTGGCCAAAAGTTCCTTATTTTGAAGTTTAGTTATTTTAGTAGCTTTTCTATTGTTTAGATAAATAATAATTACAAATGCCAAAATAAGAACCAAAGCCAGAATAGCTAGAGTTAGATAAATTGTTCTGGTTTTGTTTTCCAGAGCCATCATTTTTTTTTCGTTGGTTAAGCGGTCAAATAATTTTTCACGTTCCTGATTTTCAAGCTTTAAGCTTAAATAATCACGACGAGAGCTTGCTTCTAAACTAAAAATGCTGTCCTGCAAAAGGTCATATTTCTTATAATAAACCAGGGCGGTTTCAAATTTCCCTAAGCTTTCATAGTTTACTGATAACTCCTTATATCCATCAATTAGAGTTGCAATAGAATTAATCTGAGATGATATTTCAATTGATTTGCGAAGAAACTGGACGCTGAGCGAATCATTATTTATTTTTTTGTGTGCTTTACCCATTTCCAGATATAAATTGGCCAATTGTGTCTTGCTGCCAAAACTTTCGAAAGTTATTTCTGCCTGGTTAAAGTAATCAAATGCCAGTGGAAATTTGCCCTGGGCGACATATACTGTTGCAATCATTGCGTAGGTTTCGGCAGCGCCAAGTTTTTTGCTGGCATTAATATCAAAACTTAGGCTTTGATTTAGTAGAATGAGCGCCGAGTCGTACTTCCCGTCTAAATAGCTAAGTTCACCCAGATTATGGAGCACAATTGATTTTTCCTCCTCCTGATTGTAACTATTGGCTAGGCTTAATGCTTCGTAATAATAGAATTTCGCTTTCGAAAAATCCTTGGTTTGTTGATAAACAAGAGCGATATTATTCAAAGTAGTCGTTAACTCCATTTCCATGCCCAATTCCTGACTCAAACTAAGCGACTTTAAAAACAAGTCCAACGACTCATCATAAGCTCCCCACTCCATATAAATAATTGCTTTATTATGGGTTGCGTATGATATGGCTGTGGTATCATTGGTCTCATAACTAATCTGCTCAAATTTGTCGTAAGCTTTTAAGGCATTTTTATAATCCCCCAAATCCTGATATAAAATACCTAACCTGTTATAAGAATTACCAAGGGTTTTTGTTAAGAAGTTCTTCTCCTGAAAAATGATGGCAGAATCTATATAGCTAATCGCGGATTGAAATTTAAAAAGCTCATTATAATTGGTTGACATAAGTATATATATATCTGCAATCCTTTGTTTAGGCAAATGATTTCTATAATGGTGAAGGAGATATTTTAATGTATCAATAGATTCGTATGGTTTTTCTAACCGCGATAATCCATTGGCAATATTATACATAGATTCTGCTGCATCTGCTGGAAGGTCTAAATCCTTAAAGATTAAATAGGATTGATTAAAGAAGGTTAAGGCTGTAGTTGCTTTATTGTTGTCTAATTGATAGAGCCCCTGCAAATAATTACCATCGGCAAGTCCTTGTGAATAATTGTATTTCTGTGAATAACTGATTGCATCATCCAACAATGACTGACCGTATTTCGGATTTATATGTCTGTGTTCTTCGGCTAAAAGCAAAGCACAATCTATCCATTGGGTTCCCGTGGTTTTTGTAAGCATATCAGATAAACTATCAACGCGCGAAACCGGTTCGACAGAATATCCCGCCAAATGAATAATAAAAAAGAGAAGAATGATAATTTTTCTCATTAACAACGCAAAGCTAATTCAATGGTTCATACTGTCAAAGTGAGTCTTCAAATTTATATACTAAAACAACAGCTATTGCAATTTGTTCTACTTCTTGCCAGTGGATTTTAGTATATTAAAATTTAAACTAAAGATATAAAATTCTTTTATTCTACTCGGAAAAAAAATCCTGTATCAATTGATAACTTCTGTTTTTGATGTCATGAGAACGAGGCAGATTATTCTGAACTTCTACTTTTTGCTCATGAGTTGGTGCCGTTGTTTGTTCAAAATCGGCATGTTGCTTAAATTTATTACCTATTTGCCCTTTATAGAACTGAACTCTTTTAGCTAAAATTAAGCTTACAATACTTGGATTCTCGTTTCCCATAACCATTTTTTATTAGATTCTTAGCACAAAAATATTTTATAAAGTATTGTAATTCAATATTTTTAAGCTTAATTTTTCTTTTTAAGCCAATTTCAAGCATTTTTAAGTGTATTGGTAAAATTTTAGCCATTAAAGAAAAAACTTAAATTATTTACTTTTTACTTGATATTTTACTTTAATATATCTTAAATTTATCTCAATTTTGCAGCATGGTAAATCAGTTCAACTTTTTAAAGCCTTCGTCAATAATGGCTCTCGAGCTTTCGGTGAATATATTGCCAAGTGTTGAACGTGTGGAATTGTTGACAAGAGTGGCTCAAAGTGCTGATTTTGATTTGTATACAATTCATGATGGCATTCTTAAATCTGATAATCCATCCAACTATAGAGCTGGTGATTTAAGTAAAATGGCCAAACAAATCAAGGGATTGGCATGGTATAGCCTTAGTGAGCTCCCTTTGATGAGCCATGGTCAGATTTCTATCTCTTCTTCACTTTTCGACGAGTTGCTTAAAAGTGTTTTGGTGCTTAATCTTTCCAAACCAGATGGCAGTAATCAGGATTTATTTTTTATTTATTTTCGAAAAGACTCCAGCGAGTTTGGTCCTATTTCGCCGGAAAATGTATTCGATACCAATCAAAAAATGTTTGTTGGAAGGTTGATTTATAATACCTTAAACGCTGTAATTAAACAATTGGATGAAAACAGAGAAGCCTTGTCCAGCTATAATCAACAAATAAATCTCATGTTGATTCAATATCGTCGTCAGCTCGATGAAAAGGAAAATGAAATTGCAGTATTTCATAATAAACTAAGCCAGATTGTTCTTTCGATGGTCGATGATATTCAAGGTAAATCTGTCAAGTTTACCTCCGCAGCTATTGCTTATTTATGGTCTAATTTTACTGATTTATCGCAATTGAAGACGCAGATTTTAGAGGCAGTAAACTTTGTTTTAACCTTATCTTTTGGTTCAATTGGCAACGAAATAGTAGTTGATATACATCACTTTAAACCTTTGGATAAGCCATCTGAAATAACCCACGAGAAAGTTAATATCAGTTCGGAAAATTCCTACGATTCGCATACAAAAGTCTATCAATTTCTCGACATGCTCGAAAAAGCAGCAGGTTTCTTAATTAAACGTGGGGAGAAAATAACCAGTACCAATATGGGTGGCACATTAGAGCAACCCATTACGGCAGCTGCTATTTCGGACAAGCTTAAAAATCATAGCCGTAAAATTGTATTACTGCTCCAGCAATATCCTGATAAGTGGGCTACAATTCGATACCACTTTAAGCCATTAATCAATATTCAGGAAAGAGTTGCTGAGGAAAAACTGGCAGGTTAATATGTAAAGAATTTTTCCGGATTTGTCATTTTTTTCCGATAAGGAGTTGAAAAATAAGATGATAGCATCTCTTATTTCAATAGCTCATTTAGACAAGATTAGCCCAATTTTAGCATAAACCCCATCAAGGTTATTTTCTTTTTCTACCAAAAGCCCTGGTATTTTTAATGCCCGGAAATGCAAAGCGGTATCTTAATCCGGCCTTTAAATAAAGAAACTTGTCTTTTCCACCTTCGCTCACCAAATCAAGCTCGTCGGACATGGAATAATGGTAGGCCAATTCCATAATAGCATCGAAGCGATGAAAAATCATGTAGCTAAGCCCGATTCCTGCGTTGAGTTCAAAAGCCATTACAGACTCAGATTTGATGAGAATATCATCTGAAGTTTCTGTGCTTTCATCGGGAATAGTATACAAATTGGGTGAAGCAAAAACTAGACCCGCACCAGCAATTCCATAAACTGTAAAATCTGGAACATAACTAATTCCGCCAATCCAACTGGAAAAATTAATTAAAAACTGACCTCCCACATTATGCATTTTCGATTCAAATCTTAATCTGAGTTCATTATTATAAGCTCTCAAACCAGCATAATTATAAAAAGCACGACCCGAAAGAACATAGTTAAAGCTCTTTCCCAAATTAATACCTAAAGCCAGGTGACTTTCTTTTTTTAATTTAAGTATGGGATCGTAATTGTATATTCCTAATGTGCCGTAATAGTTATTAAAGCCCGCATTGGCGTCAACAAACCAGCTATTCTCATTTCTCGATTTATGCAGCTGAAGTTGAAGTTGCGCGTGACTTTCGAAAACAAGCAATATGACAAATAAAATTAATAAGCCCCTTTTTAACCCGAAATACTTCACACAAGATTTGGAAATTATTTCTGTTGCGAAACAAAAGTAGATGATTTTTCGTCATACCAAAGAGCCATTATTTTATTTAATACAATTATTTTAATTCTTTAATTTCGCTGTACTTAAACACATGAACCATGGCAGATCAAATTGTTGGTAATTATAACTTCAAAATAAAATCATACGAGTCTGATAAACAGGGATTTCTTTCTATATCATCGTTATTTTTATACCTTCAGGAGTGCGCCTGGGAAAATGCCATGGATAATGGTTTTGGCTACGAGTTTATGGAGAAGGAAAACTCATTTTGGGTGCTGAGTCGCGTAAAAATTAATATGGAAAACTGGCCAGTCTGGAAAGATGAAATCGCAATTAAAACATGGCCGCGTGGACCACAAGGGCTTTTTGCAATTCGCGATTTTGAAGTCACTGGCTCTAAGGGAAATATTGCAAAGGTTTCCAGTTCATGGCTCATTTTGGATAAAGAAACCCGTAGACCAAGAAAGCTGAGCGATTTTGATTTCGCAAAAAGCGACTTTTCTGGCGAAAAGGCCATAGAAGGGGAGATTGAAAAAATAAGTATCCCCGATAATATGTTGCTCATTCATCAACGAATAGTTTTTAGCAGCGATATCGATGTGAATGGTCATGTGAACAATGCAACCTATGTACGCTGGATCTCTGATGCCTTTAATGCCATTTTTGAAGCTAAATTTCAGAGTTTTACCATAAATTTTTTAAGCGAGCTCATGCTTGATTCCAATTTTGGAGTTTGGTATGGTTGGGATGAGAAAAGAATTGTTTTTCTTCTCAAAGACGAGACTGGTAAAGAAATCTGCCGGGCAAAAATTGACTAAATCTCACATATTTATTTCCTGAATTTAGTTTTTAATAAATCAATCATAACGATTTATTAATACGCATCGCTGCTAAAGCCATTAGTATTGCAGAAATATTAAATGGTAAATAGCAACCCTATGGCCAACCCTTTCAATCTAAGCCTTCATACGGGCCTAAATGACTTTACAACAGATTCTTATCTGGCATTACCTTCCAACGAAACCATCAGAATCGACATGCATTGTCATGACTATAACAGCGATAAGCCTGATGAGCTATTGGGAAGGATTTTAAATCTGCCCGAAACCTGGCTGCCATCAGAAGATTTGATAAAAACTTTAAAAAAGCACTCCTGTAACGCCCTTACAATTACAAATCATAACAATGCCCGTTCATGCTGGGATTTGCGCGAAAAGGGCATAGATATACTGCCAGCTGCCGAATTTAGCTGCACTGTGCCCGATTTTAATACTGGAATCCATGTGCTCACTTATGGATTCACCATGGAACAGGAGCGGGTTTTGAATAAACTGCGCCCCGATATTTACCGTTTTAAACAATACGCCTTCGAAAACGATATTCCAACTGTTTGGGCTCATCCACTCTATTTCTATTCCCCCAAAGGAATTCCTCCCATGGAGTTTTTTGAGAAAACAGCTTTGTTATTCGACCGTTTTGAAGTGCTTAATGGCCAAAGAGATACGTGGCAAAATCTACTAACTCTCGAGTGGCTCAAAACCTTTGATGAAGAAAAAGTAGTAAAATTGGTTAAAAAATTTCATGTCGATACTTTGGGTTATGTTAAAGACCCGTTTGTAAAAACCTTTACCGGTGGCTCCGACAGCCATATGGGGATTTTTGCCGGTTTGACTGGAACCTATCTGCATGTGCCTAATCTCGAATTACGCAGAAAAACAGAAACCATGTCATCTTTAGCGCTCGAAGCTATCCGAAACGGTTCCACTGTGCCATTTGGCGGTGACAATAACAGCGATAAAATGGCCACTGCTTTTCTCGATTATGTTTGTCAAATTGCTATAAATCACAAAGATCCGGGGCTTTTAAGAATTTTGCTTCACAAAGGCACTGCACAGGATAAAGTGATAGCTGTGCTGGTTGCCAATGGATTTGGCGAATTGCGCCGTCATAAGGTCACCATGAATTTTATGGAATTGTTTCATAAAAGCTTTCTGGGGAAAGCCCCTCACTTCTCTAAAAAATGGTTTATCCCAAGGGTTTATAAACCCATTTTCGAGAGCGCAACCCAGATGGCAAACACCTATAGCAACAGGCCATCTGATATTGTAAAGAATTATAACGAATCCATCGTTGCCATTTACAATCAATTGAACAGTGTTTTGGCATCCCGCCTTGAAGAAAAAATAGGCAAATTGTTGAAAAAAGGGAAGTTAGATGGTTTTGATTTTGGTAAATTTATGGAGAAGCTCGAAATTCCATCTGAGCTTAGATCGTATCTTGAGAATACAGACGCTAATAAAAACTCAAAAATTCAGAATCCGGATATCAACAAGTTTTTAGATGGCTTAAGTTTTCCGTTTCTCGCATCAACCATAATCTTGGCGGCTCAGTTTACATCGGCTAAAGTTCTGTACAACAATCGCTCCCTGCTCAATCAATTTGCCGATTTAACCAATAAATACCAGCACCCGAAACGTATGCTGTGGTTAACTGATACATTTGATGATGGTAACGGAGTTTCCATGGTTTTACAGGCTATGCTGAGGGAAATTCAATCCAAAGATTTGCCCATTGATATTTTAGTGGCCAGCAAAACAATAAAATCCGACAAAAATCTAATCGTTATAGACCCCATTGCCGAGTTTTCAATGCCTAATTATGCTCATCAACCTCTCCGTATACCAAACTTTCTGTCAATTCACAATTTGTTTTTAAATGGTCGCTACGACCGTGTTATTGTATCCACAGAAGGCCCCATGGGAATGGCTGCACTGTATTTGAAACAAGCTTTTTCGGTTAAAGCTCATTTCTATTTGCATACCGACTGGATAACATTCGCTAAAAAAGCATTAAAATTCGATTCCACTGCCACCAGCCGATTGCGGAGAATTCTGAGATGGTATTATCAAAACTTTGATGGAGTTTTTGTTTTGAACAAGGAGCAGCAAAAATGGCTCATAAGCAAGCAAATGAATCTGGCGCCAGAAAAAGTTCATCTAACAGCCCACTGGACCGATCAGGAATTTATCAGGCATCAGACATCAAAATCAGAATTGTTTAAAATTAGTAATGACACACCTGTACTCTTGTTTGCCGGCAGAATTAGCGAAGAAAAAGGAGTTGATGAGCTTCCTGCAATCATGGAGAAAGTGAGTGAAGCCATCCCCAATATTCGGCTCGTAGTAGTTGGAAAAGGTCCTTATGAGGATAAACTCAAAGAGCTTTGTCCAAATGCTGTTTTTCTAGGCTGGGTGGATCATGACAAACTACCCAAAATTTACTCAGCTTCCGATTTGTGCATTTTGCCTTCAAAATTTGATACTTTCAGCATGGTAATTCTCGAGGCAATTTCCTGTGGATTGCCTGTGATAGCTTATAATACCAAAGGACCCAAGGAAATTTTAGAAGATACCAATGCGGGTTTTTTAGTCAGCAAAAAATCGGAAATGCAGGAGAAAATCATCCAGTATTTTAAAAACCCATCTTTACAAAACGAAATGAAATTGGCCACTGGAAAAAGAGCGGGCGATTTTACAGCACATAAGATATTATCCGATTTTCTTACAGCCGTTGACTTGTAAAAGCTGGTACAATGGCAAAAAAAAATAATTATCTGTGGTGGAAACACGGAGTTATCTATCACATTTATACACGCAGTTTTTACGATTCCAATAAAGATGGTATTGGCGACCTAAAAGGTATCATTCAAAAAATTCCCTATCTCAGTGAATTGGGAATACAGGCAATTTGGCTTTCGCCAATATATCCATCACCGCAAGTCGATTTCGGATACGATATATCAAATTATTCATCCATCGACCCGCAATACGGCAGCCTTTCCGATTTCAGAGATTTATTGCATGTTGCCCATACCAACAATATTAAAGTAATCATGGATATGGTTTTAAACCACACTTCTAATCAACATCCGTGGTTTGTAGAATCTGCATCATCAAAGAATAATCCAAAACGCGATTGGTACATATGGAGCGATTCGCCCAGGGGGAAATCGCCCAACAATTGGCGCTCTGCATTTGGTGGAAGTGCCTGGGAATATCACGAAGCAACACAAAGCCATTATCTGCATTCATTCTTCAAGGAACAACCCGATTTAAATTGGCGCAATGCCGAAATGCGGAAAGAGTTTTTCGGGGAAATTGAATTCTGGCTCGAAATGGGCGTAGATGGGTTCCGGTTAGACGTGATAAATATGGTGGGTAAAGACAAAAAATTCAGGAACAATCCGCCGGTTTACAAGCTTTTCTCAGTAAATGTCAGACTTTTCAATAGAAACAGACCTCGATCCTATAAGATTATCCGCCGACTTCGTAAACTCATTGATAAATATCCCGAGCGCGTTTTAATAGGTGAAATTTACACTCCGCCTCCGGGCAATTCAGAATTGGTTGCCTCCTTTTTGGGCGACGGAGAAGAATCCTTAAATCTTGCCTTCGATTTTACACTGTTTTTTAAACGGTGGGATGCTGGCAAATTTCATAGAAGCATTGCCAATCAATATCAAACCCTTCATAAAAATGCCTGGCCCAGTTTTGTGCTGTCGAATCATGATTTAAGCCGTGGAATAAACAGATTTGGCAGAAATCGTGAAATTAAAGCCCGACTTGCGGCGTTGCTACTATTAACCTTGAGAGGAACCCCCTTTATTTATTATGGCGATGAAATTGGCATGTCTAATGTAAATCTGAAAAAGGACGATTTGACTGATCCGTTGGGGAAAAAATTCTGGCCATTTTACAAAGGTCGCGATCGAAGCCGAACGCCAATGCAATGGTCATCGTTCACAAATGCTGGCTTTAGCTATCACAAACCCTGGCTTCCTGTACATCCCGATTATAACACATGCAATGTGGAATCTCTGATGGATGATGAACTTTCCATTTTCAATCTGTACAAATATTTAATCAACCTGCGCAATTCGAGCAAAGCTCTGCAAAAAGGATTGTGGGAGCCATTGTTGGATGGGCAAAATCAGCTTATGGCTTATTTCAGAGAATTTGAAAAGGAGCGGCTGCTGATTCTTATAAATTTTGGAAACAGACAGCGGGTAATTCCATTACCACAAGGTCGGTTCGAATGTGTTTTTAACAGTCAATCAATGGTTTGTAATAAGGAAGTTTTTGGAAATGTTGATATTTTACCTCTTCAGGGAATGATTTTAAAGCAATTTGTTGAAAAAATATCTACAAAGGAAAATAAAATTAGTTAGTCTGATTCAGCTTATTGGTCTGTTATTTTTCTTATAAATATGATGAATTTAGCTTCTCTAATACAAAATTAATTACATTTGCCCCGAAATTAAGTGGAAAGATTTGAATTGCTTGCAACCACGGAAAAAAATGCTAAAACAAGTTTATTGTTATATTTCCTTCAAGCAGCCTTTCCCTATTAAATTATTAAACTAAAAATTTAAAAAAATGGGATATTTATTCACATCTGAATCTGTTTCCGAAGGCCATCCTGATAAGGTTTCAGATCAGATTTCCGACGCATTACTTGATGCTTTTATTGCCTTCGATCCACATTCGAAAGTGGCCATCGAAACTCTTGTTACTACCGGCCAGGTATTTCTTGCTGGTGAAGTAAAATCAAATACTTATGTCGACGTGCAGCAAGTGGCCCGCGATGTTATAAACCGCATTGGTTATACCAAGAGCGAGTATATGTTCGATGGTAATAGCTGCGGCGTGTTATCAGCTATCCACGAACAATCTGCCGACATCAACCGTGGGGTTGATAAGGTGAACAAGGAAGACCAGGGTGCTGGCGACCAGGGAATGATGTTTGGTTATGCTTGTACAGATACAGAAAGTTATATGCCACTTCCTCTGGAAATTTCGCATATGCTGCTCATCGAACTGGCTGCCATCAGACGCGAAGGTAAAGTAATGACATACCTCAGACCCGATTCGAAGAGTCAGGTGACTGTGGAATATGACGATAATAACAAACCCCTGAGAATCGATACTATCGTGGTTTCTACCCAACACGATGAATTTGATGCCGATGAGCCCATGGTGGAACGCATTAAACAAGATGTAATCAATATTTTGGTTCCTCGTGTTAAAGCTCTGTTACCTGCTCATATTCAACAACTTTTTGGTCAGAATATTATCTATCACGTAAATCCAACTGGCAAATTCGTAATTGGTGGTCCTCATGGTGATACGGGTTTAACAGGACGCAAAATTATTGTTGATACCTACGGCGGAAAAGGTGCCCACGGGGGAGGAGCTTTTAGTGGAAAAGACCCAAGCAAAGTTGACCGCTCAGCAGCTTATGCTGCCCGTCATATTGCCAAGAATATGGTAGCTGCGGGAATTGCCGGCGAAGTGCTGGTTCAACTTTCGTATGCTATTGGTGTGGCTCAGCCTGTTGGGGTTTATATCAATACCTATCAAACCAGCAAAGTTAACCTGACCGATGGTGAAATAGCTAAAAAAATTCAGGAGGTATTCGATCTCCGTCCGGCTTTTATAGAGGAACGTCTGAAACTTAGAAATCCAATTTATTCTGAAACAGCCTCTTATGGACATATGGGAAGAACTCCACGGTTGGTGAATAAAACTTTTGTTAGTCAGTATTCAGGAACCAGAAATATTGAAGTTGAATTGTTTACCTGGGAGAAGCTTGATTTTGTTGATAAACTAAAAGCCGCTTTCGGAATTTAAAATACCTGTTTCTGGAAATTACAAAATTAAGGGAGTGCCTCATGGTGCTCCTTTTTTTTATTACCATTTCACAGGGTAGCCTCGCGTGTCCATATGAATGAAGCCTGCATGTGCTCCATTTTTCTTGTAAACTCCAAGTCCACCTGCAAGCCACCTATAGCGATGATCGTTTTCTATTTGTTCCACATAACTTGCCAGAAACTTTGCATCTTTGATGTCTACATAACCATCGTTTGTTAAATCGTCCATTTTTTGGTTATTGTCGTTGTCAACAAAAATATCTGCAGCATCGCCAAAAACATGGCGACTATTATTTACATTTCCCAACCCTTTATTATAAACTGGCGTTCTATATCCACTCATTATGTGCATGTTATCAACTTTTACCCCCTGGTTTTTCATGGTGTCGATAAGTAATTCGAGTTTGTAGAGAAGTTTAGAAGATAAGATAAGGTACTTTGGGAAATCGCAGTTTTGTTTGGTTAAAAAGTCTTTTAATCTGAAATGGGGTGACACAAAAGTGTTTTGATTTTCTTTGGTTACCTCTATCATACCCTGTGGAGTTCTGTATTGTTCCAAACCTTTAAAAGTCGAGTTTTGGTATTCGCCCAAGGGGAAATGTGTCGATATTTCTTTGATTGTCGCTAAAGGGCGCATTACAAATACAGGTATCGTGTAGGTTTCTTTGGCAATGAAAAAGCTCAGAATATAAAGGCCACTCTCCTTTGGCGCCACCCATATCATCTCTTTTTCTATGGCTTTAATATCATCTTGTTCATTGCTTTTGAAATAAAGCAGGTCGTCCTCTTTGTTCAATTCTATCAAAAGTGAATCGGAAGGCATAACCGAAAATGATAGAATATTAAAATCGACAGGAATATGGTTTATGTAAAATGGAGTTGCAATAAGTTGCTGAAAAACAAGCAATAGAAAAAAAATTATTGTGGTTTTTTTTGGCATTATGTGTTGGTTTGCTGCAAATTTAAGTCAACAAAACAAAAGCACGCGCATTTTTAACCTAAATTAATATTAAAGTCTATTCCGATTTTCTGTTTAAATTCTCAATTAAATCTTTATCGCGACCATAAATATCGGGTTTAAAGTAAAAATTTTTATTAAATCCAATTCCGGCTGTCCAGTAAAGAAGCAAGACTGGAACCTGTTCTTTGAGCAATACGGTAGTTGTTTTTCGGGTTTCAACAATTTTTTTAATTTTTTCCTGATCCCAGCCTTCATTATTGGGTTCTAAAAGCAATTCGGCCAAACGATAAATTTCCTTCGTCCGGATACAGCCATGACTAAATGCTCTTATATCTCTGTTAAACAAGCATTTAGCCGGTGTGTCGTGCAAGTAAATGGAGTATTTATTAGGAAACATAAACTTCATATCTCCCAAAGCGTTTCCCGGACCAGGTTCCTGTCGAAACATATAAGGAAAATTGTTAACCGTGTATTTTGACCAATCTTTGCCCGATATCTCAACAATTTGCCCTGAAGTGGTAACTACATTAATGTTTTTTTCTTTTAAATAAGACGGATTGTTCTTGAGTTTATCTATGTAAGTATGGTTTAGACTGGTAGGAACTGTCCAGGTGGGGTTGATGTCGATATATTTCATTACATCCTTAAATACAGGTGTTTGTGTATTTAATTCGCCAACCATTACTTCTGAAGTAAGAAGTTCTTTTTCGCCATCAATAAAATACAACTCAAATCCGGCAATATTTACTGCAATAAACTTGTTTTCAATTTTGTACATGACCCAACGGCCCCGCTCGAGATTGGCTTTTATTTGCTCAATCCGCTCATCTACAGTCATATTTAATGCTGCTAATGTGTTTTTGCCAATATTGCCATCCACTTCCAGACCATATTTTTTCTGAAATTGCTTTACATTATCGGCGAGTTCCTGGTCGTAGACTGAATCATTAATGCTCTCAGGATGAATCAAATCGTTCGTTGCTGCCAGTCTTGCCCTGAGCTCAAGAACCCTTTTACCTTTAGCGCCTGGTTTTAAAGTTTCCCCCTGCGATACTGGTAACCACCCTCCATTGTTTTGAATGGCACGAAATTCTTTAAGCTTTTCTTTAAGCCCGGTATACATATAATGACTCGGCTTCAGTTTTTCTAATTCAGCGGAAACGTTTTTATTCGAAATCGCATCTTTGAGTGCCTGGGCTGGATCGTCAAAGCGGCTTTTATAGTTATCCACGGCAATTTCCCATCTACGTTTTAGCAAAATTGGATCAACCTTGCCCGAAATAAGATGATCGGCTGCTTTAATTATGGCTTCGGTGAGTAAAACATCGAAGGAAGCAAACTCAGACGCGTCAATTTTGTCTGCAACTTTAAATTTCTGATATAAACTATTAAGCGTGGAATAATAATAATCATCTGGGTTCAATCCATCCTCGTCAAGCTTTAATATTCCAGCCAATGCATCATCAATAGCAGCAAAATCTAACCAGGCAGGATCGTAGTTTTGTTTTGAATAGAAATCTTTTAAAACGTTGTTGTCCTTTATTGTTAAGCCTAAGCTATTTATCGTTAAAGTGGAGATAATTTCTTTTATGGGAGTTTGAACCTCCGAAACATTAAATCCCAATTTCTCCTTATCGTCAGAAATGGATGTTGATTTATCTGTTTTCTCAGCTGTTGATGGATTGTGACAAGAAAAAACCAACAGGGTAATGGCAAAAAGTATAATTTTAGTTGAACGGGAATACATAGGTTTTTTGCCCGTAAAATTATATTATTTCGCTCATTTACATAAAACTATGATGGTGTTTCACGTTAAATAATAAATTGTATCTTTGCCGCCTAAACAAAAGCTCTTAATTTATTGGCTTTTATAATATTATTTAAATGAATTTTGATGAAATGGGTTTATCCCAAGAAATTTTAAAAGCCATTGGTGAGCTTGGATTTATATCACCAACCCCCGTTCAGGAACAATGTATTCCCTTCATTCAGACAAGCACACAGGATTTAATAGCAAATGCGCAAACTGGAACAGGTAAGACAGCTGCTTTTGGTTTACCAATTCTCGAGCGAATCGATAAGCATAACAGAAATGTTCAGGCCCTTGTTTTGTCACCAACCCGTGAGTTGGGCGTGCAAATTGCCAACGATTTAAAAGATTACTCTAAATTTATGCCCGAAATAAACGTCATTGCCGTTTATGGCGGAGCAAGTATCGATAACCAGGTTAAAGAACTCCAAAGAGGGGGACAAATTGTGGTTGGAACCCCCGGAAGGATTGTAGATTTAATTAAAAGAAGAAAACTTAAAGTCGAGAATATAAACTATTTGGTTCTCGATGAAGCTGACGAAATGCTAAGCATGGGTTTTAAAGATGAGCTGGACGAAATTCTCAGCAATACTCCATCATCCCGTCAAACCTTGCTTTTCTCGGCAACCATGCCCAATGGAATAGAATCTATCTCTAAAAACTACATGAACTCCCCAAAACATATTGCCATCGGAAAGAAAAATTCCGGTGCTGTTAATGTGAGCCATGTTTTTTATCAGGTACACGCCAAAGACAGATATCTTGCACTCAAGCGTATTGTGGATGTGAACCCAGGTATATATGGTATTATCTTCGTAAGAACACGTTTCGATGCCAAAGAAGTTGCCGAGAAATTAATGCACGACGGTTATAATGCCGACGCCTTGCACGGTGATTTATCGCAACCACAGCGCGAGTATGTAATGACCCGTTTTCGTAGCAGAAATCTTCAAATTCTTGTAGCTACCGATGTAGCTGCCCGTGGATTGGATGTGGACGACTTAACCCACGTAATCAACTATAATATTCCCGACGATGTGGAAGTTTATGTGCACCGAAGCGGAAGAACAGGCCGGGCAGGAAAGAGTGGGATAAGCATTTCTATCATTCACAGCCGCGAGCTCAATAAAATTAAGATGCTTGAGAGAATGGTTGACAAAAAGTTTCAGCATCTGTTTATTCCCGCAGGAAAAGAAGTTTGCGAAAAGCAGCTTTTTCACTTATTAGATAAGATGGAAAATGTGGAGGTTGACGAATCGCAAATCAATCCCTTTTTAAAAGATGTTTACCAAAAACTCGAATTTCTATCAAGAGAAGACCTCATAAAACGATTTGTATCAGTGGAGTTCAATAGATTTTTGGAGTATTATAGCGATGCCGAGGATATTAATGTAAAAGCTTCAAAGTACGAAAAAGAGGACGATACCAGAGGTTCCAATAGAAAGGAATCGCGTAAGAAAAGTCAATCCACCCGCAATTCAGATAATTTTGAAAGCAATTTCAGAGAATCAGAATCAGGCGATAGCAGAAAACAAGATCAGAAAAAGTATCGCAAAAACTTTGATTACAGCAGGTTCTATATCAATGTGGGAACCAAAAACGGCATCAATCCCGGTAAACTCATCAATATCATTACAAAGAATCCCGACTTTAAAAGTGTTGAGATTGGCGAAATAGAGCTTTTTAGTAAATTTAGTTTCTTTGAAATTGATAAAAAGTTTGAAAGTCAGGTTTTTGAATTCCTTGAAAATAGCGATTATCAGGGTCTACCCATAAAAGTTGAATTGACAAAGGGGAATCCGCAATCCATTCAAAAGGAAAAACCAGAAGCGCCGCGCAGACGGAGTGAAGATAGAAAATTTGGCCCTAAATCATCGGAATCAAATAGGGGAGACTTTAAATCGAGATCAAGTTCCCGGTCTGGCTCATCATTCTCATCCAAATCTGACGATTTTGGCAAAAAAAGTCCAAGGTCTGGCGGCAGCAAATACAGTGATAACAGAGCCTCCCGTGCGCCTGGAAAAAGAAGAAAAGACTAAAAAATATAACCGAAACCATTTTATTAGCACTGAAACCACCGATAAAACAGGTGGTTTTTGTGCATCTTAAAACAGGTTCTTTGCATTTTAGATAGCTGGGGAGGACATAAAAAGAGAAAGATGGCTGAATATATTGATGCCGAAGTTCTGTAATTCCGAAAATCTTGAAAAAATCAATATTTTTGTCTTTATAATAACTTGATATTAAACGGCTTAAATCATTTTTTGGATTGGGTTGAAATTCAATTACAATTTAATGACGATGATGCTGTTTGAAATAAAAGATTTTTAATTTTGCCCATTCAAAAAATCAGCTCGCTGATGAATGTTTAAATTATTTAGCAACAATGGAAAACAAACAAAAATCCGATCAGAATCCTGAATTCAATTTTCAGGAGGAGAATTCTCAGGCTACCGAAATGGCCGCACCTGTATCTAACGAATCTGAAGACGTTAAAGCCGAAATGGCCCAGGACGAAATTGTAAGTGTAGAACACGATGTAACAACCCCATCTCAACCAGCTATTGAGTCAGTAACAGAAGAAGTTCCAGTGGAACAAACAATTGAAGAAGTTCCGGTGGAACAAGCAGTTGAAGAAGTTCAGGAAGAACCAGTAGTTGAAGAAGTTTCTTTAGAACCCGCAGTTCAGGAAGTTCCTGCAGAACAATCAATTGAGGTTGATGCAGCAGAGCCAGCTCTTGAAGAAGTGGAAAAGGACGAAGAAGTAGTAGAAGAGATAGAGGAAGAAGAAGAAAATCTCAGTGAGGAATCTTTTGACGACCATAGTTTAGAAATGTTAGTCAGCGAATTGGAAGCTATAGTAGCTGCTGAAAAAGTGACCAACACCAAAACTAAAGTCGGCTATATTCGATTGGTTTTTGGAAAGAAAATCAACCAGATAAAAAAAGAAGCCATCGATGCTTTTGTAGAAGCTGGTGGTATAATAGAAGAATACAAGCCAGAGCCTATTAATATTGAAAATCAATTTAATAGAGCTTTTAGTCAATATAAAAAACTTAGAAGAAATCTCCGCGATCATCAGGAAGTGATAATGGTAGAGAATCTAAAGAAAAAGAATGAGTTGCTCGAAGAAATTCGTGAGCTTGTTAATTCTGATGAAACTCTAAAAGAAACCTACGATAAGTTTAACGAGATTCAAAATCGTTGGAAAGCCGCAGGCATGGTTCCTAAAACCGAAATACAAAACCTGTGGAATAATTACCACTTTTTGGTAGAGAAATTCTTTGATAAAGTAAAGATTAATAAAGAATTACGCGATTTAGACCTTAAAAAGAACCTCGAAGCTAAAATAACTCTTTGCGAAAAGGTTGAAGAACTTTTACTGGAAAGCTCCATCACAAAATCCTTCAAGCTGCTTCAAGAATATCACAACGAATGGAAAGCCATTGGTCCAGTTCCATCATCGAACAACGATGAGATTTGGGAAAGATTTAAGGTTGCCAGCGATAAAATAAACGATCGCCGCAAGAATCATTACGATGAACTTCAGGGGAAACTCGAAGAAAATTACATTGCCAAACAAGCCTTATGTGCCAAAGCTGAGGAAATGCTAACAGCTTCGTTAGATAAAACCAAAGACTGGACAAAGAGAAATGAAGAGTTTGACGAGCTCATGAAAGTTTGGAAGACCATTGGACCAGCTCCCCGTAAAGTAAACGATGAAATCTGGGCACAGTTCAAGGGTTATTTCAATCAGTTTTATGACCAAAAAAAGGTACATTTTTCCAAAATAAAAACTGAGCAACAAGAAAACTATCACCTGAAATTAGATTTGGTGAAACAGGCTCAGGCACTTAAAGACAATACCGATTGGAACAGTGCAACAAAAGCTCTCATCAATTTGCAGCAGGAATGGAAAAAGATTGGTGCAGTTTCGAGAAAGCACAGCGATGAAATCTGGAAACAATTCAGAACAGCCAACGATCATTTCTTCGAAGCTAAGGCTAAGCATTTTAAAGGTCAGATAGAATCGGAAGAAGAAAATCTGAAAAATAAACTCGCACTCATCGAAGAAATAAAAACAGCCGATTATTCAAACGATAAGAAAGCCAACTTAGAGAAAATTAAACAGTTCCAACGCCGCTGGACCGAAATAGGGAATGTTCCTAAAAAAGATATGGACAAGCTTTATAAAGGCTACAGAGCTGTGGTTGATGAGCAACTTAATAAATTAGATATCACCTCTTCAGATTTTAGAAATACTGGTTATAAAGAACGGGTTGACGATACCAGGAAGCATGAAGATACTTCAGATTTAGGCAGAGAAAGAATGGTAATTCAGAAAAGCCTCGATAAAATTAAAGAAGATGTTCGTCTCTGGGAGAATAATATGGGATTTTTCAGAAATTCTAAAAATGCCGAAGTGCTAAAACTCGAATTTGAAAAGAAAATTAGTTTAGCTAAAGCTGAAATCTTAGTTTTAAGAGAAAAATTAAGAATGTTGGATAAATAGTTAACTTATTAATTATCAATAAAAAAGAGAGCTGCAAATTTGTAGCTCTTTTTTTTATGTACATATATTTCAATTATTTAGTTGACAAATGTAAAACAATGTATTATATTTGTGCCTTAAAATATATTTAATCATGTATTTACAATCAATAACTACTGAAAATCAATTAAAAAAGGAGTTTCGTAAAAAGGCTTTGTTTTTGCATCCGGATAAGGGCGGGAGCGAGGTGGAGTTTATTAAGCTTACTCAGGAATACAAGTTTTGGAAAAAACAGCTGGAAGCAAAGAACAACGATCTTTCTGGCTTGCGACCCGGTGATACGGTTTGGGTAAATGGAACCGAATGTGAAGTTACCTACGTTGATAAAATATCTTTCATTGCCAAAGCAAAAGGGAGGGTAAAATATGCCATTTTCGATAAAGCTACAGGAATTGGTAAATACAATACCAATTACCGGGCAGCCTTATTACAAGACTATTTTTCAAGGTAATTGCTACAAAATCAAACTCATATAGTTATTCAAAAATAATATAAAGAAAATGGCTGCCAATAAAATCCAAACAGCATTTCGATTGAGCCAATCGAGCTTTAATGCTCTCACATATTACGAAAAAAAGCTTGGTATTAGTAGAACAAGCGCTCTCGAGCTGCTGCTGACCATTGCGGCTAAAGATAAAAATATGATGCTGAACCTGATGAAAAAGGCTGTTCTGCCCACAGATTAATGTATATTTGATAAATAAAAATAAAAAGATATTCTATGTTCATTGCCGATGTTTTAAAATATACTCTGCCTGCGATTATCGTTTTTCTAACTGCTTATTTTTTAATTAAACAGCTGTTAACAAGAGAGATAAAACTAAAGGAGATTGAAGATAATAAAGAAAAGCTGATGAAGAACCATGAAGTGCTCCTCCCGGTAAAGCTTCAAGCCTATGAGCGACTTATTCTGTTTATGGAGAGAATACATCCAAACCAGCTGGTGCTCAGAATGAATAAACCAGGATTAAATGCCGGACAGTTCCAATCGTTGCTCATAAAGAGTATTCGTGATGAGTATGAACACAATATAAGTCAGCAACTTTATGTATCTGATAAAGCATGGAGTAAAGTCAATCTGGCAAAAGAAGAATGCCTTAAACAGATAAACTTCGCGGCAAGCAAAATAAACTCACAGGCTCAGGGAGCGGAATTGGGTGCAATTCTGATTCAAAATTTTTCACAAATAAATCCAAGCCCCATTTCCGAAGCAATCAGGCAATTAAAATTCGATGTTCAAAAAGGGCTGTAATTTTTTTTGGATTACATTAAACCATTGATGAGATTCATCATCAAAGCACAAAACTTATTGACTTGTCCAGCCAAACATCAGAAAATATAGTTCAGCAACTTCAAAACCCAGTAACCCGCGAAAAAGGCTATCGGCAGTTGGTTCATGATTATAAAGAAAAACTATATTGGCTCATTCGGCGAATTGTGTTGAGTCACGATGATACCGACGATATTTTACAAAACGTTTTCATTAAAGTTTGGCAAAATTTGGATAAATTTAGGGGGGATTCTGATTTGTATACATGGGTTTATAGAATCGCAGTGAACGAATCATTAGCCTTTATTAACAGGCAAAAAAAGCATCCTGATGCATCCAAAGTTGATGGTGAATTATACACCAGACACCTGGAAGCAGATAAGTTTTTTGATGGAAGTGATTTGCAGGCACGATTTCAGAAAGCCTTGCTATTATTGCCCGAACAGCAAAGAATAGTTTTTAATTTGAGGTATTTCGATGAAATGAAATATCAGGACATGGCCAAGGTTTTAAACCGTACCGAAGGGGCGCTTAAGGCTAATTATCACCATGCTGTAAAAAAAATTGAAGAATATTTTAGTGAGGATTAAACTATTTTATGTTTTTTTAATCTTAAAATCAATGGAAAACAACAATAAAATAAATCTACTGGATCCAAACCTGAAGACCAATCAGGGCGGGTTTGGTGTGCCGGAAAACTATTTTGAGAATTTTGATGATAAACTTATGCAGAAAATTCAAAATTCTTCAAAAACGCCAAAAAAATCGAATAAACGAAATATCTACCGCTGGATTTCCATTGGGTTGTCAGCTGCCGCTATCCTTACAATAGCATTCTTTATTACAAAACCCCAGAATCAAACTGTACCTGCAACAGAAGCAACTGAGCTCAGTTGGGATCAATATGCATCTTTTGATGAGTCGTGGATTTTGCAGGAGCTGGCTGAGACCGATGGTGAAACAGATGAACTATCAACGGAAATAGATATTTTAATGGATTATGGGGTCACAGGTGATGAGGTGATAGAGGCTATATCCCAAATGCCAGAAAATTAACATGAAAAAACAGAAATAATGTTTGTAAAAAACGAAAACATACTAATTATGAACAAGATACTAATTTTAGCTATTGGGTTATTTTTTATTTCTTCACAATCGTTATTGGCTCAACCCATGTTTGAAATGGATCAGGTTGGAGAAAAATACTATGCCCAGAAGGTGGCTTATTTAACAAGTGTAATGGAGCTAACTCCAGACGAATCAGCAGCATTTTGGCCCATTTATAATGAATACGAAAAAAAGAAATCTCAGTTAAATGAGAATATGAAAGAACATCGGCAAGATGCTTTACATAAAGGAATGGCAATGTCGGAATATGAAGCTCTGCAAATGCTGAAATATCATCAGCAACATATGAATGAAATGCATCACCTGGAAATAGACTATCAGAATAAATATCTCAAGGTTATTTCTGCCAAAAAGGTATTATTGCTTTTAAAAGCTGAAAAAGACTTCAGGCGTGATTTGCTCAAGCAACTTGGTGAGAAAAGGAGAATGAGAAATAATTAAACTTTCTCTAAATTCGTTTTTCTCTCCTGAAATAAGTGTAAAGAATAAAATTTTGACTATTTTTGAAGGATAATAAATTCGGTTCTCCGGTTTTTAGCTCTGCCCTCTTCAGTATCGTTCGAATCTACAGGCTTTTCAAAAGAATAGCCTTTGTATTTCATTCTTTCTGAGGCAATATTTTTCGAGATAAGATACTCAAAAACCGCCTTCGCCCTGTTTTCTGACAAAATCTTGTTATACTGCATAGTTCCCTGATTGTCAGTATGTCCGCCTATTTCAATAAAAATTGAAGGGTTTGATGTTAAGAAATCCACCAATTTGTCTAATTCCACAAAGCTATTTGGCAAGAGTTCGGTTTTGTCAGTTTCGAAAAAGATATTTTTTAACACCAATTTACTTCCAACCTCAATGGGAAACAATGGAATATTCAATACTATCGGTTTAAGTTTATCCTTGTTTTCTTTAATAAATATACCCTTGCTATAAAAGAGATACCCGTTTTTGGAGATATTTATCAGGTAATTGTGCTGAGGAATTAACGTAACAAAAAATTCACCGCTCTTTGAGTCCGATTGAGCTAACATAGCATCAGCACCCGATTCTACATTAATAAGCTCAACCTGGGCAGACAGATATTCACGGGTTAACGAGTCATACACAACTCCCTTGAAATAAGAGACCGGATCGGCCTGTAGAGCAAGGGGAATATTAAAAGCATAAATATCAAGCTTTCCATATCCACCAGCTCTATCCGATGCTAAATAGCCAATTTCGCCATTGGGATTCACCAAAAGACTGTTTTCGTCGCCGAAGGTATTTATGGGATAACCCAGATTAACAGGAGCTCCCCAGCTGCCATCTGATTCGCGCTTTGACATATAAATATCTGATCCTCCCATCCCTACATGACCTCTTGAAGAAAAATAAAGGGTGTTGTCGTCGGGGTGTATAAAAACTGATTCTTCTGATTCTTCGGTGTTAATGGTGGGGGATATTTTTACAGGTTTCGACCAATATCCTTCCTTATCCAGGTGTGAGACAAAAATATCCGATTCGCGACGATCGGAATGATTAACCCCCCGAACAAAATATAAACTCTCGCCATTGGATGATAAGCTAGGCTGACTTTCCCAGCTCGCCGTATTAATTGGGGCTCCCAGATTTATAGGCTGCATCCACTTGCCATTTAGCTTGTGGGTGAAGAATAAATCGCAGGAACCATAGCCATCCCGTCCTTCTCCATAAAACCCGTTTTGCTCACAAGCAGTAAAAATTATGGTATTTCCATCCGCCGAAATGGTTGCAGCTCCTTCGTTCATGGGGGTATTTAGTGGCCTTCCAACATTTTGCGAAGGAAACCACCGGCCATCTTTATCAGTAATACTCATAAAAAAGTCTTCCTGAGCATGATTGGCAGATTGTTCGAGCAATCGGGTATATAAAATTGTTTTGCCATCAACGGACATAGTGGGAAAATATTCAGAAAAGGAACTATTGATGGAATTGCCCATATTGAGGGGAGTGAAATCAACAGGATTCAGGAGAGCTGTGGAGGCAAACTGGCAATTAAGTAATTGTCGTTCAGAGTCTCTTCTGGAATAATCATCAGTTTCCGGGTATGTTAAATACTTCCTGAAACTGGAATCGGCACCTGCATAATTCCCTTTACTTATGAGTAGTTTAGCAAGAAAGTAATGAGCCCGGGGATAGAAATTCTCGTTAATCCTTAAAGCTTTTCTATAATATATAGCAGCTGCTTCTGGTTCCTGCAAATCGGCATGTAAATCGCCCATGAGCAGGAAAGCATCGAAAAATGTTGGGTCAGTTTTGATGGCTTTATCTAATTTTTCTTCAGCTTCGTAATATTGCATATAAGTAATATGATAGGAAGCCTCTTCAAAAAGCTTTTTAGCTTTGGGTGAATTGGTACTAAGTTTCTGACCGAATATATTCAATGAGAAAGCCATAAGGGCCAAGGCGAGAATACTAAGTTTTGTCATTTTGCTTTTATTTACAAATATATGGAATATCGCTCTGATTTAAATAATTTACAATAACGGCTTATTTTATTAATATTGCAAAAATTAAGTCCCATCTAAGAGTACACACTAATTTGGAAGAATTTAGTACATATTTGATAAGAAATATGCTGACTAATTGCAGCATACATTTAACCACCTTAATTCTGGAAAAAAATCATATTTCTATCAAATCGATTAAGCTGGGTGAAATTACGATAAAGAATTCCGAAAACTTAGTTACTAGTACAATACTCAATAAAATTTTGAATCCTTATGGACTTGAGGTAATTAAAAGCCGTGAAGAACAAACTGTTGAGAAAATTAAGCGAACCATTGTTGAATTAATTCATGAGTCGAACAACGCCAACAGTATTATTCGAAAATCAGATTATCTTGTTGAAAAAATGGGGATGAGTTATCAGCACATAAGTAAATTGTTTTCCAAATACGAAGACATTACGCTGGAACGGTTTTCAATTCTGGTAAAGATTGAAAAAATTAAGGAAATGATTCTCCAGGACGAGTATTCATTAAGCGAAATAGCTTATTTAATGGATTATAGCAGTGTTCAATACCTATCCAACCAGTTTAAAAAAGAAACAGGTATCAATGTTAGTGATTTTAAAAAGGTGGGGGATTCAGAAAGAAGAGGCCTCGATAAACTTTATTAAACCCGTTCCTTAATAAATCCTTTTCTATAGGCTGCCAACAGCATTTTCAAGTCTTTAATCTGATTGAGCAACGATTTTCCCACATCGGTATCTTCCACCCGTTTTCTGTGGGAGTTGATTTCAACAATTTTTCGACTGCTAATGATATCGCTGTCATTTTTTATTGCTTCATTCATCGATTTAAACTGATTGTGCTCCACTAAAACAAGGCCATAGCTATTATAGATAAGCGTGTAGCCACTCAAGCCAGTAACATGCTGATATGGAACAGACATTCCTCCATCGATAACCAGCAGACGGCCATTGGCTTTAATGGGGCTTTCGCCTTTTATAGCTTTTACAGGAACATGGCCATTTATGATATGTCCAATATTGGGGTCTAAGCCAAAATCAGTCAGAATGGTTTTGCAAACCTCCTCCTGATCGCGAAACTTGTAGTAGGGATTTTTTTCTTCGTTATGGGTTTCTTTTTCAGCTATGAAATATCTTTCAAAAGTGGCCATTTTTTTCTTCCCAAATAATGGAGATTCAGGGCCACACCATAGATACCACATATAGTCTTTGTTGATGGGATTGGTATCGGTGATGGGTTCAAAATAGGCTCGCCGTGCCATTAGGTCCAAACGCTCCAATAATTCCTTCCCCTTATAGGGTTTTCCTTCAATCTCCAATTCTGTGAAGGTTCCATCAGCACCCATGGGTATGCACCCATGATAAAGAAGATTGCTGTTGTAAGTTAAAAACATGGACCCTTTGGAATAGAGTACTTGAATATGGTCTTGTAAAAGAGTGCTTTTTTGAAATGAAGTTTTCAGCATTTCCATAAGCTCTTCTTCATCGCTATTGAGTTTATAGGGATCTTCCGGATCGATGGTTGGAAAGAATTTATCCTTAAGGCTATAAATATTACCATCTATTATTATGGTACCTTTTTTATAGTCAATTTTATCCAGCAATAATCTGTCATCCAT
Source organism: uncultured Draconibacterium sp. (assembly GCA_964293475.1). Classification (GTDB taxonomy): domain Bacteria; phylum Bacteroidota; class Bacteroidia; order Bacteroidales; family UBA12170; genus UBA12170. Next base: position 55,118 of record CAXYYJ010000022.1, read on the forward strand.
TTTGAACTGTGGATTTCTTTTTATTATTTCGGCTTCCAACTTGAATTGAATTATACTAATAGCCTTGTGCATTTGGTTTACAAGTTGAATGCTTTTGCCATCGTGTTTCCGTTCTACACCTTTTGGTGCAAAAGGTGTTGACGAGTCCTGCCCATAATATTTCATGGCAAAGGTGGCTAATGGCAATAGATTGATACCATAGGCATCTTCCAATGTGTCGAGATTTTCGTAGCGGGCGCTAATGCGCAGAACCGTAGCTATATACACCTTCATTCCAGCGGCGGCTCCCATCCATATAACATCGTGATTTCCCCACTGTATATCAACGGAATGGTGTTTTGCTATGAGGTCCATTACTTTTTCGGAAGATGGGCCGCGGTCGTAGATATCGCCAATAACATGGAGCCTGTCGATCATGAGCCTTTGAATGAAATTGCAAAAAGCTATGATAAACGGCTTCGCCCGATTTATATTTATAATTGATTTAATGATTTCGTTATAATAGTCCTGTTTGTTTTTTTCTGTTCTTTCGTTCAGCAACTCGTCTATGATATAGGCAAAGTCGGCAGGCATTGCTTTGCGAACTTTACTGCGGGTGTATTTGCTGGCTGCGGCTCGTGCCACCATCGAAAGCCTTTGCAGCGTAATCATAAACCATTCTTCCAAATCTTTTTCAAGGGTAATTACCAGGTCAATTTTTTCTTCAGGATAATAGATTAGTGTGGCCAAAGCATCCTTTTCTTTCGTTCTAAGGGTATTGCTGAATATATCTTCAATTTTTCTTCTAACAACACCAGAAGCATTCCTTATCACGTGAGTAAATGTTTCATATTCACCATGAATATCGGTTAAAAAGTGTTCGGTACCTTTTGGTAAGCGAAGGATAGCTTCCAGGTTTATTATTTCAGTACTGGCTTTTTGAATGCTGGGAAATTTTTCGCTCAAAAGACTCAGAAATTTGAGTTCAGCCCTTAATTCTTCATTTGTAAAATTAGTATTGGTCATAACCTTGGATTTTAATGGGATAACATTGCTGTTAAATTTTTTGGTTTAATGGTGGTCTATTATACTACAAAAATAGGTTTTAAGTTTCAACATTGGTTTCAGTGAAACTATGAAATAGATAAAAATGCCGGATTATGCATTCGCTTTTTCTAATATTTATTAGCTTTACACCAATTATTATAAACTGTTTTATGGAAAATGAAGGAATTTTCAGTTTGGTTCACAACAAGGGGAACCTTAAGCAGGATATTTATCAAATAACATATCAGGCTTTTCAGGAATTTAAAAATCAGGCTAAGGAGCTGGTGAGCCAGTACGACGAGTTCACGAAAGTAAATACCGGAAAAAGGGTCATTCCATTTTTATTCAAGGACAAGGGCAACTTTGAGTTTGAGCTTATTTTTGGAGGTGATGTATTGCTTTTTCTGATGCACACAAATGTTTTTGAGATTCCCCGTACCCACGAATTAATGCTCACGCAATATGTAAAGGAAGATAAAACCAGGAGCTATTGTGGCTTGATTCATATTTATAATTTTTTGGCCGATTCGTTTAAATATGGACGAGAGAATGATGCCGGTTATTTAATTGGCAGGTTGTTATTAAATAAGGAAAGCCATTATTTTATTGAAGGAAAGAAAGAGATAGGGCTAATTTTTCATAATTTTCAGCAGTCGATCCTTGACCAGCAAGCCATTCACAGAATAATTACATCCTCGGTGGAGTATACAGTTAATTTCGATCTATTAATTCCGCCCTTCGAATCGGTGGCTTTTATCAGCGTTATGGATGTGCTGAGGGTAGCCCAGAGCAATACCATGAGGACTGGAAAACGATTAGGTTTTAAATTTCAGGCGGACAGTAAGGATGTACAAGGATTACATAATGATAAATAGTGTTTAATTACAAGCATAAAAAAAGCCACTCATCTTTCGGTGAGTGGCTTTTTTCATTGAACAAAAACTCTTATTTCACAAGGTTTTTGAAGTTTTCGTTTTCAAAATATTTCACAAATTCTCTATCGCTTGAAGCTTTAGCTTTCAATTTAGGATTGATTTGGAAAGCTTTTGTTAAGTGATTCATCACAACATCTTCTTTACCTTGTCTTGCACCTATAACAGCTTGTAAGTAATTTGTTTTGCAAGTTTCTTTTGCACAATTCAAGTTGTTATTAGCTTCGTCATATTTAGCTAATAAAGTTTGAGCCAAGGCAACGTTGAAATCGCATTTTTTATTACCGAACAATTGAAGAGCTTTTTCATATTCTCCATTTTGGATAGCAACAACACCAAGGTTATAATTTTCGTTATTTCCTAAGTTTTTAGCGTTGTTGAAATATTCTTCAGCTTTTTTCCAGTTTTCTTGTTTAGCATACATAACACCGTAGTTGTTCATAACAGCTGCGTTGTTTGGGCTAACTTTATTGGCATTGTCAAGGAAAGTTTTAGCAGTTCCAAAATCGCTGTTGTTGATAGCAACCACTGCAGCGTTGTTTTGAGCAACCCAGCTATCGCCATGTAATTGAGCAGCAGAATTATAGATAGCTTCTTTAGCTTTTGCATCTTCTGTTAAAGTAGCAGCGTAAAGTAATTCGGCAACAGTTAATTGTTTTGGATCGGTTGTAGCAAGGCGAGAAATTTCTTCAGCGCTTCTTTTTGGTTCAAAGCAATTAGCAGTGATTTCGGCTCTACGTAGAGGAGAAAGGATGTTAGTTTCCAGTTCAGGATAAATTAAAATCATGTTTCTGATTTCTTCTTCTTTTTTATCGGCAGAAGCAGAACGAATAACATTCAACATGGTGTTTTTATCTTCGATATTCGAAGCTTGAAGAGCAGCCATGAAACCATTCCAGTCTGGACCATTTCCAACAGGAGAGAAGGTTACGCCAGAACAATCAGTCATACCCATTTTAGAATCTTTAGCTTTGATAAGCTTTTTCATTTCGGTATGGATATAATCGTTACCAGTTTTAGCTCTGTTTTCAGAAAGGTTGGCATTGAAAGTTTCTTCACCTTCAGGAGAAGCATAAGCATTGATAGTGATGTCTTTGATATCCCAGCCTTGAGCTAAGAATTCGTCAAGAGCCAAACGGTTAGCTTTCGATAAATCGGTTTTGTTAGCGCCAAAAGTCTCAGCGTAGTTCCATTTATTTTTAGGGAAGTAAAGAACAGCAACTTTAGAAACAACAGTTTCTAAAACGTAACCATGCTCGCCATAAACAGTTTCTTCGTTACCACCAGCCAATAAGCTTGAATGTCTGATACCGTCAGCAAGTTTGGTTAAGCACATGTCTAAATTTTTGAATTTAGCTTTAATGTCTTCGTCGGTCATTTTGGCATCAACAGGACCTTTGGGATCGAAACCTAAAGGAAGTACCCAAAGTTCGCAAGAAGCCATAGCTGGAGTATATTCAAACTCAGTTTTGTAGGTGTAAGTTCCGCCAGTAGCGTAAGGAACAACATCGCCGTCACCTTGTAATTTTTCACCTTTGAAGAATTTAGCAGGAAGAACTTTGGTTTCCGAGCCATATTTTACATAAGGAGCAAATTTGATAGCAGAAGTTTTTCCGAAATATTTCTCAGGATAAGTAATTTTAATAGTTACAGCAACTTTGTTACCAACAACTTCTAATATTTCAGGAGTTACTTCGTATTTAACATCTTCACAGTTTTCTTTCATTTTTTTCAAACCAGAGCTTGGTTTAAATTTGTAAGTAACGCCTAAAGAAGTATAACCATAGAAATCGTTTTTAACTTGTTTGGCACCACCAATTCTCATATCGATTTCGTCGGTATTGGCGAATCTTAAAGAGCTTTCCAAATTAATGTCAACCTTTGGAGTAACAGCGAAATACATACCCAAACCAGTTGGGAAAGTGATAGTAGATTCAGCACCAGACATGCCGCTACCTTTTTTGTCGCTATAAGTTCCGCTTCTGTTTTCAGTACCATCGTCAGCAAGTGTAATTGCACCTGTGTTGATGTCAGTTCTCATAGATGAATAGTTTAACCATCCAACTCCTAAGAAACCATAAACACCAAAACCAGCTTCCTTGTTTTTGCGGAAGATATTGGTGAAATCGATGGTCAGCTGACCAGTTGCATCCCACATACTGCTTTCAAATTTGTCTTGTAAGTCGAAAGTTGGGTTGTTGTTAGAAGGTTCGGCAGTAGATAAGTATTTACCATTTAAGAAAGTGGCTCTGGCACCAAAAACAGGGCTAAACTGATAACCTGCTTTGAAACCGTAACCAAACTTTTCGTCACCAGCTAGTACATGTTTAGGATGCATGTCGCCGTAGAAATTGGTAAACCCAACATTACCATTAATGTAGAAATAGCCGTCAAAGCTTGACTTTTGCTTTTCTTTCTTTGCATCTTCTTGTGCAAAACTCACTGATGCAGCAAGAAATAACGCAATTAGTGGCAGAATTAATTTGTGAAATTTTCTCATAATTTTGAATTTTTATTGATATCTTTTGAATGCTAATTTACTGCAAAAATAAATATTTTTAGATTCTATCCAAATAACTTATTAAGTGCAGGCGGTTAATAGGTTTGACACTTTTTTTAATACTCATATTGTTGCTAAATTAACATTTTTCTACATAGAAACCAGAAAAATTGTTACATCACTTTGTATTTTTTTTATGAATAATTTTTGGGCTGTAATGCTATTTCAAGATTGTTTTTTGAAATATTTCCCAAATCACTATACCAGCTGATATTGAGATATTTAGGCTGTGCTTTGTGCCATATTGCGGAATTTCCAGAACCATATCAGACTCATTAATTATTTCTTGTTCTATTCCATTAACCTCGTTACCAAAGACCAGGGCGTACTTAAATTGGGGATTTGGGATGAATTGGTGTAGCAAAACGCTGTTGGTTGTCTGCTCAACAGAGATAATTTTAAATCCCTGCTCTTTTAATTCTTTTATCGATTGGCTTGTTTCTGAAAAATATTTCCAATTAACAGAATCTGTTGCACCCAAAGCTGTTTTGTGAATTTCTTTATTGGGTGGAGTGGATGTTATTCCGCAAAGATGTATTTCCTGAATGAGAAATGCGTCGGAGGTTCTGAAAACTGAACCAATGTTTGACATGCTTCTTATGTTATCAAGCACTATGACGATAGGCAGTTTTTCCACATGTTGATATTCCTGAACATCAAGCCGGTTGAGTTCGGCCAGTTTTAATTTGGTGTGCTTTGTTTCCATAAAAAGATAAAGTGAACGTTGTTCTGATTCGGATGCAAAAATAGACTTTTCATTTTTTTTAAATAGCTATTTGAATGAATAAAAAACTTACTATCTTTGCACCCGCCTTTAACAATAAGGCAAATGTTGGACCCGTAGCATAATTGGATAGTGCATCTGACTACGGATCAGAAGGTTAGGGGTTCGAATCCCTTCGGGTTCACAAAAAATTGTAAAGCTCTTGTGCAAACAGGAGCTTTATTTTTTTAACAACACTCTTCATCATTGGAATATGTAAATTTGTATTTTTACCCCCTGTAATTCATATTCAATAAAATATTTTTCATGGGTTTACGTACATATCTTCAGCAGAGAAAAATTATTCGTGAGAATCAGATGAATTCGAGAGAAAAGGCAATTAAAAACTGGTCTCAAATCCGTTCCATATTGATTCTCTGCTCTGTGAAAACTGCTGATGATTGGGATAGGTGGAACAAATATTTTGTGGTTCCGAATTCAACAAAAAGAGATGTTTTTATAGTGGGGTTCAATAATGACTTGTCAAACGAACTGATAGATACCTACAAAAACTCGCTTCTTCTCAATAAAAAAGACTTGAACTGGTTTGGAATGATAAAAAATCCCACAGTTATTCAGCATCTGTTTGATCAACAATTCGATTTGGTTCTTGATTTTAATCTGGAAGACACTTTCCTTCTGAATTGGATTTATGTTAAAACCAATGCCAGTCTGAGGGTTGGTCCTGGAGAAAGATTAAAAATGAATTCTTATTTCGATTTAATCATTAATATGGACGATTCGAATACCCAACCTAAGGTGTATCTTGAGCAAATTATTAATTTTCTTGAAAAAATAAATTTAAATGGATAATAAAAACTTTAAAGGAACCGGTGTAGCTATAGTTACCCCATTTCATAAATATGGAACCATCGATTTTACATCTTTGGGCATTTTGGTTGACCATTTAGTTACAGGCGGCATTGATTATATAGTGGCATTGGGCACTACTTCCGAGGCTGCAACATTAACCGATGACGAGAAAGTTGCTGTGGTTGAATTCATTGTTGACCGGGTAGAAGGAAAGCTTCCCATTGTAGTGGGAATTGGAGGAAACAACACCAATGCAATTGAAGCAACATTGAAGAAAATGCCTTATCAAAACGTAGATGCAATTCTTTCGGTAACCCCATATTACAATAAACCCAATCAAAAAGGCTTGTACTATCACTACAAAGCCTTGGCCAGCGTGTCCGATTTACCTATTATTTTATACAACGTACCCGGACGAACCTGTTCAAATTTAAGTGCAGACACAACTATTAAATTGGCACACGAATTTCCCAATATAATTGGAATCAAGGAAGCCAGTGGAGATATGGTTCAGATAATGAAAATATTACGTGATAAACCAGCAGATTTTCAAGTTCTTAGTGGCGACGATGCTTTAACCTATAGTTTGATTGGAGCTGGTGCCGTGGGAGTAATTTCTGTTACAGCAAATGCTTATCCCCGTGAATATAGTCAAATGGTTAGTGCAGCCTTGCAAGGTAAGTGGAGCGAAGCAAAAGAACTGCAATTTTCTATGATTGAGTTTATGGAAGCCATTTTTGAAGATGGAAATCCAGCGGGAATAAAATCCGCACTTAGCACCATGGGAATTATAAAACACCACTTACGATTACCCATGGTAAAAGTAAATGTTCAAACCGCCAACAGGATTAAACAGTTTGTTGATGATTATAAAAGCCCTATTAAAAAGGCAACTCATAAATAAATTTATTGTCAGGATTTTACACAAAATAAATTAATCATATAATGAAAAGATTTCTAAGTTTTATAATGCTCTTCATTGCCGTGCTTACAGTTAATGCACAAACGCGCGATGTAATGGAATTAAAGGATTACCTGAATAAAAAAGGGGAGGCCTATGTTAGAATTGTTATTGAATCGGATGCCGATTTGCTTGTTTTGTCCCAAATTTCTTCCATTGATAATTTAAGGGGGAATATTGTTTATGCTTATTTGTATGAAAAGGGTCTTGAGAAATTCGAGAATCTGAACCTTGAATACGAGATTTTGGAGAAACCTGGTGAACTTATAATCCCTGAGATGTTTTCTGGAAACAAGGAAAACTATGAATGGGACACCTATCCAACCTACGAAAACTATATTGCCATTATGGAAGATTTTGCCATCAACTATCCCGATATTTGTCAGGTTTTTTCTATAGGAAATTCCATACAAGGCAGGGAGTTGAAATTTGCAAAAATATCAGATAACGTGGAAGTTGATGAAGCTGAACCCCAGTTTCTCTATACTGGCACCATTCATGGTGACGAAACTACGGGCTTTGTGCTATTGCTCAGATTAATCGATTATTTAACTTCAAATTATGGTACCGATCCAGAAGTTACCGATATGGTAAACAATATCGAAATCTGGATTAACCCTGCTTCTAACCCCGATGGGACCTATCATGGTGGTAATCAGTCGGTTTATGGTGCGCAGAGAGGAAATGCCAATGATATCGACATGAATAGAAACTACAAAGATGCACAATACGGCGATCATCCTGATGGAAATGCATGGCAACCTGAAACCATACTATTTATGTCATTGGCTCAACAAAACAATTTTGTTATGTCGGCAAATACTCATGGAGGAACTGAAGTTGTGAATTATCCATGGGACGTTTGGAGTCGGTTGGCAGCTGATGATGAATGGTGGCGTCTTGTTTCCCGAGAATATGCTGATACTTGCCATGCTTTTGCACCTTCAAATTATATGAATGAGTTTGATAATGGAATCACCAATGGTTATGCATGGTATATGATTACTGGCGGACGCCAGGATTTTATGAATTTTTATCATCAATGCCGAGAAGTTACTTTAGAAATATCTGACGTTAAGCTTATCCCTGCCAACCAATTAGAAGCCCATTGGGTTTATAATAAGCGGTCTCTCATAAACTATATTAAGCAGGTTTATTACGGTGTAAGGGGAATAGTGACAGATAGTTTAACAGGAGAACCTTTAGTAGCCAAAGTTGAAGCATTAGGCCATGATGAGGACGAATCTCATGTTTTTAGCCGCGAAGGATTGGGAAATTATCACCGACTGCTCAAAACAGGTATCTACGATTTGAAGTTTACTGCCGACGGATATATTCCCAAAACATTTTATAATGTTCAGGTTCAGGATTATGACAGCACGGTATTGAATGTGGAACTTGTAAGTGCTTCCTTAATAGCCGATTTTACAGCCAATCAAACCAATGTGAGCCTGGGCTCTACAGTTCAGTTTACTCAGCAATGTTTTGGTGAACCAGATAGTTATAGCTGGGAATTTGAGGGTGGAACGCCTTCCACATCAACCTTACCCAATCCACTGATTGCCTACAACGAAATTGGAAATTTCAATGTCACCTTAACAATCACCAAAGGAACCGATGTTCTAACCATAACAAAAGAAGATTTTATAAGAGTGAATGAGGAATATATTATGACCAATGGAGAAATAACAACCTGCAGCGGATTATTTATGGATAGTGGAGGGCAAAATGATTATTTATCCAATTTAGATTACACCTTTACTATTTATGGCGACCCTGCAATGGCCAATACTGTTTTGTCAGTGGCTTTTGAAGAATTCAGTATAGAGCCTCATGAAAACTGTTCCTATGACTATTTGAAAATTTATGATGGTCCCAATGCTTCTTCTACCTTGTTAGGAACTTATTGTGGAACCAATAGTCCTGGAACTGTGGTTGCTTCGAATATTAGCAATGCGCTTACATTTGTGTTTCATTCCGATAATAGTGTAGTGGCCTCTGGCTGGAAAGCAATGATAAACTGCACCATTGTAGATCAGGTTGAAAATCTGGCAAAATCAAATTCATTGAGAATTTCACCAAATCCAGTATCTGACGATTTGTTAACTGTTGAAGCTGACGAGATTATTGAGCATATAGAGCTCTACTCTCTTACAGGTCAGCTCGTTGGACAGTGGGATGGAGAAGACAAAAGGCAACAATTGAATCTTTCGCAACTGGAAAACGGCATTTATTTACTGTCGGTTACTTCTAAAGGTGGTGTTTATTACCAAAAGGTTCAGGTTCAGTAATTTATATCTAAATACTTTTAAAATAGCTCAATCTGATGGTTGGGCTTTTTTTTATGGCATTAATTGCCGGAAAACGATTTTAATTTGAAAATATATCCATTGAAACAGATTTGGTACAGTAAAAACAGGGCCATATTCAATGGGTTTAGGATTGTAGCCTTGTTGAACCTTTTTTAGCGCAACATACATCATTTGTGGACAATTTTTCTCCACAAAGTCTGAGATTGTTTGTAGATTGTCTTTTCTGGAAAGCGGGATGGACATTTCCTCTAAGGGTTGGCCATTGTCTATTCCGAGATCAATTAGTTGAACAGTAACACCCATCTCGGGTTCGTTGTGGTACAATTCCCAAAAGGCGGCAGGCTGCCCCCGGTATTTCCTCATATTTCCATAATGATAAGAAAGCACTCCCTGTGGGAAAAGTTCCAGAATTTCATTTTTAACTATACCATGATATTCAAAAAGAATGAGTACCTGAGCACCCGAGTTTTTTAGAAAGTTGAGTGTTTCGGGCGAATAGAGTCTTTTCGTTTCAAGTATTTCAACGGAATGGCTTTCGAAAAAATCTTTGGTGCTAAAGCTTATTGTGGGTTTTGAAGAAATTTTTCCTTTAAGTTTTTTTATAATCATTTCGATGATGATGACCAGAATGGCGCTTCGTCGTCCTTTATCCCAGCTGGATTTTAGTTTTTGTTTCAGCGTTTTTTCTTTTGGTGAATAGATAGCACAAGCATTAATTTTTAGGCTATTGTCATCTAAAATGGGGGTAATCATCTCTTTTGAATAGGAAGAAAAACTGCGCTTTGCCAAAAGGGCTATTGTTAGTGTTTCCATTGTTGCTTTTATTGATTGCTCATTTTTTTATGATTAAAATAGGCATCTATTTCCTGAAAATACTCTGGATAATTGTCCAGGTTGTTATGACCGGCATCGTCAATAACAATAAATTTCTGATTGTGTTTGAGATAGGGCAGAAGCTTTTTAGTTTTTTCCAAAGGAATGGTGCTATCTTCAGTTCCATGAAAAATGAGCATATCACCATCGAAGTTCTGAATATAATTCCAGGTTTCGAATTGATAGCGGATAATGAGTTTTAGCGGTGCCCAGAAAGATTTTTTCATCAGCACATCATTGTATGTGTAGTATGCAGATTTCAAAATAACCAATTGGGGATGATTTTCTGATGCGATTTTTGCAGCTATGCCGGTTCCAAAGGAATTGCCCAAGAGAACCATGCTCTTTTCGCCATAAATAGCAGCAAAGTGCTGATAGATAACACGTAAATCGATGAAAAGAGATTCCTTCCCGGTCGATATGCCTTGGCTTTTACCATTTCCCCGATAATCGTAAATAAACACATTATATTGATATTTTGAGTACAAAAGGCATTCTTTGGGGTTGTAATTTTTGAGAAATCCGCCACTTCCCCTGTTTATTATGACCAATCCTTTACTATGGGGCTGTTTAAAAATAACTCCGTGAATGCTTACATTGTTTTCCGTTTGAAAATACAGCTCTTCATGAGGAACCTGATAATTTAAGACGCTGTCGCGATTCATTTTGTAATGCTGAAACAGGTATTTTTCCTGGTTAAAATAGATGGTTGAACAGGCCCAAATATAAATTATCAATAAGCCCAGACCAAAACCAAACCATAATAAATATTTCTTTTTCTTGTTCATTTTCAATTGTTTGACCGGTTTTATATATCAATGTTTTCCATGGCTTTATCCATTTCTTCCTGAAGAATTTTTGCAAAGAGTTCGTCGTTTGGAGGGGCAAAAATAGAGTTGTGTTCGCCTGGAATTTCGCGAATTTCAATGCCCATAGAACAGAATTTATTCCAGCCGTAATAAACGGGATCTTCTATGAAAAATGTCTGTTTTTTCGCTCTGAATAGGGTAACTTTTATATCGCTTTTGGGGATGATGTATCGGTCGCCGGCCTTATTGTTGGCTTCGTACACATTGAATAAATACTTGGGCAATTCCTTTTTCTCTCCTTTTGAGATGTTCGCTGTGGCTATTTTTACTTTTTGGTTGTACCATACTTTATTGAATCTTCTTTTCACCGATTTCCATTTGTACTCAATAAAACCAATATTTTCCTTAAAGGATTGTCGAAATACCTGAGTCAGATTAAAAGCAATTTGGTGATAGTTATAATTTAATTGGTACAAAGTCTTCTGAATCTGCGAATAATGGAGGATACTTGAATAAGCAACCGTATCGAACATGGCCAGCATGAGAACTTTTTTTCCCAATGCGCTGAGTTGGCGGTTCATTTCGAAGGCTATAATTCCGCCGAGCGAGAAACCTCCAAGTAAATAAGGTCCATCGGGGTCGTTTTCCAAAACTTCGCTGATATAGTGTTTTGCTATGTCTTCAATAGACTCTAACGGCTTTTCGGACCCGTCGAGCCCTTTAGCTTGTAAGCCAAAAACAGGCTGTTCCGGATGTAGTTGTTTTACTAATGTGTTGAAAAGTAAAACATTAAGTCCGGCACCATGAACTATGTACAATGCTTTTTTTGTTCCGTTGGGTCGTATTTGCACCAAAGATTTCCAGGAGGTTTTATCGTTGATTCTGATTCGCTGAGCCAGGGTTCTGATGGTTGAATTTTGGAAAAGTGTGGCTAAGGGCAATCTAATTGATGTTATTTTTTCGATTTCCATCATCATTTCTGTGGCTAAAAGAGAATGTCCACCAATGGAGAAGAAGTCTTCATCAATACCTATTTGCTCTCTGTTTAAAAGTTTTTGCCATATTTTGTAAATAATATCTTCGTGGAATGTAAGTGCTTTATTATCAGTCTTACTCATGGCAAAAACAGGTTGTGGCAATTCTTTTCTATTGATTTTTCCGTTGGGGGTTTTGGGAAAACTCTTTAACGCCATCGTATGACTCGGAATCATATAATCCGGGATTTTACTCCGAAGATTATCAACTATTTCTGAATGTGTAATTTGCGAATCGCGTGGAATATAGTAGCCAATGAGTTGCTTGTTCTGATTGTCATCGGATTGAATTACCACCAGCGCATCTTGAATTCCACTGATGGATTTTAGCGCCATTTCAATCTCACCAAGTTCAATTCTAAATCCCCTGATTTTGACTTGCTGATCGCGGCGTTCAACGTACTCTAGTTGCAAATCATCGTTTAGGATGACCAAATCACCGGTTTTATAAAGTTTCCCGGTATCTGCAAAAGGCGATTTTATAAACTTTTCGCTGGTTAGGGCTTCGTTGTTGAAATATCCTGCCGACAAACCATCGCCACCAATGAGCAACTCACCTCTTACTCCCAACGGCACTTGTTTCATTTGCTCGTCGACGAGATAAACAGTAGTATTTGCAATGGGCCGGCCAATATGATGAAATTGCTGATGATTGAGATTGTTCAATTCAACTTTACTTATGGTGCTCCAAATAGTTGTTTCGGTGGGGCCGTACATATTCCAGACTTCTTTCGACTTTTGAAGAAGTTTTTCGGCCAGCGATTGTTCCAATGCTTCCCCGCCGCAGAGAATTTTTAAATCATGGTCCCCTTTCCAATCAGATAGCAGAAGCATTTTCCAATAGGCGGGTGTGGCCTGCATTATGGTGGGATAGAAATCGGTGAGTAAATTTTTTAAGATTCTGATATCCAATACTTCCGGATGAGTTGCTAAAACAATAGATGCTCCGCTAATCAATGGTAAAAAGAGTTCTAGCCCGGCTATATCGAACGAAATGGTGGTTACGGCCAATAAAATGTCATGCTCGCCGCAACCTGGCGATTGTTGCATGGATAAAAGGAAATTTGTTAATGCATTGTGTTGAATGATAACACCTTTAGGTTTTCCTGTGGAGCCTGAAGTGTAAATTATATATGCTACAGTTTCGCCGGGGAAATCAATATTCGGATTTTCAAATAGTTGTTCATTGCTGATATTGAACCTGTTAATGTCAATAATGGTTGCCTGGGTATTGGGCAGTTGTTCCAATAAATCGGTTTCTGTTACAACAATTTTGGGATTTGCATCGTCAAGAATTAGAGCGATTCGGTCTTTAGGATAAACAGGATCTAGCGGAATATATGCGGCTCCAATTTTCATAATTCCCAAAATGGTAGATACTAAATCAACAGAGCGATTTAAAAATATCCCCACCTTGTCGCCAATGCTAATACCCTGATTTATAAGTTGGTGTGCAATTGTATTCGATCGATTGTTTACATCGGAATAGGTATAGTTTTTTCTAAGAAAGATTACAGCAGTTTTGTTTGGATTTGAATGGGTTTGCTGCTCAAAGAGCTTATGAGTATGCTCAAAATTGGCGAAATTTATGGAAGTGTTGTTAAGCGTTGTATTGATATTTCTTTTTTCCTCATCCGACATTATATCGATTTCTCCCACTGATACATTCTGATTTTCAATAAGCAACTCCAGAATTCGCTGGTAATGAGTCGCCATTCTTTGAATTCGGGTTTCCTTAAATAAATCAGTATTGAACTCTATGATGGCATGAATATCCAGATTTCGCTCCGAAAGAATCATGCTTAAATCGTATTTGGAAACATTGCGGGGTGTATCGATATAGGTAATATTGCAATTGTTGAGCCTAAGTGCTTCGGTGTGAGCATTTAAATAGTTAAACATTACCTGAAACAGTGGACTTATGCTCAGGTTACGCTTAAGTTTCAGCCTGTCTAAAACGAGCTCAAACGGAGCATCCTGATTTTGAACTGCTTCGAGAAGCATGTTTTTTGTGTTTTGGAATAGCTCACTCAGCAAAAACTCCGGTTTAATATTTTGCCGAAGGACCAGGTTGTTGATAAAAACCCCCTGAAGTTCGTCGTTTAAACCGGGTGTTCGGTTGGCAATGGGACTTCCCACTACAATGTCTTCGTCGTGGGAATAATTGTGAAGCAAAATATAGAAAGAGCTGAGCATGAGCATATTGATGCTCATTTGGTTTTCAGTGGCAATGTTTTTTAGCTTTTGGGCTGTTTGAGATTTTATGACAAACCGAAATTCTTTTCCCTGGTAGGTTTGTTTGGCTTGTCTCGGAAAATCGGTGGGCCATTGCAGTAATTCCGGACAATCGGCAAGTTTGGTTTTCCAGTAATCCAGTTGATTTTGAATAGCGGTGCCCTTTAAAAATGCTTGCTGATGATGAGCAAAGTCGGCATATTGAAAGGCAGGGAGTTTATGAGTCTCGGGTTTGCCGGCTAAAATATCGTTATAGATATTGCTTAATTCTTTGATGAACAAACCCACCGACCAACCATCGCTGATGATGTGATGAAAGTTAAACAGCAGATGATGTTTGCCGGGATTTTCCTGTATGCAAATACATCGCCAGAGCGGACCATTTTCAAGATTGAAGATGTAGCCTGCATTTTTTTGCGAATTCTGAAGAACAGTTTTCTTTACATCTTTGGGCTTTAGCTGACTCAGATCGATAAACTGGTAATCGGGTTTTGGGTTTTGAAGAATAATTTGCCGGGGCTCATTGGCAATATATTCAATCTGAGTTCTCAGTATATCGTGCCGCAACATTATTATTTGCAACGACTTAACAAAAATTTCCTGATTAAAAGTTCCTTCAGCTAAAAAATCAAGCGGAATATTATAACTGGAGCTAGCACCTTCGAGCTGCGTTAAAAACCACATTCTTTTCTGACTCGATGTGAGCGGAATGGGAAGAGACGAATCGCTTTTTGACAAGCCAAACCCCTTGTTTATTTGCTTTGCAGGGAGTGGAATCAGTTTTTCTGTGAGCAACTCAATGGTTGGATTTGTGAAGAAATCTTTCAGGCTGATGGTATAGTTGAGTTCTTTTTCGAGATGGGTTATAAACTGCGTGGCAAGCAGCGAATGACCGCCCAATTGAAAAAAGTTGTCGTCGATGCCAGGCAATCCGCTTTTGAGCAGCTCCTGCCAAATTTTAGTAATGCTGTGCTGAAGTGGAGTTGCAGCCATTTTCGATTCACGGCCAGTCATTGTTTTTTTGGTGGGAAGGGGCAGTGTTTTGAAATCAATTTTGTTTTGAGTAGTCAGCGGAATGGCTTTTATAGAAACAAAATAGGTTGGAACCATATAATGAGGCAAGCTGCTTTGCAAAGACTTTTGGAGATTTTCAAAGTTAATCTGTTCATTTGAAACTACATAAGCCACCAAATCTAAATTTTCCTGAAATAATGCCTTAGCAGCAACAAGACAATCGACAACGTTTTTGTGTTTTTTAATGGCCAGTTCAATGGCAGCAGTTTCCACCCTAAAACCCCTGATTTTTACCTGATAATCCTTTCTCCCCAGAAATTCTAAATTCCCGTCAGATTTTAGCCTAACCCTGTCGCCGGTTTTGTAAAACCTGAAACTCTTTTGGTTGATATCTACCTGAACAAATTTCTCGAGGGTTTGGTCTTCCAATTTTAAATATCCCTGGGCTAAACAACCGCCTCCCAGATATAATTCCCCAGAAAAACCAATGGGAACGGGTAAATTATTTTCGTCGGCTACAATGAGTTGGACATGTGGAAGTGGCTTGCCGATAGGTATTTCGGCATATAAATGGCTTTTATTGAGGAGATAATTTGTGGCAACAACAGTGGCTTCGGTGGGTCCATAGGTATTGATGATGGATGGACCTTGTTTTATATAATTAAACCATTTCTTCACAAAATCTGCTTTCACGGCCTCGCCACCAAGAATGATGAGTCGTAGTTTCTCCAGCAAACGAAGGTCAATATGTTTTATGTCGTTGGTTAGCTGATGCCAGAATGCTGTGGGTAAATCTAAAACCGAAATTTCGAGCTCATGACATTTCTCCATAAAATGCCTGTTCCCAGCCATCATTTCATCATCGCGAAGCACGAGTCGGCCACCAATACACAGCGTTGGAAATATTTCTTCAACTGCTGCATCGAAGCTCAAGGAGGCAAACTGCAAAACTTTATCGTTGGGTGTTAGGTGATACACATCGATGGTTGATTGAGTAAAATAGCTCAAGGTTTCGTGAAGAATGACCACGCCTTTTGGATTGCCTGTTGTGCCAGATGTATAAATAATGTAGGCAACATTGCTTTTGGTGATTTCGACGGCTGGTTTTGTGGTTGGCAATGCAGCAATTTGATTTTTAAAATCTACTAAGTCAATGCTTTGCTTGTGCTGGATTCCTTCGGTTATAAGAATTTCCAAAGCACTTTGCTCCAAAATAAATTCTAATTTTTCGGCGGGTAATTGGGCGTCGATGGGCAAATAGGCTTTCCCTGATTTTAAAATCCCCAGAATTATGGCAATGCTATCGATACTCCTGGGTATAGAAATTCCTATGATATGTGACGATGATTTGATGAAAAAGTTTGCAGCCTGATTGGAGAGCTCGTCTAACTCTTTGTAAGTTAATATTTTATCATTGAATTGAATGGCGGTTTGGTTTGGTTCGTGTTCCACAATTGAACCAAACAGCTCAACAACCGATTTGAATGTAAAAGGATTTGGGCCAATAAGAATAGATTTGGGCGATTCAATGGCTATTTCCGAGATTTTGATTGTAGGATTTTTAGTGATTTCCTTCAGAATGCTGCCATAATAATTTCGATAAAGTTCAATGCTATGATTGAAGAATAAATCTGTCGCAAATTCAAATTCCCCTAAAAGCTCATCGTGCGATTCTCTAAGTGTTAGCGTTAAATCAACTTTGGCGGTGTCACTATGCGATGGTAGAAAAGATATTTCGGCTTGCGGCAATTTCAAATCGTCCAACGGCATGTTTTGATAATTGAAAACTATCTGAAACAGTGGATTATAAGCTAAATTTCTGTTGGGTTTTAGAATTTCGAGCAGTTTATCCATGGGCATATCCTGATGGTTAAAAGCCTGAAGGTTTTTGTCGGTTATCTGATTTAAAAATTCATCGACTGTCAAATTCTCGTCAACCCATTGTCTGATAAGAACTGTATTGGAGAAAAACCCCAGAACATTTTCAAACTCTTTGTGGTTTCGGTTGGCTATAACACTCCCCACCACAATTTCATCGTCGGAAGATAGCCTTCTGAGCAAAATAAAAAAGGCAGCCAGGCAGGTCATATAGTTGCTGCTGCTCCGTTGGGCACTGAATTGTTTAATTGTTTGAAAATCTGTCTTTTCTATATTGAATTGAAGCGTATTTCCCCTAAGCGACTGTGTTTCTGGCCTGATTTTATCTATATGAAGCTGATGAATTTCGGGTAGATTTTGTAATTCCTGAAGCCAGTATTGCTCTGTTTTCTTAAAATCTTGTCCTTCGAGATAACGCGTCTGACTGAAGCAATAATCGGTAAAATGGAAGTCGGGGGAAGGTAATTGTGGATCTTTTTTCTCAGCCAGGGCAGAATAAACCTGACTCAGCTCTTTGATAAACAAGCCCATACTCCATCCATCGGTTATAAGGTGATGAAACGAAAGGATGAAATAATGAATATCGTTGGAGCCCAGAATTAAACTAAAGCGGAAAAGGGGAGCTGTTTGTAAATCGAAAAGATAATAGGTTTCTTTTTTAATGAGATCGTATAATTCTCTGGAATATAGATTGTTATCGCTTGTAAGATGGTGAACTTGCAGAAACCATTGAACCGATGGCTCCACCTGCAAAAAGACTTGTCCGTCATCCTCGGCAATATGGCTTCGCAGGGCTTCATGTCTTTGAATAAGAAAATTGAGACTTTTCTCCATAATTTCCTCCGAAATTTTGCCTTTAATTTCAAGAACGAATGGAGTATTAAACAGAGTAGTTGCACCATGAACTTTAAATATATTCCATAGACGCAATTGAGAATAAGCCAAAGGAGATTTGTTCAACGATGGATTTCGTTGAATAAAATGGTCAAAATGAGTGGTTTGTGTTTCATCTAAAAGGTGGGCTAAATCGCTTAGCCGGGGGTATTTAAAAATGGTGTCGATGGCAATTTTCTTGATGAACTCTGTTTCAATGAGCGAAACGAGCTGAGTGGCCAAAAGAGAATGTCCGCCGAGATGGAAAAAATTATCAGCAGGGCTTATTTGTTCTATACCAATAAGTTGGCTCCATATTTTGGCAAGTTTTTCTTCAGTGGGCGTTATGGTTTCGCTGGTTTCCTCATGAATAAAATGGTCAGGCTCAATCTGGGGCAATGCTTTAAAATCTATTTTTCCATTTGGAGTTAATGCAAAAGCATCCACAAAAACATAGGCCGATGGAATCATGTAATCGGGCATTAGCGTTTCGAGAAAATGCTTGATTTCCAAAGCGTTTAAGGTTGTACTTTCTTTTAGCTTAATATAGGCTGCCAAAAACTGATAGCTTTCGTCCTTGGTTCTCAGATGACATGTGGCCTGGGAAATATTTTCCATTTTTAAAATATGGTGCTCTATTTCTTCCAGCTCTATGCGGTTTCCGCGCAATTTTATTTGTCGGTCTATTCGACCACCATATTGATATTTCCCATTGGGAAGCCTGCAAATTCTATCGCCGCTTCTATATAGTTTTTTTGCTGAATCAAATGGGCTGATAATGAATTTTTGATTGGTTCTTTCTTCATCGTTGATATAGCCATTTCCCACACACAATCCACCAATAAGCAACTCACCATACTCACCATCAGGGAGTTTCTGAAAATTCTCGTCGACTACAAACAACTCCGTATTGGCGAGTTTAGGTCCTAGGGAAAGCTCATTTTCGGGGGTAATATGCTCACAGCAAACATAGCAGGTACATTCGGTGGGGCCATATACATTGAAAGCTCTGATATGTTTCTGTTGTGCCACCAAATCCCACATTTGGGTGTTCATGGCTTCGCCGCCAATGGTGAGATGGGTAAGTTGGGGAAGTGACTCGAAAAAACCAGCCTGAATGTGCATATTCATCTCCGATGGAGTAAAACCTGCCGTTTGAATCTGGTATTTTAGGGCATATTCAATAAATAGCTTGCCATCCAGACGACAATTTTCGGGGATGATGACCAAAGTGTTCCCGGCAAGAATTCGAACCCACTGAAGCACGGAAAAATCGAAATTGATGGGAGCACTCAGCGCAACGCGGTATTGATTGGAATCGTTGGGGAAGAAAATATCTTGTTGGGTATAATAGAAACTGCTGAGCGATGCATGGCATATCATGGCTCCTTTAGGATTTCCGGTGGTGCCTGAAGTATAGATGATGTTTACAAGCTGATCGGGCAGAAGATCGAGGTTGGGATTTGTATTTGGGTATGAATCAAGAGAATTTTCTGAACTATCAAAATTAAAAGGGGTTTCGATAGATTCCTGAAGAAAATCTGAAAATTCATTTTCGGAAACAGAAAATTTGATGTCAGAATCTTCGATAATTGAAAGTATCCGCTCCTTGGGAAGTTTTGGAACCACAGGAACATAGGCGCCGCCAGCTTTTAGAATGGCAAAAATGGCTATCATAACCCGTGGGCTTCGATTGAGAAAAAGCAAAACAGGGGTATTTTTTTTAACGCCTTTCTCTATGAGCCAGTGCGCCAATTGATTGCTTTGTTGGTTGAGCTCAGAAAAAGTTAGATGTTCATCATAATATTGAACGGCAATGCGGTTTGGGAATTTTCCAGCTGTTTGCTCAAAATGCTCATGAATGCAATGAATAGGATAGGGGAAGTTAAATTTTTCCAGAAAAATTTTATTATAATCATCACGATTATTATAGATGCTTTCGGGAGATTGTGCCATGCTGCCTTGGTTTGATTTTCACGCCTAAGATATGAACTTTTTTTGGCCTGTTGGCAATTGCGTTAAACAAAAAACAGCACCCCTAGAGATGCTGCCAGAATAAATCAAATAATAAATGTTTACATTTTTTTAACCGACGATGCGCCCGAAATATCTTCGAGTTGAATGTCTGGATCGCCTTTGTATCTTACAGATGCGGCTCCGCTGGCATTGATTTGCATTTTTCCTGATACTGATACATTAACCGATGCTGCTCCGCTTGCTTCCAGATTCAGGCTTTTGATGTTTAATTCAAATGCTTTAAGGTCGCTTGCTCCACTCAGGTCAATTTTAGCATCTTCAACCATACCGGTGAGCTCAAGTTCGCTGGCACCACTAAAATCGCCGTCGAATTTGCCTACTTCAAGTTTTAATTCAACAGATGCTGCACCACTGCATTCAAACTCAAGAGAATTGGTTTGCAGAACATCGGCACTTGTTAGAGAAGCTGCGCCGCTAAGCTTAATATCGCTAATGTTTTTGTAGTAAATGGTTGCTTTGAGTTTGGTTGGGTCGTTGATGTTTTCGGTGTTTTCGATTTCCAAAATACCGTTGGCCACTTTGGTTCTGATGATGGGCATGATGTTGTCATCAGTCTCAATCACTATTTTCTCTTCGGCCGATTTTACCAGAACGACTTCGAAGGCGCTTCCCACATCTATTCCATGGAAGCCGCTAACATTGCGGGTTTCTGATATTACGTTTCCGCTTCCTTTAACACGGTAGGTGTCAAAACTCATCATGGATAATGCGATTCCGGCGATGATGAGGATTATTACTGCAAATTTTGTTTTCATCCGTAAATAATTTTAAAGTTAAGGTCGGATGGAATTCGCATGTGAATTTTCATCCGCGATTTTGTTTTTAACGAACATGCTCGTTTCATAATAATTAAAGTATTGACTGATAATTTATAATGTAATAATTTCTCCGCTTCCGGTGGCTGAAAAATTTGTTATTTCGGGGCGGCCTTTAATGATTAAGTCGCCACTGCCCGAGATTCGGGCATCAATGTTTTCAGTGACATGAACATTAGCTTCACCGGAGCTCGATTTTCTGATTTTAGCGGTTTTTACCTGGAAAGCACGTCCATCGAAATCGCCGGAGCCACTTTGTGTAAGCTCCATCATGGCTGCTGTTCCTTCAACTTCGGCTTCGCCAGATCCGTTCATTTTGAAATAGGCTGTTCCAAGATGGAGCGACTTGCCTTCGAAGTCACCAGAGCCCATTTGCTCCACATCCAGCGAGTTGTTAACTCCGCTAATCTCCACATCGCCAGAGCCATGCATTTTAATTTCCATATCCTTCACATTAAAAGTTCCTTCCAAATCCCCCGATCCCTGCAAATCTATGAACATGCTGCCTGAGGTAAAAGTTCCTTCAAAATCGATATCAGCACTTCCAGAATTTGAAATTTCCTTGAGAACATTGGTAGTTATTTCAATTTTCAGGACCTCATTTTTTAAAATTATGGGTCCATCAATGTCGATAACCAGGGTATTTGCAACTACTTTTGTTTCAATTTGCCCGAAGTATTTTTGAGGTGCATAGACCACAATTTTTTCATCGGAGCCTTGTTTTATAATCACATCCATAGAACAATGATTTTCGATGGCGGTGAAAGAGCCCAGGGTTCGGGTCTCGGTTTGTGCTGTGATGATGGTCGAAACGCCCATGAGCAGTGTGACCAGTGCATAGTTTCTCATTTTCATATTATTTAAAGTTGATATCGGCGTTAGCATTCGAAACATTGACAATTAATTTAGGTGTTTGACCTTTGGCCTGACCAAAATAACCTTCCAAATCCAAATCGAACATTTCTTTTTCCAGGCGAGTTATCTTAGCTAAATCTTTGGGATAGTTGAAATTACCCATTTCTGCAGATGCTTTGAAAGCAAAATTGGCAGGATTTGTAAAGGTTAAATCGACCCCGGAAAATTCGCTGTTTATGGTGACCATGTCGAAAGCGTTTTCAATTTGTTTCACATTTATGCTTCCATAAGAAATTCGCATGTCGATATATTTTTGAAGCAAATCGATTTTATTGGAGCTGAATTCCGAAACCATGATGGCTTTGCGGATGGTTCCAAAGCTGTTTTTGTCGTAGGAGCTCTCCATTTCCAGATGATCGACATGGTCGATTTCGTTGCCGGAAAATTCGGAGTCAAGATTTAGAATTCCAGCCACTTGAGTGCTAAATCCACCATAGGAAACTTCAACTTTTCCCCCCTGAAATCTGCCTACTTTTATCTGACCAAATTCCATATCAATATCGAGTTCGGTGCTGGTGAGATTTTGAGCATCGAAATTTCCGTATTCCATTTCAATGGTAGCTTTTCCTTCGATATCCTGGAAAACGCAATGGCCAAATTCGTTGTTGAGAATCAGCTGAATATAGGCTGGATAATAAATAACCACGTCAATTTCCACATTGTTATTATTCCCCCCAAAATAATCGTTGTTGAGGGAAGTTTTCAGGTTAACCATAGAGGCTGTACCATCTAAAATCACGTTGACTTTCTCAAAGCGGCTTGCAGCTTGTTTTTCACTGCCAGCATCTACGGTGATGGTAACTTCGACGCTGATTACATCTTTATTCCAGTTAAAGGCTTTAATATCAGTAAATTCGCAGTCAATATTGAGTGTAGCATTTTTGTTGATGTTAAACTCTTTTTTAATAGGTTTTGAAAAATCGCCTTTGGCAAAAAGTGCCGTTGGCAGAGCCAGAATACTGAAGAGTAAGGTGGCGGTGATTGCTGTAAAAAATGTTTGTGTTTTCATGTGCATCTTTGTTTTCATGGTTTCTTAATCGTGTTGCATCACAAGGAGCAAGTTGTGTCTGTTTTTATTTTCTTTATTGTATTAGCATGTTTTGAGATGGTTTGCAAATTTCGTTGTAAACCTGAT